>NZ_LMPL01000002.1:0-767500 GCF_001424365.1 Williamsia sp. Leaf354
AACGCCCGGCCCCATTCCGAACCCGGAAGCTAAGCCCTCCAGCGCCAATGGTACTGCACCCTAATCAGTGTGGGAGAGTAGGACACCGCCGAACACAACTTCACAAAACCCCTGTGACCACTGGTCACAGGGGTTTTGTGCTGTCTGGACCTCAGCTCAGATGGTGCACTTCCTGCAGCTTGTAGACCGGGGTCGGGATGCCCTCGTAGCGCGCTTTCAACTGCAACGCGAGATACAGCGAGTAGTGCCGCGACTGGTGCAGGTTGCCGCCGTGGAACCACAGGTTCTGCTGCTGAGTGGGCTTCCACATGTTGCGCTGTTCGCCCTCCCACGGTCCCGGATCCTTGGTGGTCTCCGAGCCCAGGCCCCACACTTTTCCGACCTTGTCGGCGACGTCCTGGCCGATGAGATCTGCGGCCCAACCGTTCATCGATCCGTATCCGGTCGCGTAGACGACCACGTCGGCCGGCAACTCCGTCCCGTCCGACAGCACCACAGTGTTCTCGGTGAGGTGATCGACGTTGCCGTGGGCGAGCTTGATGGTGCCGTCGGCGACGAGCTCCGCGGCACCGACGTCGATGTAATAGCCCGATCCCCGCCGCAGGTACTTCATGAACAGGCCGGAACCGTCGTCACCCCAGTCATGATCGAAGCCGGCAGCCTCGAGGCGGTCGTAGAAGTCCTTGTCACGCTCCCGGATCGCGTCGTATACGGGGATCTGGAACTCGTGCATGATCCGGTACGGCAGTGACGCGAACGTCAGGTCCGCCTTTTCCGTGGTCATGCCGGAAGCCAGCGCCCGCTCGGAGTAGAGATCACCGAGACCGAGATCCATCAGCGACTCTGACTTGACGATGTGTGTCGACGAGCGCTGCACCATCGTCACGTCGACGCCGTTCTCGACGAGCGCCTTGCAGATGTCGTGCGCGGAGTTGTTCGATCCGATGACCACGGCCTTCTTGCCGACATAGGCGTCGGGCCCGGGATGGGCGCTCGAGTGGTGCTGATCGCCGGCGAACACGTCCTGACCGGGGAAGTCGGGGACGTTGGGCTTTCCCGACATGCCGGTGGCGAGCACCAGGTGGGTGGGGTGCACCGTCACCTTCTCGCCGTCGCGATCGAGTTCGACGGTCCAGCGGCCGTCCTTCTCGTCGAACTGCGCCGAGAGACATGTGGTCGAGTTCCAGTACGGCACCTCCATCACGCGTGTGTAGAACTCGAGCCACTCGCCGATCTTGTCCTTGGGCGCGAACACCGGCCAGTTCTCGGGGAACGGCAGGTAGGGGAGATGGTCGTACCAGACCGGATCGTGCAGGCAAAGCGACTTGTAGCGGTTGCGCCACTGATCTCCGGGGCGCTCGTGCTTGTCCACCACGATCGACGGCACACCCATCTGCCGCATACGGGCGCCGAGCGCGATCCCGCCCTGGCCGCCGCCGATGATGAGCGTGTACGGATCCACGGTGTATCCGAGCTCGCGCTCCTCGTCCGCACGCCGCTCCGCCCACGAACGCGTGTCCTCGGACTGTCCGTGGACGGCGCCCTTGACGCGTCGGTCGCCCTGGGGTTCCTCGAAGCCTTTCAGCTCACGCAACGTGGTGAGTAACGTCCACCCGCGGTCGACACCGTCCTCCCCGCGTCGTAGGCGAAGGTGCCCCTTCCCGCGACCGGTGGCCGTCTCGAACTCGATGAACGCCGACACCACATCGCCGTCGGCGGTGGCGGGCTCCGCGGTCACGAACCCGCTCGGATCGGCCTCCGGTAACCGGGCCTCGAGCATGTCGGCCAGCTGTTCGTGGCCCTCCATCGTCGTCAGGTTCCAGGTCATCGCGACCAGATCCCGCCAGAAGCAGTCGGTCACGAATCCCGAGACGACGCGATCGATGTCGCGTACCGCGAGCGCGGCCTCGAACTCGGCCAGCCAGCGATCCATCCGCTGTTGAGCATCGTCGATCCCGGGTGCCGCGGCGCCGTCGGCGGACGCCTCCGCGAGGTCGGTGGGTTCGATGGTCTGCGTCATGTGACTCCCTGTCGTCGATCGCCGGGCCTTCACCGTCGAAGACTCCGCGCTGTGATCCACAACACACGCAGTGGGTGTCCCGGCGCCAGGGTTGCAGCGCGTTGCAACCCTGGCGGCCGACGTGGCCCGTCACATAGACAGGTCTGCATCGGTGGGCGACGATGCCGCGCCGGGACGAAAGCAGCCAGCCATGCGAGCAGCCATCTACCACGGACCCAACAAGGTCGCGATCGACGACGTGCCGGTACCCGATCCCGGACCGGGGCAGGTCACCATCGCCGTCGCGTACAACGGCATCTGCGGCACCGACCTGCACGAGTACTACGCCGGCCCGATCTTCATCCCGACATCACCGCATCCCCTGACCGGCGCCGAGCTGCCCCTGATCCTCGGCCACGAGTTCGCGGGCACGATCTCCGCGGTCGGCAAGGGTGTCACCGGGTACGCCGAGGGCGACCGTGTGGCGATCGAACCGCTGTACCGATGCGGCCACTGCGGACCGTGTTCGGCCGGCACCTACAACGTCTGCGCACAGATCGGCTTCCACGGGCTGATGTCCGACGGCGGCATGGCCGAGTACACCGTGGTCCCGACCGACATGCTGCACCGACTGCCGGACTCGGTGTCGTTCGAACTCGGAGCGCTCGTCGAACCGATGGCCGTTGCCCACCACGCCGCGACGCTCGGTGACGTGGGCGACGGGGACACGGCGATGATCTACGGCGCCGGCCCCATCGGCATCGGGTTGTGGTTCGCACTGCGGGGCAAAGGCCTCGAGGACATCCGCGTGGTCGAGCCATCGGCGACGCGACGGGCCGCCATCGAGGCGCTGGGGGCGACAACACTCGACCCCACCGCGGTCGACGTCCCCGCCCTCGTCGCCGACGCCACAAACGGCCGCGGTGTCGACGCCGTCTACGACGCGGCTGGGGTAGCACCCGCGATCGAATCGGCGCTCGCGTGCGTCGGCGCCCGCAAGCCCATGGTGAGCGTCGCGATCTACGAGAAACCGCTGACGACACCGTTGATCGATCTCGTGATGAAGGAGGCGCGCATCCAAGGATCCCTCTGCTACACCGGCGCTGACTTCGAGGCCGTGATCGCCCTGATGGCGTCGGGCGGCTACGACACCACCGGGTGGGTCAGTTCCATCTCCATCGAGGACGTCGTCGATCAGGGCTTCGAGGCGTTGCACGCGGGGACGAAGATGAAGGTCCTCGTCGACCCGACGCGGTGAGCGTGTCGTTGCCCGTCGGTGTGACGAGGCGCACACTGGTGCCATCATGACCCGTTCCGAGACCCCCGAGCCCGCGCTCTACGCGGGCGACGACCCACGCCGCTACGCAGAACTCCTCACCGAGGTCTACGACGCGACGATGTCGGGGGACAAGGCACCGGCCCGGCCCCGTGAGGTCATCGACGACTCGTGGACTCGACTCCTGGCGCAGGGCGCCGATCCCGATCGGATGAACCGGACGAGCCCGTCGGTGACGGTGGGCGACCTCGAACTCCGTCGACAGGAGTCGGGCCTGGCCGACGTGGTCGACGATCTCGCCCGCGGTCTCGAATCGGTGATCACCGACGGCGACAACATCCTCGTCATCGCCGATCGCGGCGGTCGGGTCCTGTGGCGGAGTGGCTCGAACCGCGTTCTCACCAACGCCGATCGGCTCGGGTTCGTCGAGGGCGCCGACTGGGCCGAGGGCGCGGTCGGGACCAATGCCATCGGGACCGCCCTGGCGTCGGGGCGGGCGCTGCAGGTGTTCTCCGCCGAGCACTTCGTCCGCAGTCACCACACGTGGACGTGCGCCGGTGCACCGATCCGCGACGCCCGCACGAACGAGGTCATCGGGGTCGTCGACGTGAGCGGGCCGGCGGCGACGATCCACCCGACCACCGTCGCGCTGGTCGACGCGGTCGCCCGTCTGGCGGAGTCGCATCTGCGGGAACTGCACCGCCGCACGCTCGATCGGCTGCGGTCCGTCGCGGCCCCGATGCTGGCGCGTCTCGCCGGTCGGGCTCTGGCGGTCGACGCCCACGGGTGGGTGGCCGCCGTGGAATCGGTGGCCGACCGGAACCGGATCCTACTGCCCGACGACCTGCGACCGGGGCGTGTGTGGCTCCCGTCGCTGGGGTCGTGTGACATGGAGCCCCTTCCCGGCGGATGGCTCGTTCGCGTGGGGGCCGACGCCGGCGCCGCCTCCGACGTCCCGACGACGGTGGTGGTCGATCTGCGCGACGGCAGCGCACCGTCGGTGCGCGTCGACACCGCGCTCGGCGGATGGACGAACGCCCCCACTCCACGGCACGCCGAGATCCTGTATCTCCTCGCACGACACCGGGCCGGCCGCACCGCGGCACAGATGGCGAACGATCTGTTCGGCGACGAGTCGCGCGTGATCACCGTGCGCGCCGAGATGTCGCGCTTGCGTAGGCAATTGGCGGGCGTCATCGTCGGCAACCCGTATCGCTTCCTCGACGACGCCGACGTGCAGCTGATGCTGCCGCTCGACACCGCGCGTCTGCTACCGCACTCGGTCGCGCCCGCGGTCTGTCGGGCCCGGGTCGCCTGACGCCGGATGGCTGCGCAGTGAGCGGTGGTTGCGGATCGCGACCGCCGCCGCCAGCACCCAGATGACCGCGACGACGATCCCCAGGCCCAGGCCGTAGGGGCGATCGAGGATGGTCGCGTTGTCGGGTGTCTTGTCGGCCGGGCGCGGGGCGAGAACCGGCAGCGACAGCAACACCAGGATCAGCGTGGCCGCACCGGCGACCAGCACCGGCGCCCACACCGTCGAGGGCAGCAGGCGCCGACCGGCGTGACCGAACATCGTGTAGACCGGCGCAAGGATCGCGTCGTGCGCGATGAGGCCCGCGGCGAGCCAGATGAGCAGCGAGATCTGGTCGGCGGTCTGTACGTCCCACAGCAGCGACACCCCGTACGCGGCCATCCCGACGCCGGCGACGGCGAGTACCAGCCGGATCGCGGTGGTCACAGGACCTCGATCCGCGACAGCCATTTCGTCTGCAGCACACCGGGCCGGTTCGGTGCGATGAGTCGGCACGGATACCCGTGGTCGAGACTGAGGACCTCGCCGTTGAGTTCGAGGGCGATGAGGGTGTCGTCGTCGTCGACGAAGTTCGCGGGCAGCATGGTGACCCCGTAGAGGCCGCGATCGAACGACACGACGCGGGCGTCCCGTCCCCGTCGGTCGTCGACCGTCGCGAGCAGATCCCGTAGGCGCACACCGCGCCAGGTGCCCGAGGCGCTCCACCCCTCCACGCACGCGATAGGCAGGTCGCGGGTCGTCTGCGGCAACGACCGCAGCGCCTCGAGCGACATCGGCGTCTCGCGACCGCCGACGGCGAGCATGAGGCGGTAGTCGGCGCCGCGTATCCGGTCGGTGATCCCCGCGGCCTGCGCGGTGCGATTGATCGGCACGCCCTGCGGACCCTCGCCCGATCTCGGCGCGAGGAACGCGGCCCAGCGCAGGAACGGGACGGACTGCCCCGCGTACGCCACTGCCGTCAGGGCGGCGATCGCCCAGGTACCGCGCAGGACGGTTCGGCGGGTGAGGACACCACGGTGTGAGGGGGCGGCCTCGGCTGCCTCATCGGTCGAGGTGTCGGCGTCGAGGGGTTCGCCGAGGGCGGTCCGGATGATCGGCAGCTTCACCGCGATGTGGACGGTCAACGCGCCGATGGCGACCCACGCCATCGCGTAGTGGGTGGTGGTGAAGAAGAACTTCCACGGATACCACTGCGCGGTGTTCATCAGCCCGGTGAACAGCTGGAAGATGCCCGCGGCCACCAGCACCGCGATCGACAATCGTTCGAGCAGACGCACCGGTGACCCGATCCGCGGGCGCGCGAACAACTTCGGGTACACCACGCCGAGCTTCACCAGCAGCAGAGGTATCGCCACGACCCCGCTGATCACGTGCAGTCCCTGCGTGACGCGGTAGAGCCATGGCGGGTTGGCGGGCCAGTAGAACCACCCCGGCGGGTGCTGGATCCAGTGGCTGATCAGGCCGGTGACGAAGCAGACGGTGAACGCGATGCCGAGCAGGAGGCCGACGCGGGCGGTCAGGCCGCTCCCGCGGACCGGCTTGTCGGTCCGGTCGTCGAGTCCGACCGCGGCGAGGGCGTCGTCGATGTGGTCGTCGAGGGGGCGACCTCGGAACGTCGGCGTCGGGAACCTCACGCTGTGGGGTACGCGGCGGAGGGTTCCCTGTGCCGAATGGGGTGCATACAACGAGACGATATGCTTACGCCACAAACTTCACAGCGTGGATCCGAAGGACAACAATGACCGATCGTGAACAGCGGGGCTCTCGAGCCACCGACCATCGTCGCCGCGACGACGGCCCACGCCGTGGCACCGGATCCGCGAACCGGCCACCCGAGCCGTCCATCCCGGACGACGTGGTGCCGCAGGATCTCGACGGAGAGGTCCGCCGGGACCTCCTGACCCTCGACCGCACCAATGCCGACGCCGTCGCGCGCCACCTGGTGATGACCTCGCGACTGCTCGACGAGGATCCCGCGCTCGCTCTCGAACATGCGCGAGCCGCCCGGCGGCGAGCCGGTCGCATCGCGGTGGTCCGCGAGACCGCAGGCATCGCGGCCTACAACGCCAACGAGTGGACCGAGGCGCTCTCGGAACTCCGTGCCGCGCGGCGTATGTCCGGCGGGACCACGCTGCTGCCGCTGATGGCCGATTGCGAACGGGGACTGGGCCGTCCGGACCGCGCCATCGACATCGCCCGCAGCGACGAGGGCCGTGCCCTGACCGGGGACGAGGCGACCGAGATGAAGATCGTCGAGTCCGGCGCGCGTATCGACCTCGGCGACTTCGACAAGGCCGTGGTGACCCTGCAGGCCGCGGGACTCGACCCGTCGCAGACCGGCACCGGACCGGCGCGCCTGTTCTACGCCTACGCCACCGCGCTGCACGCCGCGGGACGCACCGACGACGCCGTCACCTGGTTCATGAACGCCGCGGCCGCCGACGTCGACGATGTCACCGACGCCGAGCTGCGCCTCATGGAGCTCACCGACCCCGAGGGATTCGCCGAGCACTTCGGCGACGAGGACGACAACGAGGGTGAACTCCTCCAGACGCAGCCCGTCGAGATCCCCGAGCCTGTTGCCCCCGAGCCTGTGGCCCCCGCGCCCGTCGACTCCGAGCCTGTGGCCGCCGCGCCCGAGCCCGCTGTCGCAGAACTCGTGGTCACCGAACCCGTGATCACCGAGCCCGAACCCACCGAGCCCGAACCCACCGCGGCGGCCACGCCGACACCGAACGAGGAGACCGACGTGACCGGCGACGCCGCGGGCGACACCCTGGCCGACGGGTACGACGCGATCCTCTGCGATCTCGACGGGACGCTGTTCGCCGGGGGCGAGGCGATCGACGGTGCGCAGGAGGCGTTGGCGCAGGTGACCGCGCCCGCCTACTTCGTGACCAACAACGCCAGCCGCCGCGCCCCCGAGGTCGCCGACCACCTGACGTCGCTGGGCTTCACCGCGCAGGCCGATCAGGTCGTCACCAGCGCGCAGAGCGCCGCGGCCCTTCTGGCGGAGCACCTCGAGCCCGGGTCGCGGGCACTGGTCGTCGGTACCGACGGCCTCGCCCAGGAGATCCGTGAGGTGGGCATCGGCGTGACGCGCAGCGCCGCCGACCGGCCGCAGGCCGTGGTCCAGGGACACTCGCCCGACACCGGCTGGGCGCAGTTGTCGGAGGCCGTGCTCGCCATCGCCGACGGCGCGCTCTGGATCGCCTGCAACATCGACCCGACCCTGCCGTCGGAGCGGGGCTTCATGATCGGCAACGGCTCGATGGTGGCCGCAGTCGCCCACGCGACCGGCGCGACACCACTCGTCGCCGGCAAACCGGCCGAGCCGCTGATGCGCGACGCCATCGCCCGCAGCGGGTCGCAGCACCCGCTGGTCGTCGGTGACCGCCTCGACACCGACATCGCCGGTGCCGCCGCCGTCGGCGCCGACAGCCTCCTCGTCCTCACCGGTGTGGCGTCCCTCGCCGACGCCGTGTGCGCCGCGCCCGATCAACGCCCCACCCACATCGGCGGTGACCTGAGCGCGTTGACGCGCCCGGCCGGGTCGAGCGCGGTCGGACCCGTCGACGGATGGACGGTCTCCGTCGACGACGCGGTCATCCGCATCGCCGGCACCGATGGCGATCCCGACGCCCTGCCGGCCGCGGTGCTGCATGCGGCGTATGCGGCCGGGCTCCCGGAGTCGGCACGCGAGGTGACGTTCGTCGTCGACGACGACACCACGGCCGCGGCCCTGAAGCGATACGGCGTCGACTCCGATAGCGTCTCGAAGCGATGAGCCATCCGTCGCCCGCACAGATGCCCGGCCGCTTCGGCGCCACCGCGGCGTCCGCCGAGACGTCCCGGGTCGACCCCGACGCCGTCGTGCGCGGGGTCGCCGACCTCCTCGACCGTGTCGACGAGGTCCGTCGCGCGGCGTCCGATCACGATGCGCACGACGGTCCGGTCGATCTGACACCTCTGTCCGCTCAGGCCGAACTCCTCGAACAGGCTCATGACGTGCTCACCACGGCCCTCGAGCAGCTCGACCGTGTGTGACCGCTGATGGCGCCGCGGGCACGCCTCGACGCCGAACTGGTGCGGCGGGGACTGGCCCGTTCGCGCGAGGAGGCGCGTGATCTGATCGTCGCGGGCCACGTCGCGGTCAACGGTGTCGCGGCGGGTAAACCGGCCACCAACGTCGGCCGTGACACGCCGATCGTGGTGTCGGAGAACGACACCGAGAAGTGGGCGTCGCGCGGGGCACACAAGTTGATCGGTGCGCTCGACGCGTTCGCGCCCGACGGTCTGTCCGTCGAGGGTCGTCGTGCCCTCGACGCCGGCGCGTCGACCGGCGGGTTCACCGACGTCCTGTTGCGCCGGGGTGCGCGGGAGGTGGTCGCCGCCGACGTCGGGTACGGCCAGCTCGTGTGGCGCCTGCAGACCGACGACCGGGTCGATGTCCGGGACCGGGTCAACGTCCGTCATCTCGACGCCGAGGCGATCGGGGGACCGGTCGACCTCGTGGTCGCTGATCTGTCGTTCATCTCGCTGCGCCTGGTGTTACCGGCGTTCGCGGCGTGCGTCGCACCGGGCGGCGATGTGGTGCCGATGGTGAAGCCGCAGTTCGAGGTGGGTCGCGAGCGGGTGGGATCCGGTGGTGTGGTGCGGGATCCGGGCCTGCGCCGCGACGCGGTGTGTGGGGTCGCGGCCCGCGCGCTCGCGCTGGGCCTGCGTACGGTGGGCGCGGTGGCCAGCCCGCTGCCGGGACCGTCGGGAAATGTTGAATACTTCTTGTGGTTGCGGCGGGATGGAACCATCGACCCGGTCCCCGACGTCGATAGGGAAGACGTCGATTCAGCGCACGGTGAGATCGATGACGACACATTCGCCGCCATCACGACGGCGATCGAGGAAGGACCCCGGTGACACAGGTGGGGGCGCGAAGCGTGGGGACCGATCGCGAGTTCCTCGTCGTCGCGCACACGGGCCGCGCGATCGTCACCGAGACGATGGCGGCGATCGCCCGACACTGCGCCGACGCCGGTGTCGGGATGCGCGTCGTCGAGCACGACATCGCGGGCTCGTTCCGCGGCAAGGCATCCGATCCGCGCGCGGTGCACCCGGTCGATCCGGCCGAGCTGCGGAGCTTCGGCGCCGATGTCGAGGTGACCCGCGGCGACGAGGAATCGGCGGCGGGCTGCGAGATCGTCATCGTCCTCGGCGGTGACGGAACCTTCCTGCGCGCCGCCGAACTGGCCTACCCGTCGTCGGTCCCGGTGCTGGGGATCAATCTGGGCCGCATCGGATTCCTCGCCGAAGCCGAGGCCAACCGTGTCGACGCGGTGATGGATCAGCTCATCCGCGGCGACTACCGCGTCGAGGAGCGGATGACGCTCGACGTGTCGGTCATCGTCGACGGCGACGACGTCATCGCCCGCACCTGGGCGCTGAACGAGGCCAGCATCCAGAACCCCGGCAACCAGGGTGTTCTCGAGGTGGTCACCGAGGTCGACGGTCGCCCCGTCGCCTCCTACGGCGCCGACGGGATCCTCGTCTCCACACCCACCGGTTCCACCGCGTACGCGTTCTCCGCGGGCGGGCCGGTCATGTGGCCCGATCTCGAGGCCATCCTCGTGGTCCCCAGCAATGCCCACGCACTGTTCACCCGTCCCCTGGTCACCAGCCCGAACTCGGTGATCGCCATCGAGGTGGAACGGTCGCGGCAGCATGCCATTGTCTCGTGCGACGGCCGGCGCACCATCGACGTCCCCCCGGGTGCGCGCATCGAGGTGGTGCGCGGTGCGCGGCCATTGCAGTGGGTGCGGATCGATTCCGATCCGTTCGCCGACCGACTGGTCACCAAATTCGATCTTCCCGTCACCGGCTGGCGGGGCAGGCAGGTGTGACGTGCTCGAAGAACTAGCGATCAGCGGACTCGGTGTCATCGCCGACGCCGCCGCGGAATTCCACGACGGCTTCACCGTCCTCACCGGCGAGACCGGCGCGGGCAAGACGATGGTCGTCACCAGCCTGCACCTCCTGTCCGGTGTGCGCGGCGACGGCGACCGAGTGCGCACCGGCACCGACCGGGCCACGGTGGAGGGCCGGTTCCGCGTCGATCCGTCGCTCACCGGCGTCGACGAGATCCTCGAGTCGGCCGGCGCCGAACGCGACGAGGACGACACTGTGATCGCGGCGCGGTCGGTGAGCGCCGACGGTCGCTCGCGGGCGCATCTGGGCGGACGCTCGGTCCCCGTCGGGACCCTCGGTGCGTTCACCACCAGCCTGCTGACCATCCACGGCCAGAACGACCAGCTGCGGCTGCTCAAACCCGACCACCAGCGCGACGCCCTCGACCGCTTCGGCGGCAAGCCGGTCGCGAAGGCGCTGACCGCGTATCGCGCGGCGCGGCAGACATGGATCGACGCCGTCGACCAGCTCGAGATGCGTCGCCGCAACTCCCGCGAGCTGGCACAGGAGGCCGACCGGTTGCGGTACGCGCTCGACGAGATCGACGCCGTCGAGCCGACACCCGGCGAAGACCTCGAGCTGGCCGCACTGGTGACCCGTCTCGGCGATCTCGAGGAGGTCCGCTCGGTCGCCGCCGGTGCACACGCCGCGATCACCGGTCAGGCCGATCTCGACGGCGATGCCGTCGACGCCGACGCGGCCGCCGCGATCGACCTGCTCGGGCAGGTCCGCACCCTGCTGGGATCCACGTCCGAACCCACGCTGCGCGATCTGCTCCCGCGGGTGGAGGAGGCGTTGTCGGTGGTCGGCGACATCGGCGAGGAACTCGCCGGATTCCTCCACGGGCTCCCCGCCGACGCCTCGGAACTGGAGAAGGTGCTCGTCCGGCAGTCCGAACTGAAGAACCTGATCCGCAAGTACGCTCCCGACATCGACGGTGTCCTGGCGTGGCGCGATTCCGCGCGCAGCCGCCTCGCCGAGATCGACGACTCGTCGGTGTCGATCGAGGCGTTGGAGACCGCGGCGCAGGAGGCGACGACCGCGCTGGTCGGTGTCGCGGCGACGCTGACCGCCGCACGGACCAAGGCGGCGGGCTCGCTGGGGACGAAGGTGAGCCGCGAACTCGGCGGGCTGGCCATGAAGGACGCGACGCTCGAGGTCACGGTGTCCCCCGACGAGTCGGGGGAGAGCGACCCGCGCAGCCTCGTCGTCGACGGGACGCGACTGCACGCCGGGTCCGGGGGAGTCGACCGTGTCGAGTTCACCCTCGCCGCGCATTCGGGTGCGGTGCCGCTCGCCATCGCGAAATCGGCATCGGGTGGCGAACTCTCGCGCGTGATGCTCGCCCTCGAGGTGGTGCTCGCGGGGCCCGACGGCGGGTCGACGATGGTGTTCGACGAGGTCGACGCCGGTGTCGGCGGCCGCGCCGCGGTGGAGATCGGCAAGCGCCTGGCCGCCCTGGCGCGCAGCCACCAGGTCATCGTCGTCACCCACCTGCCGCAGGTGGCGGCGTTCGCCGACAACCACCTGCTCATCGGCAAGACGACCGGAAAGAGTGCGGTGACCAGCTCGGTCGAGACCCTCGACCACTCGGGTCGTGTCGCGGAACTGGCGCGCATGCTCGCCGGACTGGGCGATTCGCACACCGGCCGCGCGCATGCCGAGGAGCTGCTCGCCACCGCCGACCGGGAGAAGGCGCTGGCCTGATCCGTGGCCGGTGACCCCGTCGACGCCTGTTACTGATGTGACAAAAGTGGCGAATGTTACGGCGCGCCTCCGTGCCCGTGTTCACCCTCGGGCCGATCATGGGCGTCATGAAGATGCCAGCCCTGCTCTCCCGCACCGATGACACCCTGCCCGGATTCAGCGGGATCGCCAGGGTCGACAAGAACACCTCGCGCCTGCTCGAGCGCGTCGGACACGGCGACATCGTCGTCCTCGACGAACTCGACCTCGACCGCGTGATCGCCGACCGTCTCGTCGAGGCCGACGTGACCGCCGTCGTCAACGCCTCCCCGTCGATCTCGGGTCGCTACCCCAACCTCGGCCCCGAGGTGCTCGTGGCATCGGGGATCACCCTCATCGACGACGTGGGCCCGGAGGTGTTCCGCCGCATCAAGGACGGATCCAAGATCCGCATCGACGAGGGCAACGTCTACGTCGGCGGCAACCGCCTGGCGCGCGGCACCGAACTCGACGAGCGCGCGGTCGCCAAGCTGATGATCGAGGCCAAGTCGGGTCTCGTCGACCACCTGGAGGCGTTCTCCGGCAACACGATCGAGTTCATCCGTAGTGAGTCGCCGCTGCTCATCGACGGTGTCGGTGTGCCCGACGTCGAGGTCGACCTCAAGAACCGACACGTCGTGGTGGTCGCCGACGGCGCCGAGCACGAGCTCGACCTCAAGAAGCTCAAGCCCTTCATCAAGGAGTACGCGCCGGTCCTCATCGGCGTCGACGGTGGAGCCGACACGCTGATGCGTGCCGGGTACCGACCCGACCTCATCGTCGGTGACCCCGAGGCCATGCGGGCGGCGACGCTCAAATGCGGTGCGCAGGTGGTGCTCCCGGCCGACCCCGACGGCCACGCCGTCGGCCTCGAACGGATCCAGGATCTCGGTGTCGGGGCGATGACCTTCCCGGCCGCGGGTTCGGCAGCCGACCTCGCGCTGCTGCTCGCGGACTTCCACGGCGCGGCGCTCATCGTCACCGTCGGCACGTCAGCGTCACTCGACGACTTCTTCGACCGGAGCCGCCGCGAGTCGAACCCGTCGACGTTCCTCACCCGCCTCAAGGTCGGACCGAAGCTGGTCGATGCGAAAGCCGTTGCCACGCTGTACCGCAGCCGTGTCTCCGGTGCCGCGATCGCACTGCTCGTCCTCGCCGCGCTGGCCGCGATCATCGTCGCACTCGTGATGAGCAACACCGGCGGCGAGATCGCCGACTGGATCGTGGCCGAATGGGACCGTGGCTACGCCTGGGCCAGGGACGCCTGGAACCGATAGCTCGTGATCTCGCTGCGCCAGCATGCGATCTCGCTCGTCGCCGTCTTCCTCGCGCTCGCCGTCGGCGTGGTGCTCGGATCGGGCTTCGTCGCCGATCGCATCGACTCCGGGAACGATTCGTCGTCCTCCCTCCGCTCCGACAACGACACCCTGAGTGCTCAGGTCAACGCGGCCGACTCGTTCAACGACGCGATCTCGCCGCGCCTGCTGCGCGGTCTCCTCGCGAACCGTTCGGTCCTCGTGGTCACCGCACCCGGTGCGGCCGAGGCCGACATCGCGGCAGTGAAGACCTCCCTCAACCAGTCCGGGGCGACGTTCGCCGGCCAGATCGGGCTCACCGACGAACTGGTGGGTGACGCGTCGGCGCAGAAGCTGACCAGCATCATCGATCAGGCCATCCCGTCCGGCGCGTCGTTGCGCACCGAGCTGACCGATTCCGGTGGGCGGGTCGGGGACCTGCTGGGTCTGTTGCTGCAGCGCAAGGTCGACGCCCCCGGTGGCCCGTCGGACACCGACATCTCCGCCGGACTGCAGGCGCTGCGCCAGGGCGGGTTCATCACCTACGTCGACAACGCCGTCAACCCGGCGCAGCTCGCCGTGGTCGTCACCGGTGGATCCCTCGGTGACAACGCCGGTGCACGAGGTCAGCTCATCGCCCGTTTCGCGGCCTCGTTCGGGGCACGCGGATCCGGGACCGTGATGGCCGGACGCAGCGGATCGGCCGACGGATCGTCGCCGATCGGGGTGCTGCGCGCGGACGCGTCACTGTCCCGCGTGGTCGCCTCGGTCGACAACGTCGATCAATCCACCGGTCGCATCGTGACCGCTCTCGCACTCGCCGATGCCCAGCGTGGACGTCCGGGCGCGTACGGCTCGGGTCCCGGCGCGTCGGCGATCGCCCCGGCCACCTGAGGCCGTTCCCGGGGGCCGTGACACCCCCGGGGTCTCGCCGGCGGTACGTCCGGCGCCGGAGGTGTTACGGTAAAGCCCCGTAGGCGAGCAGGTTTTCCGACCCGCTCCGGCCAATCGGGAGAAGCGTTGCGACCACTGCGTCATGCACCATCAGGCACCAAGCACATCTTCGTCACCGGAGGTGTCGCATCCTCGCTGGGCAAAGGTCTGACCGCCTCCAGCCTCGGACAACTTCTCACCTCACGCGGGCTCCGCGTGACCATGCAGAAGCTCGATCCGTACCTCAATGTCGACCCCGGGACGATGAACCCGTTCCAGCACGGTGAGGTCTTCGTCACCGAGGACGGCGCCGAGACCGACCTCGACGTCGGCCACTACGAACGCTTCCTCGACCGGAACCTGTCGCAGAGCGCGAATGTGACCACCGGACAGGTGTATTCGACCGTCATCGCCAAGGAACGCCGCGGCGAGTACCTCGGCGACACCGTGCAGGTGATCCCGCACATCACCGACGAGATCAAGAACCGCATCCTCGCGATGCGCCTTCCCGACGCCGACGGCAACGAGCCCGACCTGGTGATCACCGAGATCGGCGGCACCGTCGGCGACATCGAATCGCAGCCCTTCATCGAGGCCGCACGACAGATCCGCCACGACGTGGGGCGCGACAACGTCTTCTTCCTGCACGTGTCTCTGGTGCCGTACCTCGCGCCGTCGGGGGAGTTGAAGACCAAGCCGACGCAGCACTCGGTGGCCGCGCTGCGCAACATCGGTATCCAGCCCGACGCGCTGATCCTGCGCTGCGACCGCGAGGTCCCCGAGCCGCTCAAGAACAAGATCGCGCTGATGTGTGACGTCGACATCGAGGGCGTCATCTCCACCCCCGACGCACCGTCGATCTACGACATCCCCAAGGTGCTGCACCGCGAACAGCTCGACGCCTACGTGGTGCGCAAGCTGGGGTTGCCGTTCCGCGACGTCGACTGGACCATCTGGGGCGAACTGCTCAAGCGGGTGCACGAGCCGCGCGAGTCGGTCACCGTCGCGCTCGTCGGCAAGTACGTCGACCTGCCCGACGCGTACCTCTCGGTCACCGAGGCCATCCGCGCCGGCGGGTTCGCCGCGCGGGCCAAGGTCGAGATCCGCTGGGTGCAGTCCGACGAGTGCGCCACCGACGCCGGTGCACAGCAACATCTCGGCGATGTCGATGCGATCCTCATCCCCGGCGGCTTCGGCATCCGCGGCATCGAGGGCAAGGTCGGCGCGGTCCGCTTCGCCCGCCGCCGCGGCATCCCGCTGCTCGGGTTGTGCCTGGGCCTGCAGTGCATCGTGATCGAGGCCGCCCGCGAGGCCGGCCTCACCGACGCCAGTTCCGCGGAGTTCGACCCCGACACCACCCACCCGGTGATCTCGACGATGGCCGATCAGGAACAGGCCGTCGCGGGTGAGGCCGATCTCGGCGGCACCATGCGTCTCGGCGCGTATCCGGCTGTGCTCGAACGCGGTTCGGTCGTCGCGAACGCCTACGGCACCACCGAGGTGTCCGAGCGCCATCGCCACCGCTACGAGGTGAACAACACCTACCGCGACCAGATCGCCACCACCGGTCTCCGGTTCTCGGGCACCTCACCCGACGGGCTCCTCGTCGAATTCGTCGAGTACCCGCGGGAGATCCACCCCTTCCTCGTCGCCACCCAGGCGCACCCGGAGCTCAAGAGCCGACCGACACGTCCGCACCCGCTGTTCGCGGCTTTCGTCGTGGCAGCGCTCAAATACAAGGCCGCCGAACGGCTCCCGGTGAACGTGCACGGCGAGGACGAGGAGACCGCACGCGATCCCGAACCCGAGTCCGGCGCCGCCGAGGTGAGCGCGTGACCCCAGCGTCGTCTCCGGGCGGCGAGCCGTTCGACTTCACCGTCATCGGTTCGGAGACCGTCTACGACGGCGCGATCCTCGCGCTACGGGTCGATGAGCTCACGATGCCGGGCGATCGGACCGCCCGACGCGAGGTCGTCGAACACCACGGCGCGGTGGCCATCGTCGCGTGCAACGACGACGGTGCCATCGCCACGGTCACCCAATATCGGCACCCGGTGCGGCGCCGACTCCGCGAGCTCCCCGCCGGGTTGATGGACTCCGGTGGCGACGAATCACCGGTCGAGGCCGCACGGCGTGAACTGATGGAGGAGGTCGGCGTCGAGGCCGACCGCTGGCACACCCTCGTCGACGTCGCCTCGTCACCGGGTTTCACCGACGAGGCGCTGCGCGTGTTCGTGGCCGAGGGGCTGCACACCGTCGACCGCCCCGACGCGCACGACGAAGAAGCCGACATGGACATCGACTGGATCCCGCTCGACGACGCCGTGGCCATGGTGTTCGCCGGTGAGGTCGTCAACGTCACCAGCGTGTGCGGCATCCTCGCACTGGCCCACGTCCGCGCCACCGGCGCCGACCTCCGCGACCCCGACTCGCCGTGGGTCGATCAGCCCACGGCACTCGATCGTCGCCACGCCGCGCGGAAATGACCGTGGGCCAATGGAACTCGACGACACGACGCTGGGCGGCCAGATCCGGCGGTACCTCGATCACCTCGCCGTCGAACGCGGTGCCGCGCCGAACACGCTGAGTTCCTACGGCCGCGACCTCCTGCGGTATCAGCGGTACCTCGTGTCACGACAGATCGACGACCTCGGCGACGTCGCCGAGGAGGACGTGCGCGAATTCCTCGTGGCGCTGCGCCGCGGCGACCCCGACCGCGACGAGAAACCACTCGCCGACAGTTCGGTCGCACGCACCCTCGTGGCCACACGAGGTCTGCACAAGTTCGCGGTCGCCGAATCGATGGCGGCCACCGACGTCGCGCACGCCGTGCGTCCCCCGAAAGCGGCCCGACGGCTGCCGAAATCACTACCGGTCGACGAGGTGATCGCGATCCTCGAGGCCGCGGGTGGCTCGGGCCCCTCGGAGACACCGCGCACGCTGCGGGATCGGGCGTTGATGGAACTGCTCTACAGCTGCGGGGCGCGGATCTCCGAGGCGGTGTCGCTCGACATCGAGGACGTCACCTCCGAGACCGGTGCGGTGTTGCTGCGCGGCAAGGGCGGTAAGGAACGCCTCGTCCCCGTGGGCGGACCGGCGCTCGAGGCCCTCGACGCCTACCTGGTGCGCGGTCGGCCGGCGCTGGTCTCGAAGTTCAACCCGGCGTTGTTCCTCAACTCCCGCGGCGGTCGGCTCTCGCGGCAGAGCGCGTGGCAGGTGCTCGCCGACTCCGCGCAGCGCGCCGGTCTCGACAAGGCGGTGTCGCCGCACACGCTGCGCCACAGCTTCGCCACCCATCTGCTTGACGGCGGCGCCGATGTCCGTGTGGTGCAGGAACTGCTGGGACACGCCTCGGTGACGACCACGCAGGTGTACACGCTGGTCACCGTGTCGGCGATGCGTGAGGTCTACGCAACCGCACACCCGCGGGCCCGGTGACGGCGATGCGTCGCCGTCTCGACGGCGTGACGCACTAGGCTGATCTGCGATCGACGACCCATTTTCGTGACAGGAGCATCGACAACGTGACCACGCCCCAGCCACCGGCCCAGGGTGCCCCGTCGCGCGATGCTCCGCTCGAGCAGTACAGCTTCACCATCGACACCCCGTCGCGCGGACCGGCGCAGGCCGACGTCTCGGCCGAACCCGAGGGTGTCGGCCCCACGGGGCGGGCCACCCGCGAGGTCCCCGAACCCCAGCCCCTGGACCGACACGGCCCCGCGATCGTCATCGCGGTGTGCAACCAGAAGGGCGGCGTCGGCAAGACCACGTCGACGATCAACCTCGGTGCCGCGCTCGCCGAATACGGTCGCCGCGTGCTGCTCGTGGATCTCGACCCGCAGGGCGCCCTGTCGGCGGGGCTCGGGGTCCCGCACCACGATCTCGACCTCACCGTGCACAACCTGCTGGTGCCGCCGCAGGTGTCGGTCGACGACGTCCTGATGCGGACCCGTGTCGACGGACTCGACCTGCTGCCCAGCAACATCGACCTCTCGGCCGCGGAGATCCAGCTCGTCAACGAAGTGGGCCGCGAACACACGCTCGGCCGGGCGCTGCACCCGATCCTCGACCGCTACGACTACGTGCTCATCGACTGCCAGCCGTCGCTCGGCCTGCTGACCGTGAACGCGCTGGCCTGCGCCGACACCGTGCTGATCCCGATGGAGTGCGAGTACTTCAGCCTCCGCGGACTCGCGCTGCTCACCGACACCATCGACAAGGTGCGCGACCGGCTGAACCCGCGGCTGAGCCTCGGCGGCATCCTCATGACCATGTTCGACGCACGCACCCTGCACTCGCGGGAGGTGATGGCGCGCGTGGTCGAGGTGTTCGGCGAGCGCGTGTACGACACCGTCATCAGCCGCACCGTGCGGTTCCCCGAGACCAGTGTCGCCGGCGAGCCGATCACCTCGTGGGCACCGAAGTCCGGGGGAGCGAAGGCGTACCGGGCGCTCGCACGAGAGGTGCTGCACCGCACCGGCCGATCGTGATGACCGACGACCCGGCGAGCGCTACGGGCACCGTCGACACGACAGACGCGGTCGCTGAGTTCGATCCGTCGGTGTTCAACGTTTCGCTGGCGAACTTCTCCGGACCGTTCGACCTGTTGCTCGACCTGATCAGTCGCCGTCGGCTCGACGTGACCGAGGTCGCGCTGCACGCGGTGACCGACGATTTCATCGCCTACACCAAGAAGATCGGGTCGATCGTCGACCTCGATCAGACCACGCAGTTCCTGGTGGTCGCGGCGACCCTGCTCGATCTGAAGGCCGCGCGACTCCTCCCGCGCGGTGAGGTGGAGGATCCCGACGACCTCGCGTTGCTCGAGGCCCGCGACCTCCTCTTCGCCCGGCTGCTGCAGTACCGCGCGTACAAGCAGGTCGCCGCGCTGTTCGCCGAGCTGGAAGCGGCCGCGCTGCAGCGTTATCCGCGCGCGGTGTCGTTGGAGGCGCGGTACGAGAAGCTGCTGCCGGAGGTGACCCTCGGTGTCGACGCGCGACAGTTCGCCGAGGTCGCGGCGACGGCGATGGCGCCCAAGCCGGTGCCGCGTGTCGGGCTGTCGCACCTGCACGACGTGGACGCGGTGTCGGTGCCCGAGCAGGTGGTGCGGGTGACCGAGATCCTGCGGGTCGCCGGCGCCAAGCAGTGGGTGAACTTCTCGACGCTGGTCTCGGAGTGCGCGAACGGTCTCGAGGTGGTCGCCCGGTTCCTCGCGCTGCTGGAACTGTTCCGCCAACGGGCCATCGAGTTCGAACAGAGTGAGGCGTTGGGCACATTGCACGTGTCGTGGACCGGTGAACGCGACACCGAGGAGATCACCGTGACGAGTGCGGACGACTACGGATGAGAGACCGATGACCGAGGACATGCTGTTCGACGACCACGACGACCACGACGACCACGACGCCCTCGCCGACGACGAACTGCGGTCGGCGCTGGAGGCGATGCTGCTGGTCGTCGACTCGCCGGTGACCACCGAGTCGCTGGCCAACGCCGTCGGCGAACCCGAGGAGCGTGTGGCCGAGGCGTTGCGGGCCTACGAGGCGGAGCTCACCGAGCGGTCCAGCGGGATCGACCTGCGGTACGCCGGCGATGGCTGGCGGCTCTACACACGCACCGATTACGCCCCCTACGTGGAGAAACTCCTCCTCGACGGGGTCCGGTCGAAGCTGACACGCGCCGCGCTCGAGACCCTCGCGGTGATCGCCTACCGCCAACCGGTCACCCGCACCCGGGTGAGCGCGGTACGGGGCGTGAACGTGGACGGCGTGATGCGCACGCTGCTCGCCCGTGGGTTGATCCGCGAGGCCGGCAGTGACCCCGAGACCAGTGGAACCATGTACGGCACCACCGAGTTGTTCCTCGAACGACTCGGTCTCGCGTCGCTCGCGGAGCTGCCCGATCTGGCGCCGCTGCTGCCCGATGTCGACATCATCGACGACATCGACGACGAGATCATCAACGATCCCCGATTCGCCAAGATGGACTCCCGGCAGGCAGACTCGAGGATTGACCTCACCACCTCAGAACTGGATTAGACATGACACCCGCTAGCCGAGACGGCAGACCGGACCGAAGCAAGACCACCTCGAACGCCGCGCGTACCGGTAACTCCCCGGGCCGGCCGAAGAAGCCGCACCGCAAGGGAACGGCCCACGTCGCGAAGGGCGCCGCGCCGAGCGTGCGCCGCGGCCAGGAGCGCATCAACAACGCCAAGCCCGCCAAGATCCAGAACGTCACGCCCGAGGGCGACGGCGCCAACTACGTCGCCGATGGCGTGCGGCTGCAGAAGGTGCTCGCGCAGGCCGGCGTCGCCTCGCGCCGCGGCGCCGAGGAGCTGATCGCCGCCGGTCGCGTCGACGTCGACGGCGAGATCGTCACCGAGCAGGGCATGCGGATCGACCCGACCACCGCGGTGGTCCGTGTCGACGGCGCCCGCGTGGTGATGGACGAGACCCTGCAGTACCTCGCGCTGAACAAGCCGAAGGGCTGGCAGTCGACGATGTCCGACGACCAGAACCGGCCGTGCGTCGGCGATGTGGTCGCCGAACGGGTGATGGCCGGACAGCGTCTGTTCCACGTCGGTCGCCTCGACGCCGACACCGAGGGGCTCCTGCTGCTCACCAACGACGGCGAGCTCGCGCACCGACTCATGCACCCCTCCTTCGAGGTACCGAAGACCTACCTCGCGACGGTCAAGGGCATCCCGCCCCGCGGCCTCGGACGCACCCTGAAGGCCGGTGTCGAACTCGACGACGGCCCGGTGTCGGTCGACGGCTTCGCCGTGCTGGAGATCCTCGAGGGCCAGGCTCTGGTGAAACTCGTTCTGCATGAAGGGCGTAAGCGGATCGTGCGACGCATGCTCGACCACGTCGGGTTCCCCGTGCTCAACCTCGTGCGCACCGAGATCGGTGCCGTGCACCTCGGCAACCAGCGTCCGGGCAGCCTGCGGGTGCTCGGACGCGACGAGGTCGGCGCGCTGTACAAGGCGGTGGGAATGTGACCGCGACACCTGCGATCATCACGATCGACGGACCCGCCGGCACCGGCAAGTCGAGTGTGTCGCGTCGTGTCGCCGACCGCCTCGGCGCCCGCTACCTCGACACCGGCGCCATGTATCGCGTGGCGACCCTGGCCGCCCTGCGTGCCGACGCCGATCTCGAGAACCCCGACGCCATCGCCGATTCCGTCGCCGACGTCGAGATGACGCTGTCGAACGACCCCGATTCGCATGCGGTCACCCTCGCCGGTGAGGACGTCTCGGGCGAGATCCGCACCGACGCGGTGACGTCCGCGGTCTCCTCGGTGTCGGCGGTCGGCGCCGTCCGCGAGAAGATGGTTGCGCTGCAACGCCAGATTGTCGCCGGCGAGTTCGCCGTGGTGGAGGGACGCGACATCGGCACCGTCGTGTTCCCCGACGCCGAGCTGAAGATCTATCTCACCGCGAGCGCGGCCGCCCGCGCACAGCGACGTCACGACCAGAACCTCTCGCAGGGACGCCCCAGCGACTTCGACGAGGTGCTGGCCGCGGTGGAACGTCGCGACCACCTCGATTCGACGCGCGCGCTGTCGCCGCTGCGTCCCGCCGACGACGCGATCACCGTCGACACCAGTGACATGACCATCGAGCAGGTGATCGACCACCTCGTCGAGTTGGCGACCGACCGTATCGGAGCACGCGCATGACCGACCAACAGGATTTCGATCTCGGCGGCGTCGACGGTGTGTGGTCGGACGAAGCCGATTGGCAGATCGGTGAATTCGGCGACGACGGAGAAGGTGGCGACGCAGTTGCCATGCCGACCGTCGCGATCGTCGGACGACCGAACGTGGGCAAGTCGACGCTCGTCAACCGCATCCTCGGTCGGCGTGAGGCCGTGGTGGAGGACATCCCCGGCGTGACGCGCGACCGGGTGTCGTACGCCGCGGTGTGGTCGGGTCGACGGTTCCTGGTGCAGGACACCGGCGGCTGGGAGCCCGACGCGAAAGGCATGGGTCAGGCGATCGCCCGTCAGGCCGAGTTCGCGATGAACACCGCCGACGCCGTGGTGCTGGTGGTCGACGCGACCGTCGGCGCCACCGCGACCGACGAGGCCGTCGCACGCGTGCTGCGCCGCTCGAAGACGCCGGTGCTGTTGGCGGCGAACAAGGTCGACGACGAGCGTGTCGAATCCGAAGCCGCCGCGCTGTGGTCGTTGGGCCTCGGTGAGCCGCGGTCGGTGTCGGCGGCGCACGGTCGTGGAGCGGGCGATCTGCTCGACGCCATCCTCGAGGTGCTGCCCGAGACGCCGCGTGACTTCGGTCAGCCGGCCGGTCCGCGCCGCGTCGCGTTGGTCGGCAAGCCGAACGTGGGCAAGAGCTCGCTGCTGAACAAGTTGACCGACTCCGATCGGGCCGTGGTCGACAACGTTGCCGGAACCACCGTCGACCCCGTCGACGAGCTGGTGGAACTCGGTGGGCGACTGTGGAACTTCGTCGACACCGCCGGCTTGCGCAAGCGCGTGAACACCGCCAGCGGCCATGAGTACTACGCCTCGCTGCGTACGCGCGCGGCCATCGACGCCGCAGAGGTGGCGGTGCTGCTGATCGACGCATCGGAGCCCATCACCGAGCAGGATCAGCGGGTGCTGACGATGATCGTGGAGGCCGGCCGGTCGCTGGTGATCGCGTTCAACAAGTGGGACCTCGTCGACGAGGACCGGCGCCTGCAGCTCGACAAGGAGATCGACCGCGACCTGGCCCGGGTGCCCTGGGCGCGTCGGGTCAACATCTCTGCGTCGACGGGTCGTTCGGTGCAGAAGCTCGTTCCGCAGCTCGACACCGCGCTGGACTCGTGGGACAAGCGCATCTCCACCGGTCAGCTCAACGGTTGGCTCAAGGACATCATCGCGGGTACCCCGCCTCCCGTTCGAGGCGGTCGCCAGCCCAAGGTCATGTTTGCGACCCAGGCGGCGACCCGTCCGCCGACGTTCGTGCTGTTCACGACCGGTTTCCTCGAGGCTGGCTACCGCCGCTTCCTGGAGCGCAAGCTGCGTGAGCAGTTCGGCTTCGACGGCTCACCGGTGCGGATCAACGTGCGCGTGCGGGAGAAGCGCGAGCGACGCAAGTAGACGGCTGAGGCGATTGGCCCCCGCGTGGGCCGGTCGGCTAATCTGTACAACGCTGCTCCTCGCGGAGCGGCGATGCCCCTCACGGGGCAGCCACGGGCTGTGGCGCAGCTTGGTAGCGCACTTGACTGGGGGTCAAGTGGTCGCAGGTTCAAATCCTGTCAGCCCGACTTCATGACCGAGGGCTTACGTGCCGGTCATTGTCCTTTGTGTCAGAATTGGCCGCGGGCTTGATGCCAATGAACGCCGGACTTGCTGCTTAACTAAATCTCATACTCGCCGCTTTGCCGTGTGGGCAGCGCGGCGACCTGTGTCGGTGAGCGTCCAGTATCCTCGCGTGGTGACACCCCGAACGTAGGGTTGCAGCAACCCCTCCGCCACCATCGTGTTGCGCTCCCATGCGGTCTGGTTCTCCCATTTGGTTTCTCCGTTTGAGTCCTGAGGAAGCCAATCGTCGGTGGTAAATCGGTTTGCGAACCGCTCGTTCATATGTTTGAGGACGCGTTGTTTATGTGCGGTTCCGCCGAGTTCGAGCAGTGCGACCAACAGATAGTTCCGCAACGTGATCTGTGGCGTCAGGTCCATGCCAGAAACTGTATCCGGAGAGTGCGCCATGATTGTGACGTTTGCCCAAGCTTGCCACTTGTTCTCGGGCGCCGCCCATCTCGGAATCGACGGTCGCGCGGGGAGAAGATAACTTCTAAACGTCGCGATGTGACACGCGTGGCACCATCCGGCATGTAGATGAACGGCGGCCCATCTCGTGAGTACACCTAAGTTCCCTATGCTTTGATTGAGCGGTGGATACGAAGGTAGATGAGACTCTCGGCGGAACGATGGGTCATTTTTGGCTAGACCTCGCGACTTACAATCGCGCTGACACCTCGTGGCAAGGCCATGCCGAGGAGCAAGACGGCTACCTCGCGATTCGGACTATTAAACGATCCGACGAGGGACTCCCACAGCTGCGAGTCACTCCGATACCAGACGCCGTTTACGGCGCTACTGAGGTTGGCGGGACGATTGCCTACGATATTCGAGGTGTCCCCGAGAACAGCGTCATGGGGGGCAACAAGATTTCTGTTCGCTCCTACCTTGCGCGAGGATTTGTCGTCGGTGTTGACCCGAACGAGGTAGCCAGTGCGAAAATTGTTTCAATCACCGCATACTTCTATGGGCTTGTCATGTGGAGCGGGGCTAAGGCCGCTCAAATCGACTACGGCAAGCAGCCCGATGGCCGGGTCGACACGGTGAATTACACGATTCGTCGTGTAACTCCAATCTCTGCAAAGATCAGCGACCGCCGGACTCTCGAGATTGGTGTTACTTGGGAAGCTAGCGAACGACAGTTCGATCAGTTTTCGGCCTCTACTCCACTTGCATTCACTATCGCCAAATCTAGGCCCGGGACTTGGCGCGAGCTCATCCGCCCGGTGATTGCCTTTCAAGATCTAATCAGCCTGGCCTACGACGCATTCGTCCCGTGCGTCGGCGGTTCGCTGGTTCCCCACTACCGTAAGGGCGTTGAGCCGAGCAAGGGCGCGCTTTGGAGTACATCCCTCATGGACTTTCCAGACGGGGTTAAGCGTGCTTCTGAGAAGTCCGAGCGACCAACATTCTCCCTGGCAGCAATTGGTGGGGCGCCGGGGGTGCGGCGATGGCTGCTGTTGGCTGAGACGCATCCCCGCGCGGTGGGGCCGCTGACCAGTGCCCGGCGGTTCGGTATGACGACTGTTGAAGTCGAGCTAATTAACATCGCCGTCGCTATTGAGTACTGGGTCGGAGCATGCAAGAAGGATTCGGGTTCGAGGCCGCAGTGGACCAAAGTTAAGAACAGGGGGTACGCCGAATTGCTGGCCATGCACGTCGGTTCAGAATTCCGAGAGTTCGTCGGCGGTGACGAGTGTAAGTGGGCGCGTCTGTTCTGGGACCGATATACCGCCCTGAAACACGACCCGCTGGTGTCCTATGACTCTTATGAGATTTCGACTCTCATGAGGAGTGGACGAATACTTCTAATGTGCGCTCTGCTGAATCGGGTAGCTGGCTCTAAAGAGCCCACGAGGTGGATATGCCAGTCCACCCAGTTCTACGGCTTGGGCGAGCGGATACAGGACCTCATGGCGAGCAAGCCGAAGCTTTTTCGGCGGTAGCGTCACCTCACGAGGCTGGCGATGCCGCCCGCGAAACTTTGGCAGGCAGAGCCGGGCATGTCTCATTTCACGCGTGGCGTGCCCGTGCCGCAGTGAGATGCGACGGATCCAACTACGCTAAGCGTCCGATCGAGAGGGCCAGCGTAAGTGCGCCCCGGCTCTGCCGAGATCAGAAAGGCAACGAACTGGACGCCCGTTCCCTGCTTCTCACCCGCGCCCGTATGGCGTTTTCTCGCCTGCTTCGACCGCGAAGGGCAGGTGGTTGCCGGCCGGGGGAAGCGGGCAGGTCGCGAAGTCGATGAAGGCGCAGGGCAGATTGACTGCACGGTTGAAGTCGAGGATCACGTCTCCGCCATCGCGAACGATCTCGTCTGACGCGTCGATCGCGAGGCTGCGGTTGGCTGCGTAGGTGGTCACTCCCGACGTCTCGTCGGTCAAGAGCACGCTCAGGCCGCCTTCCTTGCCGTTGAACGCGACCAGTCGGTGTTCGTCGCCGTCGCGCTCGAGGACCAGCACTCCCGGTGAGACGTACACGTGCGCGAGTCCCTCGGCGACCGCCCCGACGGTGACGGGCTCGGGCGCGGGGTGGGGCTCGAAGCGGGCGTCGATCGCCCACGCCGGGTCGGCGGGATAGGCAGGGACACCGCGGAAGTCACGAATCGTCGGGGCGGAGTTGTCGTGGACGCGGATCAGGTACCCGTCGCCGCGGCGGGCGACCTCGATGTGGTGACCGTCGACGTCGACGACCTCACCCGGACCCGTGGGGTGCAGGTCGAACGTGCGCGGTGAGAACGTCTCGTCGTCGCCGGGTGCGAGGTGCGCAACCGGCCCCTCGTACCACCATGACCCGGGCAGACCGTCAAACCGACCGGGCTCGGTGTCGAGCCACTCCAGACGATTGATCGACAACCATCCGCCGGGCGCTCCGAGGGCCTGTTCGCGAGCGTGGTGCCACTGCTCCCAGTCGGCGGCGAAGCTGTCCACCGCGGCAGTGCCGCCGTCAGTCGTGATTGTCGTGGTCATGGCGATCTCCTCGTGTCGGTTCACCATTCCAACGCGCGCCGAGGCCGCGATGATCGCATTGCCGTCGTCACGCACGAAAGTGTTGACCTGTTCGTCGGGGAAGGGGTGGCTCACCTACGTGGTCGGCACCGGACACCCGACCTACCGTGGATGCAATGACTCCCTCCCTGCGGTGGATGCGTCCCGGATTGGTGCCGGTGGTCGCGGTGCTGTGCGCCGGACTCGTCGCCTGCTCCTCCGGTGACGGTCCGTCGGGCACCCCGTCGACCTCCACGCTGCCTGCCGGACTCGGCGCCGACCAGCTCGTCTCCACCCGTTTGACCGCTGTGAACGGTGTCGAGGCCGGTGCCGCGTCAGGAAAGTCGCTGAACGTCCCGAAGGGGTGGACCGCGCAGGTGTGGGCTGATGTTCCCGACGCCCGGATGGCGGTGTGGACGCCTGACGGTCGGCTCATCGTGTCCACCGGCAAGGGTGGGTCGCTGTCGATCGTCACGCCGGGCAGCGGCGACCGGGGGCCACGCGTCGCGCAGTTGGCCAGTGGGCTCAGCGATCCGCAAGGAGTGGCCATGACCCGCCAGGGCGGACGCGACATCCTCGTCGTGGGCGAGGACTCGCGGGTCACGACGTGGACATACGCGAACGGCGCCATCTCCGACCGTCGAGTGGTCATCGACAATCTGCCCACGGGCGGCCACGACAGCAAGATGGTTGCCGTCGACGGCGACCGCATCGTCTACAACGTGGGATCGACGGCGAACCGCAGCGTCGCTGACCGCACCGCCACCCCGGTGCGCGCGACCATCGCACAGATCGGGTTCGACGGAACCGGGAACACCACACTCGCCGTCGGGGTGCGCAACGGTGAGGGACTGTCCGTGGCGCCCGACGGAACGGTGTTCACCGCCATCAACGAAGACGACAACCAGCCCTACCCGTTCCGCGACGGCGACCGATTCGGCACCGCGGTGCGTTCCTATATCAACGACCATCCCAACGATCAGATCTCCCGCATCACGCCCGGCACGGACATGGGATGGCCACTGTGCGTGCCGGACTCCCGCGGCAAGGCCGACCTGCGCGACCTGGGATACGTGAACGACCCGCAGTTCAATTCCGACGGGCAGGCCCTGGACTGCTCGCGTATCGGCACGACGATGCTCGGGCTGCCCGCGCACAGTGCCCCGGTCGGGTTCGTGTTCACGCGGGGGTCACGACTTCCCGCCTCTCTGGCCGATGGTGCGATCGTCACCGCGCACGGCTCGTGGAACCGCCAGCCGCCGCGCGAGCCGTATGTCGCCTACACGCCGTGGGATAGCGCGACGAGATCTCTCGGTCCTGCGCGACTGGTGGCCACCGGCTTCCAGAACTCGGCCGGGAAGCGCTGGGAGAGAAGCGTCGACGCGATACCCGGTCCGGACGGATCGCTGTACGTCACCGACGACACAGCCGGCCTGGTGTATCGGCTCACGCCCGGACGGTGAGATCGGGCCCACGGCGCGATCCGGCGTGGGACAGTACGTCGATGAGTGACAGCGTCGCCGTCATCGGGGCGGGACCCGGCGGGGTGATCGTCGCCCGTTGGCTGCTCGCGCAGGGATTCGACGTCACGGTTTTCGAGGCGGGGCCGACGCTGGGTGGCCAGTGGTCCGGGCGACCGGGATCCAGCGGCGTGTGGCCGGCCATGCACACCAACACCAGCCGCGTCCTCACCGCGTTCAGCGACCTCGACCCGGACAGCGACGTCGTCTTCCCGTCGAATCAGGACGTCCTCGACTACTTGCGCCGGTTAGCCGACACCTTCGACATCACACCCCGTATACGACTGCACACCCGCGTCGACCTCGTGGATCGCGAGGGAGACTCCTGGCGGGTCGAGCACGCAGGCACGGTGGAGATCTTCGACCGGGTGGTCATCGCCACCGGGCGGTTCCGAGCGCCCGCCATACCGCCGGTCCGAGGCCTGGATGCGTTCACCGGATCGGGCGGGGTGTCGTCGACCTTCCACTACCGCGGCGCCGACGACCATCGCGGCAAGCGCGTACTGGTGGCCGGATGTGCCGTCAGCGCGCTGGAGATCGCCGCCGAACTCGCCCATTCCGGTGCTGAGACGGTGGTCGTGACCCAACGTCGCCAGCGCTATGTGCTCCCGAAGTTCGCCGCCGGGGTCCCGTCGGATCACCGGATCTTCACCCGGTTCGGAGCCCTCGCCGCCGCCGCACTGCCGCCTGTCGAGATCGACCGGCAGCTGCGCGAGATCGTCGTCGAGGCGGGTGGGAGCCCCGAGCAATATGGTGCTCCTCCCGCGGACCCGTCATTGTTCGCCGCGGGTGTCACCCTGAACCAGACGTACCTGCCCCTGGTCGCCGAAGGGCGGATCGGGGTGCGCCCCTGGATCGAGTCGGTCGACGGGAGCGAGGTGACGTTCGCCGACGGAACCCACGACGAGTTCGACACCATCCTGTTCGGCACCGGTTTCGGGGTCGACATCCCGTGTCTGAGCGACGAGGTACGAGCGGTTCTCGACCTCGACGACGCGCACATCGACGCCGACCGGTACACCTTCCATCCCGACCTGCCCGGGCTGGCCCTGGTGGGGATGTGGGATCAATCCGGTGGCTATTTCGTTCCGCTGGAACTGCAGGCCCGGTGGATCGCCTACGCGTGGGGCGGTGTCATCCCGATGCCCTCCGACGCCGAGCAGCGGGACGCTGTGGCCGCCTACCGCTCCCGACGCGGACAGTCGCAGAAGACGCGGATGAATCTGGCGGCGATCATGTTCGCGCGGGCCGCCGGTGTGGAACCGTCCATCGACAAGTGGCCGGAACTTCAGCGGGCTCTGCTGTTCGGCCCACTCGCGCCCAGTTGTTTCCGGCTCGAGGGACATGACGCGTCACCGGATGCTGCACAACGGTTCACGCGAGACGCCGCAGCCTTCGGCGCCATCTCCGACCCCGAGTTCACGGAACGGGAACAGTCCTACCGGTCGATGCTCCAGTCGACCTAGGGCTCGGTGGCCGAGGGTTCATGCGTCAACACTGACCGACGAAACGCGAGCATGGACACGAGGTACGCGGCGCCGATGGCGATGAGGCCGACCACGATGACGATCGGGGTGGCGGTCGACATCGGTGACACCAGGACCACCACGGCGAAGATCGTCCATGCCAGTGCGGCGACGGCGACGGGGACGTCGAACCGGCCGAGGCTGAACGCGCCCTCGGTGTGGCTCAGCCGCCGGCGTACGGCGAGGTAGAGGACCACGATCAATCCGTAGGTGATGGCGGGGAACAGCGTTCCCGCCGTGATCAGTTCGAGGAGGGCGTCGCCGGGGATCACGACCATCGTGACGATGCCGATCACCAGGGGTAGGACGGTGGCGCCGATGGGTGTCTGCGTCTGCGGGTTCACCTTCCCGAGCACGCGGTGGCCGGGGAAGCGGGCGTCGCGCGACATCGCGAACACCGTTCGGGCGCAGGAGGTCATTGTGACCATCCCGCCGCCGAAGAAGGCGATACCGACGCACACGAGAAGAATCCGCTCCATCGGTGCACCGAGCTGGGCACGGAGGATGTCGGCGACGGGGGAGCCCGATTTGCTGACCGCGTCGACGTCGTCGATGGCGACGGTCAGGGCGATGAGGAACAGCATGCCCAGGACACCGGCCGCGACAACCGATCCCACGATCGCCCTCGGAACGGTGCGGTGCGGATCCTTCGCCTCCTCGGCCATGTTCGCCGCCGAGTCGAAGCCGACGAGGGTCGCCAGGCCCACGATCATGGTGGCCATCAGGCCACCCCCGAATGCCCAGTAGTCACCGGATCCTGCCGTCACGCCGCGCGAGGTGAGGTTGTCCACCGACCCGTCGCCGGTCAGCGCGACGGCGATCAGCAACCCGACGACCAGCACGATGACGATCGCCACCTCGACACCCACCGCCAGCGAGTTGATCAGGCCCACCAGGCGCGTCGATGCGATGGCGAGCACGGCCTGCACCAGCAGGATCACGACGGTGATCACCCGCGCGGTGGTCTCGTCGGGTGCCATGCCGAACAGCGGCATGAGGCATTGGCTGGCCACCGCGTTGTCGATCGCGGTGAGTCCGGTGATGAGATAGCAGAACGTGAGCCACCCGAAGATCCAGCCGATGCGGGGGTTCGCCAGTCGCGACGCCCACTGGTACGACGACCCGCTCAGCGGTATGCGCGCGGCGAACTGCGCGATCACCAACGCCACCAGTAGCTGGCCCGCCATCGCGACCGGCCACGTCCAGATGCCCACCGGCCCACCGTTGGCGAGCAGATCGTCGTAGGTGGCGAAGATGCCCACCGCCACCGAGATGAACGCGAACGACACCGCGAACACCTGGAACGAGCTGAGGGTGCGCTTCAGTTCGGGGCGGTAGCCATACGCCGACGGTGACTCGTCGACCGCGTCCGGCGGCAGGTCTGGTGCGGTCATCGTGTGCCCTTCGCCCCGACGCGGCTGGTCTCCGACAGTGTTCACCGAAGACGCCGGTCGCGGGCGCGTTCCGCGCAACGTGACGGAACGGATTATCCTGCGCGCAGCTAACTTTCAGGCGACATGAGCACATCGCGCGGTGACGACCGCGTTCCGCGGACCGCGGCCGGGCGCATCGAGAGCTGAGTCAGGCCTGCTCTTTCGAGCACCACCAGGTGGTGCGGCCGCCGACGGTGCCGCGTTTCATCGGTGCACCGCAGCGGGGACACGACGAGTCGGCATTGCGGTAGGGGATGATCTCGCCGGTGTGGACGCCGCCCTTGCGGATGGCCGCCCGTGTGCAGCGGCGCAAGACACGGCGCAGCTCGTCGACCTCCTCGGTCGACAGGGTTTTCGCGCGCCTCGACGGCGAGATCGACGACTGCCACAGCACCTCGTCGGCGAGCAGGTTGCCGATGCCGGCGATGGCGTGCTGATCCAGCAGGCGCGCCTTGAGCGGGGCGGCGCTGCGCGAGATCATGTCCCGGAATTCGTCGCGGGTGATCTCGGCGGCGTCGGGGCCGAGGGCGTCGATGTCGGGTTCGAGCCGCACCCGCCCGAGGCGCCGCTTGTCGAACAGGCGCATCTGGCCACCGTCGTCGAACGACATCGAGAAGCGCGTCCACTCCGGCTTGTCGGACTTCCGCACGCCGACCTTCGCGTTGCCGCCGCCGTAGTTCGACGACTGCTTACCCTCCGGTGCGGTGACGATGACCCGGCCACCCATCCCGAGATGGATTCCGAGCGTGGGTCCCTCGTCGCCGTCGGCGGTCTCGGTCTCACACCACATCGCCTTGCCGCGGCGCAGCGCCTTGGTGAGACGCCCGCCGACGAGAGCGTCGGCGATCTCCCCGGGTTTGTGCGGTCGGCACTCGTACTGGTCGTGGTCGTCGATCTCGGTGATGGTGCGATGCAACGCCTTCTCGACGACCTGCCGGGCGTTCTCGACTTCGGGGAGTTCGGGCACCCTACCGGTGTACAGGCTCGCGCTGTTCCGCGCTGTCCTCTCGCACATGGCGGTGGCGGCGGACGATCAACACCACGATCGCGACCGCGAGAACCGAGTAGACGACGTAGTCGAAGTACCCGAGGTAGTCCTGGAAGCGGTCGTTCTGGGTGCCCAGTGCGACACCCACTCCGAGCAGCAGGCCGTTCCACAGCGCTGAGCCGGCGATGGTCAGTGCGCTGAACACCGCGAGGTTCATCGCGCCGGCACCGGCGGGCAGCGAGATGATCGATCGCACGCCGGGGATCATCCGACCCAGGAACACCGACCACGTCCCGAATCGCTGGAACCAGTGCGCGCCACGCTCGGCGTCACGCCGGCTCACGATGCGGGTCCACACCGCGAAGTCGACCGTGCGGTCGAGGCCGACCCAGCGGCCGAGGCCGTAGAGCACCAGGGCTCCGAGCCAGGCGCCGATGGTGCTCCACAGCAACAGCCCCACGAAGGACAGGTCGCCACTGCGGCTGAGATACCCCGCGAACGGGAGCACCACCTCGCTGGGGATGGGCGGGAAGATGGTCTCGACGAAGATCAACAGTCCGATGCCGATGTCGCCCATACGCTCGAGCACATCGGCCGCGAGTCCTGTGAGCCCGGTGAATCCGTGCTGATCGGCTGCCGCTGCCGCCAGGGTGCTCACTCGGCCCAACCTCCTCGATTCAGTGGCTCGGACGCCACGGGTTGCCCTCCATGATCCAGAAATCGGACGATACGGACCACGTTCGTGGCCTAGAGCACAGGACTAGCGCGTATCGCCTGGGCTGTGATCACTGCCGAAAACTCTGATGAACAGGGACGTTGCCCTCGCCCGCAATTATGGTTTTGCCATGAAACTTCCGGGGATGTCGTCAGGTCGGGTGCGTGCTGCCGTGTTCGCCGTTGTGGCGATCATCGCTGTGGTGCCGAGCGCAGGCCAGGCCGCGGGGGCACCGGCAGCGCGCAGTGAGACCACATGGTCATCGACAACACCGATTGCCGGGGTGATCGGCTCCGTCGTCCGGATCGCGGCGCCGTTGCCGCCGTCGGCGGGCCCGCATCCCGCGAAGTGCGACACCATCTCGTATCTGCGCTGGCGTTCGGCCACCGGGCCGTCCGACCACCGCAAGGCGGATCGGATCCTCGTCGCCCAGCCGGGAGTCTTCGAGGGGGCGGGCGCCTTCGACAGCGTCGCGCGCAACACCGTCGCCGCCGCAGCGGCCCGGGGGTCGTCCATCGAGTTCTGGGCTCTCGACCGTCGCTCGAACTGTCTCGACGACCACACCGGTATCGCCGCGGCGATCGGCGCCCGCGATTATCGCGTGGCGTCGGACTACTACCTCCACGGCGGGCAAGCGGATGGTCGTCGCTTCGGCGGGTACGCCGACGGAGCCGACACCGCGTGGCTGAAGAACGTCGGACTCGAACAGACCCTGCGGGATCAGTACACGGTTCTGCGTGAGGCGTTCCCCGACCCGCGACAACGCCGCGCGAAAGTCCTCTGCGGTGGTCATTCGCTCGGCGGATTCCTCACCGGCTACTTCGCCGAGTGGGACTTCGACGGCAATCGACGCACCACCGAGGACGCCGGCTACCGACAGTGCGGCGGGTGGTTCGCGCTCGACACCGCCATCAAGGCCGGCCCGCCGAACCCGACGAGCGTGCAACTGCCGGACGTCCCGCCGCCTCTCGCCGCACTGGGGGAACCGATCTTCTCCGCCGTCGACACAGCGTTGCCTGTGCTCCGCCTGCCGGCGGTCATCAATCCCGAGACCGTGAACCTGTTGTCGCTGGCCGCCACCGCTGCCCAGGTCGATCCCGACGGCGTCAACTCCGTGGTCGACAGCCTGCCGGTGAACACCAACATCACGCTGACCCTGCGAGCGCTGCTGTCCAAGGACGCGGCCATGGCGGCCACCGGGAGTCCTGACATCCGTGCGCTGCGCGCCACGAATACCGCGGTTCTGGGATCGTTGCTCGACGACAACTCGCAGCCCCTGGGATTCCTGCAGGCGAGCGTGGGGTTCCCGACGGGATCGCCGGTCGGCCCGAAATCGTTCCCCGTCCCGGACGCCCTGCGCCGGTTACCCCTGGTCGACGGTCAATTCGGCGACGCACGCAAGGCCGCTCCGACGTTCTATGACGCCGCGCATCTGTACCGCTGGCTCGACTACGACGAGGTGGGCGGCACACGATCGCTGCCGAACGAGTCGCAGTTCACGACGCGCGCCGGCGAGGTCACGTCCATCCGAGAACTGGCGCGCAGCTTCGTCGAACCGCCCCTCGACTTCACCGAGGCGTACTTCCCGTCGCGCATCGCGCTGGATCTCGCCCAGTCGACGGCGCCGAGCATTGCGCGGCATCTGTTGTATCGCAACGGTATCGGCGAGAATCCGATTCTCACCATCAAGGCGAGTGGGGGAGTGGCACTCTCGGGTCAACGTGGCGCGGGTCGGTTCGTTGTCGCGCCCGGATACAACCATCTCGACGTGCTCACCGCCGCGCAGACACAGAACAACGGACGGCCCGAGATCGTCTCGAGTGAGCTGGCGCGCTTCGCCATCGACCCGGGTTCCGCTCGGCGCTGAGCGCGCCGGTCAGTCGCCGAGGGCGAGGATGCCCTCGGCCGAGGCGACACAGATGGCGTCGTAATCTGCGGGAATGGCGTCGCCGACCAGGGGGCGGATGAGTCCGTACGGTCCCTGGCGGGTCGCGAGCAGAGCCAGTCGGACGCGGCGATCGGTGAGCCGCCCGTACCGGCGGCGCACCACGTCGCGCAGCGCCACGTCGATCGCGTCGTTGACCGTGGCGACATCGTCTCGCATCGACTCGGGTACCAGCTCGATGAGATCGGTCCGCCGATACAGCGACATCGCCTTCGCGTCGGCCGGGTTGTCGCGACAGAAGCGGGGCACATGACGCGCGAGCGCCACCAACGACTCGCGCGGATCGTCGATCTCCGACGCCCCGAGCAGGCCGGCGTGGAATCGCCGGATCGACCGCACCCACAGTGCGCCCAACAATGCGTCGCGCGAGGCGAAGCGGTGATAGATCGACCCGGTCGGGGCGCCTGCGGCCTTGGCGACATGGGTGATCGTGGTGTCGCGCCAGTGTTCACGGCACGCCTCGGCCGCCGCGTCGAGGATCGCCTCCACGTCATACTTTTGGCTTCTTGCCACGATCGTTCACCGGCCTTACATTCAGAACGTGGATACTAGAACAGCGATTCTAATTGAGCGCGACCGGGTCCCCCTGTGGGCGAGGCGACTGTCGTGGGCCGCGTTCTGGGTCACGGTGCCCTCGGCGGTGTGGCGGGTGTTGATGATCGTCGGACTGATGCCGGGCACCGAGGCCCTGCGGGAGTTCGAACTCGCCGACGATGCGGTGGTCGGCTACATCTACGTGTTCGGGCTCAGCATCGTGCAGCTCGGTGCCGCGTTCCTGACCGTCGGTCTCGTCCGACCCTGGGGCCAGGTGTTCCTGGGGAGGCGGGTGCCGCGTGGACCGGTCATCGTCGCGGGCGTCCTCGGCGGCCTCGCGGTGACCTGGCTGTTCACCATCTCGATGGTGTCCCAGGTGCTGACCGGTCATCGCCCCGACGCCGGTCATGTCAGTGGGTTGCCGCTGGCCGTGATGGTCGCGTGCTACCTCCCGATCGTGTTCTGGGGTCCGCTCGAACTCGCCGCGACGTACGCGTTCTGGCGTCGGGGGCGGACCGTCGACCTGTCCGGAGCACAATCGCGGGCATGACCTCGCTGAACAAGGACACGACCGTCTGCATCTCGTTGTCGGGTCGGCCGTCGAACATCGGGACCAGGTTCCACAACTTTCTCTACGCCGAACTCGGTCTCGACTTTCTCTACAAGGCGTTCTCGACCGATGACATCGAGGGTGCGATCGCGGGGGTGCGCGCACTCGGTATCCGTGGCACGTCGGTGTCGATGCCGTTCAAGGAAGCCGTCATCCCGCTGGTCGACCTGATGGAGACCTCGGCCGCATCGATCGAGTCGGTCAACACCATCGTCAACGACAACGGCACGCTGACCGCGTCGAACACCGACATGGAGGCGGTCGCCGCACTCATCGACAGCCACGGCCTCGACGCCGCCGCGCCGGTGGTCGTCCGCGGCTCGGGTGGCATGGCGAAGGCAGTCGTGGCGGCGTTCCGTTCGGCGGGCTTCGACGATCTGACGGTCGTCGCACGCAACGGGGCCGCCGGGACGGCTCTGGCCGACAAGTACGGCTACCGCTGGGCCTCTGTGACGCCCGATCTCGACGGGCCGATCCTCGTCAACGTGACCCCGTTGGGCATGGATGGCGCCGACGCCGACACCCTCTCGTTCGACACCGCGCAGATCGCTGCCGCGCGGACCGCGTTCGACGTGGTCGCGTTCCCCGCCGAGACGCCGTTCATCCGCGCCGCGCGACACGCCGACGTCCCCGTGGTCACCGGCGCCGAGGTCATCGCCCTGCAGGCCGCGCGGCAGTTCGAGCGGTACACCGGCGTCGCGGTGACACCCGACCAGGTGGCTCGGGCATCGGAGTTCTCCCGACAGGTAGTGTCCGGCGGGTGAATTCGACCCCCGCCGTGCTGTCCGTGAACGCCCGCCTCGCCGCCGAACTGGCGGTGGCCGAGCACCAGGTCGCCGCCGCGGTGGGGTTGCTCGACGAGGGGTCGACGGTCCCGTTCATCGCCCGATACCGCAAAGAGGTGACGGGCAGCCTCGACGACGCACAGCTGCGCCTCCTCGAGGAGCGCCTGCGATACCTGCGTGAACTCGACGAGCGCCGCGTCGCGGTACTCGCGGCCATCGACGAGCAGGGCAAGCTCACCGACGACCTGCGCGCCGCGCTGAACGCCGCCGACACCAAGTCGCGGGTGGAAGACATCTACCTGCCGTACAAGACCAAGCGCCGCACCAAGGCGCAGATCGCACGCGAGGCCGGTCTCGAACCCCTCGCCGATCGACTCCTCGCCGACCCGTCACTGAACCCCGAGACCGTCGCGGCCGAGTACCTCGGCGACGACGTCGCCGACAGCGCCGCCGCCCTCGACGGCGCGCGGTTCATCCTCATCGAACGTGCCGCCGAGGACGCCGACCTCGTGGGCGCCACCCGCGAGAAGTTCTGGACCGACGGGGTCCTACGTACCGCTCCGCGCACCGAGGAAGCGGCGAAAACCCCTGCCGCGCAGAAGTTCCGTGACTATTTCGACTACTCCGAGCCGCTCGAGAAAATGCCGTCGCACCGCGTACTCGCCGCCCTGCGCGGCGACAAGGAAGAGGTTCTCTCGCTCACCTTCGACGGCGGCGACGATGACGCGTACCAGGCGATGGTGGCCCGGTCCCTCGGCGTCGACCTGTCGCACCCGGGACCGGCGACCACGTGGCTCGCGACCACGGTGCGGTGGGCCTGGCGGGTCAAGTTGATGTTGACCGCCGAGAGCGACGCCCGCATGCGGCTGCGCAAGAAGGCCGAGGACGACGCCGTCGCGGTGTTCGCCCGCAACCTCAACGATCTGCTGCTGGCGGCGCCGGCCGGTGCCCGCACCACCCTCGGTCTGGATCCGGGATTCCGCACCGGCGTGAAGGTCGCCGTCGTCGACGGCACCGGCAAGGTGGTCGACACCTGCGCGATCTTCCCGCATCAACCGCAGAAGCAGTGGGACACCGCCAAGGCGACGCTGGCCGCGCTCGTGCAACGCCACGGCGTGGACCTGATCGCCATCGGCAACGGCACGGCCTCCCGGGAGACCGACGCGCTGGCAACCGAACTCATCACCGAGATCGGCAAGGCCGGCGGCGCAGCACCCGCGAAGGCGATCGTCAGCGAGGCGGGCGCGTCGGTCTACTCGGCGTCGGAGTACGCGAGTCGTGAACTGCCGCAGCTCGATGTGACGCTGCGCGGCGCGGTGTCCATCGCGCGACGCCTGCAGGACCCGTTGGCCGAACTGGTGAAGATCGATCCGAAGTCGATCGGTGTCGGCCAGTACCAACACGACGTGAATCCGGCCACCCTCGCCCGTAGCCTCGACGCTGTGGTGGAGGACGCGGTGAACGCCGTCGGTGTCGACCTCAACACCGCGTCGGTGCCGTTGTTGTCGCGCGTCTCCGGTGTCTCGACCACGCTCGCCGAGTCGATCGTGGCGCACCGCGATGCGACCGGACCGTTCCCCACCCGTACGGCGTTGCTCGACGTCCCGCGATTGGGGCCCAAGGCCTTCGAGCAGTGCGCGGGATTCCTGCGCATCAGCGACGGTGACGACCCGCTCGACGCGTCGGGTGTGCACCCCGAGTCGTATCCGGTGGTGCGCAGCATCCTCGACCGCTCGGGCGTGCAGTTGGCCGAACTCATCGGTGACACGAGAACACTGCGCGCACTGCGGCCCTCGGAGTTCGCCGACGACCGGTTCGGTGTCCCGACGGTCACCGACATCATCGCCGAGCTGGAGAAACCCGGTCGGGATCCGCGACCGGCGTTCGCCACCGCCACCTTCGCCGCCGGGGTCGAGAAGGTCGCCGACCTGAAGCCGGGCATGGTGCTCGAGGGGGTGGTCACCAACGTCGCCGCATTCGGTGCCTTCGTCGACGTGGGTGTTCACCAGGACGGCCTGGTGCACGTGTCGGCGATGTCGAAGACGTTCGTCTCGGATCCGCACGAGGTGGTGAAATCCGGTCAGGTGGTGAAGGTGAAGGTCCTCGAGGTCGATACCGACCGCCAGCGCATCGGACTCACCCTGCGACTCGACGACGAGGCCGGCGCCCCCAAGCAATCGACGCCTCGCCCCCCGCGCGAGCGCGGATCGAACAAGAGCCCGCAGAAGGGGCAGGCGCGCTCCGACAAGGGCGGCCGCGGTGGCGACCGACGTGCCGCGGCCGCACCGACCGGCTCGATGGCCGACGCCCTGCGCAACGCAGGCTTCGGTCGCTGACGCGCGGAGATCGTCCGTCCTGGGACGCACTTCGGGCATAGTGCCCGAGCTGGCTCTCAGAACGGACGATGTCGGTCGGTAGCAGCCGTCGGGGCCTGCGTGAGTCAGTTCTGTGCGTCGAATTCTGATCGCGCACGCTCGATCTGGTCGAAGTGCTGCGCGGCCCAGGCAAGTAGAACGTCGACGGGCTCACGCAAGGTCTTGCCGAGCGACGTGATGCGGTACTCGACGGCGACAGGTCGGGAGCTGACCACCACCCGTTCGACGATGCCGCTTCTCTCCAACCGGCGAAGCGTGGCGGTCAGGCTCTTCTGCGTCACGGTGGGTATCGCGCGTCGCAGCTCGTTGAAGCGGCAGGGTCGTTCGCAGAGTTCGTTCAACACGTGCAATGACCACTTGTCGAGAACGTGATCGAGAAGTTCTCGGTGGGGTGACGAAATGGTCAGATCATCGCTGTGGTGGCGGGCTGAGGTATCGGTCATGAAACCTGGTCTCGTTGAAGTGTCCTGGCTGTACTAGGTATCAAGAACATACCTAGTACGTCGACATCAGGAGAAGCACCATGAGCGTTCGTCTTTCGAGTCCTACAGGTCTGATGACGCCGGCGCCGTATCACCACGTCGCGAGCGGCACCGGCAGTCGCCACATCCATGTCGCGGGTCAGATCGCACGCACGGCCGACGGGATCCCGGTGGCGCCCGGCGACCTCGCAGGGCAGGTGGCGCAAGCACTTCGCAACACCGCGACCGGACTGGCTGCGGCGGACGCCTCGTTCCGCGACGTAGTCCGCCTCACCTTCTACGTCGTCGGGTGGGACCCGTCGATGATGGACGAGTTCATGGCCGGCGTGGAAGGGGTCGCGGACGAGATCGCGCTGCCGCAGCCGATGCCGCCGTCGTCCCTGATCGGTGTCGCGATGCTGTTCGAGCCAGAGGTGCTCGTGGAGGTCGAGGCCACCGCGATCGCCGAATGATCGTTGTGGGCGTGCGGCATCAACGATCGTCGCGATGTCGCCGGGCCTCATCGATCACGTCGTCGGCCGAGCGGCGACCTGCGTAGGCCTGCTCCACCGGCGACAGGCGGTAGCCCCACCGTTCGAGTTGGCCCAGATAGGCAACGACCCCCTGGTCGGCCGTGTCCTCCCACGATTTCTGGGTCATGGTCCATTCGAATGCGGTGAGGACCATGGCCAGTGTGGCTGCACGCGGATCACCCAGTGCGGCAATCAGATCGGTGCCGTGGGCCCGGTACTTCGACTCCGTCGTCGGCGCGCCGAACAGGTCCACGGCGAGGGCGACACTGGCGGGACTCAGTCGGTTGTACAGCAGGTCGAGATGCGCGGCGACGAACTCATCGACACCGGGTAGTCGTGGGGTGTCGAGGACGGCGTCGCGTATCCACGCTCGCCGCCACGGTATGAGGTCGGCGTCGAGCCGGCGGAGTGACCGCACCGTCTGCCACTGGCGGTGTTCGGCGTCCGCGTCGGCCAAGCGCGTCCTGTGCAGGGGCGTCGAATGCCGTGAACGCGCGGCACGCATCGCATCGATGCTCGCCGGACGCGCCAGGTCCCACGTCAGATATCCGACATAGATGTCGAGCCCTGTCGTGGCGGCGATCGCGCTGAGGAGGGTGTCGGGACCGCGCACGCGGCATGCGATGTCGGCGTCGTCGACGGGGCAGTAGATCATCCCGAGATGGCGTCGTCGCGCGTCGTGATGGGCGTTCGCGTGGACGGTCCAGCCCGCATCGCCGCTGATGGGCGGCACATACGACGTCGCGATGTCGACGAGCAGGTCGTCGAGCGTCGCCGACGAGCGGTACGTCCAGACCTCCTCATGGGTGCTGACGTCGTCGCCCATCGCGACCGACGCGCGATCGATGTGCACGGTCAGGGTGTCGTTCATGTCGCCTCCCGGTCGACGTGAATCACACCATGCGTGCGGCCGCCCGTCCCGCCTGTCGACCGGAGAAGATGCATCCGCCGAGGAACGTGCCCTCGAGGGAGCGATAACCGTGGACGCCGCCCCCGCCGAAGCCGGCGGCCTCACCGGCGGCCATGAGTCCGGGGATGGGTGTCCCGTCGGCGTCGAGAACCCGTCCGGACAGATCGGTCTGTAGGCCTCCCAGCGTCTTTCGCGTCAGGATGTTCATACGGATCGCTATCAGCGGACCGGCCGCGGGGTCGAGGATGGGGCCCAGCGGTGTGGTCCGCACGAGGTTGTCGCCGGTGTAGGCCAGCGACCGCTTGATACCCAGGATCTGCGGATCGGTCGACCGCGGGTTCGCGGCCTCGCGATCGCGCGCGACGATCTGACGTTCCAGATCGGCCGCGTCGATGAGCCGCTCGCCCACCAGACCGTTCATCTTGCGCGCCAGCTCGGCGACCGTGCGGGCCTGTACGAAGTCGACGCCGCGATCGAGGAAGGCCTGCACCGGTTTCGGCACGTCGTCGATCACGCGGTTGGCGAGATAGGCGACGAGGTTCTTCGCGGTCAGTTCGGGGTTCTGTTCCGATCCCGACAGGACGAACTCCTTCTCGATGATCCGCTTGTTCAACACGAACCAGGAGTGGTCGAAACCGCTGCGCTGGATGAGTTCCAGGGTGCCGAGGGTGTCGTAGCTCGGGATACCGGGTGACGGGAACCGCCGCCCGCGGCCGTCGAACCACATCGAGGTCGGTGCCCCGAGGACCCGGATGCCGTGGCCGGGCCAGATCGGCGCGAAGTTCCGCAGCCCCTCGGTGTAGTGCCACATGCGGTCCCGGTTCACCACCCGTGCCCCGGCACGCTCGGTGATGCCGATCATGCGGCCGTCGACATGCGCGGGGACGCCGGTGATGAGACGCGCCGGGGCAGTGCCCAGACGTGCGGGCCAACTGTCGCGGACGAGTTGCTGATTGCCGCCGATGCCACCCGACGCGACTATCACCAGCGGGGCGCTGATGGCGAAATCGCCCGCTCTGACACGGGAACTGGGGGTTCCGCGCGCGGCCGAACTGGCGGCGAGCACGGTACCGCGCACACCGGTGACCGCGCCGCCGGTGGTGACGAGCTCGTCGACACGATGCCGGAAGCGGAACTCGATGCGACCACGTGCGGCCGCCGCGCGGACGCGCCGCTCGAACGGTTCCATCACCCCAGGGCCGGTGCCCAACGTCAGGTGGAAACGGGGGACCGTGTTGCCCGGACGCCCCGGTCGCCCGTCGCCACGCTCGGCCCACCCGACGACAGGAACCCACGCCATCCCCATCGACGACAGCCACGCGCGCTTCTCGCCCGCGGCGAACTGGAGGTACGCCTCGGCCCACCGGCGACCCCAGTAGTCCTCACCACGCGGGTCCTGCGGTGCCCGATCGAAGCCGGCGGTGGCGAACCAGTCGGTCCGGGCGCGCTCATAGGAATCCCGGACGCCCAGCAGCCGCTGCTCGGGCGTGTCGATCATGAACAACCCGCCGAGACTCCAGAACGCCTGTCCGCCGACGTTCTTGCCGTTCTCCTGATCGACGATGACGACCCGCTTCCCGCGGTCGGCGAGTTCGGCCGCGGCCACCAGACCCGCCAGGCCGAGACCCACCACGATGACGTCGGCGTCGGTTCGTGGTGCGGCCGCGGCGTATCCGGCGCCGGCCAGGCTCGAGGCCGTCACGGCTGCGGTGACCGCCAGTCCGCCGGTGGCCAACGCCTCGCGGCGGCTGATGCCAGCTGTGGTGTCGATGATCGTGATCCTTCGCCTCGGCCCCGGTCGCGGGTCGGGCCCGGGTCAACTCCGACGATTAGATCAAATCCGACATCGCGGTGTTCTCGATCGACGTCGTGTCGTGGTCGGGCATCACGGTCGTCACCGACACCTGGAACTCGTCACCACCGGCAGGAACCGATTCAGTGCCCCCGACTGCGCAGATAGGTGGCCAGGGCGGTGATGGTCGCCGGATTGCGCGGACTCTCGACCAGGGCGGCGTAGGGGAACGACAAAATGTTGTCCTCACGGATTGCTGTGGTCCCGGCCATGAGGGGTTGGGCGCGCAGCTGGGCGGTCTTGGCCGCGACCGTGTTCGCCTGTCCCGCGCCGTAGTCGACGATGACGATCACCTGCGGATCGTCCTGTGCGGCGGCCTCCCAGGACACCGACGTCCACGAGTCGTCCAGTTGCGAGAAGACGTTCGTGCCACCCGCCTCGGCGATGATCTCGTCGGGCGCGGCGTTGCGTCCGGAGGTGAACGGGGCAGGGTCGGCGCTGTCGAACAGCAGGACACGGGCTCGGCGATCGGCTGTCGGCGCGGTGGCGGCGGCCTGGGCGACCTCGCGTTTGTACCCGGCGATCAGGGCCGAGGCGCGGTCCTCGACACTGAAGATCCGGCCGAGGTTGGTGAGGTCGTCGTAGAGCGCGTCGAGCGGACGGGTGATGCCGCGTCGGGTCGATCCGCGCTGTCGGCACGCCTCGGTCAACTGATACGGCGTCGCACCGATCGTCGAGATCCAAGCCGGCGTCACGCCGGTCGACTCCTTGAAGCCGTAGTTCCATCCGGCGAACACGAAGTCGGGCGCCGCCTTCTGGATCACCTCGCGGGTGAAGGCCGTGCCGAGCGAGGGCGTCGATGCGAACTCCGATCGCCACGGCGACGATGCGATGTCACGTTCCTTGCCCTCGTAGGTGGTGTAACCGACCATCCGGTCCTGCAGCCCCAACGCGAACATCATCTCGGTGATGCCGGTGTCGTTGGTGAGCACCTTGGTCGGGCGTGACGGAACCGTCAGCGGTGCACCGCAATTGGCGACCGTGACCGCCGCACCGGACGAGGTCGGTGCGGCGGGGTCGGAAACCGTGGCGCCGCACCCACCGATCGTGAGTGCCGTGGTGAGCGCCAGTGCGGCGCGAGCCAGGAAGCGTCGTGTCATCGGGGGGTTCCTTCGTCGAAGATGATCTGCGGAACGCGCAGGCGTGGATGGGTGACGATGTGGCACCCGATACCGAAGAAGCGGGTGATGGTGTCGGTGGTGAGGACGTCGGCCGGGGTCCCGCGGCGCACGATGCGCCCGTCGGAGACGACGACGAGTTCGGTGCAGAACTGGGCGGCGATGTTCAGGTCGTGCAGTGCGGCGATCACGGTGATGCCCCGCGCGCGGGCCGCCTCGAGCACCGCGAACTGGTGACGTATGTCGAGATGGTTGGTGGGTTCGTCGAGGACCAACACGCGGGTCTTTTGGGCGAAGGCGCGCGCGATGAGGACCCGCTGGGACTCTCCTCCGGAGAGCTCGGCGAACCGTCGGCGCCCGAAACCTCCTATCCCGGCATCGATCATGGCGCGCTCGCAGATCTCGCGATCGGCGGCAGTGGGCGACCGAAGGAGGCGGATGTGGGGTAGTCGACCGGTGGCCACCACCTCGGCGACCGTGAAATCGAGGGTGACTGCCGAGGATTGGGTGAGCGCGGCGACCTGACGGGCGTTGTCGCGCAGCGACGTCGCGACGATGTCGGTGCCGTGCACGGTGACCTGGCCGCCCGACGGGGACAGGGCTCGGAACAGGCAGCGCAGTATCGTCGATTTCCCGCTGCCGTTCGGCCCGATGACGCCGAGGAACCCACCGTCGGACACCGACAGCGACAGGTCGTGCACGATCTCGGTGTCGCCCAGGCGGATCGACACGTCGCGGTAGGCGACGGCCGGTGTCGCTGAGGTGGCATCCGGGTCGCCTGTCATGTCGTCACCCGGTCGCGGCGGCGCATCAGTGCCACGAACACCGGCACCCCGACCGCGGCGGTGATGGCGCCGATCGGCAACTCGTACGGCGGAACCAGGGTGCGGGAAACGATGTCGGCGACCACCACGAACACCGCACCGAGCACGGGGCTGAGCAGGAGCACGCGGCGGTGGTCGGCGCCGACGAGCAACCGTGTCACGTGCGGCATGATCAGGCCGACGAACCCGATTGCGCCGCAGACGGACACGATGACGCCGACGATGACGGCCGACACCACGAACAGCGCCAGGCGGAATCGGCCGGGATGGATGCCGACACTGGCCGCGACATCATCGCCCATCGACAGGGCGTTGAGGTGACGGGCGCACGCGCTCGCGAGCACCACGCCGACCACCGACACCGTGCCGACCAACCACACTGAGTACCATGTGGCCGCGGCGAGACTGCCCAGCAGCCAGAACATCACGCTGCGCGCGGCGTCGCCGGCGGGCGCGAGGAACACGAGAACCGTCGTGATGGCCGAGAACCCGTAGCCCAGTGCGGTTCCCATGAGAACCAGTCGGGTCGGTTCGAGACCGCCTGCGCCGCGGGCCAGCACGAGCACGATGACCGTGGCGCCCAAAGCGCCGAGGAACGCCGCCGACGGCAGCGCATAGAGTCCGAGTCCGCCGAGGGCGCCGAACAACACCACGGCGGTCGCGCCCACCGACGCGCCCGAGGAGATACCGAGGATGTACGGGTCGGCCAGGGCGTTACGGACCAGCGCCTGCACCACGACCCCGACGACACTGAGCCCGGCGCCGACGAAGATCGACGTGAGGACCCGGGGGAGTCGGGAATCGGTCACGACTCGGTAGCCCGGGACGTCCTGCGGGGCGATGGTGCCGCCGACGACATCGGCCCACAGATAGCGCACCGCGTCGGACGCGGGAATGTGCACGCTGCCGACGATCATCCCCACCACGGAGACGGCGGCGAGCACGAGCAGGGACACCACGACGGCCGTGCCGACACCGGGGCGACCGCGTACCTGCATCCGATCCCTTTCCGTCTGTGCGGAAAAGGGGTGCAGACAGCCACGACAGGATCACGAGGCGCCGCACCGGCCATATCCCACGAGGCCGATGAGCGGTCGCATCGTCCGACGCGACCAACGGCGGCAGGTCTTCGGACTCTCGGGCACGGCATCTGTCTCGATGCCACCTACCGGCGACTGCTTCCCGGCCGGGGCCAGTGCATTGCTGTCGCGTCGTTCCCGATCACCGCTGCGGGGCAGTTCCGGACTCGCACCGGATTCCCTCTTGCGGTGCTCCCGGAGAAACGAGACGACCGGGAGCACACCGACGTCGGGGCAGAACTTACCCGAGCCCGCGACCGTCCCGGATCAGCGCCTCGGCTCGTCCTCGGTGAGCAGGGCCTTCATGTAGGTGAAGAGCTCCTTGTCGGTGAGCGCCCGCCACTGCGGGGCCAGCAGCTTCATGTACTTCTCGACGTAGAGGAGCTGCTTGCCGACCAGCACCAGCTCACGCGGCAGCCGCAGGTCGTAGGCCTTGGCCAGCGTGGCGAGCTGGGTGCCCAGCGCCGTGTACGACATCCCCGCGAGGTCTTTGCCCGCGATGGGTGCGGTGAACCGTCGCATGTCCTTCGCGCCCTCGCGGGTGCTGCCCGGGTTGCGGACCGCGCCCAGGGTGAACAGGGCCCGGCCGGCGGCCTCGTAGTCGTTGCGCACCATCAGGTCACCGACCAGGCGCCGCATGATGCGACGGGTGCGGGGGGTGAAGCGTCCGACGATCCCGAAGTCGAGCAGCACGAGTTTGCCGTCGGAGTCGACGAGGACGTTGCCCGCGTGCAGGTCGCCGTGGAAGAGGCCGCCGTGGAAGGCCGACTCGAGGAAGACCAGCAGCAGATTGCGCACCAGCGCGGTGCCGTCGTGGCCCGCGCCGCGTACGGCGCGCGCGTCGTCGATGCGGATGGCATCGACGTACTCCATCGTGAGCACCTCACCGGTGGTGAACTCGTGGTGCACGGTCGGGACCCGCACGCGATCGGCGAACGGTGTGTCGGCGAGACCCGCGACGAACTCGTCCATCGCCTGCGCCTCGTTGCGGAAGTCGAGTTCGGCGTCGAGGCCGGTCGCGAAGTCGTCGACCACGTTGCGCGCGCTGAGCATCCGACCGTACGGCGACAGTTCGAGCAGATCGGCGAGCCTCTCCAGGATCGCGACGTCGGCGGCGAGTCGGGTGGCGATACCGGGCCGCTGCACCTTCACCACGACCCGTTCGCCGCTGTGCAGCGTCGCGGTGTGGACCTGCGCGATCGACGCCGACGCGATCGGCACGGCGTCGAACTCCGCGAACACCTGCGACGGCGGGGCACCGAACGCATCGGTGAGCACCTTCTCGATCACGGCGATCGGTGCGGGGGCCACTCTGTCGAGCAGGGTCTCGAACTCCCGCGACAACGCCGGGGTGAACACACCCGGGCTCGAGGCGATGAGCTGCCCGAGCTTCACATACGTGGGTCCCAGCCGCTCGAAGACGTCGCGGACCTCTCGGGCCGCACGTTCGGGCAACGGCTTGCGGGACCGGAAACCGACAGCCACCTCACCGACGCCGCGTGCCAGTTGGAAGGCGGTGATGCCGACACGGCGCGCCTCGGCGATCGGCGACACATGCGGGAGGTGGACGTGTACGTGCGCTGAGCCTGCGGCCACGGGGGCCAGCTCGGTACCGGGTTCACGAGTCATGGTCTTCGCAGTATGCAGTGGTGAGGTCATGGGTGGGTCGAGGTCGGGGACACGAATGCGGCGAGAGGACTCGCCGTCGGCGATGGTGCCGAACCCGAGCGCGTCAGTCAAAGCGAACCGATGCGGGCGCCCGGGGTCGTGACCGGGCACACTGGTTCCCCTGAACCGCGTGAGAACAGGGGGTCGGCCATGCCCGGCGAGGGAACCGCACTGACCAAGCTCGGATTCCTGACGATCGGGCGGTTCGCCGAGTCGTCGCCGCGCGACGGGCACCTGGAGACGATCGACACTATCCGGCGTGCCGAGGATCTGGGTTTCGACTCGGTGTGGCTGCGCGACCGGCACCTGCAGTACGGCATCTCCTCGCCGGTCGCGGTGATGGCCGCCGCGGCGATGGTCACCTCGCGGATCGAACTCGGCACCGCGGTCATCCCGCTCGGACTCGAGAACCCGTTCCGCCTGGCCGAAGACCTCGCCACGGTCGACGTGCTGTCGAACGGACGTGTCAATCCGGGTGTGTCGGTGGGTACCCCCATGCGCTACGACGACTACCGGCACGTGCTCTATCCCGACACACACGACGTCGAGGACTTCTCGAAGGAGCGCGTGCTGCGCCTGCTGCGTTGCCTGCGCGGCGATCCGGTGAGCGACTTCGAGGGCACCGTGGGGATCGAGTCGTTCTCGCGGCGCGTGCAACCGCACTCGCCCGGCCTCGCCGACCGCGTCTGGTACGGCGGCGGTCTGGGTTCGGCGACCTGGGCCGGTGAGCAGCAACTCAACTATCTGACCTCGTCGGTGGTGTTCACCGAGGGCGGCCCGGCACGGGATTTCGCGACCATCCAGGCCGAGCACATCGACGCCTACCGCGCCGCGCATCCCGATCCGTCACGCGCGCGGGTGTCGCAGGGGCTCGTGGTGATCCCCACCGACACCGCGACCCCCGATCAGATCCGCCGCTACGAGGCCTACGCGGAGAGCCGGTTCGCCCGGACACTCGAACCGCAGGGACCGCGAGGGATGGTGTTCGCGCCCGATCTCGTCGGACCGTCCGACGAGATCGCCGCCCGCCTGTACGAGCACGCAGGATTCCAGCGCGCCACCGAGGTCGCCTTCGCCCTCCCGTTCTCGTTCGAGCCCGATGACTACGTCCAGATCATCACCGACATTGCGACGCGCCTCGGGCCGGCGCTGGGATGGCGTGGCCCGGCATAGGTGTCTGCGAGCGATCGACTCCCCGCCCGACAGCGCCTGACCCCCGAGCTCGCTACGCTGGACAGGTGGATTCGGATTGGATCGATAGTGCCTTCAACCCCACAGCGGCGGTTTTGAAGACGCTAGAGGACTTTGATGCCGTTCAGGTGATCGGTGGCGGTGCCATCATTTTTCCGGCGAACCTTCACGTAATGGACGGGGTCGTCGAGAATATTGTCGCTGTAACAGTTGCGGCTGGGGCGAGGTTGTCGAGCGTCGACTATGCCCGTCGCAAGTATGTGGCGGCGAGGAACAATCTCCCAGCGGAAAAGAATGTCCTTTCCGAATCCTTCCGCGCAGCACGCCGTCATATTTCCGCGTCGATTGAAAGTATGGACGGAAAAGCAGGAGGGGAACCATCCGTTGGAGTGTTCGCGTCTGCAGTCGCTCTGCAGCGGCTACAGACCAGCCTGCTGGCGGCCCACGTCCTTTACAGCCTTGGCCTCAATTACGAGGGAGACGCCGTCGCTCGCCAAGTTCTCGAACAAATCGCATGGTCGGTGTCAGCGTCGAAGGCGGAATCGGTGGATGCGCTAAAGAAGATCTCCGCATCGGGTTCGGTGGGGGAGTTGAAAAGCGTCGTGGGATACGCAGGCAGAATGTACGGAATGTTATGCAAGTTTACTCATCCGGGTTACGAGCAGCACCTGGCAGCATTCGAAGTCGGTGATGATGGCCTTGGCAGGATAAACGTAAGCTGGGATCGGCGACAAGACTCAGCTTTGACTCTCGTTCTTCTCGCTGACTTGTGGGTGGTTGCGTGGGAGTTGACTCAGCGTGACTTTATCAATTCGTTTGTCGCTTGGGTCGTTAGGTCGAAACTTGAGCTAAATGAAGAGCGGCAGTTTCTCATATACATTCGGGAAAATTTCACAGCGGATAGTGATTCCCGCGACTGATCGACCCCTTTTGCAACACCGCCTATTCAGTTAAGTTCGTTGAGAGCTAGTCGCCAACCCAATGCGTACGATCGTGAAGTTTTCAGTTCGCGGCGTCTCATCCGCGCTACGCGTGTGGTTCTGGCGATCTGTATCACCGTTGACCGCAAAGTAGGAGCCCCCATGCCCCCCGCGTCCACCGCGCACGTCGCCGACAGCCACGACCTGATCCGGGTGCAGGGGGCGCGGGAGAACAACCTGCGCGACGTCGATGTCGTGATCCCCAAGCGCCGCCTCACCGTGTTCACCGGCGTGTCCGGCTCGGGCAAGAGTTCGCTGGTGTTCGCGACCATCGCCGCGGAATCGCAGCGGATGATCAACGAGACCTACAGCGCGTTCCTGCAGGGGTTCATGCCGACCCTGGCCCGCCCCGATGTGGATCTCCTCGACGGACTGACCACCGCCATCATCGTCGACCAACAGAGGATGGGCGCCGACCCACGGTCGACTGTCGGCACCGCGACCGACGCCAACGCCATGCTGCGGATCCTGTTCAGCCGCCTGGGGAAGCCGTATGTCGGTTCGTCGCAGGCGTTCTCGTTCAACGTTGCCTCGGTCAGCGGCGCCGGGGCCGTCAACGTCACCCGCGGCGGTCGCGACGTGAAGAAGCGCGCCAGCTTCACCATCACCGGCGGCATGTGCCCCCGCTGCGAGGGACGCGGCTCGGTCAACGACATCGACCTCACCGCCCTCTACGACGACGCGAAGTCGTTGCAGGACGGAGCGCTGACCATCCCCGGCTACACGATGGACGGGTGGTACGGACGGATCTTCGCCGGCTGTGGCTTCTTTCCCTTCGACAAGCCGATCGCGACGTTCACCAAGCGACAACTCGACGACCTGCTCTACAAGGAGCCGACGAAGATCAAGGTCGAGGGCATCAACCTCACCTACGAGGGGATCATCCCCAAGATCCAGAAGTCGATGCTGTCCAAGGACGTCGACGCCATGCAGCCGCACATCCGCGCCTTCGTCGAACGCGCCGTCACCTTCGCCACCTGCCCCGACTGCGACGGCACCCGCCTGAACGAAGGCGCGCGTTCGTCGAAGATCGCGGGGAAGTCCATCGCCGACGCGTGCACCATGCAGATCAGCGACCTCGCGGTCTGGGTCCGCGGGATCAGCGACGCCGCCGTCGCGCCGCTGATCGAGTCACTGGGGGAGACCCTCGACTCGTTCGTCGAGATCGGACTCGGCTACCTCAGCCTCGACCGACCGGCGGGGACGCTGTCCGGCGGTGAAGCGCAGCGCACCAAGATGATCCGGCACCTCGGGTCGTCGTTGACCGACGTGACCTATGTGTTCGACGAGCCGACCACCGGTCTGCACCCGCACGACATCGCCAACATGAACGACCTCCTGATCCGCCTGCGCGACAAGGGCAACACCGTGTTGGTGGTGGAGCACAAGCCGGAGACCATCGCCATCGCCGATCACATCGTCGATCTCGGTCCCGGGGCCGGATCGAGCGGCGGCACGGTGTGTTTCGAGGGCACCGTCGACGGGTTGCGCTCCAGCGACACCGTCACGGGACGGCATTTCGACGACCGTGCGTCGCTGAAGGACACGGTGCGCGAGCACACCGAGGTGATCGAGATCCGGGGCGCCGATTCCCACAACCTGTTGTCGGTCGACGTCGACGTCCCGCTGGGCGTGCTGGTGGTGGTGACCGGTGTCGCCGGTTCGGGCAAGAGTTCGCTGATCCACGGTTCGCTGTCGGGACTCGACGACGTGGTGTCGGTCGACCAGAGCCCCATCCGCGGCTCGCGACGGTCCAATCCCGCCACGTACACCGGTCTGCTCGACCCCATCCGCAAGGCCTTCGCGAAGGCCAACGGCGTGAAACCCGCTCTGTTCAGCGCGAATTCCGAGGGTGCCTGCCCGACCTGCAACGGCAACGGGGTGATCTACAGCGACCTCGCCATGATGGCGGGCGTCGCCACCACCTGCGAACTGTGCGAGGGCCGTCGGTTCATGGCCGAGGTGCTCGAGTACCACCTCGGTGACCGCGACATCAGCGAGGTGCTCGCGATGTCGGTGGCCGAGGCGACCGAGTTCTTCGGGTCCGGGCCGGCCGCGACACCGGCGGCGCACAAGATCCTCGAACGTCTCTCCGACGTCGGACTGGGCTACATCAAGCTCGGTCAACCGCTGACCACCTTGTCCGGAGGGGAGCGGCAGCGACTGAAGCTCGCCACCAACATGGCGGGCAAGGGCGGGATCTACGTCCTCGACGAGCCGACCACCGGGCTGCATCTCGCCGACGTCGAACAGTTGCTCGGCCTGCTCGACCGGCTCGTCGAGTCGGGGAAGTCGGTGATCGTGATCGAGCACCATCAGGCGGTGATGGCGCACGCCGACTGGATCATCGACCTCGGGCCGGGAGCCGGCCACGACGGTGGTCGCATCGTGTTCGAGGGGACACCGGCCGATCTCGTCGCCGACCGGTCGACGCTCACCGGCGAGCATCTCGCCGCGTACGTCGGAGCCTGACCGGCCGATAGCGAACCAAGCGAGCGCTTGGTTTGTTAGCGTCGCCGGGTGGGATTCCTGACGCAGACCACCCCGGACGTCGACCTGGCCACCTGGAAGACGGGCACGCGCGCGGAGAAGATCGTGCCGATGGCGCGGCACTGGGCCGAGGTGGGGTTCGGCACTCCGGTGGCGCTGCACCTGTTCTACGTGATCAAGGTGCTCGCCTACGTGGTCGCCGCGTGGCTGCTGTCGGTCGGCACCTCCGACGTGGGAGGGCTGACCGACGTCCGCGGGTGGTGCGACGAGCCGGTCGTGTTCGCGAAGGTCGTGCTGTTCACGATGCTGTTCGAGGTCGTCGGACTCGGGTGTGGTTTCGGACCGCTGAACAATCGCTTCTACCCACCGATCGGGTCGATCCTCTACTGGCTGCGTCCGGGCACCATCCGGCTGCCTCCCTGGCCGCGCCGGATCCCGCTCACCCGGGGCGACGAGCGCCGCCCCGTCGACGTCGCGCTCTACGCGGCTCTGCTGGTGTCGTTGCTGGCGGCGCTGATCGTGACCGAGCCGCCGCGCTGGCTGATCGCGGTGATCCTGGTGGTGCTGGGAGCAGCCGCGCTGCGCGACAAGACGATCTTTCTCGCCGCGCGCGGAGAGGTCTACGCCGCGCTGACGGTCACGTTCCTGTTCGCGACGGTCGACGCCATCGTCGCGGCGAAGATCGTGTTCCTCATCATCTGGGTCGGGGCGGCGACCTCGAAACTCAACCGGCACTTCCCGTTCGTGGTGTCGACGATGATGTCGAACAACCCGATCCTGCGGCCCCGGTTCATCAAGCGAGCGTTCTTCGAGCACTTCCCCGACGATCTTCGACCGGGTCGGCCGGCACGCACGATCGCGCACCTGAGCACGGTGATCGAGATGGCGGTCCCCCTGGTGCTGTTCTTCTCCGGCGGCGGTTGGCCGACAGCGGTGGCCGCGGTGGTGATGCTCGTGTTCCATTTCGGGATCCTCTCGGCGATCCCGATGGGGGTTCCCCTGGAGTGGAACGTCTTCATGATGTTCGGCGTCCTCGCTCTGTTCGTCGGCCACGCCGACGTCGGGCTCGGTGACCTCGCGTCTCCGTGGTGGGTGATCGCGCTCGCGGTCGTCTCGGCGGGCACCGTGGTGATCGGCAACCTGTTCCCGCGCAAGGTGTCGTTCCTGCCGGGGATGCGGTACTACGCCGGGAACTGGGACACCGGGATGTGGTGCATGAAGCCGTCGGCGGCGGCGAAGATGGAGGCCAACCTGGTCGCCATCGCGGCGATGCCCGCCTCCCAACTCGAGCGGGTCTACGGCGCCGGCGACGCCATGCAGATCCCGCTGTACATGGGATATGCGTTCCGCGCCTTCAACACCCATGGTCGTGCCCTGTTCACCCTCGCCCATCGCGCCATGGCGGGTCTCGACGAGAGCGACTACGTGCTCACCGACGGTGAGCGCATCTGCAGCACCGCCATCGGTTGGAATTTCGGTGACGGCCACATGCACAGCGAGCAGCTGATCGCCGCACTGCAGGCCCGCTGTGCGTTCGAGCCGGGAGAGGTACGCATCGTCCTGCTCGACGCCCAGCCCATCCACCGTCAGCGGCAGGAGTACCGGCTGGTGGATCCGGCGGTGGGCGAGTTCGAGCGCGGGTTCGTCCGCGTGGCCGACATGGCGACCGCGCAGCCATGGGACGACACGATTCCCGTTCATCCGTATTTCGATCCTGAGGATCGCAAATCTGGACAGGTCAGCGGCCCGCGACGACCGTGACTCTCATGACTTCCACCATCCGCGCCAGCGTTGTGCCGTTCGTGATCGAGGCCGAGGGGACCGGCGTCGCGCAGACGCTCACCTCCCAGGGCGACAACAAGCACGTCTTCGAGACCGACGCGTACCCCGCGTTCGGCGGCAAGGACGAAGCGCCCAGCCCGCTGTTCTACGCCCTCGGCTCGCTCACCTCGTGCAACCAGGTGACCGCCGCTCTCGTCGCCAAGGACCTCGGCATCACGCTGGGCAAGTTCTCCTTCACGGTGCAGGGCGACCTCGACACCCTCGTGCTCGTCAAGGGCGAGGAGGGCAACGCCAACTTCGACAAGGTGTCGGTGCGCGCCACCGTCGAGACCGACGCCACCGACGAGCAGTTCTCGACCTTCGTCTCCGAGATCGAACGTCGTTGCCCCGTCACCCAGCTCTTCGTGCGCAGCGGGCTCGAGTTCGACAACCAGTGGACGCGTGCAGATCTGAGCTGACGGCTCTCCGGCGCCGAAAATGAGGTGCCGACCGTCGGTGGCGGTGCGTAGCGTTTCTAACGATGACCGCCACCACGACCCCCCAGCCCACCCGCGCCGCGCCGGCGCGGGTGGGCTCTGTCGTGGCCGCGGCGCGCCCGGTCTCGTGGCGTCGGTTGGCGCGTCCCGCGACCGGGGCGGCGCTCGTCGCGCTGACCGTCGCCGCGATCCTGCAGGCATCGGGCACCGTCGTAATCGGACGCGTCGCCGCCGATCCCGGGTGGACGCTCGTGATGGCCCTGGCCGGATGTCTCCTCGGATACGCCCTTCTCGACACCGCCGGCCGCACCGTGTGGGCCGGGTGCGCCGATCGGGCCGAGGGTGAGCTGCGCGGCGACCTCCTGAGCGCGGCTCTGCGCCAACCACTCGACCGGCTCTCCGAGCAGGCGGTGGGCGAGGTGCTCGACCGCGTCGACGACGACACCCATGAGGTGGGCACGCTGGTGCGCCTGCAGGTGTGGGACGCCCTGCGCACCGTTGTCGGGACGGTTCCGATGCTGATCGTCGCCGGGCTCACCTGGTGGCCGGCGTTCATCATCTTCCCGGTGATGGGTCCACTCATCCTGTTCTCGATCCGACCGTTGCTGACCGAGCTGCGCGCACGGAAGGTGTCCGAGGAGATCGCCTGGACCGATCACGCCGCGGCCATGGAGGAGGGTCTCGCCGCCGCCGACGACCTCCGCACCAGCGGCGGGCAGGCCTACCTCGTCCGACGCTGTGCCGAACTCTCCGCCGAGATCAGCCGCAGGTTCCGGCGCGTCATCGTCGCCGAGACACGCATCACCATGCGTGCCGGCGGGCTGCTGTACGTACTGCTCGGCGGCGTGGTGGTCGCCGGAGTGGCGCTCGTCGCCGACGGCGATCTCGACGTCGCCCGCCTCATCACGCTGTACCTCGTCAGCTCCGGACTCATCGGCCAGATCAACCAGCTCGCCCGGCATCTGCCCGAACTCCAGGCCGGCATGGGCGCGGTGGTGCGTCTGCGCCAGGTCCTCGACGCCACCCCGGAGCCGACCGGTGGCGCGACGCTGCCCGACGGTCCGGTCGACATCGCCGTGCGCGGACTGTCGTTCGCCTACTCCGACGGACCGACCGTGCTCTCGGACGTCGATCTCGTGGTGGACGCGGGACAGACCTGCGCGCTGGTGGGCCGCACGGGGTCGGGCAAGTCGACACTGGCCTCGCTGGTCTCCCGAGCGGTCGACCCGCCGCGGGGAACGTTGTTCGTCGGTGGCGTCGACGTCTGCGACCTCGACCTCCACGACCTGCGGTCGTCGGTCGGTGTCGTCACCCAGCGCACCGAGATCATCGCCGGCACGCTGGCCGAGAACATCGCACTGTTCGCCGACACCTCACGCGATCGCGTGCGCGACGCCCTGGCCGACCTCGAAGTCGACGACTGGGTGGCCGGGTTGCCCGCCGGGATCGACACCGTCCTCGGGCCCGGCGGTACCCGGCTGTCCGCGGGCGAGGAACAACTCGTCGCCTTCGCGCGACTCCTGGTCCGTGACGTACGCGTGGTGGTACTCGACGAGGCCACCGCCCGGATGGATCCCGTCACCGAGGCGCGGGTCGTGCACGCCGCCGACCGACTCCTCGCCGAGCGGACCGGCATCCTCATCGCGCACCGACTCACCACCGTCGCCCGTGCCGACACCGTCGCCGTCCTCGACGGCGGGCGGGTCATCGAGTACGGCTCGCGCGTGGCCCTGCAGTCGGGGAGCGGCCCGTTCCGGCGGCTCCTCGATGCCGCCGATCTCGATCCGCGCGGTGCCGACGACACGGCGGACCACGGTTCGCCCGGTGTCGGCGGGGTGCGCCGCACCGGCACACCACCGACACCCCGCCCGACCGCAGGAGGATCGAGCCTCACGCGCGGCATCCGACGGATGCTGGTGACCCACCCCCGCTGGGGCGTGGTCGGGACCGCGCTGTTCGCGTTCGCCGCGATCGTCGGCGCCGGCGGCGCGCTCACCGGCTTCGTGTGGGGCCATCTGGTCGCGGACCTGCAGCGCGGTCAGACCCCGATCGGTCTCACCACCGCGATGCTCGGTGTGCTGCTGAGCGCTCCGTTCGTGCTCGCCGCCGCGCTGCGCGGATTCCTCCCGTGGTGGACCGCCGTGTCGCTGCGGATCCGCATGACGGTGCTCGAGGCGCAGACGCGGTCGCACCGCCTGCCCCGCACCCCGCCCGGCGAGGTGATGTCGCGTGTCCTCGACTCCGACCGCTTCCTGCGCTATGGCGACCGGTGGATCGATGTCATCAACGGCCTGTTCGTGGTCGTCGTGACCGCGGTCCTCGGTGGAAGCGTGCTCGCCGGCGGGATCCTGCTCGCGGTCATGCTCGCCGCCGCCGCGGCGTCGGTGGTCGGACGGCCCATCGCCGGGCGGTCGGCCGCCGCCGCCTCGGCGACGCGGGCGGGGTTCGGGCGCGCTCTCGTCTCGTCGCTCGAAGGCGTGCGCACGGTCAAACTGGCTGCCGCCACCGAGGACGTGCACGCCCACCTGACCCGCGTCGACGACGGTCGCGTCGACGCCGCGGTGCGTGAACACCGCGTCCAGTCGGTGCTCATCGGGGTCCCGGTCGTGATGGTGCAGGTCGGGGTGGTGGCCGCCTGGACGATCTACCTCCTCGGCGGATGGGGTCTGGCGACAGCACTTCTCGTCTCCGGCGCGGTCGCGGGTTTCGACTACTTCGGTCGCGTGGCCGGTGCGGTCATCACCGAGGCGCCGGGCACCCGAGCGTGGCAACGCGCCACCGCCGGATTCGCCGGCGGCGCCGACCTGATGGACATCCCCGGTGGCGTCGACCTCATCGCCGGGACCGCACCCGCGGCGCCGGCCGAGCCCCGGGACCCGCTGCGGAGCCTCGAACTGCGCGGCCTCACCGCGGTCCACGACGACGGCACCCGGGGCGTGATCGGAGTCGACCTGACGGTGACGGCGGGGGAGTTGGTCCTGCTCGTCGGTCAGGTCGGGTCGGGCAAGTCGAGCCTCCTGTCGAGCCTGTGCGGACTCGTCGCGCACACCGGGTCGATCCGCTGGAACGGCACCGAGGTGGACGACGTCGAGACGTTCCTGCGGCCGGGTCGGGTCGCCCACATCGCCCAGGTGCCGCGCGTGTTGTCGGGCACCTTCGCCGACAACATCGCCCTCGACCACGACCGTCCCCTCGCCGACGCCGTGGCGGCAGCCCGACTCGAACCCGACGTCACCGCGGCCGGCGGGATCGACGCCGTGATCGGGCATCGGGGCGTGCGGCTGTCGGGCGGGCAGGTCCAGCGACTGGCGTTGGCGCGTGCGCTTGCCGTGCGTCCGGAACTGCTTCTCGCCGACGACGTGTCGAGTGCGCTCGATGCCACAACCGAGGTGGAGCTGTGGGCGGGCTTACGAGAACGCGGCATGACGATCCTCGGGGCGAGCTCGAAGCGGGCGGCATTGGCGCAGGCCGACCGCGTTGTCGTGCTCGTCGACGGCATGGCCGTCGCCACCGGCGCGTGGCGGGAACTCGAGACGCGCTGGGGGCACCTCGCCGGCTGAGCGCTCGGTGCCGTCGGCGTTCGGCACACTGGACCGATGAGCGACGACACCGTGGTGATGACCGACAGCGGACCCGTCCGCGGGTCGGTCACCCACACCGAACCCACCGACACCGAGGCGACGGCGACCATCCGGTCGTGGAAGGGCGTGCGCTACGCCGCGCCGCCCGTCGGCGACCTGCGATGGCGAGCACCGCAACCGCCGACCCCGTGGACCGAACCCGCCGACGCGACGCGGTTCGGTGCGGCGGCGCCCCAGCCGACGCTGCCGTTCTTCGATCTCGGCGACGGCGTCACCCTCGACGAGGACTGCCTGTTCCTCAACATCTGGGCCGCCGACACCGACACCGACTCGCCGCGGCCGGTGATGGTGTGGGTGCACGGCGGCGCCTACGTCCTCGGTGCCGCGAGCCAGCCGATGTACGACGGCACCTCGCTCGCCGCAAGCGGCGAGGTCATCGTCGTGACCGTGAACTATCGGCTGGGAGCGCTGGGGTTCCTGGACCTGACGTCCTTCGATTCCGCCGACCACCGGTTCGAGTCGAACCTGGCGCTGCGGGACGTGATCGCCGCACTGCGCTGGGTGCGCGAGAACATCGCCGCCTTCGGTGGCGACCCGGACCAGGTCACCCTGTTCGGAGAGTCCGCCGGCGGCGGGATGGTCACCACCCTCATGACCGTCCCCGCCGCCGAGGGCCTCTTCCACCGCGCCATCGCTCAGAGCTCACCGGCCACCTCGGTCTACGACAGCACCCGTGCCCGCGGCATCGCCGAGAAGTTCCTCGAGAACATCGAGGTGTCACCCGACGCCCTCACCGATCTGTTGTCGATCCCCGCCGACCGGATCGCGCAGGTGGGCAACGCCCTGTTCGACGCCACACCGAAGACTTCGCCGGGCACCCTCGCCTTCGCTCCCGTCGTCGACCGCGATCTCGTCCCCGACTATCCGGTGACGGCGCTCCGGGATCACCGTGCCCACCCTGTGCCCCTGATGATCGGCACCAACAAGGACGAGGCCGCACTGTTCCGGTTGATGCGCTCGCCGCTCATCCCGATCACCCGCGACTCCATCCGCTCGATGTTCGCCCAGATCGCGCGGGAGCGACCCGATCTGCCGCTCCCCACCGAGGAGGTCGTGCTCGAGGCCTACGCCGACGTGCGCGCGAAGGGGCGCGGTGAGGCCGTGGCCCGCGACATCGGGTTCCGTATGCCGACGGTGTGGCTCGCCGACGGCCACAGCCAGATCGCGCCGGTGTTCCTCTACCGGTTCGACTGGGCGACCACCATCCTCCGGTTGTTCCGCATCGGCGCCACCCACGCCACCGAACTGCCCTACGTCTTCGGCACCCTCACCAGCGGCTGGAAGGACATCACCTTCAAACTCGGGGGGCGCGCGACCGGGGAGGCGGTGTCGCGGCGGATGCAACGCCGATGGATCGGCTTCGCCGTCTCCGGCACGCCCGACGGTCTCGACGGCGACCCGGCCTGGCCGCCCTACGGCGACGACCGCGCCACCCTGGTCATCGACAGCACCGACGACGTGGTCGTCGATCTCGACCGGGCGATCCGCTCGGCCTGGGGCGACGAGGTGCTGAGCTTCACCTGACCGGCACACTGGGGTGGTGCGCGCAGCGATCTACCGCAGTTTCGGGGGACCGGTCTCGATCGAGGAGATCGACGACCCGCCCTGTCCGCCCCACGGGGTGATCGTCGCGGTCGGCTCGACCGGCCTGTGCCGCAGCGACTGGCACGGCTGGCAGGGCCACGACCCCGACATCCCCCTGCCGAACGTCCCCGGCCACGAACTCGCGGGGACCGTCGTCGAGGTCGGCCCCGACGTGCGGAACTGGACCGTCGGCGCGCGCGTGACCGTTCCGTTCGTGTGCGCGTGCGGCGAGTGCGCGGCCTGTGCCCGCGGCGACCAGCAGGTGTGTGAGCGACAGACGCAACCGGGATTCACCCACCACGGGTCGTTCGCCGAACGTGTCGCCCTCGACCACGCCGACGTCAACCTCGTCGCCGTTCCCGACGCCGTCGATCTCGACACCGCGGCGTCGCTGGGATGCCGCTTCGCGACGGCCTACCGCGCGGTGGTCCAGGTGGCCGACGTCCGCGCCGGAGAACGGGTCGCGGTCCACGGATGTGGGGGAGTGGGCCTGTCGGCGGTGATGATCGCCGCCGCCCGTGGTGCCCACGTGGTCGCCGTCGACCCGTCGGAACGCAGTCGTGTGCGGGCGGCCGAACTCGGTGCGGCGCAGACCTGTTCGGACGCGGACGGTGTGACCGACATGGACGCGTCGATCGACGCGTTCGGCGCGCCGACCACCATGCGCGCCTCGCTCGGATGCCTCCGACCGCGTGGCCGCCACGTGCAGGTCGGTCTGCTCGGTGCGGACGACACCCCGCCGGTGCCGATGGGCGCGGTGATCGCGCGAGAACTGCAGATCCTCGGCAGCCACGGCATGGCCGCCCACACCTACCCCGCGATGCTCGCCGAGATCGCCGACGGCACCCTGCGACCGCAGGATCTGGTGCGCGAGACGATCGGCCTCGACGAGGCACCGGCCCGCCTCATGGCGCTCGGGGAGCCGTCGGCGGGTGTCGGTGGCGTGACCGTGGTGCGTGTGGCCGCCATAATCGGGTCATGATCCGCAACGTGGTGGTGGGCCGACTCCGGGTGACCGACGACGACGGGCAGGCGCGGGCCGACCGACGGCAGCTCCGGGCGGGCCTCGATGGCATCGCCGCGTTGCGTCTGCCGGGGGTGTTGGCCAACCACTGTGGCCTCGACGCCGAACTACGCGCCGGTGGTTGGGATTTCGCCATCACCAACGACTGGATCGACGCCGCCGCCTACGAGGCGTACGACACCGACCCTGTGCACAACGTGTTCCGTGCGCAGATCGTGGAGGTGTGCGACCAGGTCGCCCGCGTGCAGTTCGAGATCGCCCCCGGCCTGTGACGCTCACCGCCGATGTCGCCGTCCACACGATCCGGCGTATCCCGCGCTCGCCGGACCCGCGACTCCCGCGCATCGACGTCGACGACCACCGCCCGGGGCTCATCGACGTCGTCGGCACCAGCATCCGTGACCGCGGTTGGTGGGTGATCGTCGGCATCGCCATCGGGATCGTGATCGCTGTCCTCGCCTCCGGGGCCGTCGTCTCCGCGGCGATCGCGGGTGCCGTCGGCGGGTTCGCGCTGGCGTTCGCGGTCTCGCAGTTCCTCGGACTGCGCCTCGGCCCGCATCGCACCGACACCCCGATCGTCGACGTGGTCCCCGAGACGCTGCGGGTGATGGAGTTCAACGTCCACGGCGGGATGGGTGGGCCCGGGAAGTTCTTCGCGACCCGCGCGACGCTCGACCACCTCGCGGCCACCATCGCCGCGCACCGTCCCGACATCGTGCTGCTGCAGGAACTCGACGACTTCGCCGCGCGGTCCAACGGGACCGACACCCTCGCCCGCCTGGCCCGTCGACTCACGCCCACCGGCGCGGTGATGGCCCCCGCGGCGGAGAAGATCTACGGCCGCCGCGAAGGGACGGGGATCCTCACCTTCGGCGGGATCACCGTCGGCGACGCCCGCGGACTCCGGATCTCCGACCCGTTCGGCGACGGCACCGGCCGGCGCCTGCGATCGGCCGCCGACATGTGGATCGGGGTGATCGGCGGATGGATCGGCCGCCGCCCACGACCGTTCGGGGCGGTCACCGAGTACCAACCGCGCGGGGCGTGCGAGGCGATGATCCGCACCCCGGCGGGCAACGAGATCCGCGTCGTGTCCGGACATTTCAGTTCCCCCCACGACGGCGTCGACGAACCCGCCCGTCAGGTCGCACCTGTCGCGGAGATCCTCGGCCGGTGGCAGGGGCCCACCATCGTCGGTGCCGATTTCAACGTCCGCGACGGCTCATCGGAGTTCACGGAGGAACACGAACGCTTCGCGGCCGCCGGGCTGACCGAGGCCACCGCCGGTGCACCCGCCAACAGCGACCGCATCTACGCGTCGGCGCATTTCGCCGCGACCGACGCGCGTAAACACGACACCCCGTCCGGGGAGCCACCGGCGAGCGACCACTCGCCGGTCACCGTCGACCTGCACCTGCGCTAGAAGGAGAACCGATGGACTACGTCAACCTGGGGACCAGCGGACTGCGCGTGTCGCGGATCAGCCTGGGCTGCATGACGTTCGGCGAACCCGGTCGGGGAACCCACGAGTGGACCCTGCCCGAGGAGCAGTCGCGACCCATCATCGCCCACGCCCTCGAGGCGGGCATCAACTTCTTCGACACCGCCAACTCGTACTCGGCCGGGTCGAGCGAGGAGATCGTGGGACGCGCGCTGCGTGACGTCGCCGACCGCGACGACGTCGTGATCGCCACCAAGGTGTTCCACAACGGCCGGAAGGCGCCGTACGAACGCGGGCTCTCCCGCAAGGCGATCATGACCGAGATCGACGGCAGCCTCCGACGACTCGGCACCGACCACGTCGACCTCTACCAGATCCACCGATGGGATCCGCTCACCCCGATCGAGGAGACCCTCGAGGCGCTCCACGACGTGGTGAAGGCCGGCAAGGCCCGCTACATCGGGGCGTCGTCGATGTACGCGTGGCAGTTCGCCAAGGCGCTGCACATCTCCGAACGCAACGGATGGACGCGCTTCATCTCGATGCAGGACCACTACAACCTGCTCCACCGCGAAGAGGAGCGGGAGATGCACCCGCTGTGCCTCGACTCCGGCGTCGGGGTGATCCCGTGGAGCCCGCTCGCCCGCGGTCGACTCACCCGCGACTGGGACACCACCACCGAACGCAGCTCCACCGACGCCTTCGGCTCGACGCTGTACACCGACGACGACCGCACCATCGTCGACGCCGTCGCCGCGATCGCCGACCGCCGTGGGGTCCCGCGCGCGCAGGTCGCGCTCGCGTGGGTCATGCACCAGTCGGCGGTCACCGCACCGATCATCGGTGCGCGCACCATCTCCCACCTCGACGACGCCGTCGCCGCGACCACACTGCGTCTCGACGACGACGAGATCGCGGTCCTCGAAGCCCCCTACCGGCCGCGACCCGTCGTCGGATTCGGCTAGACCGGATCAGCCCTGCGCTTCCAACGCTGAATCAGCCCTGCGCTTCCAGCGCGACGTCCTGCCACTGCTCCCAGTTCGCGATCCGGCTCTCGTAGTCGGCCTTCGCAATGCCCAGCGGCGCCTCGCCGAAGAACACCCGCAGGGGCGGGGTCTCGGCGTCGATCACCTTGAGCAGCGCACGCGCCGACGCCGCCGGGTCACCCGGTGTGCCGCTGCGCTTCGCGCGCGCCTGCTGGGCCTTCTCGTGGGCGTCGGCATAGGCGTCGAGCTCGGTCGCGTGCTTGGCCGACGGACCGCTCCAGTCGGTGGAGAAGCCGCCCGGCTCGATCAGCGTGACGTGGATCCCGAAGTCGGCGACCTCCTGGGCCAGCGACTGGGAGAAGCCCTCCAGCGCCCACTTGGACGCGTGGTAGAGCCCGACGAGCGGGAACGCGCTGATGCCGCCGATCGACGACACCTGCAGGATGTGGCCGCTTCCCTGCTCGCGCATGTAGGGGAGCGCGGCCTGCGTGATCCACAGTGCGCCGAAGACGTTCGTCTCGAGCTGTGCGCGCGCCTCCGCCTCACTGACCTCCTCGACGAACCCGAAGAGGCCGTAGCCGGCGTTGTTGATGACGATGTCGAGACGCCCGAAGGCGTCGTGCGCCTTCGCGACGGCGGCGAAATCGGCGTCGCGGTCGGTGACGTCGAGCGCGATGGGCAGGATCGCGTCCCCGTACTTCTCGACCAGATCGTCGAGCGACGAGGTGTCGCGTGCGGTGGCCGCGACCTTGTCGCCCCGATCGAGAGCCGCGATCGCCCACTCGCGTCCGAAACCCCGTGATGTGCCGGTGATGAACCAGACCTTGCCGCTCATGACTGCCGCCTCTCTCGCTGTGTGCGTGTCGACCGCACGATCGGCCGGTGCCGACCGTGGTCTCTCGTGGCAACGTCGTTACTCCTGCGCACCATTCCCGTCGCCGATGGTTTGCGCGATCGACCACCGCCCGACACACCGATCTGCTTAGTTCAGGCAATGAACAAAACCCGTGCGGCCGTCATCGCCGCCCTCCTGCTGTTCTTCGCGATCATCGGCGACGGCGCCGTCGCGAACGCCACCCCGACCGAGCAGTACCCCGTGGACCCCGCCGCGCAGGCCGCGTCGCAGGTCTACCCGGGTCCGCCGCTCAGCGCACAGACCCGCTCGCTGCAGCGCGCCGCCTTCGTGAGCGTGCCCAGCAACTACGTCTACAACGTGAACCTGGCGCCCGTCGCCCGTCACGACTACTGCACGTCGTCACCCGACAGCTACTTCAGCGCCGACTTCCGCGGACCCTGCGCGCGTCACGACCTCTGCTACGACGCCGCCGACCGCGCGGGCACCAACTACTCGGCCTGCAACTCGGCGCTGCGGACCGACCTGATCACCAACTGCGCGTACGCATATGGCGGCAGCGGAGCGTCGTACCAGACGTGCGTCGCCACCGCCGACGTCTACTACGCCGCGGTCACGGTCGCGCACCTGTAGCGGCGACCGACTAGACGAAGGCGACGGTCCCGTCGTCGCCGACCCGCCACCCGGGGTTGTGGGCGATCTCCCAGACCAGCCCGTTCGGGTCTCGCACATGGGCATGGAAGATGCCGCCGAACGCACCGTCGGAGGGTGGGACCAGAACCGTGGCCCCGGCCGCGACCATCTCGTCGACGACCGCGATGACCTCGTCGCGGTCGTCGACGTTGGAGGCGAGGGTGACGCCGCTGATACCGGTCGTCGACGTCGTCCCGCCGAGGTCCGCGTCGTACTTCTCCGCGTCGAAGAGGCCGAGCAGCAGCCCGGGTGCGACCTGGAAGAAGAGGATCTCGCCGGGCACGTCCATGAGGGCGTCCCACCCCAGTCGCGCGCAGTAGAACTCGCGCGCGGCGTCGAGATCCTGCGTCGCCACGGTGATGAAGTGCGTCTGCATTCGCATCGGCCCACGGTAGGACGATCGTCGACCTCGGCGCACGCGGCCGCCGATGGTCACCTGCCGGGGTGTACAAGTCAGGTATGGGATTCACGCGGGAACAGCTCGAGTCATATCGCGACGACGTCATCGACGACCTGATCGGACCCGACTGCCGATTGCTCATCGTGGGCATCAACCCCGGGTTGTGGACGGCGGCCACCGGCGCCCATTTCGCCCGTCCGGGCAACCGTTTCTACCCGGCGTTGCACTGCGCAGGCATCGTCCCGCGCATCATCGACGCCGCCGATGGATTCACCGACGCCGACCGCGCGACTCTCCTCGACGCAGGGATCGGCATCACGAATCTGGTGCCGCGGGCGACCGCCCGCGCCGACGATCTGACCACCGCGGAACTGAGAGCGGGCGCCCTGGTGCTCATCGAGACCATCGAGCGTGTGCAGCCGGCACTGGTGGCGTTCGCCGGGATCACCGCGTATCGCACGGCTTTTCAACGCCCGAAGGCGACCACCGGTCGTCAGCCCGACGACATCGCCGGCTGCCCGGTGTGGGTGATGCCCAACCCGAGCGGACTCAACGCCCACGACACCGTCGACACCCTCGCCGCCGCCTACCGTGACGCCGCCACCGCGGCCGGTCTCACCGTCGGGGCCACCGTCGCCGCCGCGGTGCCGCCACCCCGACTGCCGATCAAGAAGGTGCGACGACGGTGAGTCGGTCGACCACCCGCCTACCCGACGCGACGGTCGATGCGTTGCGACACGCTCCCTTCACCTACGCCGAGGTGGGCGCGACCGCAGAGGATCCACTGCCCGCGGGCTACGCACATCAGCGACGCGAGGTCACCGTCGGCCGCGGGGCGCAACGGTTCGCCCGGTGCGCGCAGGCGGTCATGGGGTGGCAGGTCCAGCTGCGGTCGGGGATCGCGGTGGCCACCTCCGACGACCCGATCGTCGACGGTGCGATCGCGCGGATCGCGATCGGGGTGGGTCCGCTGAGGCTGCATGCACCCACACGGGTCGTCTACGTCGTCGACGAGGAACGCCGATCCGGATTCGCCTACGGCACGCTCGCCGGACACCCGGAATCGGGCGAGGAGTCGTTCGTGGTCGAACACCGCCCCGACGACTCCGTCGTCTTCGCGGTCCGCGCCTTCTCGCGGCCGGGAAGTCTCCTCACCCGTGCGGCCGGCCCTCTGGGCCCCGTCGCCCAACACCTCGTCGCTGGGCGATACCTGCGCGCCGTGGCCGGTCTGCCCGACTGATCGACTGGCATCCTCGCGCCGCGGCCCCACGACTGCATAGGGTCTGCGCATGACCTTCACGCGAACCGATGTCGGCTTCAGCTCCGCGGGCGAGCGATGCGCTGGCTGGCTCTACCGGCCCCAGGCCGACGACAACGCGTCCGGGCCCGTGCCGATCGTGGTGCTCGGGCACGGACTCGGCGCGGTCAAGGAGATGCGCCTCGACGCCTTCGCCGAACGCTTTGTCGCCGCGGGATACGCCGCGCTGGTCTTCGACTACCGCCATTTCGGCGACAGCGAGGGCACCCCGCGCCAACTGCTCGACATCGGCAAACAGCGCGCCGACTGGCATGCCGCGATCGCCCACGCCCGCGGGCTCGACGGCATCGACCCCGATCGCGTCGCCCTGTTCGGCACCTCGTTCGGCGGCGGGCACGTGCTGGCCGTCGCCGCGCAGGACCCGCGGGTGGCCGCGGTGATCTCCCAGTGCCCCTTCACCTCCGGACTCGCCTCGGCGCTCACACTCGGGGTCGGGCCGTCGGTCCGCGTGACCGCCCTGGGGTTGCGTGACGCCGTCGCCCACCTCACGCGCCGGTCACGGGTGATGGTGCCCCTGGCCGGGCGCCCCGGCGAGGCCGCATTGATGAACGCCCACGACGCGCTCGGCGGCTACCTCGGCATCGTCCCCGAGGGCGAGGACGACTTCGCCAATGCCGTCGCGGCGACCATCGGGCTGCAGATCCCGATGCAGCGGCCCGGGAAGTACGCCGCCGACATCGAGGTCCCGGTGCTGTTCGGGGTCTGCGAGAAGGACACCGTCGCGCCGGCGGGACCGACCCTGCGGTTCGCCGCCAAGGCCCCCAAGGGCGTGATCAAGCGGTATCCCGTCGGCCATTTCGACATCTACGTCGGTGAACCCTTCGAGGTCGCCGTCACCGACTACGTGGAGTTCCTCGGCCAGGCCGTCGGGCACTGATGCACCCGCGGCGAACCGCACCGGCAGGACCGACCCCGTGACCCCGACCGTCACATGCCGGACCGAGTACCGCCTGCGCGCACACGAGGTCCTCGCCCGCACGGCGTGGGTTCTCGTGACGGTCGGCGCGGTCGCGCTGGTGGTGTTGCGGGCCGTCGACGTGGGATCGGGTACGACCATCGCGGTCGTGCTGGTCTGTGTCGCAGGCGGACTCGGTTGCGCCGGCGTCGGTCGCGGCATCCCGCGTCCCGCCGTGACGGTCGCCGCCGACGCCGAATCGCTCTACATCGGCAACGAGGACGTCGCCCTGCACGAGATCCCCCTCGACCGTCTGCTGTCGGTCGAGACCGATCGGGGACCGGCGACGGCGACCTCGTCGATGGCGGGCGACGACGCACGCCGTCTGACGATCGCCGGTCATCCCTATCTGCAGATCGAGGTGGCACGCAGCGGACCCGACACCGACGCCGTCGACCGGTGGCAGGTCGCCGTGGTCGAGGGCGATCCGGCCGCACGAGAGGTCACCGAGCGACTCCGGTCCGCGGCGCGTCCTCGTCCGTCCCGCACGGTCGCCGACGCGGAACCCCGACGCCGGGTGGCGCGTGTCGCCGACGCCGGCACCGACGAGGCCGCGATGCGCCTGTGGGAGGCCGCCACCCGAGTCCACGACGAGGTGATGGCGCAGTACGCGCCGTACGAACTCGACACCACCCTGGCGCAGTCGGCGCCGGAGGTGACCGATGTGCGGCGGCCGCAGGTGCAGCGGTTCCAGGAGGCGATGGACGCGGCGGAGGCGTTGCGCACCGACGCCTGGCCGGGCGATCGTGCCTACGCCGACCGCTATCAGCAGGCCGCGTTGGCGTTGCGTGACGCGTGGCGCGACTGCGTGGGTGCGCCTGATCCGACGGGTTCAGGAGATCCCGGGGCGTAGGAACGCGCCGTCGGGCGAGTACGTCCCCCGCGAGGCGTCGCCGGGTCCGACGGCGACCCAGATCGTGGGTCCGTAGTCGTCGCGGTAGCCGCCGATGCCTGCCGAGATGTCGATCGCCTCCCGGTCGAAGTCCTCGACGCGGCCGCGACGCATGGCGTCGTCGCGGACGCGCTCGAACACCGCGGCGGACAACCGGTTCGGGGCGAGCGCACCGCGCTGCAGACGGCCCGTCGAGTTGTCGTAGGAACTCACGGTCTCGGGGAACTCGCCCGGGACGACGGTGACGCCCTCCACCCGATCGACGGTCGTGTACTCGATGAGGACCCCACCACTGTTCTGGATCGACCCCGCCCGCATGATCGGCGTCCCTCGTCGCGTGCCGCGGATCTCGAACCGCGTCAGGACGGGCGAGTCGAACGGTAGTGCGCGCGAACGCATCACGTCCTGGCCGATGCGCATCGACGTCGCCAGGTCGGACGCGTCGAAGACGTCGGCCACCTCACCGGTCATCCGTGCCTGCACGTCGATCCCGGTGAAGGTATCGGCGCCGAGTTCCGCGGTGGCCAGCGGGTCCTCGCCCTGTCGGGGGCGGGTGATGGTGAGCGATCGCAGTGCCCGCTGCGTGGCGGGCACCCGCGACCGCATGGTGGCGGCGACGGTGTCGGCGTCGAACCGGGCCAGGTCGTCGAGGGCGAACGTGTCGGCGCGGCGTTTGGCGCTCTGATGCGTCGACGGGGTCAGCCATCGCCGCGAGGTCGTCGAGTAGCTCGCCGACACGACCTCGCCGGTTCCGGGGGAGAGCACCTCGATCCGGTCGCCGTCGACATCGATGGTGAGCGTCAGGACGTTCGCGCCGGCCTGTGCGCCGAGCGTCGCCACATGCTGCCGCAGATCGTCGAGACGGGCGGACGGGTCGGTGATGGAGTCCGCGTCGTCGTCCCGTGTCGAACCGGCCGCACCGGTCGACGAGGACATGTCGACGTCGACATGCCAGGTGTTCGCCGGCACCACGAGGATCACCGCGAGGGCGACCAGGGCCGTGATGATCGGGTACAGCACCGTCGCGCGTCCGGGCACGTCGTCGAACCCCGGCGTGGTCGGTCGGTCACGTGCCGGGACGACGAGCGGCGACATCTCCGTATCCGGCGTGGCGAGGAGCAGGTCGAACTCGGCGCGGCTCATCGACGCAAGCCACCGCGCCTCGTACGGGGTGTCGTCGGGCGGCGCCACGGTGGCGCTCACCACGGCGAGCTGACGCTCGGCCGGACCGAGGGTGCTGCGGGTGACGGCGTCGACCCGCACCTCGATGCCCGGTCGCGACGGCGTCCACGCCGGCAACCCGTCGACCCGTCGGGGACGCGGCGAGAGCACGACACCGGTCGCCAGCAGCGCCACGCCGGCGAGCAGGGCCATCAACCACCCGTTGTGGGCGCCGAGTCCGACACCCGCGCCGATCGCCACACCCGCCGCGACGGCTCGGATCGTCGAACGCCCTCGCAGGGTCATCAGGTCACCCTTTCCGGCAGTGGGACGGTCTGACGATACTGCGCATCGTCGGCGGTGAGCGTCGGTACGAATTGCCGCCCGGGCCCGCGTACGGTAGACGGCGGTCGAGTGGCGCGCGCGACGACGCCGTGCCCGGCCACAGACGAGTGAGGAGTTCGACGCGGTGGGAAAGCTCTCGAACAGGATGTGGCGGGCACTGGGCGCGCAGTCGTCGCGGAACCAGTCGAAGTCGATCGCGCTGATCAAGCGGTCGACCGAGCACGATTCGTGGGCGGCCGGCCTCGACGACGCCGAGTTCGCCGCCGCCGCCGAGAAGCTCGACATCACCGACCCCGCGGGCACCGATCGCGCGAAGTTCCTCGCCCTGGCCCGCGAGGCCGGCGACCGCGCCCTCGACATGCGTCCGTTCGACGTCCAGCTCCAGGGAGCCCTGCGCCTGCTCGAGGGCGACGTCGTCGAGATGGCCACCGGTGAGGGCAAGACCCTCGCCGGCGCGATCGCCGCGGTCGGCTACGTCCTGCAGGGGCGGCGCGTGCACGTCATCTCGGTCAACGACTACCTCGCCACCCGTGACGCGGAGTGGATGAAGCCGCTGTTCACCCTCTTCGACATCACCTCCGGTGCCGTGTCGGAGTCCTCCACCCGCGCCGAGCGCACGACCGCCTACGGCGCCGACATCACCTACGGCTCGGTGAACGAGGTCGGCTTCGACGTGCTGCGCGACCAGCTCGTCACCCACGCCGACGAACTCGTGTCGCCGCGACCCGATGTCGCGATCATCGACGAGGCCGACTCGGTGCTCGTCGACGAGGCGCTCGTCCCGCTGATCCTCGCCGGCGCCACCACCGGCGAGGTCCCCGACCGAGTCATCCACGACGTGGTCGGCAAGCTCAAGAAGAACCACTACGAGATCGACACCGAGGGACGCAACGTGTTCCTCACCGACGAGGGCGCGCAGTTCGTGGAGGCCGAGCTCGGCGACATCAACCTCTACGACGAGGAACACGTCGGCACCACGCTGGTGCACGTCAACATCGCGATGCACGCGCACATCCTCGTCGAGCGCGACGTCCACTACATCGTGCGCAACGGCGAGGTCCACCTCATCAACGCCTCGCGGGGCCGCGTGGCACAGCTGCAGCGGTGGCCCGACGGTCTGCAGGCCGCGGTCGAGATGAAAGAGGGCCTGGCGCAGACGGATTCGGGTGAGGTCATCGACACGATGACCGTGCAGGCCCTCATCGGCCGCTACCCCACGGTGTGCGGCATGACCGGTACCGCGCTCGCGGCGGGCGAGCAGTTCCGCCAGTTCTACGAGCTCGCCGTCTCCCAGATCCCGCCGAACGCCGACAACATCCGTGTCGACGAGGCCGACCGTGTCTTCGACAGCAAGCACAACAAGTCCGAGGCCGTCGTCGCCTTCGTCAAGGAGATCCACGAGACCGGCCAGCCCGTCCTCATCGGTACCCACGACGTCGCCGAGTCCGAGGAACTGGTCTACCTGCTGGAGCGGGCGGGCGTGACCAGTGTCGTGCTCAACGCCAAGAACGACGCGCAGGAGGCGGCGATCATCGCCGAGGCCGGCGCCCTCAACGCGGTCACCGTCTCGACGCAGATGGCCGGTCGCGGCACCGACATCAAGCTCGGCGGATCCCGCGGCGAGAAGGACGGACGATCCACCGGCGCCCGTGACCAGATCGTCGAGCTCGGCGGTCTGTGCGTGATCGGCACCGGTCGGCACGACACCGAACGCCTCGACAACCAGCTGCGTGGTCGTGCGGGCCGTCAGGGCGACCCCGGACGGTCGGTGTTCTTCTCCAGCCTGCAGGACCCGGTGGTCACCAAGAACCTCTCGTTCAAGCGCGACCCCGAGTCCGAGGAAGAAGACGGCTCGATGGGGGAGAAGGGGATCGAGCTCATCGAGCAGGCCCAGCGCGTCGCCGAGGGCATCATGCTCGAGCTGCACGCCAACACCTGGCGCTACAACAAGCTCGTCAACCAGCAGCGCGACATCGTCGTCAAACGGCGCATGGAACTGCTGACGACCGAGGTGGCCCTCGACGAGTTCACCGAGTCCGAGCCCGACCGCGTCGCGGAGCTGACCGGTTCGGCCTCCTCGGGAGGCACCGGGCGCCACGGCGCCGCATCCGGTGGGGCCGAGGACTCGGCGGACGACGAGGCAGGTGAGAAGGCGACGGGCGAGAAGGCGACGGGAACGGTCGCCGTGCGGACCGAGCCGGTGCCGCACGATGTGCTGGTGCAGGCGGCGCGCGAGATCGCCCTGTTCCACCTCGACCGCGCGTGGGCCGATCACCTCGCGTTCGTCGCCGACGTGCGTGCCAGCATCCACCTGCGCTCGATCGGCCGGGAGAGCCCGCTCGACGAGTTCCACAAGCTGATCCTCGACGAGTTCTCGCGGCTCCCCGGCGAGGCGGTCGAGAAGTCGCGCACCACGTTCCGGGAGGCGACGATCACCGCCGACGGTGTCGATCTCGACGCCGCCGATCTCCGTCGGTCGACCACGACGTGGACCTACATGGTCCACGACAACCCGTTCGCGGGCGGCGGGGCGAAGACGCTGCAGGGCATCATCGGCATCTTCCGGTGACCGGTGTCGGCGCTGTCTCTGTGACAGTCTGAGCGCATGGATCCCGACGGGCCCGCCGCCACCGCCGACGCCCCGTCGGACCGCATCCTCACCGTCCCCAACCTGCTGAGCTTCCTGCGCCTGCTGTTGGTGCCGGTGTTCGTGTGGTTGCTGTTGTTCGCCGAGGCCGACGGCTGGGCGTTCGTGGTCCTCCTCGTGTCGGGGTTCTCCGACTGGGCCGACGGCAAACTCGCGCGCCTGCTCAACCAGTCGTCGCGGCTGGGCGCACTGCTCGATCCGGCCGCCGACCGGCTGTACATGATCGTGATCCCCATCGGCCTGGGCATCCGCGACATCGTCCCGTGGTGGATGATCGCGATCCTGCTGGCCCGCGACCTGTTGTTGCTCGCCAGCGTCCCGTTGCTGCGCAGCCGCGGGATGACCGCCCTGCCGGTCACCTACGTCGGCAAGGCGGCGACGTTCTCCCTGATGTACGGATTCCCGTTCGTGCTCGGCGGACAGCTCGACGGACTGTTCGGCGACATCATGCACCCCATCGGCTGGGCGTTCCTGGTGTGGGGGATCGGCATGTACCTGTGGTCGTTCGTGCAGTACTGGTGGCAAACCGTGCTCGTGCTCAGACAAATGCCACGGGTGGGGAGTCCGATGCCACGGGTGGGCGGATGACCGACCGCGATCCACGCTAAGGTTCTCCGCGTGAGTGAGACAGAGGTTCCCGAAAACCTGCGCTACACCGTGGAACACGAGTGGATCGAGCAGGTCCGTCCCGGCGTCGTGCGTGTGGGCATCACCGCCTACGCCCAGGACCAGCTCGGCGATGTCGTCTTCGTGCAGCTCCCCGCCGTCGACGATGCCGTCGACTCGGGTGAGTCGTTCGCCGAGGTCGAGTCGACCAAGAGCGTGTCCGACATCTACGGCCCGCTCGCGGGCACCATCGCCGCGGTCAACGACGACCTCGACGCCACCCCCGAACTGGTCAACTCCGACCCGTACGGCGCGGGCTGGCTCGTCGAGATCGCGGTCGCCGAGGACACCGATCTGAGCGTGATCCTCGAGGATCTGCTCGACGCCGACGGGTACCGCACGGCCATCGAGGACTGACCTCGGCGCATCGTCGCCGGTGTCGATCCGCCGCACCCCGGTGCGGTTAGGATCGATCCGACGGGCGGGCCTCATCCGGCGTGACAACAGCGTTGACCGAACCCCACCGGGTCCGGACACCAGAAGAGCTTAAGGAGAAGTGGTGAGCGACAACGAGAAGGACCTCGACGCCCCCGTCGAGACGACGTCGGTCTTCCGCGCCGATTTCATCAAGGAACTCGACGCGAACAGCGGATCCACCACCGAGTCCGCCGAGACCGCGGTCGAGCGGCTGTCGGCGGGCACCGCGCTGCTGGTCGTCAAGCGCGGCCCCAACGCCGGGTCGCGATTCCTGCTCGACCAGACCACCACGTCGGCCGGACGCCATCCCGACAGCGACATCTTCCTCGACGACGTGACGGTCAGCCGTCGCCACGCCGAATTCCGTTTGGGCGACAACGAGTTCCAGGTGGTCGACGTCGGCAGCCTCAACGGCACCTACGTCAACCGCGAGCCGGTGGACTCCGCGGTGCTGGCCAACGGGGACGAGGTGCAGATCGGCAAGTTCCGACTCGTCTTCCTCAGCGGCCCGCACGCCGACGGGTCCTCGGCCAACGGGTAACGCGTGACCTCGCCGTCCTCGGGTCCGGGCCCGGGACCGAAGAACTCAGCAGATCGATCACCGGCCGAGGGATCCATGTCCATCGGTTCGGTGCTCGATCAGCTGCGTGGCGACTTCCCGGACGTGACCATCTCCAAGATCCGGTTCCTCGAGTCCGAGGGTCTGATCACCCCGCAGCGCTCGCCGTCGGGATACCGACGCTTCAGCACCGGCGACTGCGAGCGGCTGCGTTTCGTCCTCACCGCCCAGCGTGACCGTTACCTGCCGCTGAAGGTCATCAAGGAACAGCTCGAGGCCATCGATCGTGGTGAGCGGATCGACCCGGGCACCCCGCGGTTGCTCTCCTCGGCCCGGTCGTGGGTGGCCCCCGCGGTCGATTTCGAACGCTCCGGCGGTCGCATCTCCCGCGAGACCCTGCTCGAACGCACCGGCGCCGACACCGCGTTCGTCGCCGAACTCCAGCGCAGCGGTCTGCTGACACCCGGCGCGGGTGGCTTCTTCGACGAGGACGCCGTGCGACTCGTCGAAGCCGCCTCGGCGCTGGCCGACTACGGTCTCGAGGCCCGACACCTGCGGGCGTTCAAGGTCTCGGCCGATCGTGAGGCCGGTCTGGTCGCCCAGATCGCCAACCCGATCGCCAAGGGCAAGGGCGCCGGCGCACGCGACCGCGCCGAGGAACTGATCCGCGAGGTCGCCGCCCTCTCGGTCACCCTGCACACCCAGTTGGTGAAGGCGGCCGTCCGCGACGCGCTCGACTGAGCTGCGGCCGGTGCCGCCGCCCTCGAACTGTGCACGCGCGCACGAGCATTCTCAGCGTCTCGACCTGCGCAAGGTGGGCGCGTGAACGCCGGTGAGGTGTAGCGTCGAATGCGATGTCAGGCGACATTCGATGCCGTTGGGAGAATCGCATGGGTCAGATGCAGGTCGTGGGGATCCGGGTGGAGCCGCCCCAGGGACAACCCGTGCTGCTGCTGCGCGAGGTCGACGGCGAGCGCTACCTCCCGATCTGGATCGGACAGAGCGAGGCCGCGTCGATCGCCCTCAAGCAGAAGGGTGTCGAGCCCCCGCGTCCCCTCACCCATGACCTGATCGTCAACCTCGTCGCGGCGTTCGGGCAGGAACTCGTCGAGGTCCGGATCGTGGACATGCAGGAGGGCACCTTCTACGCCGAGCTCGTCTTCACCGGCGATCTCCGGGTGTCGGCCCGGCCGTCGGACTCGGTCGCGGTCGCCATGCGTGCGGAGGTCCCGATCATCGCCGACGAAGGAGTGCTCGCCGAGGCGGGTCTGCTGATCCCCGACGAGGAGTCCGCCGACGGCGACGAGGTGAAAGAGGACGAGGTCGAGAAGTTCAAGGAGTTCCTCGACACCATCTCGCCCGACGACTTCAAGGCCTCAGGCGGAGCCTGATCTGTGTGACAGGCGGAGCCTGATCTGTGTGACAGGCGGAGCCTGATCTGTGTGACAGGCGGAGCCTGATCTGTGTGACAGGCGGAGCCTGATCCTCGCGGTGTTCGAGGTCACGGTTGGGCTTCTGCCGGATCACAGTTGACCCTCAAGCTGACGTTGAGGTTGAGCCGCCCGCGAGTCGCGTTGAAACACGCTGTCGGCGCACCTACCGTTCACCACGACGCCCGCGACGAGCGGGACGGCACCCAGGGTCGGGTAGACGGCGTAATCTGAGTGACATCGATGGTGTTCGCATCATCATTCCTCGGGTTGCCGGGGACTCCCCCGAGCATTCGAGGAGAACTCAGTGGGCGACGAGCCGACCACCCGCGATGACGCGGACACCGCCGCGGACGTGACCGACACCGGGCCGGTGGCCTCGGTCCAGCAGGCCCGACAGGGCACGCTCGACGACATCGCGCCGGGACTGTTCCCGAACGACACCGTGCCCGACGAGCTCGTCGGCTACCGCGTGCCGAGCGCCTGCCAGATCGCCGGCATCACCTACCGCCAGCTCGACTACTGGGCACGCACCTCGCTGGTCGTGCCGTCGATCCGCGGAGCAGCGGGCAGTGGCAGCCAGCGCCTGTACTCCTTCAAGGACATCCTGGTCCTGAAGATCGTGAAGCGACTCCTCGACACCGGGATCTCGCTGCAGAACATCCGCGTCGCCGTCGACCACCTGCGCAAACGCGGTGTCGAGGACCTCGCACGCATCACCCTGTTCTCCGACGGCACCACCGTGTACGAGTGCACCTCGGCCGAAGAGGTCGTCGACCTGCTGCAGGGCGGTCAGGGTGTCTTCGGCATCGCCGTCGCCGGCGCGATGCGCGAGCTGTCGGGCACCATCGCCGATTTCCCGGGCGAACGCGCCGACGGTGCGATCGCCGAGACCGCGCCCGAGGACGAGCTCGCGGCTCGCCGCAAGACCCGCGCGCGCCGCACCGGCTAGACTCTCCCTACGTCGCCGCGACACGGGAGAGCGTCGTGACCCGCGAGGGTCTCGGCCGCCGAAGGAGCAACACCTCTCCGCCAATCTCTCAGGCCCCAGGACCGTGTCGTACGCCGGCGTCTCTGGAAAGTGGTGACCCCGTCACCCGCCCACGGTGAAAGGCCGCTCTGCGCGGCTGAATCTCTCAGGCGCCCGAGCCGACCTATCGCGTCGGTGACGGCAGGACAGAGGGGGAGGACCCACCTCAGTCCGGCGTGCCGCCGGACTCGGCGCAAAGGTTCTCCCGTGACCGAGTTGTTCTCCGATGTCTTCGCAGACCGCCATGTCGGACCCGATTCCGACGACCTCGCCCGCATCCTGTCGGTGCTGGAGATCTCTTCCCTCGACGACCTCGCCGACCGGGTGGTGCCCGCCTCGATCGCCGACCCGGCCGACGCCAACGGTCTGCAGACGCTGCCGCCGGCGGCCACCGAGGTCGAGGCCCTCGCCGAGCTGGCCGAACTGGCCTCGCAGAACACCGTCGCCACGTCGATGATCGGCCTGGGCTACTACGGCACCCACACCCCGGCGGTGCTGCGGCGCTCCATCATCGAGAACCCCGCGTGGTACACCGCCTACACCCCGTACCAGCCCGAGATCAGCCAGGGCCGACTCGAGGCGCTCCTCAACTTCCAGACGATGGTGTCGGATCTGACCGGCATGGACGTCGCGAACGCGTCGATGCTCGACGAGTCGACCGCCGCGGCCGAGGCCATGACGCTGCTGCGTCGCGCGAACAAGAGCAAGTCGCCGCGCTTCCTCGTCGACAGCGACGTGTTCCCGCAGACCGCCGCGGTGATCGCCACGCGCGCCGAGCCGCTGGGCATCGAGGTGGTCCGCGCCGATCTCACCGCCGGCCTGCCCGACGGCGAGTTCTTCGGCGTGCTGTTTCAGGTGCCCGCCGCCTCGGGCGCGGTCATCGACGCCGCCCCGATCATCGCCGCCGCCCACGAGCGCGGCGCGCTGGTCGCCGTCGGTGCCGATCTGTTGGCCCTGACCCTCATCACCGCGCCCGGTGACCAGGGTGCCGACGCCTGCTTCGGCACCACGCAGCGCTTCGGCGTGCCGATGGGCTTCGGTGGTCCCCACGCCGGGTACCTGTCGGTGCACACCGCCCACGCCCGCCAACTGCCCGGCCGTCTGGTCGGGGTGTCGAAGGACGCCGACGGCAACCTCGCCTACCGGCTGTCGCTGCAGACCCGTGAGCAGCACATCCGCCGCGACAAGGCGACCAGCAACATCTGCACCGCCCAGGTCCTGCTCGCCGTCCTCGCCGCCATGTACGCGAGCTACCACGGTCCGAAGGGACTCACCGGCATCGCCGAGCGCGTGCACGCCCGCGCGACGTCGATCGCGAACGCGTTGACCGCCGGTGGCGTCGACGTCGTGACCGACACCTTCTTCGACACCCTGTTGGTGTCGGTGCCCGGCCGTGCCGCCGACGTCGTGGCGGCCGCCAAGAACGACGCGAACATCAACCTGCGTCTCGTCGACGCCGACCACGTCGGCGTCGCCTGCGACGAGACGACCACCGCCGAGCACGTCGCCGCGGTCGCCACCGCCTTCGGGGTCGACCCCGCCGACGCGTCTGCTCCTGCGCCGATCAGCCCCGCGCGTACCTCGGAGTTCCTGACCCACCCCGCGTTCAGCCGGTACCACACCGAGACGGCCATGCTGCGCTACCTGCGGCGACTGTCCGACAAGGACATCGCCCTCGACCGCAGCATGATCCCGCTCGGTTCGTGCACGATGAAGCTCAACGCGGCCGCGGAGATGGAGCCGATCACCTGGCCCGAGATCGCCGGTCTGCACCCGTTCGCCCCGAAGGCCGACGTCGCCGGCATGCGGACCATGATCAGCCGTCTCGAGAAGTGGCTCGCGGACATCACCGGATACGACCGGATCAGCCTGCAGCCCAACGCCGGTTCGCAGGGTGAGTACGCGGGTCTGCTCGCGATCCGCAAGTACCACCTCAGCCGCGGTGACGAGTCCCGCGACATCTGCCTCATCCCGTCGAGCGCGCACGGCACCAACGCCGCCTCGGCGGTGATGGCGGGCATGCGCGTCGTGGTCGTCGCGTGCCGTGCGAACGGTGACGTCGACACCGCCGATCTCAAGGAGAAGATCGCGACCCACGCCGAGACGCTGGCCGCGATCATGATCACCTACCCCTCGACCCACGGTGTCTTCGAGCACGAGGTCCGCGAGATCTGCTCGGCCGTCCACGACGCCGGCGGTCAGGTCTACGTCGACGGTGCGAACCTCAACGCGCTGGTCGGTGTCGCCCGACCGGGCCAGTTCGGCGGCGACGTCAGCCACCTGAACCTGCACAAGACGTTCTGCATCCCGCACGGCGGCGGCGGACCCGGTGTCGGACCGATCGGCGTCCGGGAGCACCTCGCGGAGTTCCTGCCCGGACACCCGCTCGACGACGACCTGCCCGGCGACATCACCATCTCGGGCGCACCGTACGGCTCGGCGTCGATCCTGCCCATCACCTACGCCTACATCCTGATGATGGGGGCCGAGGGCCTGCGACGCGCCACGCTCACCGCCATCGCGTCGGCCAACTACATTGCCAAGCGACTGGCCGACCACTACCCGGTGCTCTACACCGGGGCGAACGGCACCGTCGCGCACGAGTGCATCCTCGACCTCCGCCCGATCACCAAGGCGACCGGCGTCACCGTCGACGATGTCGCGAAACGACTCGCCGACTACGGTTTCCACGCGCCGACGATGAGCTTCCCGGTGTCGGGGACCCTGATGGTCGAGCCCACCGAGAGCGAGAACCTCGACGAGATCGACGCGTTCATCGACGCGATGGTCGCCATCAAGGCCGAGATCGACAAGGTCGGGGACGGCACCTGGGCCGTCGACGACAACCCGCTGCGGGGCGCACCGCACACCTCCGAGTGTCTGGTGTCGCAGTGGGATCACCCCTACACCCGCGAGGAGGCCGCGTTCCCGAACGGACGGCCCAGCGCCGGTGCGCGCGACAAGGTGTGGCCCTCGGTGCGCCGGATCGACGGCGTCTACGGCGACCGCAACCTGGTGTGCAGCTGCCCGCCCATCGAGGCCTTCAGCGAGCCCGTCGAGGCCTGAGCGGGTCAGCCGACCCGAGTCGAGGTCGGCTACCCGCCGAGGACGAGTTGCGCGATCGCGGCGCCGGCGGCCGGTTCGGGCGCCGGCATCGGGGTCGCGGTGACGTCGAACGACACCGCCGCGGTCCGGGCGGGAAGCGATGCGCCGCCGCGGAATCCGAGCGCGGTGATGGTGCGCAGCTGGTCTGGGGTGCGCGCGAACCGGAAGAACGCCGCGACGGCCTCGGCCTGGGTGGCGTTCACCTGCGGGCCGGTCAGGTCGACGACCGGGTGATCGGCCGTGGGCGTTGCGCCCTCGGGACGTAGCTCGACCACCGATGGTTGTGCGGTGTCCTTGGTCGCGGCGTAGAGGGCCTGTTCGGTGATCGGTACGGCGTGGATGGCCGCCCCCGCGGGGTCGCCGCCGCCCGCGATCGTCGTCAGGGTCCGCTCCGCGCTGCCGTCGGTCGCGACGGGGGAGCGTCGGCGCAGATCGAGCAGTGTCGAGGTCACCTGCCGCGACTGCGCATCGGCCACGGTGAGGCCGTTCACCGTCGCGCGACCCACCTCGGTCGCCACGGCCTGCGATGCGAGCACGGTCGCGTCGCTGCCCGGCCCCGACGCGCGGGCCATCCGCAACGAGCCCCAACCCCGCACGCCGAACTCGGCGAGGCTGTTGTCGTTGCGCTGCAGCGTGGGCAGCTCGATCCACGACACCCGCCGCGCCGCGGCCCGCGCGAACTCCGGTGCCACCGCCAGCACCACGGGCGACGACACCAACGACTCCGGGTCGCCGTCGACGATCGCCGAACGGGCGGCCAGCAGCTGTGCACTCCACACCGACGACGCCGGCACCCACGCCGCGGGGTAGGCGCCCATCGAGGCGGCGTCCCAGGTACCGGTGAGCCCCTCGAGCGTGGTCTTCGGGTCCGACGGTCGCACCGTCACCGTCACGCACGCATCGCGCACGACGGGCCGCGTCGCCGAGTACGCCTGCGCGATCGTGGCCAGCGGTGTGGCGATGTCGGCGTCGGCGAGAACGGTGACCGTCTGCTCGCCCTCCACGCAGGTACGCGCGGCGGCGTCACCGTCGTCGGACAGGCTGTTGCCCAGCAGGTTCCAGCCCACGACGAGCGCCACCACCACGATCACCGCGAGGATCGTCAGCGACAATCCCCGGCTGATGCCGCGGCGGCGCGTCTCGTCGGTGCGGTGCTGACCCATAGGCGACGAGGATAGCCTCGCCGATCAGCCCTGCGCGGCCTTGTACTCCCGACGCCGGCGATGCAGGATCGGCTCGGTGTAACCGCTGGGCTGTGTGGTCCCCGACAGGATCAGCTCCTTCGCCGCCTGGAAGGCGATGTTGGAGTCGAAGTCGGGTGCCAGCGGTCGGTAGGTCGCGTCGCCCTCGTTCTGTCGGTCGACGACCGGCGCCATCCGCTCCAGCGAGGCGACGACGTCGGCCTCGGAGACGATGCCGTGGCGCAGCCAGTTCGCGAGGAGCTGGCTGGAGATCCGCAGCGTTGCCCGGTCCTCCATGAGCGCGACGTCGTGGATGTCGGGGACCTTCGAGCAACCGACGCCCGCGTCGATCCACCGGACCACGTAGCCGAGGATCGACTGGCAGTTGTTGTCGAGCTCCTGCTGCTTCTCCTCGTCGCTCCAGTCGGTGTTCGGGGCGAGAGGGATGGTCAAGATGTCGTCGACCGAGGCCGGGTCGCGCTTGGCGATCTCGTCCTGACGCTCGAACACGTCGACCTGGTGGTAGTGCAGCGCGTGCAGCGTCGCGGCCGTCGGCGAGGGCACCCACGCGGTGTTGGCGCCGGCCTTCGGATGACCGATCTTCTGCTCGAGCATGTCGGCCATCAGATCCGGCATCGCCCACATGCCCTTGCCGATCTGGGCGTGATGCTGCAGACCCGCGTGCAGGCCGGTGTCGACGTTGAAGTCCTCGTAGGCCTTGATCCAGGTCTGCGACTTCATCTCGGCCTTGCGGACGACGGCGCCGGCCTCCATCGAGGTGTGGATCTCGTCGCCGGTGCGGTCGAGGAAGCCGGTGTTGATGAAGACGACCCGCTCGGACGCCGCGGCGATACAGGCCTTGAGGTTGACCGTGGTGCGGCGTTCCTCGTCCATGATGCCGACCTTGAGGGTGTTCTCGGGCAGCCCGAGCAGCTTCTCGACACGACCGAACAACTCGACGGTGAAGGCGACCTCGTCGGGACCGTGCATCTTCGGCTTGACGATGTAGATCGAGCCGGTGCGCGAGTTCTGCTGGCCATCGGCGCTCATGCCGTGGACGCCGATGAGCGAGGTGAAGATCGCGTCGAGGATGCCCTCGGGCGCCTCGGCACCGTCGGCGGTGACGACGGCGTCGTTGGTCATGAGGTGGCCGACGTTGCGGACGAACAGCAGCGACCGACCCGGCAGGGTGAGCTCACCGCCACCGGGCGCGGTGTAGACGCGGTCGGGGTTGAGCACGCGGGTGAAGGTCTTGCCGCCCTTGCTGACCTCCTCGGCCAGATCACCCTTGTTGAGTCCCAACCAGTTCCGGTATCCGAGGACCTTGTCGTCGGCGTCGACCGCGGCGACGGAGTCCTCGAAGTCCATGATCGTGGTGATCGCCGACTCGACGAGGACATCCTTGATGCCCGCGGGGTCGGTGGAGCCGATGGGGGAGTCGGCGTCGATCTGCACCTCGAGGTGCAGTCCGTTGTGGCGCAGCAGCACACCGGTCGGGGCCGAGGCCTCGCCGGTGAACCCGACGAACGCGGCCGGATCGGCGAGCGCGGTGGTGGAGCCGTCGTCGAGGGTGACCGTGAGGACGGTGCCGTCGATCGCCAGCCCGGTCACCGACGCCCACGACCCGCCCTCGAGTGCGACCGCGCCGTCGAGGACGTTCTTGGCGTAGGCGATGACCTTGTCGCCGCGGACCTTGTTGTACGAGCGGCCCTTCTCGGCGCCGTCGGTCTCGGGGATCGCATCGGTGCCGTACAGCGCGTCGTACAGCGAACCCCAGCGCGCGTTGGAGGCGTTGAGCGCGAAGCGTGCATTGAGGACCGGGACGACGAGCTGCGGGCCGGCGGTGCTGGTGATCTCGGTGTCGACGCCGGCGGTGGTGATCTGGAAGTCCGCGGGAACCTCGACGAGGTAGCCGATCTCCTGCAGGAACGCCTTGTAGGCGCCGGCCTCGAAGGTGTTGTCGCGGTGCCATGCGTCGATCTGCTGCTGCAGCGCATCGCGGACCCCGAGCAGCTCGCGGTTGCGGGGTGCGAGATCGGTGATGATCTCCGCGACACCGTTCCAGAACGCGTCGGTGTCCACACCGGTGCCGGGCAGGGCCTCGGAGGTGATGAAGTCGTGCAGAACGGACGCGACCTGCACGCTGTTCCCGCCTTCTCCGACTGTGACCCGCTCGGTCATGACTGCCTCGCTTCTCCTGGTGTGGACGTGTGTTCGACGTTCAGGTTACTCGGCGGTAAGCGGGCGTCGTCGATCAGGTTGCGCTGATCAGGGCCGCGCAACGATCGATGAGACGGCGACGCAGCACCGCCGCCCTCCGGGCCGACGCCGCCTGCAGGCGAACGTATTCGGCGCGACCACGGGCCGATTCGATCTCGATGGGCGCGAAGCCGAGCCCGGCGAGGTCGTAGGGGCTCGCGCGCATGTCGAGCTCCCGGAGATCGAAGGCGAGTTCGAGGGCGTCGACGACGGTCCCGGAATCGATCAGGGGCACCAGCTTGTGCGCCCATTTGTAGAGATCCATGCCGGCGTGCACGCATCCGGGTTGCTCCCGGTCGACCTGGGTCGCCCGGGACAGGGGCTCGACGTTGCGGTCGGTCGCGTCGTCGGTGAAGAAGCGGAACGCGTCGAAATGGGTGCAGCGCAGATCCGCCGCCTCCACGACGGCGTCGGTGTCGGTTGCGGACAGGCGCAGCGGTGCGGTGTGTCTCCGCGTGTCCGGGGAGCGATAGACCATCGCCCACTCGTGCAGGCCAAAGCAGTTCAGACGCGGCGCGCGGGATTCGGTCGCCGACAGGAGGCGATGCACGAACGTGACCGTGGTGAGCCGGTCGGCGAGGTGGTCGGGATCGACCGTCAGGTGCCCGTCGTCGGTGACCGCGTAGTGCGGGTACTGCCGGTGCGGTGGTTCGCCGCCGAGCGCCACGCCGAAGCCGGGGTGCCAGCGACGCAGCTGTGCCGGCTTGTGGCTGTAGTACCGGAACAGGAACTGCCACACCGGGTGTGCCTCACCCGACGCCGTCTGCTGCGGGTGTGCCGCCAGCAGTGCGTCGACGCGGTCGCGATGCGTCGATGCGCGGTGCGCCCACTCATCCGGCGCGAGCACCCGGCCGGTGGCGGTGATGGACACGCTCACACCCGGTGGGTCTCGTCGCGCACGGTGCCGACGAACTCCTCCACGAGATCTTCGAGCGCGACGACCCCGATGGTGCGGCCGTTGCCGTCGACGACCGCGCCGAGATGGGCGCTGGTGCGGCGCAGATGGGCGGTGGCCTCGTCGAGCGAGGTGTCGCCGGAGATCACCGGCAGCGGTCGGATCTTGTCGACACCGATCACCGAGTCCTGGCCCACCTGGTCGTCGAGGATCTCGTCGAGAACGTCCTTGAGGTGCAGGTAGCCGGTGTAGACGCCGTCGACACCGCGAACCGGGAAGCGGGAGAACCCGGTGTCGGACACCGCCTTCTCGATCGATCCGAGGGTGGGGCCGGACCGTCCGGTGCCCGATTCGACGGTCACCTGGACGCTGCGGAGTTCGTCGAGTCCGATCGCCACCTCGGACACCGTTCGACCGGTCGTGCGCAGGGCGCGGGTCAGTCGGTCGTGCTCCTCGGCGTCGATGAGCCCCTCCTCGCGGGACTCGCCGATCATCTCGGCGAGCTCGCCGGCCGAGACCGTCGCGTCGAGTTCGTCCTTCGGCTCCACCCGCATCGCCCGCAGCGACAGGTTCGCCGCGAGGTTGTAGAAGGCGATCAGCGGGTGGGCGACGCGGATGAAGGCGAGGTGGGCGGGCACCAGCAACATCGCCGAGCGTTCCGGACCGGCCAGCGCGATGTTCTTCGGCACCATCTCACCGAGCAGGATGTGCAGGATCACCACGAGGATCAGCGCGATGGTGAACCCGATCGGGTGCAGGAAGGCGTCGGGGACACCGGCGAGGTCCATCGGTTTCTCGATGAGATGCGCGACGGCGGGTTCACCGACACGGCCGAGCAGGATCGAGCAGATCGTGATGCCGAGCTGTGCGCCGGCGAGCATCAGCGACAGTTCCTGGCCCGCCCGGATCACCGTCGTCGCGCGACGCTTGCCCTGATCGGCCAGCGCCTCGAGCCGGTCGCGGCGGGCGGAGATCAGCGAGAACTCGGCGCCGACGAAGAACGCGTTGCCCGCCAGCAGTGCGACGGCGAACAGCACGCCGAGGATGTCGTTCACGACGGCGCCTCCCCGGACTCGGGGATGGGGGTCAGCGACACGACGTCGATGCGTCGTCCGTCCATGCGGACGACACGGGCGCGCCACCGCGGGGCGACCGGCATAGGGTCCCCGCCGGAGTCCTCGTCGTCGGCGCCGTCGCGCTCGGGCAGGTCGACCTCGTCGCCCTCGGTCGCGAGTCGGCCCAGGGTCTGCATGACCAGACCGCCCAGGGTGTCGTAGTCGCCCTCGGGGGCGCGGTACCCGGTCGCCTCGGCGAGTTCGTCGATGCGCAGCAGTCCGGCGCAGGTGTAGCCGGTGCCGTCGGGGGCGACATCGGCTTGCTCGTCGTCGTGTTCGTCGGTGACGTCGCCGACGATCTCCTCGATCAGGTCCTCGGTCGTCACGATCCCGGCGGTGCCGCCGTACTCGTCGACGACGATGGCGACCTGCATCCCGTCGGCGCGGATGCGCCCCATCAGGGCGTCGCCGTCGAGGCTGGCGGGCACCACCGGCACCGCGCGCGCCAACACCCCGAGGGTGGTGGACTCGCGCTCGGCGAGCGGCACCGTGAAGGCCTGCTTGATGTGGACGAAGCCGCGGATGTTGTCGAGATCGCCCTCGACCACGATCGGGAACCGCGAGAAGCCCGTCTCCGACGCGGCGACGATGAGGTCGCGCACGTTGGCGTCCTGATCGAGTGCGTCGACGGTGACCCGAGGGGTCATCAGTTCCTCCGCGGTGCGCTCGCCGAACTGCAACGACCGGCTGACCAGCAGCGCGGTGCCCTTGTCGAGTGCGCCCTCACGGGCGGAGTTGCGGACCAGCGACCCGAGTTCCTGCGGCGACCGCGCCGAGCGCAGTTCCTCGGCGGGCTCGATGCCCAGCCTGCGCACGAGCATGTTCGCGCTGCCGTTGAGTCCGTTGATGGCCCATTTGAACGTCGTCGAGAACGCGGTCATCGGGCCCGCGGTGCCCCGGGCGGTGGGCAGTGGTCGCGCGATGGCGTAGTTCTTCGGGATCAGCTCACCGAGGATCATCGACAGCGACGTCGCGATGACCAGGGCGAGGACGATGGAGATGATGGAACTCACCTCGTCGGACGCCCCGACCGCGTCGAGTGCCGGTGAGAACAGCTGCGCGAGAACAGGTTCGGCGATGTAGCCGGTCACCAGGGTGGTGATGGTGATGCCCAGCTGGGCGCCGGAGAGCTGGAACGACAGCGTGCGGTGGGCGCGTGCGACCTGCCGCGCGCGACGGTCGTCACGACGCCGGAGGTCCGATTCGACCGCCGAGCGTTCGAGGGCGGTCAGGGAGAACTCGGCCGCGACGAACAGAGCGGTGCCCAGGGTGAGGGCGATGAAACCGAGGAGGCTCCCGACGAGGATCAGTGCCTGCACGAGCAGTTGTCCTCCATGAGCGCCGCGGGGTGAGGTCGACCGGGCGCAGTTCGATGCGATGTCTGTCGTTCATCGTATCGGGTGACCGCGCTCACAGGTCAGACGAGCGGGGGCTCACCATCCGCTCGGGAGCGGCCGCCCCTCGGCGAAGCCTGCCGCCGACTGCACGCCGAGCACCACCTTCTCGTGCAGTTCGTCGAGTGTCCGCGCACCCACATAGGTGGCGGTGCTCCGCACGCCGGAACAGATGTGGTCGATGAGGTCCTCCACGCCGGGGCGTTGCGGATCGACCAGGATCCGTGAACTCGAGATGCCCTCCTCGAACAAACCCTTGCGTGCCCGATCGAAGGCGCTGTCGGTGGCGGTGCGTGCGGCGACCGCACGTTTGGACGCCATGCCGAAGCTCTCCTTGTAAGGGCGACCGGAGGGATCGTGCTGCAGATCGCCCGGGGATTCGAAGGTGCCGGCGAACCACGAACCGATCATCACGTTCGAGGCACCTGCGGCGATCGCGAGCGCGACGTCACGCGGATGTCGGACGCCGCCGTCGGCCCACACGTGTGCACCGCGGGCGCGTGCCACCGCGGCGCATTCGGCGACGGCCGAGAACTGGGGTCGTCCGACACCGGTCATCATGCGGGTGGTGCACATGGCGCCGGGCCCGACGCCGACCTTCACGATCGAGGCCCCCGCGTCGAGGAGATCGGTGGTGCCCTGTCCCGACACCACGTTCCCCGCGGCCAACGGGACACCGAGCGCGGCCTCGGAGATGGCCCGGACCGCGGCGATCATCTTCTCCTGGTGTCCGTGCGCGGTGTCGACGACGAGGACATCGGCGCCGGCGGCGACGAGCGCCGTCGCCTTGCCCACCACGTCGCCGTTGATCCCGACCGCGGCGGCCACCCGCAGGCGCCCCTGCGCGTCGGTGTTGGGCTGGTAGATGCCGGTGCGCAGTGCGCCGGTGCGGGTCAGGACCCCCATGAGCTCACCGTCGGTCCCGGTGAGGATCGCGACACCGAGATGGTGATCGGTGAGTGCGTCGAACACCGCCCGCGGATCGGAGTCGACCGGCATGGACACCACCGTCGTGTCGAGCACCTCCCGCAGGCGCGCGAAACGATCGACACCGGCACACGCGGATTCGGTGACGATGCCGAGCGGCCGACGGTTCTCGTCGAGCACCACCACCGCGCCGTGCGACCGCTTCGGCAGCAACGCCATCGCGTCGGACACCGAGTCCTCGGGACCGAGGGTCACCGGGGTGTCGGCGACGAGGTGGCGACTCTTCACCGCCGCGATCGACTCGGCCGCGGCCTCGGCGGGCAGATCCTGCGGCAGCACCACGACCCCGCCACGACGCGCGACCGTCTCGGCCATCCGCTTGCCGGCGACCGCGGTCATGTTCGCCACCACGATGGGGATCGTCGTGCCGGTGCCGTCGCGACTCGTCAGATCCACGTCGAAGCGCGAGGCGACATCGCTGCGGCCGGGCACCACGAAGACGTCGTCGTAGGTGAGGTCGGTGGTCGGGGTCTGTCCGTCGAGAAACCTCAAGGGCTCAGGCCTCGACCTCGGTCCGGCCCTCGCTCCACAGCGTGTGGAACGTGCCCTCCTTGTCGATGCGCTGGTAGGTGTGCGCGCCGAAGTAGTCGCGCAGACCCTGGGTCAGTGCGGCGGGCAGGCGGTCGGCGCGCAACGCGTCGTAGTACGACAGCGACGACGCGAACGCCGGCACGGGGATGCCCATCTGGGTCGCGGTCACGACCACGCGGCGCCAGCTGTCGACGGCCTTCTCGACCGCGTCGCGGAAGTACGGCGCCAGCAGAAGGCTCGGCAGGTCGGCGTTCTCGTCGTACGCCTCGACGATGCGGTTGAGGAACTGCGCGCGGATGATGCAGCCGCCGCGCCAGATGGTGGCCATCGCGCCCGGGTGCAGGTCCCAGTCGTATTCCTTGCTGCCCGCGGCGATCTGGTCGAAGCCCTGCGCGTAGGCGACGACCTTCGACGCGTAGAGCGCCGAGCGGATGTCGTCGATGAACTGCTCGGTGTCGGTCGGCGCCGCGCCGAGCGTCCCCGATTCCAGTCCGTTGGCGGCCTTGCGCTGGTCGAGTGCGCTCGACAGGGCGCGGGAGAACACGGCCTCGCCGATGCCGGTGGTCGGGACGCCGAGGTCGAGTGCGGACTTCACCGTCCAGCGGCCGGTGCCCTTCTGGCCGGCGGCGTCGACGATGACGTCGACGAGTGGCTTGCCGGTGTCGGCGTCGGTCTGGGAGAGGACCTCGGCGGTGATCTCGATGAGGTAGCTCTCGAGGTCGCTGGAGTTCCACTCGCGGAAGACGTCGGCGATCTTGTCGACCGGGAGGTCGAGGGCCTTGCGGAGCAGGTCGTAGGCCTCGCCGATGAGCTGCATGTCGGCGTACTCGATGCCGTTGTGCACCATCTTCACGAAGTGCCCCGACCCGTCGGGGCCGATGTGGGTACAGCACGGGGTGCCGTCGACGTGTGCCGAGATCGACTCGAGCAGCGGGCCGAGCGACTCGTAGGCCTCCTTGGGGCCACCGGGCATGATCGACGGGCCCTCGAGCGCGCCGACCTCGCCACCGGAGATTCCGGCGCCGACGAAATTCAGCCCGCGGTCGCTCATCTCCTTCTCGCGCCGGATGGTGTCGGTGTAGAGGGAGTTGCCGCCGTCGATGATGACGTCGCCCTCCTCCATGGCGTCGGCGAGCTCACCGATCACCGCGTCGGTGGCGTCACCGGCCTTCACCATGATGAGCACGCGGCGCGGCTTCTCCAGCGCGGCGATGAACTCCTCGATGGTCTCGGTGCGGACGAAGTCACCCTCGGAGCCGTGCTTGTCGATGAGGGCGTCGGTCTTGGCGATGCTCCGGTTGTGCAGCGCGACCGTGTGCCCGTGACGGGCGAAGTTGCGGGCGATGTTGGAACCCATGACCGCCAGACCGGTGACACCGATCTGTGCGCGTGCAGTGCCCGAGGAGGTGTCAGCCGATGTGCTCTGTGTCATGTCACCCAGCCTATTCCGTCGCGCCGCGGAGATGCGTCGCGAGGGTCAGGCCGTGAGCAGTCGACTGAGCTCGGTGAGCCAGGGGATGGCCACCGCGAGGGTGGGCAGCACCAGGATGCCGACCGCGCACACGTACGCGGTCAGTGCGGCGGTGCGTGCGGGCTCGTCGTGGGTGAGGCGGCGGACGCGCGTGAGGGTGGTGGGGCCGCCCACGGCGAGCGCCCCGCGCGGTGCGACCGAATCGGCGCACGCCACCAGGGCCCGACCGAGCGGCGTGGGTCCCGTCGCCCGCACGGCGTGGTCGTCGGCGAGGACCTCGACCAGGAGTTGGACGGCACCGAGTGCGGACTTGCTGCGGATGAAGCGCGGGAACGCAGCGTGCACGGCGATGAACGCCTCGAGGATGAGGTCGTGGCGGGCACGCAGGTGCGCGCGCTCATGGGTGATGACGGCCTCGAGCTCGTCGGGGTTCAGGCGGGCGATGACGCCCTCGCTCAGCACGACGCGCTGCCGCAGTCCGGGCAGGCAGTAGGCGATGGGTTGCTCGACCTCGAGCATGCGGACGTCGCGGGCCAACAGTTGCCGATCGCAGCGGCTGCGGTCGACGCAGTCGAGCAGGTCGATCAGTTGGCGGTGGGCCGAGCGGCGCGCGCGGGTGCGTACGCCCACCCGCACGACGGTGTACATCAGGCGTGCACCGATGACGAGGGTGAGGACGAAGACACCGACGTAGACGAGCCACAGGGTGATGCCGAGGGAGTCGATCTCGTCGAGCGGGTTCGTCGTCGGCCGTCCGTCGGGTCCGACGACCAGCAGGTTCGAGGCGATGGCGAGTCCGCAGCTGAAGGCCGAGAGCACGGCGGCCAGCGCGACCGCCTGCCACAGGGTCATGGCAGCTCGCGGGGCACGCAGTGTCCACCGTGCCCGGGAGAGCCACTCGGCGACCGGCCCGGTGAGGATCAGGGCGAAGAGCCCGAATACCAAGGCGGTCATCAGTGAGTCCTACGGGTCGCGGTGCGCGGCGGGTGACACCGCCATTCTACCCGGGAGAGCATGTCCTCCAGGCACAGATGCGACTGCCCGGTCAGCGGCTTCCGGAGTCCGGACGGGCGGCCTCGAGTTCGTCGAGAGCGCGTCGCAGGGCGTCGGCCTCGTCGGCGCCCACGCGGCCCACGAAGGAGACCAGCGCCGCGTGGCGCGATGTCGACTCGTCGGCCTCGCTCAGTGCGTCGACCATGAGGCTCGCGACGAGGTGTTCGCGCGGGTGGGTGGGGGAGTACTGGTGAGCGCGGTCGTCACGGATCTGCGTGACCAGGTTCTTCTTGGCCAGGCGCTGCAGCACCGTCATCACGGTCGTGTAGGCCAGCTCGCGGTCACGTGACAGCGCTGCGTGTACCTGCCGCACCGTCTGCGGGCGGTCGCTGGACCAGAGATTGTCCATGACCGCGCGTTCCAGATCACCCAAACCGCTCATCCTTCCGAGTTTACCGATGTATGCGGTGCGGGGCGTCACCGCAGGCCCCGCGATCGTGATACTGGCCGCGACGGCCAGTTAGTCGACCCACTTGACGAAGTCGATAAGGGTAGCCTATCTTAATCACAACGTCGGACCGCGTGAGCGTCCTGAGGGCTGCAGAGACCCCCGGTCCACGCCACGGCAGGCCCCGCACCCCCGGTGTGGGGCCTGTCGGTTTTCCGCTCCGTTTCCCCGCCGCGGTCGTGGCATAGGGTCACCTCATCCGACCCCCGAAGGAGTTCCCGTGGCAGACGAACTGTCGATGACCGACATGGTGACCAGCGGACTCGACGCCACCCTCGGCTTCGACTACTCGACGATCAGCGGAGACGGTTCCGTCGCGAGCTTCGAGGCCGGGGCCGTCCACCATCAGCCCTACGGGATCGTCCACGGCGGCACGTACTGTGCGCTCGTCGAATCGCTGGCCTCGGTGTCGGCGGCGAAGTGGTTGCAGGACAAAGGCCTGCCGGCCAGCGTCGTGGGGGTCAACAACTCGACCGACTTCCTCAAAGCGGTCCGCAGCGGCCGGGTGACCGGCCGGGCCGTCCCGATCCATCGCGGGCGTTCGCAGCAGCTGTGGCAGGTCGACATCACCGACGCCGACGACCGGTTGGTCGCCCAGGGTCGCGTCCGTCTGCAGAATCTCGACAACCGACCGTCCTGAGGTGACGTCGATGACCGGCCTGACCGATCGCGCCGCGCAGCGGATGGACGCGATCCTCGACCCCGTCGACGCTCGACTCGACGCCATGTACCCCGATGTGCGCGTCGACGAACAACCCGTCCACACCGTGTACGTCGGCGCCGACGTCGTGGCGAGCGACACCCTCTCACTGTGGTCGACCGAGGCGGTGTCGATCGCCGAGGCGAACCGTCCGGTGCTCGTCGCACTGTCCTCCGATGCCTCGGTCGACGCCGTGATCGCCCGGTTGCGCCGCGACCCCGTCGACGACCTGCGCATCGACCTCGAGGACGGATACGGCAACCGACCCGACGACGTCGAGGACGCCCACGCCCGCGCGGCCGGCGAGGTGCTCGCCCATTGGTCACGCACCGCCACCGGACCGCGGTTGACCTCCGGGGTGCGGTGCAAGGGGCTCGGACCGGCCGAACGGCGTCGCGGGCTGCGGAGCATGGAGATGGTGCTCACCGGCGCGGGCGGGGTGCCCGACCGATTCGTGTTCACCGTGCCGAAACTGCGCGCGGTCGAACAGGTCGACGCCGTGGTCGCGCTCTGTGAGGAGATCGAACGCGCGCACGGACTCGGCGAGAACACCGTCCGGTTCGAGCTGCAGATCGAGAGTCCGCAGGCGGTGATCGGATTCGACGGTACCGCCACCGTGGCCGCCGCCATCCACCGTTCAGGTCCGCGACTGAGCGGATTGCATTACGGTACTTACGATTACAGCGCCGCGATGGGTGTGGTGTCGGCGCATCAATCGCTCGAACACCCCGTCGCCGACCACGCCAAGGCCGTCATGCTCGCCGCCGCCGCGCAGACCGGGGTGTGGGTGAGCGACGGCTCCACACAGGTCGTGCCGACCGGTGACCCCGACCGTGTCGCCTCGGCCCTCCGACGCCACCACCGTCTGGTGCGGCGTTCCCTGGAACGCGGCATCTACCAGGGCTGGGACATGCACCCGGGACACCTGGTGACCCGATGGTTGGCGGTGCAGACGTTCTTCGCCGAGGCGATGCCGGCCGCTGCGGCCCGCCTCGGTGGTCATCTCGAGCGGGTGACCGGCGACGGCACGGCCGAATCGGGATCGGACACCGGCGTGCTCGACGAGCCGGCCACCGCCCGGGCGATGGCCACGGTGGTGGCGCGGGGATGGGCGTGCGGCGCATTCACCCACGACGACGTCGCCGCGCTCGCACCCGCGATCACCCCGGCCCGTGTGGCCGCACTGGCCGCGGGTCGCCGACCGGTGTGAGGGCACGCTCGTCGCCGCGCCGGGCCACCGGACGCGTGGCACTATGAGGACTCCCGGTCGGTGGGATTCCGATCCGCTGAGCGGGAACCGACGTCGGTGAGGAGGGCACGTGCGGCTGTCACTGCACGAACAGGAACGGCTGATGATCTCCTACGCAGCCGAATTGGCGCGTCGCCGACAGGGCCGCGGACTGCTCCTCAACCACCCCGAGTCGATCGCGGTCATCACCGACCACGTCCTCGAAGGGGCCCGCGACGGCCGATCGGTTGCGGAGCTGATGGCGTCGGGCCGTGAGGTGCTCACCCGCGAACAGGTGATGGACGGCGTCCCCGAGATGCTCCACGACGTACAGGTCGAGGCCACGTTCCCGGACGGGACGAAACTCGTCACCGTCCACGACCCGATCTCATGACCGCCCATCCGGCCGGTGAGAGCCGCGTGATCCCCGGTGAGATCCTCTGCGACGACGACGGCGAGATCGAGATCAACGCCGGAGCGCCGGTCACGCAGATCGTCGTCGTCAACACCGGTGACCGACCCGTCCAGGTCGGCAGCCACTTCCACTTCGCGCAGTGCAATCCGGCGTTGTCGTTCCCCCGCGACCAGGCGCACGGTCGACGACTCGACATCCCCGCGGGCACGGCCGTGCGTTTCGAGCCGGGTATCGAGATGACCGTCGACCTCATCCCCATCGGCGGGGCCCGGGTTGTCCCCGGGCTCTCCCTCGACCCGCCGGGAAGGCTGGACTGACATGGCGTCGCTGCAGAGGTCCCGATACGCGGAACTGTTCGGTCCGACGGTCGGCGACCGGATCCGCCTGGCCGACACCGACCTTCTCATCGAGGTGACCGAGGACCGCTGCGGCGGACCGGGGCTGGCCGGCGACGAGGCGGTGTTCGGCGGCGGCAAGGTGATCCGCGAATCGATGGGTCAGGGCCGCGCCACCCGCGCCGAGGGCGCCCCCGACACCGTCATCACCGGTGTCGTCGTCCTCGACCACTGGGGGATCATCAAGGCGGACCTGGGTATTCGTGACGGTCGCATCGTCGCGCTGGGCAAGGCCGGCAACCCCGACACCATGGACGGTGTGCACCCCGACCTCGTGATCGGCCCGTCGACCGAGATCATCGCGGGCAACGGCAAGATCGTGACCGCGGGCGGGATCGACTGTCACGTCCACTTCATCGCGCCTCAGATCATGGACGAGGCCCTCGGGAACGGGATCACGACGCTCATCGGTGGGGGCACCGGTCCGGCCGAGGGCAGCAAGGCGACCACGGTCACGCCGGGCGCGTGGCACCTGGCGTCGATGATCGCCGCCACCGATCACTGGCCGATGAACATCGCACTCCTGGGCAAGGGGAACACGGTCGGCGCCGACTCCATGCGCGAGCAGCTCCTCGCCGGCGCATCGGGATTCAAGGTGCACGAGGACTGGGGAAGCTCCCCCGCGGCGATCGATGCCTGCCTCCGGATCGCCGACGAGACCGGTGTGCAGGTGGCCCTGCACTCCGACACCCTCAACGAGGCGGGGTTCGTCGAGCACACGCTCGGGGCCATCGCCGGCCGGGGGATCCACGCCTACCACACCGAGGGTGCCGGTGGCGGGCACGCACCCGACATCATCACCGTCGCAAGCTATCCGAACGTCCTGCCGAGTTCGACCAATCCCACGCGCCCGCACACCGTGAACACCCTCGACGAGCACCTCGACATGCTGATGGTCTGCCACCATCTCAACCCCAGCGTGCCCGAGGACCTCGCCTTCGCCGAGAGTCGGATCCGCCCGTCGACGATCGCCGCCGAGGATCTGCTGCACGACCTCGGTGCGATCTCGATGATCGGCTCCGACGCCCAGGCCATGGGACGTGTCGGTGAGGTGGTGTTGCGCACGTGGCAGACCGCGCACGTGATGAAGTCCCGGCGGGGTTCGCTCGCCGGTGACTCCCGCGCCGACAACAACCGCGCCCGGCGCTACGTCGCGAAATACACCATCTGTCCCGCGGTGGCCCACGGCCTCGACCACGAGATCGGCTCGATCGAGGTGGGCAAGCTCGCCGACCTCGTGCTGTGGGAGCCGGCGTTCTTCGGCATCAGGCCGCATGTGGTGGTCAAGGGCGGCGCCATCGCCTGGGCGGCCATGGGCGACGCCAACGCCTCGATCCCGACCCCGCAGCCGGTGCTGCCGCGCCCGATGTTCGGCGCCTCGGCGCCGGTCGCGGCCGACACCTCGCTGACCTTCGTGACCCAGCAGGCACTCGACGACGGTCTCGCCGACCGGCTCGGTGTGCGACGGCGACTCGCACCGGTCGGCAACGTGCGCGCGGTGGGCAAGGCCGACATGCCGCTCAACGACGCCACCCCCGACATCGTCGTCGATCCCGACACCTTCACCGTCCGCATCGACGGCGAGGTGTGGGAGGAGCAGCCGGCGACCTCATTGCCGATGGCCCAGCGCTACTTCCTGTTCTGATGGCCGTCCCGATCCCACTGGCGATGATGCTGACCCTGGCCGACTCCCGGCTGCCGGTCGGCGGACACGTGCACTCCGCGGGCGTCGAACAGGCGGTCGCCGATCGTCTCGTGACCGATGTCGCGAGCCTGCGCTCCCACCTCGAACACCGTGTCCGCACCGGTGGGCTCGTCGCCGCGTCGATCGCCGCCGCGGTCGCCGAGGGGCGGATCGACGAGGCCGACGCCCAAGGGGAGACCGACGCCCGCACACCGTCGGCGGCCGCACGGGCGGCGTCGGTGACGCAGGGGCGCGGCATGCTGCGCCTGGCCCGGAGACGGTGGCCGCATCATGACTTCACCGCGCACGTGGGCCGGACACACCTGCCGGTGATCTCCGGGACGGTGGGGCGGCTCTGCGGTCTCGATGCGCGACAGACGGCGTTGGTCTCGCTGTACACGGCGATGACCGGGTCGGCGACCGCAGGCCAACGCCTGCTCGCCCTCGACCCGGCCGACGTCGCGATGATCACGATGGATCTCGCCGGGGTGTGCGAGGAGACCGCAGACCTGGCCGCGCTCGAACTCGCCGATCTGTCCGACCCGGTCTTCGACGTCCTCGCCGAACGACACGAACGGCGTGACATGCCCCTGTTCGCCTCCTGACCCCCGGGCACGGACGACCGAGCCCTTGAGATGACCTAGCCCTGAGATGACCGAGCCCACGACCGCACCCGCAGCACCCACACACGAGGATGGTGACCATGCCCCCGCATCTGATCGACGGTGAACCCCACACCCATCACGACCGCCCGCGCCGGGAGCGCGTCGCCGGGGAGGCCCTGCGGATCGGTATCGGTGGGCCTGTCGGATCCGGGAAGACGGCACTCGTGGCGGCACTGTGCCGCCAACTGCGCGAGGAACTCTCGGTCGCCGTGCTCACCAACGACATCTACACCACCGAGGACGCGGACTTCCTGCGTCGCAACGCCGTTCTCCCCGACGAACGGATCACCGCGGTCCAGACCGGTGGCTGCCCGCACACCGCGATCCGCGACGACATCACCGCCAACCTCGACGCGATCGACGACCTCGTGGCGGCCAACCCGCCCCTGGACCTGATCCTCGTGGAGTCGGGCGGGGACAATCTCACCGCGACGTTCTCGACCGGACTGATCGACGTGCAGATCTTCGTCATCGACGTCGCCGGCGGCGACAAGGTGCCCCGCAAAGGTGGTCCGGGCGTGACGTTCTCGGATCTGCTGGTGGTCAACAAGACCGACCTGGCGCCCCTGGTCGGTGCGGACCTCGGCGTGATGGCCGGCGACGCCGCGCGTGTCCGCGAGGGCCGCCCCACCGCGCTGATCTCCCTCACCGACGACCCGGCCGCGAGCGACGTCCTCGCGTGGGTCCGCACGCAGCTCGCCGAGGTGGCCGGCGTCACGACCTGATGCACACCGACGTGTGCATCATCGCGCGCCGCGGTCGGACCCCGCTGATCCGCGCCACGGGCGGACTCGCGGTGCGACAGACCGGTGTCGACCGGGTGCATCTCATCTCGACCGCGGCCACCCCGCTGGGCGGCGACCGCATCAGCGTCAGCGTGCAGGTGCAGGCCGGCGCACGCCTGCACCTGCACACCGTCGCGGCCACCATCGCCCTGCCCGCGCGCCACGAGACCGTCTCCGATGCGGAATGGACCCTCGACGTCGCCGACGAGGCGGAACTCGTGGTGGACCCACTGCCGACGATCGTCGCCGCCGATGCCGACCACCGCACGCGGACGCACGTGCACGCGGCGTCGACCGCAAGGGTGACGATCGGGGAGACCGTGCAGATCGGACGGCATACCGAGGGCGCGGGGCGATGGTCGGGCCGCTTGCACGTCGACGTCGACGGCGCCGCGGCGTTACGACATCGACTCGAACTCGACCGGTCGCGGCGTGCGCTGGTCAGTCGGTTCGTCTACCCGGACCCGAGACCGTCGGCGGTCTCGGCGACCGCGGTCGCCGCACGACTGGACCTGCGCTGCGGTGCCACACTCACCACTGTGGTGGCGGCGTCGCTCGCCGAGGCGAGCTCCGCGGTGGCCTCGCTCTAACCGGCCTCGGCGCGTTCCTTCTCGACCACCGAGGGGTCGCCGACGTTCTTCTCCGCCTCGGCCTGCGCATCGGTCGTGCCCTCGGTCTGGTGACCGTCGGTGCCGGGCGTGGATGTCGCTGCCGGGGGCGTGGGTGCCTCGGCTGCGGGGATGCCCGACGCCTCGTCGACCTTGTTCTCGGATTCGAGATGGTGCAGGTGGTCCATCGCGGTGCGCGCGTAGACCTGCTGCTCGGTGACGGTGAGCTGTGACCGGTTGCGCGTGGTGAACGACACCGCCCAGTCGATGATGGTGCTCAGGCGACTGCGGAACCCGACGATGTAGACCAGGTGCAGCGCCAGCCAACCCAGCCACGCGAAGAAGCCCTCGGTCTCGAATCGCTTGGAGGTGAACGGGATCGGCACACTCATGACGGCGCTGAACCGCGACACCGTCGCCATCGACCCCTTGTCGTGGTACTTGAACGGGGTGCGGTCCTCGGGCTTCTGACCGTTCAGCCCGGCCTTGATCGCGTCTGCCGCATACCGCCCACCCTGGATGGCGCCCTGCGCCATGCCGGGCACGTTGTCGATGGACATCATGTCGCCGACGACGAACACGTTCGGGTGACCCGTGATCGACAGGTCGGGCTGCACCTTCACGCGACCGGCCCGGTCGAGTTCGACACCGCTCTGCTCGGCGAGCTGCTTGCTGAGCGGGCTCGCCGCGACACCGGCCGACCACACCTTGCACTGCGACTCGATGCGACGGGTGGTGCCGTCTTTGTCCTTGACGGTGAGCCCGTTGTAGTCGAGGTCGACGACCATCGCGTTGAGCTGGATCTCGACGCCCATGCCCTCGAGCCGCTTGGCCGCCTTCGTGCCGAGGTTCTCGCCCATCGGCGGCAGCACCGCAGGGGCGGCGTCGAGCAGGATCACCCGGGCGCTCGTCGGGTCGATGTTGCGGAACGTGTCCTTGAGGGTCTTGTCCGACATCTCGGCGATCTGGCCCGCGAGTTCGACACCCGTGGGTCCGGCGCCGACCACGACGAACGTGAGCAGTCGGGCCCGTTCCTCGGGATCCTGGGACAGCTCGGCCTGCTCGAAGGCACCGAGGATGCGGCCGCGCAGCTCGAGTGCGTCGTCGATGGTCTTCATGCCGGGGGCGAACTCGGCGAACTGATCGTTGCCGAAGTACGACTGCGCGGCACCGGCGGCGACGATGAGGCTGTCGAACGGCGTCTCGGTGAGGCGGGTCAGCAGCCGCGAGGTCACGACCTTGCGCTCGAGGTCGATCGACTCGACGTCGCCGAGCAGCACGCGGGCGTTGTCCTGTTTGCGCAGGATGACGCGGGTGGCGGGGGCGATCTCGCCCTCCGAGACGATGCCGGTCGCGACCTGGTAGAGCATCGGCTGGAAGAGGTGGTGGGTGGTGCGGGCGATCAGGGTGACGTCGACATCGGCCTTGCGCAGGCGCTGTGTGCCGAACAGGCCGCCGAATCCCGAGCCGATCACCACGACGCGGTGTGGGTGTCGTCCGTCCGTCGTAGCGCTCATGGGCTTCTCCTGTCAGTCGACGTGCGGTGGGGCTGCCGCAAACGATGGTCACGCGTGGGCTCGACCGAGTGGGGGAGATCCGACCGATCGGGTCGGTCTCCGCGACCGTGCTCGACGCCAACGGTAGTCAATCCGTCCGACTCGCACGCGACAAGGCTCACACGACGTCGTCGAGGGCGGTGAGTGGCTCCGGACCCCACAGGTCGATCAGGAGCGCGTGACCTGCGATCGACGAGCCCGGTAGGCGGCCACGCTGGCCCGGTTCCCGCAGTTGCGCTCGGCGCAGAACCGGCGAGAACGGTTGCGTGACATGTCGATCAGCACGCAATCGCAGTCGTCGGCGACACAGGTTCGCAATCGGTCGAACTCGTCGGCGCGGATGAGGTCGACGAACGCCATGGCGGTCTCGGCCCCGATACGGTCGGCGAGCGGATCGCCCGAGTCGGTGACGTGGATGTGCCAGTCGGCCGTGTCGTGGCGTGTGACGAACGGCCGGGCGCCCGATTCGCGGAGTATCCGGTTCACCTCGTCGGCCGCGGCGTCGCGGTCGAGGTCCCAGAACCGGGCGAGTCGGTCGCGCAGCGCCCGGACCGCCTGCAGTTCTGCGAGGTCGCCGTCGTGGCGGCCGGTGTAGCCGTGGGTGTCGAGGAAGTCGCCGAGGTGATCGGTCGTGGCCAGCGTGTCGGTGTCGGTGCGTCCGGAATTGACCAGTGCGGTCACCGCGACCAGCGCCGGCTCGGTGTCATGAGTGAAACGCATCTTGACTCCTGACAGGTGTGTGTCGTTTCCTTGTCATGAGCATAAGCTGCCGACGCTCATGACACACCGGATGCGACGGCACTCGAGGAGAGGCGGACCGATGCCACGCGCAACAGCCACACCGACGGCGGGGCCCGGATCGGTGACGTCCGGCGTCGCGCTGGCCGCCGTCTCCGCGGTGTCGTTCGGGATGTCGGGGCCGCTGGCCTCGGCACTGATCGAGGCCGGGTGGTCCTCGACGGCGGCAACCCTGCTGCGCCTGGGGCTCGGCGCGGTGGTGCTCGTGGTACCGGCCGCGATCATGGGGCGTCGGCGTCTCGCCACCATCGCCCGCGCACCCTGGTCGGTGATCGCCTACGGCGTGATGGGGGTGGCGATGGTGCAGTTGTGCTTCTTCAACGCCGTTCGCCATCTCGATGTCGCCGTCGCGTTGCTCATCGAGTACAGCGCGCCGGTACTGGTGCTGATCTACCGCCGGGTGGTCGGCGGTCATCGCGCCGGTCGTCTGACGCTGCTGGGCGCCGCGGTCGCGATCGCGGGGCTGGTGACCGTGGTCATCGGCGGCGCCGCGGGATGGTCGATAGACCCGATCGGTGTCCTCTGGGCCGGCGCCGCCGCCATCGGGCTGGCCGGGTATTTCCTGATCGCCGGCCCGAGCGCGCGCGTCGATGCCGACGGGCGCAGTCGCGGTGACGTCGACCCGGTCGCGCTCACCTGTGGCGGGCTCGTGATCGGAGCAGTCCTCGTCGGTGTGGCCGGCGCCGTGGGGCTGTTGCCGATGACGGCGAGCACCGCCGACGTCACCCTTGCCGGAGGCGAACTGCCGTGGTGGACCGCCGCTGTCGCGGTCGCGGTGATCTCGACCGCGATCGCCTACGTCACGGGGATCGCGGCCGTCCGCCGGCTGGGACCCACACTGGCGTCGTTTGTCGCGCTGGTGGAGGTGATCACGTCGGCGACGGCGTCCTGGATCCTGCTGGGCCAGTCGATGTCACCGGCTCAGATGGTCGGTGCCGTGGTGATGCTGTGCGGCATCGTGACCGTCCGACGCGGAACCGATCGCAGCGAGGCCGACGGCACGACTCAGGCCGTGAGCTCCGACGTCGACCCGCGCACCGCCCACACGAAACGTGCGCTCTCCCAGTCGGATCGACGCAGTTCGTATTCGACCTCGCCGCGCTCGTAGCCGTCGGTCTCCGCGTTGTCGCCGAGATGCAGTGCCGTCAAACGCATCCCGGATTTCTCCATCACCCGCCGCGACGCCGAGTTGACCGCCATCGTGCTCGCGAAGACCCGTCCGGTGTCGGGGGCGTCGAACGCGACGCGCATGAGGGTCTGCGACCCCTCCGTCGCCAGCCCTCGGCCCCATGCGGCACGCCGGAGCCGGTAGGTCAGTTCGAGTTCGGGTTGCGTGCCGTGGCGCGGGGCCCGTAACGAGAACCAGCCCACGAACGCCCCGTTCGACCGGTCGAGTGCCACCCACATCCCACCGCCGCGGCGCGACGACAGCTCGGCCACCGCACGGGGCACCACCCAGTCCTCGATCACCGCACGAGGGGTCGGTGCGCCACCGGACACGTAGCGCATGACCGCGGGATCACTGTCGAGTTCCACCAACGCCGACACGTCGTTCGTGCCGACGGGCCGCAGGATCAACTGGGGCGTCTCGACGATCAACGCGCACCTCGTTCTCCGCGGCCCGGATGGTCACCCGATCGGTGGTGACCACCGGCCGCCGGCCGGGCGAGTGCCCATGCCCGGCACCCGAAGTGCGCTCATGATACGGCCTGCGGGCTCACTTTCCGCACTGATGCGCCAACGCGTCGGCGAGTCGCGGCATCCGGAACTCGTGGCCCCATCGCTCCAGTTCGGTGGGCACCACGCGCTGGTCGGCCAACGCGAGCGAGTCCGCACCCGTCTCGGTGAGGAGCAGTTTCGGCGCGAACTCCGGCACACGGAAGAACGTGGGGCGGTGCAGGACCGAGCCCATCGTGGAGGTGAACTCCGCATTGCGCACGGGCTCCGGCGACACCGCGTTGACCGGTCCGCTGACCCGCTCGTCGAGCGCGGCGCGATAGAACACATCGCAGACGTCCTCGAGGCCGATCCACGACAACCACTGTCGCCCGTTGCCGATCGGCCCACCGAGTCCGGCCGAGAAGAGTGGTCGCAGCAGCTTGAGCATGCCGCCCGCCGCCGACTGCACAACGCCCGTGCGGATGTTGCTGACCCGCAGGCCGGCGTCGCGCGCCGGGTCGCATGCGGCCTCCCAGTCGCGCACGATGTCGGCGACCACGCCGTCGCCGGGTGCGCTCGACTCGGTGAGCCGCTCGTCGCCGCGGCTGTCGCCGTAGATCCCGATCGCCGAACCGGCGACGAACACCGATGGACCGGAGCCGCGGGCATGTGCCGCCGCGGCCACCGAGGCCAGTGCGCGCGTGGGCCCGACGCGACTGTCGCGGACCGACGCCACGTGGGAGTCGGTGAACCGACCGGCGATCGAAGCACCCGCGAGGTGGATGACCACGTCGACACCGTCGAGGAGATCGGCCGCGGGATGCGCGGTGTCCCAGCGCCGTTCGTCGGGGCCCTTCGGGTCACGACGAACCAGGGAGATCACCCGGTGCCCGCCGGTGGTCGCCAGTGCGGCCAGCGCGGTGCCGATCGTCCCCGACACGCCCGTCATGGCGATGGTGATCGGTGTCGGCTGCAGCGCCCGCGCCCACTTCTGGGTGACGATGTCGTCGGCGAGCTGGCGGTGGCGGAAGTCGAACATCGACGACAGCACGAAACCGGGTACGCGGGTGTCGACCGTGTCGGTGATGCGGGTGCGGTCGTCGCCGACGGCGTCGAAGCGGTGGGTGTGGGTCCACGGCGTGACGAACTTCAGCGGCACCGAGGTGAGGGTGTCGACGAATTGATGCGGCGGGTGATACCCCGACGGCACGTGCGTCGCCTTCCATGGCAGTCCACCCGGCAGGGCGAGGACGGCCTGTCCGTCGGAGATCGAGGTCGCCTCCGAACGCAGCGACATCGGTGCGAACGGCGGCGACAGCCGGTGGAAGGCGCCGGGGCGGGTGTGCCAGGCGAAGACCTCGTCGATGGTGTCGTCGACGACCGACGACCGCGTGATGCTCATGCTTCGAGAGTAGGCACATCGCGGGCCGACCATGCCGCCGCGACCACGTGCGTCGACCGGCGACGTCCGATTGCGCTGTGAGCCGAACGGGGTGCTCCCATCCGGCGCGCGGGAGACAACGAATCATGGTGGAGACGCCGATGAGGCGATAATGATCGCGCGCCCGGCGACCGACACCGGCCGCGCCCGATTCGAACCCAGGATCCGAGGTGGGAGATGGTGATGGACGCCGCACGCCCGTCGATGCCGTCCGTCGCGGTGATCGGCTCCGGTGTCTCCGGACTCACCGCGGCCCACATCCTCGGTCGCAGTCACGCGGTGACGCTGTACGAGGCCGACGATCGGTTGGGTGGGCATGCTCACACCCATTCCGTCGCCGACGGAGACCGGACGCACCGGATCGACACCGGTTTCATCGTCCACAACACCGAGACCTACCCGCTGCTGCGGCGCATGTTCACCGAGCTCGGCGTGGCCACCCAGCCCACCGAGATGAGCATGAGCATCAGTGACCCGGCGGGTCGCTTCCAGTACGCCGGTGGTCGGGGGATGGGTGGCATCCTGGCGCAGCCCTGGAGACTGGCCGATCCGCGTTTCCTCGGGATGCTCGTCCAGATCAAACAGTTCCACCGTGCGGCCGCCGCGTTCCTCGACACCGCCGACGACGAGGACCTCACCACCTACGGCGAGTTCCTCTCGGGGCATCGTTTCGGTGGGTTCTTCCGTCGGCACTACGCGATCCCGCTCGTCTCGTGCGTGTGGTCTTCGGGTGCGCAAACCTCGCTGGACTACCCGGCGCGCTACCTGTTCGCGTTCCTGCGCAACCACGGCATGCTGTCGGTCACGGGATCGCCGCAGTGGTACACGGTGACCGGCGGCTCGCACGAGTACGTCGACCGGATCGCCGCGACACTCGACGACATCCGCCTGGGCACACCGGTCGCGGAGATCACGCGCAGCGACACCGGTGTCACCGTCGTCGACGGCCACGGCGGGCGTGAGCGGTTCGACAAGGTCGTCGTCGCCACGCACCCCGAGCAGGCCCTGTCGATGCTGGCCGATCCCTCCGAGGCCGAGAAGACGCTGCTGTCCGCCTTCCACTACTCACCGAACGAGGCCGTCCTGCACACGGATTCGTCGTTGCTGCCCCGTTCGCCGCGGGCGCGCGCCTCGTGGAACTACCTCACACCCGACACGTCGAACGGACCCACCGACGACGCGGACGGGGACGAACTGCCGGTGGTGACCTACTGGATGAACCGGTTGCAGGACATCGACAGCGACACCGACTACCTGGTGACGCTCAACGCCCGGCACCTCATCGACCCCGCATCGATCATCGAGGTCATGGACTACGCCCACCCGGTGTACACACGCGCCGCCGTGGCCGCCCAGTCGATGCTGCCGACCCTGACCACCGCGACCACCGCCTTCGCCGGCGCCTACCACGGGTGGGGATTCCACGAGGACGGCTGCCGATCGGGCGTGGCCGCCGCAGAGGGACTCGGCGCGACATGGTGACCCCGGAACCGGTGCGCTCATGACCGCCGTCCTCGACCTCCCCCCGTTGCCCGCGATCGTCGCCGGCGACGTGGCGCACCGCCGCCGTGGCGCGACGGCGCACCGGTTCCGCCACCGCGTCTACCAGTGGCTGATAGACCTCGACGCGCCGCCTCGACTGCCACGTCCGCTCCGTCCCTTCGCCCGGTTCTCCGCGCGAGACCACCTCGGTGCGCTCGACACCGACGACACCCGTGCGATCAAGAGCAACGTCGAGACGTTCCTGCGCGCCAACGGGATCGAGACGGGACCCGGCTCACGGATCCTCATGCTCGCCAACGCGCGCGTGCTGGGCTACGTGTTCGACCCGCTGTCGGTGTACTGGTGCCTCGACGCCGCCGGAACCGTGACCTGTGTCGTCGCCGAGGTGCACAACACCTACGGCGAACGGACGGCCTACCTCCTCCATCCCGACCGTGATGGACACGCCGAGGCCGACAAGCACTTCTACGTGTCCCCGTTCAACGACGTCTCGGGCCGGTACCGGATGACGTTCCGGCTCGACGCCGACCGGATCGGGGTCACGATCATCCTCGACCGCGCCGGTATGGAACCGTTCACCGCGACGTTCACCGGCGTCCCACAGCCGGCGACCCCCCGTCGGGTCGCCCGCTCGATACTGACCATGCCCCTGATGCCCCAACGGGTCTCACTGCTCATCGCCGTCCACGGGATCTGGCTGTGGGCACGACGTCTCCGCGTCGTCCCCCGGCCCCCGCACACACCACCCCAGGAGGTCTGACCATGACAGGAGTCGCAGATCCGTTCGCCGTCCGCCGTCCCGTTCTGAGCGGGACGTGGTTCAAGACGCCGATCACGAAGCGTCTGGTCGACTACGCGATCACCAAAGCGCCCGTCGCCGTGCGCTTCCCCGACGGCACCGTGCGCGGGCACGGGGGCGAGGGCGCTCCCGAACTCGAGATCGTCCGGCCCAAGGTGTTCTACGACCGACTGAGCCACAACCCCAAGATCGGACTGGGCGAGGCGTACATGGCGGGCGACTGGCGCGCGGCCCCCGGCAGTGATCTCGGCGCCGCCCTCACCCCGTTCGCCGAACGACTCACCACCCTCATCCCGGAGCGCTTGTGGAAGATGCGGGCCGTGGTCGACAAGCGGATCCCGGAAAGCCAGCGCAACTCGATCGAGGGATCGAAACGCAACATCGGATCGCACTACGACCTGAGCAACGAGATGTTCGCCGCGTTCCTCGACCCGACCATGTCCTACAGCTCGGCCATGTTCGATCCCGCAACCGATTTCGCCGGCCAGGATCTCGAGGCCGCGCAGTATCGCAAGATCGACTCGATCCTCGACATGGCCCACGTCGGCTCGGGGACTCGCGTGCTGGAGATCGGCAGCGGCTGGGGAGCGCTCGCGATCCGGGCGGCGCAGCGCGGCGCCCACGTCACGACGGTGACCCTCTCGGCGGAACAGCGCGAGCTCGCCCTGGGGCGCATCGCCGAGGCCGGCCTGAGCGACCGGATCGACATCCGCCTGCAGGACTACCGCGACGTGCGCGGTGAGTTCGACGCCATCGTGAGCGTGGAGATGATCGAGGCCGTTGGCGAGGAGTACTGGCCGACGTACTTCGGGGCCCTCGACTCCCTGCTCGCCCCGGGCGGCACCGTCGCCATCCAGGCGATCCTCATGTCGCATGCTCGGATGCTCGCGACGCGTCGCTCGTGGGGCTGGATCCAGAAGTACATCTTCCCCGGTGGACTCATCCCGTCGCTGCAGGCGATCGACGATTCGCTCGCCGACCACACCTCGCTGGTCCGTTCGGACCGCCTGGAACTGGGTCAGCACTATGCGGAGACACTCCGGCGCTGGCGTCATCGATTCAACGAGACCTGGACGACGGTGTCGCACAGGGGATTCGACGAGACCTTCCGCAGGATGTGGGAGTACTACCTCGCCTACTGCGAGGCCGGCTTCGCGTCCGGATACCTCGAGGTCAGCCAGCTGCAGTTCACCCGACGCCCCGCCTGAGGGCACGCGCCGCCCGCCTGAGGGCACGCCGTCGGTACCGGTCGATAGCATGACCGGCATGTCTGATCACGTGGTGACGGTCTCGCTGCAGCTGCGGTGGGGCGACATGGATGTGAACAACCACATCAACAACGTCGCCATCGCGCGCCTGTTCGAGGAGTCACGCGTGCGGGCCGGCATGGCGCTCCTCATCGCCTCCGGTGCACCGCCCTCGGAGGACGGTGCATTGATCGACGGTGGACTCGTGGTGGTCCGGCAGGAGATCGAGTACCTCGCATCGATCCCGTACAGCGGCGACGACATCACCTCGCGTGTCTGGCTCAGCCGCGTCGGCACATCCTCGTTCGACTTCGGATGTGTGTTGACCGACCCCGCGGGCGCCCCGTTCGCTCAGGCCGAGACCACCCTGGTCTGCGTCGATCCGGCCGGACGACCGGTCGGCCTGGGCGAGGGTGTCGCCGCGGCGATGCGCGACCGAGTCGAGGCGCCGGTGGCCCTGCGCAGCCGTCGACCGTGACCGCATGACGCCGTCGAGTCGGATCCACCGATGTTGACGGCGCATCGCGCCGAGCGCACCGATGTGCTGGCGTCGGCGCTGGCCGACATCCTCGCCGAGCCGCTCGCCGATCCGTTCACACCGGAGATCGTGGCGGTGCCCGCCAAGGGTGTGGAACGGTGGCTCGCGCAGACCCTGTCGATGCGTCTGGGCACCTCATCGGTTCCGCGCTCACCGGCCGTCGTGACCGACGATAGCGACGGGATCGCCGCGAACATCGATTTCGCGTCACCTGCCGAACTCACCGAGCGGATCCTGGCGGCGGTGCGGGGGCATCGTCGCCGCGACGACCCGTGGGCGGCGGCTCGGGTGCAGTGGATGATGGTCGACGTCCTCGACGCCTGCTCCTCCGACCCCGCCTGCGCGGTCCTGGCCCGTCATCTCGGCATGGCGGGGGCCCGTCCGGATCCGCATCGTGTCGGACGGCGGTGGTCGACGGCCACCGATCTCGCCCGACTCTTCGCCTCCTACGCCTCGGCGCGACCCGGCATGATCGCCGACTGGGCGGCCGGTGACGACACCGACGGTCACGGACAGGCTTTGCCCGCCGACATGCGATGGCAGGTCGTCGTGTGGCGTGCGTTGCGCGACCGCATCGGGTCGCCGAGCCCGGCCGAACGCCTGTCGGCACTGTGTGAACGGATAGCGGCCGCCCCGGACGTCCTGGAACTCCCGCCGCGGTTGTCGCTGTTCGGTCCGACCCGCCTGACCACGGAACAGATCCGGGTCCTGCGCGCGGTCGCCGCACACCGGGACGTCCACCTGTTCCTGCCGCATCCCAGCGATCGCCTCTGGTCGTCGCCTCCGGAATCGGACGAGGTGGTCCGGCGTCGCGATCTGCCCCGCGCCGGGGTGTCGAATCCGTTGCTGGCCGGGCTGTCCCGCGAGATCCGCGAGACGCGACTGCGCCTGGCTCCCCATCTGGACCGCGATCTGCACCACCCCGACCCCGACGGCACCGCGCCCGACGATGCCGATACGCCGGGCGCCTCGGTGCTGGCGCGGTTGCAACGCGCGATCCGCGACGACATCGCCCCGGCCGACACACCGGTCGGTCCGGTCGACGACTCCGTCTCGGTGCACGCCTGCCACGGTCCGGCACGGCAGGTCGAGGTCATGCGCGACGTCCTCGCCCGGATCTTCTGCGAGACCGACGATCTCGAGCCGCGCGACGTGATCGTCATGTGCCCTGACATCGAGGCCTACGCGCCGTTGATCCGGGCCGCCTTCGGCCGCGAGGGCAGCGGTCATCCCGCCCACGGCCTCCGCGTGCGGCTCGCCGACCGGAGCATGGCCGCCACCAACACCGTTCTCGACGCGGTGGTCGCCGTCGTGGCGTTGGCGGGCGGACGCGCCACCTCCGGAGAGATCCTCGACCTCGCCGCCCGTGAACCGGTCCGCACGCGATTCGGCTTCGACGATGACGACCTCGAGACGATCGCGGAGTGGATCTCCGAGGCCGGCGTGCGGTGGGGGATCGGTGACGCGCAACGTGCGGCCTTCGGTCTGCGCGGGTACGAACAGAACACGATGTCGGCGGGCCTCGACCGGATCGCGCTCGGCGTGGTCGCCGACGAGTCGTCGATCGGATGGATTCATCGAGCACTGCCCTTGAGCGGTATCGACAGCGCCGACATCGATCTCGTGGGCCGCTTCGCGGAGTTCGTCGACCGACTCGACCGCTGTGTCACGGCCATGTCGGGTGGTCACACCGTCGAGGAGTGGGGGAGCGCACTGCTCGCGGTCATCGACGACCTCACCGACGTCCGCCGCGCCGACACCTGGCAGCGGGCGCAGGCCGTCGACGTCGTCGGGGCCGCCCTCGAACACGGCGATCCCGCCACGGTTCTCCGCCGTCCCGACGTCGTCGCCCTCCTCGACGACGTCGTCGCCGCACGGCCCACCCGGGCGAACTTCCGCACCGGCGAGCTCACCGTGTGCACGATGGTCCCGATGCGAGCGGTGCCGCACCGCGTGGTCGTCCTCATCGGCCTCGACGACGACACCTACCCTCGGGCCACCCGTGACGACGGTGACGACATCACCCGCCGCGATCCCTGTGTGGGCGAACGCGATCCGCGCAGCGAGGACCGACAGCTGTTGCTCGACACCATCATGTCGGCCCGTGATCGTCTGGTCATCTGCTACAGCGGCGCCGACCCGGTCTCGGGACTACGCCGCCCCCCGTCGGTGCCGGTGAGCGAGATCGTCGACGCCGTCGCCGCGATCGTCGGCGCCGACGACCCGACCTCGATGGTGCACCGTCACCCGTTGCACGCCTTCGACCCGGGCAATTTCGCCGAGATCGACCCGTTCTCGTTCGATGTCGCGGCACTGACCGGTGCGCGGGCACTCACGCAGCCGCCGGACCATAACATCGGTTTCGACCGCCGCCCGCTGACCCCCGTCCCGCCCGACGACATCGACATCGCCGACCTCATCGCGTTCTTTGATCACCCAGTGCGCGGCTTCTGCCGACAACGGCTGGGTTTCCTCGTCCCCGACACCGACGACCTGCCGGCCGACCAGTTGGACGCGGCGCTGGATCCCCTGGACCGCTGGGGGATCGGCGATCGCCTGCTGCGTCGGCGTCTGGCCGGCGAGTCCATCGAGGCTCTCCGTGCCACCGAACTGCGGCGCGGGACGCTGCCACCGTTCGAGCTCGGTCAGGTCGCATTGGCCGGAGTGCTCGACGACGTCGAACGACTCGCCGCCGCCGCGCAACCGATGCTCGATCGGCCCGTCGAGACCGTCGACATCGACGTGCCCCTCGCCGACGGCCGCCGCCTCGTCGGCAGCGTCGGCGGCGTGCACTCCGACCCGAACGGGGCGACGGTGTTCCGAGCGCACTACTCCCGCCTCGGGTCCAAACATCGGCTCCAGAACTGGATCTCGCTGCTCGCCGTCGCCGCCACGCGTGACGGCGCGGCCGAGGCGGTCGCCATCGGGCGCGCCGGGCGCGGGTCACGACTCTCACGATCGACACTGGAGGCGCCGCCGGACCCGGTGGCACCGTTGCAGGCGCTGGTCGCCCTGCGCGACACGGGACTGACGCAACCGCTACCGCTGCCCTCGAGTGCGGCGGCCGTGTACGCCGACCGCCGGTACGCCGGCAGCGACCACGCGGACGGGATCGAGGCCGCCCGCAAGGACTTCGACGACAAGTTCGGTGACGTGCACGACCGCCATCTGGGTCTGGTGTTCGCCGGCGGATTCGACGAGATCCTCGCCGCGGCCGAGCCCGTCGGCTTCGCGATGGCCGCGGCCACGATATGGCGACCGCTGCTCACCGCCGAGAGGATCGACACCCCGCGATGACACCCCGCGCCCGCACCATCGTCGCCGCCACGTTCGACGTCACCGCCCCACCGCCCTCGGGCACCACCGTGCTCGAGGCGAGCGCCGGCACCGGCAAGACCTACGCCATCGTGGCGTTGGCCGCGCGGCACATCGCCGACGGCGTCGACATCGACCGCCTGCTGCTGGTCACCTTCTCGCGGATGGCCACGGCCGAACTGCGCGAGCGCACCCGGACCCGGTTGACCACCCTCGCCGCGGGGCTCGCCGACCCGGATGCGGCCGCCGACGACCCGCTCGTGCAGGTGTTGGCCGCAGCGGAACCCGAGGTCGTCGCCCTGCGACGTCGGCGTGTGGTGGCCGCGCTGTCGGACTTCGACGCATCCACGGTGAGCACCACCCACACCTTCTGTTCGCGCATGCTCGACGCCCTGGGCATCGCCGGAGAGCGCGACCACGGCACCACGCTGGTCGAGGAGGTCGACGACCTCGTCACCGAGGTCGCCCGGGACGTCTACATCAAACGGTTCAGCGGAGGCCACGCCCCCTTCTCCTTCACCGATGCCGACGAGATCGCCCGTGCCGGGGTCCGGCACCAGCAGGCGACCCTCGTGCCGCGTGAGGCGCCGGACAACTCCGCGGCGGCGGCACGGGTCGACTTCGTCGCCACGGTGCGCCGCGAGGTCGCACGGCGGAAACGGATCATGCGGATCCGTGACTACGACGAATTGCAGTCACTGCTGCGCGACGTCGTCGCCGATCCCGAACACGGCGCCGCGGCGCGGGCTCGTGTCCGACAGTTCTTCGACGTCGTGCTCGTCGACGAGTTCCAGGACACCGACCCGGTGCAGTGGGACATCCTGCGTCTGTGTTTCCACGGCTCCGCCGACCTCGTGCTCGTGGGCGACCCGAAACAGTCGATCTACGCGTTCCGCGGCGCCGAGGTCCTGAGCTATCTCGACGCCGCGACGGTCGCCGACAATCATCAGGTCCTCGGCACCAACTGGCGCAGCGACTCCGGGCTCGTCACCGCGCTCGATCATCTCTACGGCGAAGCGGCCCTGGGTCATCCCGACATCGTCGTGCGACCGGTGGACGCCTCACACACCACCTCCCGCCTGTCGGGTCGCACACCCCTGCGCCTGCGGTATCTGTCGCGCACCGGCCTCGGACCTCTGGGCGACAACGGATTCCCCACCGTCGCGGCGGTGCGCGGCGCGGTGATCGACGACGTCGCCGCCGACATCGCCCGGCTGCTCGGTGATCCGCCGCAGCTCGACGACACCGACGGCGGGCGACCGTTGCGACCGTCGGACATCGTCATCCTGCTGCGCACCCGCGCCACGATCGCGCCGATGCAACGGGCGCTCCGCGACGTGGGTGTCGCCTCGGTGGTCGGCGCCGGGTCGAGTGTGTTCGCCACCGACTCGGCGCGCGACTGGTTCCACGTTCTCCGCGCCCTCGAACAACCCACCCGATCCGATCGTGCGGCGCTAGCCGCGATCACACCGCTGATCGGGCGCGCCCCGGTCGACCTCGACACACCCGACGGCGACGTCGCCGCCGATGTCGGTGACCTGTTGGTCGATCTCTCGCAGACCCTGTCGCGTGCGGGATTCGCGGCCATGTTCGACCAGCTCGCCGAGCGCACCGATCTCGCGGGTCGCATCCTCTCCGCGGTCGACGGTGAACGGATCATGACCGATCTCGTGCACCTGGCCTCCCTGTGCAACCGGGTGATGGTGGGGGAGTCGCGCGGTGTGACCGGACTCCTGCGATGGTTCGCCGACCGCCTCGACGACCCCACGGTCGGCGACCAGACCGAGCAGAGCCGCCGGCTCGACCGCGACGCCCAGGCGGTGTCGATCATGACCGTCCACGGCAGCAAGGGGCTCGAGTTCCCCGTGGTGTACGTGCCTTTCGGTTGGGACTCGGCGCGCAACCCGTCGCCGTCGACGGTGCATCTCCACGACGCCGACGGTCGACGGATCCTCGACGTGGGCGGCAAGAACGACCCCGGCTTCGACACGAACGTCCGCGCCGCACAGACCGAGGACGCCGGCGAGGAACTACGACTGTTCTATGTGTCGGTGACCCGCGCCCGATCGCAGGTGGTGCTGTGGTGGGCGCCGGCCACCACCGCACGCCGATCGCCCCTGCACCGACTGTTGTTCGCGCGCAACGCCTCCGCGGCGACGACGAACGCACCCGACCCCGCCGTCTCGGCCAACGTCCCCGCCGACGCGACCGCGGCGACCGCGCTGCAGGAGTGGGGACGACCGATGGGCGAGCTGATCTCGGTGGAACACGTCGACGCGACGTCACCTGCTCCCGTACTCACCCCCGATGACTCGCAGGGCCGCGTCGATCTGCGGGCGGCGACGTTCGACGCGGTGATCGACGACGACTGGCGCCGCACCTCGTATTCGGCGCTGGTGGCCGACCACCACCTCGACGCCACCGCGCTCGGTACCGACGCACACGCCCCCGAGGTCGTCGGTCCGGGCGCGGCGGAGCCCGAGGCCGTGGGAACGGTCGACGAACCGGAGGAGGTCACCGCGACCTCGGGCGGCGGGGGCGCGCCGTCGCTGATGAACACGCTGCCCGCGGGCGCGGCCTTCGGCACCGTGGTGCACAGTGTCCTGGAGGAGATCGACACCGACGCAGACGATCTCACCGCCGAGATCGCCGACCGGTGTCGCCACGCGGCCGCGGTGTCCGGGCTCGACATGGACGCCGACGTCCTCGCCACCGCGATCGCCGGGGTGCTCACCACACCCCTGGGAATCCAGCATCCCACCGACACGCACACCACCGACGATCTCGCCGGCCTCGGGATGCCGAACCGATTGTCGGAACTGGACTTCGAGTTCCCCCTCGCCGCCACCGGCGGGCCCACCGTCGCCGCGATCGCCGACCTCCTCGAGAACCATCTGGCCCCCGACGACCCGCTGCGGGCCTATCCCGGCCACCTCCGGGACATCGGCGGCTCGACACTGCGCGGCTTCCTCACCGGCAGCATCGATCTCGTGGCCCGCGTCGGCGCCGGATCGGGACACGAGCGATACGTGATCGCCGATTACAAGACCAACCGACTCGGTCTCGGCGACCTCGGGGTCGAGGACTATCGGCCCGAGGCCATGGCGCAGGAGATGATCCGGTCCCACTACCCGCTGCAGGCCCTCCTGTACTCGGTGGCACTGCACCGCTACCTGCGGTGGCGGCTCGCCGACTACGACCCGCATCGACATCTCGGTCCGGTCTGCTACCTGTTCGTGCGCGCCATGATCGGCCCCGACACCCCACCGGGGTGCGGGGTGTTCACCTGGGATCTGCCGCCTGTCGTGGTGACCGAGCTCTCCGACGTGTTGGCGGGTCGGTGATGGGGACCGACGCACGTATCGCGGCCCGGGCGCAGGGGCTGCTGGCGACCTTCAACGCCGCCGGTGTACTCGGCGTCGCCGACGTCCATGTCGCCTCCCGGCTGGCCGCCACCTCTGCGGTCGAGATCGATCCCGACGTGCTGCTGGCGACCGCGCTCACCGTGCGTGCGGTGCGAGCCGGGTCGGTGTGCATCGACCTCGCCCGCCTGCGTGACATCCCGCCCGACTCCGAGACCCCCGGCGGCCGAGACCCCGACGGCGGTGACACGGGGGCGATCGACGCGCTGCCCTGGCCCGACCCGACCACCCTCGTCGAGAAGGTGCGGAACAGTCCCCTCAACGGCTCGACGACTGCGTCGCCGCTGCAACCCCTTCGGTGCGCGACGACCGATGACGGTGTCGATCTGCTCTACCTCGACCGCTATTTCCGGCAGGAGCAGCGGGTGCGTGACGTGCTCGCCGCCCGCGCACAGATCGCGCCGGCAGTCGATCTGGCCGCCGTGACGGCGCATCTCGACGATCTGTTCCCCGCTGCGACATCCGGGGCCGGCACCGGAATCGACCGCCAACGGTTGGCCGCGGCGGTCGCGGCGACCCGACCGACGACCGTCCTCGCGGGTGGCCCCGGTACCGGCAAGACCCACACCGCCGCACGGATCATCGCGCTCCTGTCGAGGCTGCACGGCCCCGGCATCCGCATCGGACTGTGTGCCCCGACCGGTCGGGCGGCCGCGTCGCTGCAGGAGGCGGTCGTCGCACAGTCGGTCGCACTCGATCTGCCCGAGGTCAACGCGGTGACCCTGCACAGGCTGCTCGGCTCCACGCGGCGCGGCAGTGGTCGATTCCGGCACGACGCCGGCCACCGACTCCCACACGATGTCGTGATCGTCGACGAGGCGTCGATGGTGTCGCTGACGATGATGTTCCACCTCCTCGACGCGCTGCGGCCGCAGACCCGACTGATCCTCATCGGCGACCCCGATCAGCTCGCGTCCGTCGACGCCGGCGCGGTGCTCGCCGATCTGGTGCACCGGCGACACGACACTCCGCTGGACGGACCGTTGGCCGGCATCGTCGACTCCGTCGCGACCCCCGCCGAATTCGACGCTGACGAGCCGGACATCGCCGATCGCGCGGCGATCGCCGACGGGGTCATCTCGCTGCGCCGCCGTCGGCGGTTCGGGGCCGACATCGGGCGACTCGCCGACGCCGTCCGCGACGGCGATGCCGACACCGCCCTGGACCTGCTCGCCGCGGGATCACCGTCGGTGACGCTCGTGTCGCCGGACGACCTCGACCCGGTGCGCGGCGACGTCACCGCGTGGGTCGCGGCCATGTCCGACGCCGCGCTCGACGGGGATGCCGACGCCGCGCTCGCCGCACTCGGGAGTCATCGGGTCCTCTGTGCACACCGGGAGGGACCGGCCGGTGTGGCGGTGTGGGCGCGGCTGGTGACCGCGTGGTCGGCGCCTGTGGCGACCACCGGACCCGACCGTCTCTGGTACCCCGGCCGGCCGGTGCTGCTCACCGAGACCGACCACCGGGCGCAGCTGTACAACGGCGACACCGGTGTGGTCGTCGCCGAGGCGGACCGGCTCATGGTGGCGTTCGGCCGGGGCAGTCTGACGCGGCTGGTCCACCCGCAACGCCTGCGCGGGGTGATGTCGGCCCACGCGATGACCATCCACCGCAGCCAGGGCAGCCAGTACCGGTCGGTGTCGGTGGTGGTGCCGCCCGCGGAGTCGGCGTTGCTCACCCGCGAGCTGCTCTACACCGCGATCACGAGGGCCACCGACCGCGTGGTGCTCATCGGCACCCCGGACGGCCTGCGCGCCGGGATCGAACGGAAAGTGCTGCGCGCCAGTGGCCTCCGGTCCTCGCTCACGCAGACGTGATCGCGGGGCCGTGACCGACGGGGAGGTGATCAGGAGGCCGCGAGATCGATCCCGCCGTCGGCGAGGTCCCGACGCAGGAACCACTCGGTCCCCAACAACGCGGTGCGTTGTTCCACGTCGAGGGTGACGAGCACCTTCAGTGCCGTGCTGCGCTCGACCTCCGAGGCGTGGGCGTTGATCGCCTCCCACTTGCGGTCGAGCCACGGCGTCACGTCGATACGGGTGTCGATGAGGTGGTCGGGGGTTCCGGGTGCGGCCGCGTCGTCGGTGGCCGGGGCGGTGCCGTTCACGCGCAACCCGATGGCCTTCATCAGGGCCGTCGGGACGGTCGAGAAATACAGGGACGACACCTGCCACGCCGCCCCGAGTTCGGGGTGGACCGGACCGCAGGCGGCGGCCTCGACCGCCGCGACGGCAAGGCGATGGGCGTGGATGTGGTCAGGGTGCCCGTAGATGCCGAACGCGTCGTAGGTGACGACGACCTGGGGTCGGCGGCGACGGATCTCGGCGACGATCTGCGCGACCGCTTCGTCGAACGAGCAGTCACACAATCGCGGTTGACCGGGGGCGGAATCGGGGAACTTGTCGTCGGCCCAGCCCAGCATCACCGGTTCGGCCGCACCGAGGGCGCCCAGGGCGGTCACCAGTTCGACATGCCGATGTGTACCGGGCGACCACGTGCAGGTGATGACCGAGGTCGGTGCCCCCGCGGCGATGGATCGGGCGATGACTCCGCCGGTCCACAGTGACTCGTCGTCGGGATGTGCGTGGACGAACATGACGCTGGGATACGGCACGGGCCTCCAACCACTGTCGACGTTGTGTGGTCCAGCGTAGTCAGTGCGCGAAATGCTTCCGTCGGGGCAGCTCGCCGGTGGCACGTACCTGGGTGAGACCGGCGACGGCGGTGCGGAGGTTGTCGGCGAGGTGGCGGGCCATGTCGGCCGAGAACCCCTCTCGGACAACGATGCGCAGCACCGCGACGTCGGTGGCGTCGTCGGGCATCGTGTAGGCGGGCACCTGCCAGCCGAACGCGGCGAGGGCCCGGGACACGTCGAACACGGTGAAGTCGTGGTCGCCGGTCATCTCGAACGCGATCACCGGTATCGCGCTGCCGTCGGTGACCACCGAGAACCCGTCCATCGAGTCGATCTCGTGGGCGAGCCACTGCGCCGTCTCCGACAGACACGCCATGATCGACCGGTACCCGGCGACACCGAGGCGCAGGAAGTTGTAGTACTGGCCGATGACCTGGTTGCCCGGGCGGGAGAAGTTGAGGGTGAACGTGGGCATGTCACCGCCGAGGTAGTTCACGTGGAAGACGAGGTCGTCGGGCAGATCCTCCGACGTCCGCCACACCGCGAACCCGATGCCGGGGTAGGTGAGCCCGTATTTGTGGCCGCTGGCGTTGATCGACTTCACCCGGGGGAGACGGAAGTCCCACTCGAGGTCGGGGTCGAGGAACGGCACGACGAATCCGCCGCTGGCCGCGTCGACGTGCACCGGGACGTCGGGGCCGCCCCCGTCGGCCAACGCGTCGAGCGCGGCGACGATCTCGGCCACCGGCTCGAGCTCACCGGTGAACGTGGTGCCGAGGATCGCAACCACGCCGATCGTGTTCTCGTCGACGGCCTCGGTCACCTGCTCGGGCGTGATCACGTACCGGCCGCGCTCGACCGGGAGGTACTTCGCCTCGACGTCGAAGTAGCGACAGAACTTCTCCCACACCACCTGCACGTTCGATCCCAGGACCAGGTTGGGGGTCCCGCTGCCTGTGCCGCGGGCGCGCCAGCGCCACTTCAGCGCCAGTCCGGCGAGCATCACCGCCTCACTCGAACCGATGGTGCTCACGCCGACGGCACTCGACGGATCCGCCGGGTCGAGATCGGGAGCGTGGAACAGGTCGGCGACCATCGACACGCATCGTGACTCGATCGCCGAGGTCGCCGGGTACTCGTCCTTGTCGATCATGTTCTTGTCGAAGGTCTCGGCCATCAGTCGTTCGGCCTGCGGATCCATCCACGTCGTGACGAACGTGGCGAGGTTCATCCGCGACGCCCCGTCGAACATCATCTCGTCGTGGATGAACCGGTAGGCGGCGTCGGGATCCATCGACTCCTCGGGCATCCGGAGTGCCGGTACGCGTTGCATCGACAGGCGTCCGGTGTAGGCGGGGGCCAGGTGGGTGTCGACGGGTGTTCCTGCGGCGGGGTGGCGGTGTGACGGTTCGTTGGTGTCGGCCATGAGACCGGCTTACACCACGCGCGCAGGGCATCCGGGTCGTTCCAGGTCGATTCGAACCAATCGCCGAAATCGCGCCTCGCTAGAATCACCGCCATGAGCACACCCGTCGAAGAACGTGAATTCCAGGCCGAGACGCGCCAGCTGCTCGACCTGATGGTCCACTCCGTCTACTCCAACAAGGACAGCTTCCTGCGCGAGTTGGTGTCGAACGCCTCCGACGCCCTCGACAAGCTGCGTCTTCAGGCGTTCCAGGACAAGGACCTCGAGGTCGACACCTCGGATCTGCACATCACCATCGAGCGCGACACCGAGACGCGCACTCTCACCATCCGCGACAACGGCATCGGCATGTCGCGCGACGACGTCGTCGGACTCATCGGCACCCTCGCGCGGTCGGGAACGGCCGAGCTGCGCAAGAAGCTCGCCGATGCTCAGGATTCCGCGGCCTCGGCCGACCTCATCGGCCAGTTCGGCATCGGCTTCTACTCGACGTTCATGGTCGCCGACACCGTCACGCTGCTGACCCGCAAGGCCGGCGAGTCCGAGGGCACGCGGTGGCGCTCGACGGGTGAGGGCACCTACACCATCGAGACCGTTGCCGACGCCCCGCAGGGCACGTCGGTCATCCTCGAACTCAAGCCCACCGACACTGACGACCACCTCTACGACTACACGTCGGAATCGAAGATCCGGGAACTCGTGAAGCGGTACTCCGACTTCATCGCGTGGCCGATCCGGATGGACGTCGAACGGACCGAGAAGGTCGAGAACGAAGGCGCCGAAGGCTCCGACGACACCGCCGAGCCGACCGAGCGCACTGTCGTCACCACCGAGACCCTCAACTCGATGAAGGCGCTGTGGGCGCGGTCGAAGGACGAGGTGACCGACGAGGAGTACACCGAGTTCTACCGCCACGTCAGCCACGGCTGGGACGAGCCGCTCGAGACCATCTCGCTCAAGGCCGAGGGCACGTTCGAGTACCAGGCGTTGCTGTTCATCCCGTCGCAGGCGCCGTTCGATCTGTTCATGCGCGAACGTGCAGGGGGCATCCACCTGTACGTGAAGCGGGTGTTCATCATGGACGACTGCGAAGAGCTCATGCCGGAGTACCTCCGCTTCGTCAAGGGTGTCGTCGACGCGGCCGACCTGTCGCTCAACGTCTCCCGCGAGATCCTGCAGCAGGACCGGCAGATCCGGGCGATCCGTCGCCGACTCACCAAGAAGGTGCTGGCGACCATCTCCGACATCAAGTCCTCGCGGCCCGACGACTACGACACCCTGTGGGCGGAGTTCGGTCGCGCGCTCAAGGAGGGCCTGCTCTCCGATCAGGACAATCGCGATGCGTTGCTGAAGATCTCGTCGTTCGCCTCCACCAACGATCCCGAGAAGCTCACCGGGCTCGAGGACTACGTGTCGCGGATGAAGCCCGGCCAGTCCGAGATCTACTACATCACCGGCGAGACCCGCCAGGCCATGGAGAACTCGCCGCACATGGAGGCATTCCGCGCCAAGGGCATCGAGGTGCTCCTCCTCGGCGATCCGGTCGACGAGATGTGGGTCGGATCCATCCCCGATTTCGACGGCAAGCCGCTGCGGTCGATCGCCAAGGGCGAGGTCGATCTCGACGACGACGCGGGGAAGTCCGAGGACGAGAAGAAGGAAGCCGAGGCGGAGAAAGCCGAACGCGGCAAGGCGTTCGCCGATCTCACGGCCTGGCTGACCACGACGCTGGACGAGAACGTCAAGGAGACGCGGCTGTCGACCCGCCTCACCGATTCGCCGGCATGTCTGGTCGGTGACACGTTCAGCTTCTCGCCGCAGATGGAGAAGCTCTATCGCGCGTCCGGTCAGGTCCTGCCGCCCAGCAAGCGGATCCTCGAGCTCAACCCCGACCACCCTCTCGTCGTGGCGCTGCAACAGGCCCGGGCGGGGAAGGGCGACGACCAGTCCCTCGTCGACACCGCACACCTGCTGTACGGGATGGCCGTGATCGCCGAGGGCAGCGAACTGACCGACCCGGCGAAGTTCGCGAAACTGCTCGCCGATCGGTTGGCGCAGACGGTGTGAACGGCGGGTGACGGCGCGCTGCTAACTTTGCTCTCGCCCCGAATCGAGTGGTCGCGGGTCGAAGAAGCCAAAGGAGCTCCACGTGTCGTACCCGATCGTCGGTACCCCGGACGCGGCCAACACCGCGTGGGTCATGGTCAGCGCGGCCCTCGTGCTGGTGATGACCCCCGCACTGGCGTTCTTCTACGGCGGCATGGTGCGCGCCAAGAGCGTGCTCAACATGATGATGATGTGCATGTCGGCCGTCGGGGTCGTCTGGGTGCTGTGGCTGCTCTTCGGATACTCGATGGCGTTCGGCGACGACATCGGCGGCGTGATCGGTGACCCCACCCAGTTCGCCGGGCTGGACGGACTCTTCGGCGGCAACTACTCCGCCGGCGACCCGGCGGGGGCGTCGATCCCGCTGGTGGGGACCATCCCCGCGCTGGTGTTCGTGATGTTCCAGGCCGGCTTCGCGATGGTGACCGTCGCGCTGATCGCCGGCGCGGTGGCCGACCGCATGAAGTTCGTCGCCTGGCTGGCCTTCGCCGCGCTCTGGGCCACGTTGGTCTACTTCCCGGTGGCGCACTGGGTGTTCGCGATCGACGGCCTGGCCGCGGAATCGGGCGGCTGGATCGCGAATCGCCTGGGCGCCATCGACTTCGCGGGCGGCACCGCGGTCGAGGTGAACTCGGGCGCATCGGCACTGGTGCTGGCGCTCATCGTCGGCAAGCGTCGGGGATGGCCCCGCGACCCCATGCGGCCGCACAACCTGCCCGCGGTCATGCTCGGTGCCGGACTGTTGTGGTTGGGCTGGTTCGGTTTCAACGCCGGTTCGGCCCTCGCCGCCGACGGGACCGCCGCCATGGCCCTGGTGAACACCCTCGGCGCCGGCGCGGTGTCGCTGCTGAGTTGGTTGGTGGTCGAACGCATCCGGCACGGAAAGCCGACATCGTTCGGTGCCGCGTCGGGTGTCGTCGCCGGACTGGTGGCCATCACCCCGTCGTGTGCGTCGGTGACGCCCATCGGTGCCATCGCGATCGGGATCGTCGCCGGAGCGGTCAGCTCCCTGGCCATCGAGCTGAAATACCTTCTCGGATACGACGATTCGCTCGATGTCGTCGGAGTCCACCTCGTGGCAGGCGTCGTGGGCACCGTGATGATCGGACTGGTCGCCAGCAGCGCAGCGCCGGCCGGCGTCGACGGACTCTTCTACGGTGGCGGCCTCGATCAGCTGTGGCGTCAGGTCGTCGCGGTCCTCGCGGTCGGTGCCTACGCCATGGTCGTCACCGCCCTCATCGCGCTGGCCCTGAAGGCGACCATCGGCGTACGGGCCGAACCGCAGGACGAACTCGACGGCATCGACGACGCCGAACACGCCGAGACCGCCTACGATCTGGCGGCGTCGCGCGGCGGACGTCTCGACATCTAGACGCTCGTTCTGGCGTGAACTCCATCTACGTGGGGCGCGTTCTGTGACGTTGTCCAGCCAACAGCGGATGAACGGCGACATACCGTTCTGTGTCCGAAATCATTAGCGACACTTGAGATTACGGTTTGACCGTTTCTGTGACCTGTTCTGGTGGGCATTCACGTCCACGGCGCCGTCATGTCATCGAAACCCGGGAGTGTGTTCACCGGATGTTCGCCTGACTCGATCAGGCTTCACCCCGATCGACGTCGCCGCGTAGGTGTCGTCAATCCAGTCATGTCAGACGCAGATGTCCCGAGCGCGCTCGGGGTCCTGATCGCCCGAAAGAGGAACAGATGAGCAAGAACTCCACCGCGTTGCGGCGAGCTGCATCGCTGGGGACCATGGCCGTGGTCGGTGCCACCGCTGTCGGCCTGGTGTCGCAGGGCGCCGCCAACGCCGACACCTTCCAGAAGCTCCCCAACGGTGCTGCGCGGGGCGACAATCTGCTGATCACCCGTAGCGGTGAGTCGGTCCAGGTGTCGCCGTCGTTGGCGGCCAACGGTGCCGGCCGCAACGCCTGGGTCTCCGCCGACATCACCCTGTACGCCCCCAAGCTCAAGGCCAAGAAGGCCGGCCCCAACCGCGGACCCGCGGGCGAGACTGCGATTCCCGGCACCAACGGTGTCGAGACCAACGGCGCGTCGGCGACCCTGTCGGCCGGCTACATCGTGGGCTGCCAGGTCAGCATCGGCAGCCTCAGCCTCGGTGGCGGTCTGTCGGTCAACAACACGGGCACCGGCGGCGTGCCCTCGGTGGGTCTGAACGGATCGTTCGCGCTTCCGCTGACTCCCGGTCAGGTGAGCTTCGTGCTCCTCAACTACAAGAACATCGAGAAGGCCGGTACCTACTACCTGTCCTACGATCGCGCGCAGCTGCAGGTCCAGGGCTGCGGCGGCTACGCCCAGGCCCGCTCGTACGCGGTGGTCGAGACCACCGGTGACGACCACCAGAAGGTGACCCTGTACGGCAAGCCCTTCAACATCGGCTGACCTGACCTCCATGACACGCACTCAGACACAAAGGGATTCGATGAACACCTCCAGCAAGTCCTCGCGGCGGGCGGTCGGCGTCGCCGGCACCGGCGCCGTCATCGCGGTCGCGGCCGCGCTGCTCTCCCAGGGCACCGCCAACGCGGACGTCTTCGTGAAGCTGCCGTCGCAGACCGACGTGCAGACGCTGCCCGACGGCACGAAGGTGTCGGTCGTACGCACCAACGAGAAGGCGGTCATCGCGCCGTCGCTCGGCGGCACGCCACTGCACCGCGCCGCGCAGGTGTCGGCCAAATACACCGTCACCACCAGCAAGAAGGCGAAGATCCGCATCACGGCCGGCTACATCGTCGGTTGCCAGGTGTCCATCACCGGCACCAGCAACTCCACCACCGACTCCGGCGCGCAGAACCAGATCACCAGGTCGACCACAGGTGCTGTCGGCTCGACCCAGACCCTCAACCTCGGCCCCGGTCAGGCAGCGGTCTACTACGTGAACAACGTCGAGAAGGCCGACGATTTCGGCAGCCAGCAGCAGACGCAGAACGTCGACTACGAGACCACCAAGGCCTCGAACAGCTACACCAACGAGCAGCTGCAGCTCACCGGTTGCGCCGGCTACGCGCAGGCGCGTTCCTACGCGACGATCCGCATCCGCACGTCGAACGTCGACAAGCAGATCTCCACCTACGGACGGCCGTTCAGCATCGGCTGATCTGCCTGCATCGCAGTCTGACGACGACACCCCCGTCACCGGTACACGGTGGCGGGGGTGTCGTGGTTCGCCGGAGAGCGACGTCAGCGGGGGAGCAGGTCTGCCGGGATGAGTTGCAGTGAGCTGGCGGCACCCGGTGCGCTGCCGGTGACCGCCACGATCCCGGTCACCGGGTCCATCGCCACCGAGTTGGGTTGTTGCACCGTCGGGACGTCCCCGCGAATACGGGGTTTCGCCGGATCCGACATGTCGACGAGGCGCAGGGTGTTCGTGGATCCGAGCGTCACGAGCAGTGTCTTGGTGCGGTCGTCGTAGCTGAGCCCGTAGGGCTTGCCCGGCGCGTCGATACGGGCCACGTCGACCACTTGCGGGGTGATCCGTTCGACGAGAACGGCCCCGCCGTCGGTGTCGGCGAATGCCACGAGTCCACCGCCGAGAGCGTGCGCGTGCGTCAGACGGGTGCCGATCTTCTTCTGGGCGACCTCGGTCATCGTGGTGCCGTCGTAGACGAAGACACCGTTGCCCTGGACGTCGGCCATGGCGGCGTAGCGCCCGACCGCCGCGACACCACCGGGCTGCGGGGGACCGGCGGGGAGCGACTTCACCACCTTCCCGTCCCGCAGGAACAGTGCGCCGCCGCCGTGCTCGTTCGTGCCGACCAGTGTTCCGTCGGAGGTGCGGACCGCATCGTGGGGCAGGTCGCCCACGCCGGTGGCGATCGGACCGAACGTGCCGTCGAAGGACATCTCGGTCACCGTGTTGCTCGTCTCCAGCGGCACGATGACCGGACCGTTCGGCCCGGCAAGTTCGAGATGCCTTGGTGCGCCCCGGGTCTCGACGGTGCGGATGACGCGACCCGCGCGGACGTCGACGAGGGTGAGCCCATCGGGCCTCCGCACGCCCACCGCCGCGATCCCCGCGGAGCCGATGACGACGCCCTCGGGCTCGTTGCCCACCTCGATGGTCGTGCCGATCGGCGGGGTCGTCGGCGCAGGCGCCACGGCAGGTTCGGCGGCCACCGGCGTGCTCGACGGAGCGGCCCGATCGGTGGAGGTGTCCGACCCGCACGCGGCGATCAGGACGATTGATACGGCTGCGGTGGCGGCTAGTGCGACAGACCTCATCGCCTCAGTGTGCACGCGTACTGTCGTGTGAGGCACGTGCACACATGGCAATGCGGCGATACCGCCGCAGGAGAAGGGGAATCAGAATGCCGATCGCCGCAACCGACTACCACCACGTACGGCTGACCGTCCGCGACATCGCCGTCTCGCGGAAGTTCTACGACGACGTGTTCGGTTTCGACGTCGCCTTCGAGGTACCCGACGGCGCCGACGAGCAGACCCGGGAGCAACTGGCGTTCCTGTACGGCGGCGTGATCTACCAGTTCGGCGGCGGACTGCTCGGCCTGCGTCCCGTCGCACCCGGCGACGACTCGTTCACCGAGGACCGATCCGGTCTCGACCACGTGAGCTTCACGGTCGCATCGCTCGCGGACCTGAACGACGCGAGTGCCCATCTGGACTCTCTGGGCATCGACCACGAGCCGATCAAGGATCTCGGCGACGCCGGTATCGCGATCCTCGAGTTCCGCGACCCCGACAACATCGCACTCGAGGTCTCCGCGCCCAACTCCTGAGCCGGATCGATCCTTCGGCGACCATATCCGCTCAGCAGGCCACGCCGATGAGTGGTGGACCGTCACCGGCCTCCACGTCGGTGGGTAGTCCGCAAGTGACGTCGACCAGTTCGGTGCCCCGCTCGCGCCAGGCCAGAACGAGTCGCTCGTCGGGGTGATCGACGCAGAGGATCCGGCGCGGGCCGGACCACCCCGGCGATGACCATCGAGCGCAGGTGGTCATTGCGCGCAGGGTGCTCGCGCGCAGGGCCGTGACCGCGGCCCCGCTGTCGACGAGATCGTCGAGCACGCCGGCCACGGTCAGCGAGTCGGTGATCAGCAGGTGGGCTCCGCGCGAGAGCGCGGCGGCTCCGAGCCATCCCGACCACGGGTGGGTATGGGCATGCGTTGCGACGGCGACGGTGTCCTCGTCGTCGATGTCCAGCAGCGAGGCCATCGTGGCGACGTTGCCCGCCACCGTGGCGTGGTCGAAACCGACCGGCGCCGCCCCGGTCGGGTGCGCGGGCATCAACACACCTGGATCGCCGGGAAGCGGGTTCCGCCGCCAGGCCTCACCGGTGCCCGTCGCCATGAACGCCTCGTAGTCGAGCGGCTCACACAGTGCGTCCGGGATGCGACCCGAGGTCAACACGATCTGTCGGCGGCTCAGGAGGCCGATGTGGTCGTGGTGCACAGGGTCGACGACGACCGCGATCATCGAGGTGTCCTCGGCAACCGTGGTGGTCATGGCGGGCGGCACGGCGGGGTCGAGGGGAACGTGGCTGGCGCCGAGCGCCAGCGACGCGTAGAACGTCTCGACGGCATGTTGTGTCGTGGGACCGAGGAAGGCGATGCGGTCGCCGGCTCGGACTCCGACCTGGGCGAATGCGGCGCTCAACGCGGTGACGCGCTCGACCAACCGGCCGTAGCTCGTGGTGGTCCCCGACGAGCTGATGGCGACCGATCCCGGCCGCCCCCGCGGCCCCACCGGCACCCATGGAACATCGTTCGATGTGATCACGTCGATCTCCCTCCCCCGATGGACGACGTATTCAGTGCCACCGAGGGTGGCAGATGTTGAGGTCGAATGCGAGGGTGGCGTCCGCGGGCGGTCGACCGTCGACGAGCGGGCCGCACCCGGGGCACCGGCCTCGTCGCCCCTGTTCACGCGACACGTTCGGCGGGCCCGCTCCACGGCGCGTTGTCAACGCGTGGACGTCCGTGATGTGATCGGGTCAACCGAAACGTAGGCGCACTTATGTGCCGAGGAGGCGCTGTGACCGTCGATCGTCTGTTGCCGTCGGATGAGGCGCGTGAGCTGATCGGGCTGACGCGTGACATCGCCGGCCGAGTGCTCGATCCCATCGTCGACGAGCACGAGCGCCAGGAGAAGTACCCCGACGGCGTGTTCGCCACGCTCGGCGAGGCGGGCCTGCTGAGCCTCCCGTATCCCGAGGAGTGGGGTGGGGGTGGTCAGCCGTACGAGGTCTACCTGCAGGTGCTCGAGGAACTCGCCATCTCCTGGGCGGCGGTCGCGGTCGCCACCAGCGTGCACGGCCTGGCCTCGTTCCCGCTCAGCGTCTACGGCACCGATGAGCAGAAGCAGCGGTGGTTGTCGGAGATGCTCAGCGGACGCACCATCGGCGCCTACAGCCTGTCGGAGGCGCAGGCGGGTTCGGATGCGGCGGCCCTGGCGTGCAAGGCGACCGCACGCGGCGATGACTACGTGATCAACGGGGCCAAGGCGTGGATCACCCACGGCGGTGTCGCCGACTTCTACAACCTGTTCGCGCGCACCGGGGAGGGATCCAAAGGCGTGACCTGCTTCCTCGTGGCGAAGGACACGCCGGGCTTGTCTTTCGGCAAACCCGAGGAGAAGCTCGGGCTGCATGCGATCCCGACCACCGCGGCCTTCTACGACAACGCCACCGTCGAAGGGGCGCGACGGATCGGTGACGAGGGGCAGGGACTGCCGATCGCGTTCAGTGCGCTCGATTCCGGTCGCCTCGGTATCGCCGCGATCGCGGTCGGCATCGCGCAGGCCGCACTCGACGACGCCGTCGACTACGCACAGGAGCGCAGCGCCTTCGGTCGCAAGATCATCGACCACCAGGGCCTCGGTTTCCTGCTCGCCGACATGGCCGCCGCCGTCGACTCCGCGCGGGCGACCTATCTCGATGCCGCTCGTCGCCGCGACGCGGGTCTGCCGTACTCACGCAATGCGTCGGTCGCCAAGCTCGTCGCCACCGACGCCGCGATGAAGGTGACCACCGACGCGGTGCAGGTGTTCGGCGGGTACGGCTACACACGGGACTACCGGGTGGAGCGCTACATGCGTGACGCGAAGATCACCCAGATCTTCGAGGGAACCAACCAGATCCAACGTCTGGTGATCAGTCGGTCCCTCGCGCGCTGAGCCACCTCGGGCGACCGTCAGGTCGACGGGGTGTGCGGTCCCGCGGCGTGTCGGATGATCGCCTGTGCGAGTTCCTTGGGCCTCTCGTCGGGGATCCAGTGACTGACCCCGGTGAAGGCGAGGAAGTCGAACCCGCCGACGGCGTTACGCGACGTCGCCTCCACCGTGGCCCGGCGAATCGCGATGTCGCCGTCGCTCCACACCTGGAGGACCGGAACGGTGGTGGTGGCCGGGGCGGCCTCGCGGGACAGGATGAAACCGCGGTACCAGTTGATGCCTCCGTGACGCACTCCCGGCGCGGCCGCGGCGCGGGCGTCGCGGTCGGCGAGTTCGGGTGTCTGACCGGACCGGATCAGGAACCGCGCCATCATGTTCCGCCGGGCGAGAAGCAGTTCGGGAAGTACCGGGAGCTGGAAGACGAGCATGTACCACGAGCTCAGGATCTGTCGGCTGTGTGACAGCGCCCGGGCGAAGGTGGCGGGGTGCGGCACCGACACCGCCGTGAGCGTGGTCAACAGATCAGGTCGCCGACAGGCGACGGTCCAGGCCAGTGCTGCGCCCCAGTCGTGACCGACGAGGTGCACCGGCGCGCCGACGTCGGCGATGATCGCCTCCATGTCGGCGGTCAGGATGTGCGGTCGGTAGGACAGTCGCGAGCGCGGTGTCGCACCGACTGCCGCCCCTCGTAGGGACGGGACGACGGTGCGGTATCCGGCGTCGTGCAGGAACGGCACCACCGCGTCCCAACTGCGTGCGTTCTGCGGCCAGCCGTGGAGCAGCACGATCGGGGTGCCGTCGGTGGGTCCGCTGTACTCGACCGGCAGGACCACGTCTCCGGTCGCGACGTCGTGGACCGTCACGCCCGCGGGCGGGGTCACGACGGCTGCCCCGACGACCGCGGGGTGTCGCGGACGCCGCCGTAGATGCCGCGCCGCACCACGAGCGGTTGCAGCACCCGATCGGTGGACCAGCGCGGGATGCGGGTCGCCCGCCCGTTCGGCGCGAAGACCTGCAGGCCGTCGGGCTGGACGCCGAGCACCGAACCCCACCGCCGCCGCCGCGGGTGGTAGCTGTGCGGGCGACGCCCGTTCAACACGCTCATCACGTTGCGCGCGACGAGTTTGTCGGCCCGGTTGCGGGCCGATCCGCGCAACGGATCACTCGCCGCGACGTCACCGACGGCGAACACCGCGGGATGTTCGGGGAGTTGCAGGTAACGGTTGACGCGGACGAAACCGTCGACGTCGAGGACCTCCGACGGCAGCCATCCGGTGTTCGGTCGCACCCGACCGATGGCCCAGATGATCGCGTCGGCCGTCGAGGTGGCCTGCTCGGTCTGCCAGCGCACCGCACCGGAGGTGATCCGTTCGCAGGCGAAGTCGGGCGGGACCACCGCACGGTGTCCGGGGTGGAGGGTGACCCCCGCGTCGAGCAGACGTCGACGCACGGTCTTCCACGTTCGCGGATGGTGCTGGGGGAGCGCACGGTCACCGGGGAAATAGAGGTCGACGCGTTTCTCGGGCCACCGCAGAGCGATGTTGGCCGCGGTGCTCACGGCCGCGGCGCCACCGCCGACGACCATCACCCGCGCCGCGCGGGCGACGCGGTCGTGGTGCTCCGCGATGTCGGCGGCGACCTCGTCGGTGGACTGCAGTGCGGGCGACCGCCAGAACCCGTTGGTGACGCCGGTCGAGATCACCAGTGCGTCAAAGGCTTCGGTGACGGATTCCCCGTCCTCGACCCAGGTGACGGTCTTGGCGTCGAGGTCGGTGGCGGTGAGCGACGCGTGCACGGTGCGCACCGTGTCCAGTCCGCGGTACTGGCCGAACTCGATCCAGTAGTTGCGCGCCCACTCCTCGGGTCGGCCCAGGCGCGAACCGAGTTCCTGCCCGCTGACCAGTCCGGGTTTCGACGAGACACCGACGACGTCGGCGTGCTTGGCGAGGTGGATCGCGGTCAGGAGCCCGCTGTCGCCCAGACCGGCGACGATCACCCTCGGCGTGTTCACGCGGCCACCTTCCGCGGAGGACGCGGGACGAATCGCGACACCCTTTCGACGACATCGGAATACGAGGCACGGCTCTCGAGGCTGCGAGCCTCCATCATGGGGATGCTCGCGCCCAGGAACATCGCCAGCATCGCGATCGCGCCGACGAACAACCACCACGCGTCACCGGGTGACACCGCGACGCCGAACAGGGCCAAAGCGAACCAGAAACTGAACTCGCCGAAGTAGTTCGGGTGCCTCGACCACGCCCACAGGCCACGGTCCATCGTCTGTCCGGGCTGCTTCGTTGCCACGAACCGCCGCAACTGCTCGTCGGCGACGTATTCGAGTGCGACGGCACCCAGGCCGACCGCGGTCGCGACGAACGCGAGCCAGCCCACGGCGTCGTCGGGCCTGGTCACCGCCACGTAGACAGGCAGCATCCCCAGGAACACCTGGCCCGTGGGGATCAGGTGGATCGCGACGAGATCCACCACGAACTCCCAGCGCCCGGCGCCGTCCCGCAGATTCCCGTACCGCCAGTCCTCGTGATGGAGGCCGGGAAAGCTGCGCGCCCAGTTCCAGGTGAGGCGCACCGCCCACACCATCACGACGACGCTCACCAGCCACGCGACCAGGCTGTCTGCCCCGACGTCTCCGCGCGCCCACCAGAAGATCGTCAACAGCGGCGGGATCACGCTCCAGAACGCGTCGTAGAAGCTGGAGTTCCCGTGGAACCGGCTGAACGCGAAGATGACCAGGGTCGCGAGGACGTCGGCGACGAGTGCGTCGAGCCAGAGGTGATCGGTACGCGGCCCGAACACGACCCACAGCAGTGCGACGACGACGGCGAGTGTGTACGCGACGCCGACTCTGAGGAACGATCCTGTTCTGCTCACGGTCTCCGATGGTGCCAGTTCGACCCCGACGATCCGGCGTGTTCGCTACAGGATCCCCTTGAGTATCCCGTACCAGTAGACGAGCGGTAGCCCATAGCGGTCGAAGGCCCAGGCGGACCGTCGCGCGGCGAGCGGGTCGAGGAACGACGGCAGCGATGACGTGATCTCGCCGGTGCGGTCGAACTCGGCGGCGATGAGCCGATGCAGGTCGGTCGGGATGGGGGCGACGGTGTACCCGTCGTAGTGCGACAACGGCACTCCGGAGCGGGCCGCGATCATGTTGCCGACAAGGATCTTCGACTGCTGACGCAGTGCGCCACCGGACGGGTCGGTGTCGACGGCGGCACCGTCGCCGAGACCCCACACCGTCGGATGGGTCCGGTGACGGAACGTGGCGGGGTCGATGTCCACGACGCCGGTGGCGTGGTCACCGGCGAGCTCCGACTCCGAGACCAGCGGTACCCCGCGGAACGGCGGCACGAGATGGAGCATGTCGTAGCGCAAGGTGGTCGTCGCCCCGTCGGATCCGGTGGTGGAGCCGGATCCGGTGGCGGTGAGGGATCGGTGCTCGGGATCGAGAGCGGTGACGGCGGTGCGACGCAGGACGTTCACTCCGAGGTCGGCGAGGTGGTGTTCGAGGCGGACGTCGAGACGAGGTACCCCGACCAGTCCCTCACGGTCGACGACGAGGGTGATGTCGACGTCGTCGAGTATCCCTGCGCGACGCCACACACCGGCGGCGAGGAACAACGGTTTGATGGTGGTGCCCGTGCAGCTGACGGGTGGACGCGGGACGGTGAACACCGCATGGCCGCCCGGGCGCATCGCGCGGACGGCGTCGCGGGTCTGTTCGGCGGCGTCGACGTAGTTGCTGCCGACCGCCGGGGTCGACAGTGCCTCGGCGACACCGGGCAGCGCGGCGTCGTCGGGGACCAACCCGGTCGCCACCACGAGATCGCGGTAGGTGAACAGGCGACCCGAGGCGCACCGGACGGTGTGGGCATCGGCGTCGATGGCGTCGACGGTGTCGTCGATCCAGGTGGCGTCGGCGGGGGTGACCGATCGTTGGGTGCGTTCGGCAGAGGCCAATGTGGCTTGGCCGGAGCCGACGTACGACAACAGCGGTCGGTAGGTGTGGACGCGCTGCGGTTCGATCACCGCGACGTCGGTGATGCCCCGGCGACACAGTCGGGCCGCGGTGCCGATACCCGCGTTGCCCCCTCCGATCACGATGACGTCGAAGGAACGGTCGGGCGTGACGCCATGTGCATGCATTACGTTCCGTTGTACGCCGCGAAGCCCCGGCCCCCATGGGGCCACCGCTTCTCTCGAGATCGGACGACCTCATGACCGACGTGCTCATCTCGGCCCGGGATCTCGCCACACGCCTTCTCGACAAGGACCCGCCCGTTGTCCTCGATGTGCGCTGGCAGCTCGGGGACCCCCACGGCGCGGAGCACTACCGCGACGCGCACGTACCCGGCGCGATCTTCGTCGACCTCCATGCCGAACTCGCCGCACCGCCGACGGCCGCGGACGGTCGCCACCCGCTGCCCGCTCCCGACGCGTTCGAGACGTCGGTGCGTTCCTGGGGTGTCGGGGCGGACTCGTGGGTGGTCGTCTACGACGACACCGGGGGTCTGGCGGCGGCACGTGCGTGGTGGCTGCTGCGCTGGGCGGGTCACACCCGGGTCCTCATCCTCGACGGAGGTCTGGGCGCCTGGCGTGACGCGGGTGGCGCGGTGTCGGCAGGTGAGGAGAAGGCTGCTGCACCAGGAGATTTCATCGTCACCCCAGGCAGCATGCCGATCGTGCACATCGACGACGTCGGTCGCGACGGGGTGCTCCTCGACGCGCGGGCGCCCGAACGTTTCCGGGGTGAGACCGAACCGATCGACCCGCGCGCCGGCCACATACCCGGTGCGGTCAGCGTGCCCACCGCGGCGAACCTCGACGCGTCGGGTCGATTCCTGGAACCGTCGGCCCTGCGGGACCGGTTCGCGCGAGCAGGTGTCACACCCGGCGCCGAGGTGACCGTCTACTGCGGATCGGGCGTCACCGCTGCGCACGAGATCGCCGCGCTCGCGGTCGCCGGTGTCGATGCGGCGCTGTATCCGGGTTCGTGGTCGCAGTGGTCGGCCGACCCGGCGCGCCCGGCGGCGCGCGGCGAATGAGTCGGATCGTGACCCCCTGACACCGCCGCATGCGGGAGCGATCGCCAAAACCTCAACGGATGTTGTGAAGAGTCACACGCTCACCATGCTGCACCGTATGTTCGGCTGAAAAGGGGTCGGTCGACGCGCGGTGGTGTCCGTTCTGCCCCATCATGGTGATGTCCCTCCACGCTCAATTCGGGAGTCCCTCTTGCTCTATGCCCCACGGCGACGGCACCTGCTCGTCGTTCTCACCGTCATGCTCAGCGGCGCACTCGCATTCGGGACGGTGGGGGGCACCGCCGTCGCAGCCCCGCCACCGGTTCCGGTGCTGCCGGCACTTCCGGGAGTGTCCACCCCGCCCCTCCCCAAGAACATCGGGCCGTCGGTCTCGAATCCGGGCGCGCTGTACCGCCACCCCGCGAACCTCGCCTCGCTCGCCGACGGCGACGTCATCCGCGCGGTCAAGAGGGACAATCCGTTCCGGACCACCCCGTCGGAGGCGTGGCAGATCGCCTTCCGCACCAACGACTCGCACGGCAAGCCCGCGGTGGGTGTGACCACGGTGATCGTGCCGTTCAACCACAAGGCCGACATCCCCGTGCTGTCGTACCAGATGATCATCAACGCGATGGGTATGCGCTGCCAGCCCTCGCAGAGTGTGTACACGACGACCGACTGGATCGCGTCACCTGTCGACCCCTGGGGATTCAACTTCGCGCTCGCTCGCGGATGGGGTATCGCGATCCCCGATCATCTCGGTGAGAAGACCGCGTACGCGGCTGTGCGCATGAGCGGCCAGATTGTTCTCGACGGCATTCGCGCCGCGACCCGCTTTTCGCCGCTGCGACTGAAGAACTCCAAGTTCGCGCTGTCGGGGTACTCCGGCGGCGGCATGGCGACCGGTGCCGCCTCGACCCTGCAGGCCACCTACGCGCCGGAGGTGAACATCGTCGGCTCCGTGTGGGGTGGCGTGCCCACCAACCTCACGCAGATGGCCGAAGCCATCGGCACCGACAACTCGCACCCGGCCTTCGGGCTCGCGATGGCGGCGTCGTTGGGACTCGAACGCGAGTATCCGAAAGAACTGCCGATCAGCAGCCACCTCAACTGGCTGGGTCTGCAGACGCGCGCCCAGATGGCCAACGCGTGCACCAACGAGATCCTCGTGACCGGCTTCGGGAAATCCGCGCGGATGGTCGCCAAGAACTTCGACATGCTCAACGCGCCCGCGACACGACGCGTGCTGGCGCTCAACAGCATCGCGAGCATGCCCGAGGTCGCGAAGGCGCCGATCTTCGAGTTCCACAGCCCCACCGATCCGCTCATCTCGGTGACGTCGCTCGATGCGACGATGAAGCGGTACTGCCGGGCCGGGACGAAGGTCTACCAGCTCTCGACCCCGGCGCCGGAGCATCTCAGTGCGGCCGCTGTCGGCTTCTTTCCGGCGTATCAGTGGATGGCAGATCGCTTCGCGGGCAAGCCCGTTCCGACGAATTGTCGAGGCTGACCCTCGGGTGGTCGCGCTGTCAGCGCCGGTGGTCGGTCAGGATCTCCTGCCAGTTGGACGGAACGCGGGCGCGCGGTCCGGGCGCGGTCTGATCCCGCGGATGGTGATCGGGTGGCGCAAGAACAGGGCCCTCGAACATCGCGCCGGTGCCGTAGTCGTAAAACCAGGCCTCGCCCGGCTCGAAGCTCCGCACGATCGAGTGGCCCGAGGTGGTCGCGTGCTCGGTGGCGTGAGCACCCAACGAGTCATCACAGCATCCGATGTGGCCGCACTGGGCGCACCGGCGCAGGTGGAACCACCATCCGTTCTGTGACTCGCAGTCGACGCAGCCCGTACCGCTCGGTGCGCTGTGTGGGTCGATTCCGGCGATGTCGCTCATCGTGCCTCCCAGATCGTGCGGGCGATTCCCGACCATCGCACACACCGCGCCGAGCCGCACGGGTCCTCGCCGCCCCGGTCAGACCTGGGCGAGCCGACCCACCGGGAAGATGTAGTCGAGGCGTGGGATGAGTCCGGTCTGCGACGGGGTCGGACCGTAGACGACGAAGACGACGGGTCCGCTGCCCGTGGGCAGCACGGCGACACGGTCGGGGTAGCTCAGCGGGTTGGGGGAGGGCACCGACTGGGGCAGTCCGGTGACACCCGATGCGCCGGTCCGCAGGTTCACCCACGCGGCGGTGAGCTGCGAGCGCTCGATGATGAACCGCTGGATGACGGTGATCGTCTTGCGGTTGTGGTCGATGCGCGCGTCGACCTGTTGACCCGGGTTGCCGTTGCCCGGATTGGCGAGGGTGAACTGCTCCACACCGGCGGCGACGGGGGTCGCGCCGGCGGCTGCGGCCGCGATCGGCGCGGGTACCCCGGCGGCGACCAGTCCGGCGACGGGGTCGACGGCAGGTGCTGCCTGCGCAGTGCCACCCCCGAAGGCGGCGACGGCGATCGCGGCTGACGCAGCGGCGGTGGCGATGGTTCGAGTGATGCGGATCATGCTGTCTCCCAGTGATTTCAGAACGGCGATACGAAGCTGATGATGGTCTTGCAGGACTGATTGTTGATCGGATTGCTGTCCGGCGTGCTGGAGGTGGCACGAGCGCAGATCAGTGCCGGACCTCGTGTCTTCACCTCGATCTGGAAGCCGGAGTTGATCCCCACCGAGGGGGCTGATCTCGCCTGGCCGTTGTTGATCGTCAGCGTGACGTTCTTGGCCACGGCCGGCCCCCAGAGGTTGGTGACGAACACCCCGGTCGTCCTGACGCCGGTCTTCGCGTCGACGTCGAGGTCGGCGAAGGTGATGGTGAGATCGGCGGTGCCGGGTCCTGATCGTGGTGTGCCGAAGTCCGACGATCCGAAACCGGCGGCCGCCGAGGGGCCGGCCGCCACGCCGGTGGTCAGCGCAGCGGCTGCGGCCATGGTCACGCCGGCGGTGATGATTCGGCGTCGGGGGAGGTGTGTGGACATGGGATCTCCTTCGCTGATGTCGCGGGCGCGCGTTCGCGAGCTGCCCCCGGGGGCGACGGGGCTTACACAGGTGGTATCGCGGCGTACCGAAGAGTTGTTACAGCGTCTCACGAAAGAGCGCGGAAAGCATCAGCGTCAGAGGCGGGTGGCGACGAAGACATCGACCGGATGGGGCACGTGCGGTTCTCCATCCGCGCCGGGCACCGAGACGGCGTCGAGGTATGCACGAACCGGCCTGCGCAGCTCGGGGGTCAGGCGGGCCTGCACGGCGAAGTCGAGCACGTCGTCGCCGGCGGGGCCGAGGTCGACCAGCGCGTCGAGCGTGGAGACCTCGTCGAGGACGATGCCGGTGGCGCGGAAGGCCTCGGCGACATCGGAACTGAACCATTGGCGATGATCGTCCAGCGGTGGGGCCAGTACGTCGACGAGTGCGTTGAGCGCGGCACGCGGGGCGTTGAGCACCCAGAGTTGTCCGCCCGGCCGCACCAGTGCGAGGGCTTTGCGCAGGGTCTGCTCGAGGTCGGCGACGTAGTAGATCGAGTGGACGAACACCACGGCGTCGAAGGTCTCGTCGACCACCGCGTCGGCGAACGACGCGACCTGTACCTCGGCGCTGAGCTCGCGGGCGCCCAGGGCGGCCATCTCCGCGGTGAACAGCCCCGCACTCCCGGACCACGGTTCGATGCCGACGTAACGCACGGGTCGACCGGGCACGGCTCGCACCAATCCCTCGGCGAGCCGAACGTCCAACGTGCCGTCCCCACACCCGACCGAGAGCACCGAGAGGGGCCCGTCGCCGAGGCCGGCCAGCCGCCCGGCGAGATGGTCGGCGATCAGACCGCGCTGGTCGGAGCGGCGCTCGAACGCTGCGTGGTCGCGTGCGTAGGAGTCGGGTTCGAGAGCCGGCAGCGCCGCGGCCCCCCGACGTGCATCGCGGAGGTCGTCGAGAAGCGCGGTGGCGACCTCGGTCGACGGAGTCGGTACTAGGCTCGTCATCAGATCGAGTCAACCACGTCGGCTCGATCAGGGGGTCGAATGTGGCTGCCGATGACGGGACGAGAATTGTCGTGAGCAACAGGGACACAGCCGAACGCAGCCTCGAGCACTGGAGCGAAGCCGGACGGACGGGCATGGAGGCGTTCTACGCCCTCGCCACCGAGGACTACCGACAACTGGCGCTGGCCGCGGACTGGCCAGTTCTGCTCGGGGGCCGTGCGCACGACGGCTGGTCGCTCCTCGACGTGGCCTGCGGCAGCGGAAAGTTCCCGACGGCCCTCCGCAAGTACACAGATCTGTCCGCGCTGCCCGAGATGTCCTACGACCTCCTCGACCCATCGGAGTTCTCGGTCGCCGAGGCCCGCAGCGTCCTGGGGCCGCCGTTCGCCGCCCGCCACGACCTCGTGATGACCCTGCAGGATCTCCCCGACGAGTACTCCGGCTACGACGTCGTGTGGGCCACCCACGCGCTCTACGCGCTGCCGCCGGCGGAATTGGACGCCGCCGCAGAGCGGTTCGTCGCAGCTCTCGCTCCCGGTGGTCTCGGTCTGATCGCACAGGCCACCGCGGCATCGCACTACCTCGCCTTCTACGACGCCTTCCGGGCAGGAGTGCGCGAGGCGACGCCGTACACGACGGCCGAGCAGGTGCGCGACGCACTCGTACGCGCCGGCGCCGATGTGCGCGACCAGCGCGTCACCTACAGCACCGGGACATCAGATCGTGCTGTTGCGCAAGGATTCCTGCAGCGCTGCGCGTTCGACGACTCGGTGTCCCTGGAGGAGATGGAAGCCGCGCCCGTGCTGGGTGACTACCTGGCCTCCTGTCGCGACGCGTCCGGTTCCTACACCTTCTCCCACGAGGCGGCTCTGCTGTGGCTCTGAACAAGTCGACCGTGAACGAGCGTCTTCCCGAGCAGAACCGGGACGGCGGCATCGAGCAGGACTGGGCGGGGAACGATCAGGACTGGTGGGACTGGTACGTCACCCTCGCCGCGAACGAGAACGTACCGACCGAATTGGTCGACGGCCCCGGTCTCCCCGACGTCGAGGCAGCCACCGACGAGCAGGTCGAGCGCGAGTTGTCCGAGCCCTACGACCTCGACCCGGCCGCGGTCGCGTCGTTCGCGCGCGAGGCCTTCGTGCGGCTACCCGCCGTGCTGTCGCCGCCGGTGGTCCGACGACTCGCCGAACGCCTCGAGGAGTTGTTGCGTGCCGAGCACGGCGACGACGTCGCCGGTCGGTTCACCGCGCTGGAGCAGATGTGGCTGCACGACGACCTGATGCGGGCCGTCGCGTTGTCGCCCCGGATCGGCGGTCTGGCGGCGGCGCTGTTGGATGAGCCGGGCGTTCGGCTCTACCACGATAACGCGTTGTCGAAGGAGCCCGGATGCGGCCGGACCCCGTGGCACCACGACGCAGAGCACTTCCCGCTGCAGACCACCCAGGCGGTCACCGCGTGGATGCCGATGTCAGCCATCCCCGGTCGTATGGGACCGCTGTCGTTCGCTCGTGGCCGCGAGGTGCTGGGGGAGGTGTCCGACCTCGAGTTCGACAAGGTCGGCACGTCGTACGACGAGGCCGTCAGTCGGCGCTTCGTCGAACGTGACGTCTCGGTGGAATCCGGCCCGTTCGCCGTCGGCGACGTGTCGTTCCACTCCGCGCTGTGCTTCCACACCGCCGGGCCCAACCTGACCACGCAGCCGAGGCGGGCATTGGCCACCACGTACTTCGCCGACGGTGCGCGGGTGGTCGATTCGCCGACCCTCATCAGTGGGACGTGGCGGGAGTTCCTACCGGGTGTCGAGCCCGGCGGTCTCGCGGCCTCCGACCTCAACCCGGTGGTCGGCCTGCGCGGCTGAGGTTCACCTCTCGGCGACTGCGCCACGTGGTGCGATCGTACGAATACTCGTAGTTGTGCGTAACAAGTGAACGAATCGGCGCGATGGTACGGCCATGGACCACACACGCAAAAACATCTCGGCCTTAGCCGTCGCCGTCGCGGCGACATCGCTGATCCTCGGCGCCGGTATGGCGCATGCGGACACCACGACGGATCCGTCGTACCGGCAGGACGACGGACCCACCTGCATCGGGACGAATCCGAACATCATCGACCTCCCGTTCACCATCAAGGTGACGGCTTATCAGAACGAGTTGCGCTCGCACCACAATCGACTGCAGGTCACCACGACGATGCTCGGTTCTGTGAACGCTCCGTACACCGTCGACCTGTCGATGCGTGCAACGAACACACGCACGCGCGCGACAGTGAGCGCCCGTCTCACGACACGAGTCGACAAGATCGGATTTCTCACGCCGTTCTACAGCGGCGCCTACCTCGACGATCAGCCGTACGACGGATACATCCACCCCGGCGTCGGCCCGGTCGACATCACCGTCGTCGCCCAGCCGCATGGTCGCGTCCCGGTTGGTCCGGTCACATGCCGCGTGCACACGGTCGTGGTCTAGGCGGACCGACGCCTCACGACGGTTTCGCGCGGGTGGCCGAGAAAGCGATCGACACCTCGTCGACCACCTTCATCGCGCCCAGCATCTGTGAGTAGGGCTTGATGCCGAAGTCGGACTGTCGCACAGTCGATTCTGCGGACAACCGCCACGCGCGTTCCTCATCCTTCACCCGCAGATGCACCGAGTGATCACGACTCTCGCCGTGGATCTCCAGCGTTCCGTCGAGGCGGAAGCCGTTGTCGATGGCGGTGATGTCGTCGGCGCGAAAAGTGATCTGCGGGAATCGCTTCGCATCGAATGTTTTCAGCGCGTTGAGTCGCGCGACCACCTTTTCGGGCCCCAGCAACGGGGTGACTCCGCCCTGGCCGTCGACGACGTCGAGCGAGTCGACGTCGGCCGTGAGTTCCAGTGACGCCGGTTCCTCGCCGGACCAGTCGACGACCGCACGCCAGCGTGTCATCGCGATGGTGAGCCGGTGGCCCATCTTCGCGGCCTTGCCGGTGACGCCGGTCTGGATCTCCAGCACCGCGTCATCCGAGGGGCCGAAGGTCCAGTGCGTTGTGGTCATCCCCCAACGGTATAGCGCCTCGCGGCCTGCATCGGCCCGCGGCCGTCATCGCGGTGTCGTTCAGGGACCGGGGGACCGATGGCACTTGTGTATCGGTGAGTGGCTCAGTGGTTGAAGAGCGGCCCTTCGCCCGGCAGGTACGGCCCCTGCACCGGGTAGGAGTAGCCCGACGGAGGAGCCGGCGGGGCAGCGCCCGGGGGAAGATCGGCTCCGGCTGTACCTGCGCCCAGGCCCAGAGCCAGCGCCCCGCCTGAAAGTCCCACGACGACTGCGGTTGTAGCAAGAAGCTTCTTCATGCATATTTCCCTTCGTCGATGCGGCGCAACGCTCTGCGCCAGCTGTTCACAAGCCTAACTAAGGTAGCAAAGACGCCATAGACGTGCTCGCCGCGGAACGGATGCTGGAACACGCGTGGACATCATCTCCTGAGATCCGCGGATGGAAATTGTCCTGGTGGGGGACATGTTTCGGCGGCCTGCTGCCTTCAGCTTCCAGGCGAAGCTCGATGCCGCTGCTCGAACGGTTCAGCGGCCGTCGACCGTTCAGGGCCGCGCGTATGAGCTCATCGATTGCAGGGTCGCGGCGGCGCGGGCGCGGAGTTCGACCTCATCGGCGTGCACCAGCACGCCGTCGTCGACGACAATCCGGCCGGCGACGATGACGGTGGTGACGTCCGATGCTCGCGCGTGGAGTCCCAACGCCGGTACGGGGTGATCGACGCCGAGGTGATGCGTCGCGCCGGTGTCGACGATGGTCAGGTCGGCCAGTTGTCCGACCGCGATGCGCCCCAATCTGTTCGGGTTGCCCGTGCTGACTCCCGAGTTCGTGGACATCGCGAGGGCCTGTTCGAGCGTCAACGCAATATCGGACCCCGCAGTCTCGCGGTGGACCATCAGAGCCGCACGAATTGCGTCGAATGGTGTCGACACCGTCGACGGAGCCAAATCGCTTCCCAAGACGATCGGCGCCTGCCTCGAGAAGACGCGGGACGGCACGCCTCGCAGCGACGCCGAACCCGAGAACGGCATTACCGCCGGGGTTGTGATTGACCGTCACTCCGGTGCGCGCGAACTCGGCGATGTCGTCGTCGGTGACAGCGCCGGCGTGCATCACGGTGCAGCGCGGGTCGAGGATCCCGGTGTCGAGGAGCCGCTCCGTCGTTGTGCGACTTTGCGCCAGATCATGCGCACGTACGGCCTCTGGTGTCACGTAAGCGTGCATGTGGGTGGGGATGTCGTAATCGGCGGCGAGTCCGCTGATGCCCTCGAGGAGGGCGTCGGAACAGGCCAGCGGTTCGATGCCGGACAGGGTTGGGCGGACGCGTGCGTCGGTGGTGCCGTCGATGCCCTCGATGACGGAGCGCGCCGCGTCCAGTACCTCCGCCGTGTCCGCCTGCTTGATGACTTCGCCTGTGGTGGTGTGCCATTGGTCGGCAAGGCTGGGACCTGCCGCGGCCCGGATGCCTACATCGCGAGCGGCGTTTGCCACCCCGGACACTGACGGTGAACCGGCGTCGACCACCGACGTGAATCCGGCACGCAGCATCGACGCCATCACGGGCGCCACGACGGCCGACACCACATCGTCGGGCACTCGTGCCGCCAGCATTCCGGCCATCGCCGGTATCACCGTCGCCGGGCGTCCTCCTCCCGAGAACATGCCCTCCGTGCGCGCAGCTGAATACGGCCGGCCGGCGCCGAGAAAGGCCCCGAAGTGCACATGCGCATCGATGAATCCAGGACAGACGACGCTCCCCGTCGCGTCGAGCCTGAGTCGCGGCGTCCAGGACGTCTCGATGTCCGAGGCCGGTTCGACCGCGACGATGACGCCATCGGCAATGGCGATCGCATACCCGGACAAGCGGCCTGCCGATGAATCGAGGGCCAGGATCTCGGCGCCGGCGACAACGAGATCACAACTTTTCGGTGCGATCATGCGGCCAAGGGTAGCGATACAGCGCACCTGCCGAGGTTGTCTCACACACCCAGTTGCACCAGAATCACAGCGCCCTGACCGATTTGGGTGATGCCAGACCAACGGGATTCTTCGCCGATGCGCGGCAGCTCTATGTCGGTGTGCGCAGTGTCCCTATGGCCGTACGCGCGCCGTCGCGGCCTACCCAGCACGCCGTGTGACCGACCAACTCTGCTCGAAGGAACCCGCTGCTGTGGCCGCGTGGCCACTGAATGCCCGCCCTGGCGATCTGGTCTTGGACGAGGTCTGCGCAACTGACAACGATGGCCTCCTCGTCGTCGTAGACGAGCGCGCCGCCACCGCTGTGACCAGCGCCGGCCGGCGCTCCCCCGAAGGGGGTTATGTCGCTTGAGAGCCAGACAAAGTCGTTGTGGCGGTCGTGCATTGCCTCGAAAGCGATGTAACCAACTGTGCCGTTGAAGGATTGCACGTTGAGGTCTCGGCACAGTCGGTTGATTGCGCGGTGCCACGTCTCCGGCAGTTCGCTCGATGTGATGACGACACCGTCAGCCTCAGACCACGTAGCCGACATGACCACTTCGTCATCGTCGAATAGGCCGCGGTAGGACACAAGTGACAGTGTGCCCGGCCCGGAGCCCTCTCGGCTTTGGGAACGAATATCCCGGAGGACTTCAGCCTCGATCACCTGCCCAGCCTGAGACACCCGCGTGGGCGTTGGCGACGGATGGCGCAGAGGCACGGGTCCGGGTGCTGGTTTCTGCTCAGGCGGGAACTTGTTCGGCCGTAAGTGCATCGGAAGAGATGACGGGTGCGGCATGGGCCGCGCCACAGGACATTCTCTCAACGGTTATGTGTGCCGGCCGCGACGCCGCCGCACGTCAGAGAAAGGTGCGCCATGTACCCCCAGCAACCCCTCGCCCCGATCCGCATGGCGCCACCCCTTCATCACACATGGGTCGCAGAGCCGGGCGACCACGACGCGCTCGCCCTCGCCAGTGTGAAGATCGCGGCGATGACGCCCGCTGTTGTCGCAGTGGTGGGGCTGACGGTGATCCTCGCGCTGCTTGACATCGTTTCGGGGTCGTTCGCCGACACCGGTGGTGTGCTGCTGTTCCTGGTCGTGTTCGTTCTGGCGTTCCCGATCGCGTTGTACCTGCGGGCCAAGAAGGTGCTCGCCGCGACGGCGTACCCAGGGGCGGTGTGGGCGCTGGGCTTCGATGAATCGTCGATCGTGCTGGTCGATCCGCGGGCGACTGCGGTGGTCGCCTACGACATGTACTGCAAGCCCCGCAGACGATTCGGGGTGGTGACACTTCGCAACAGCGTCACCAACGGATTGACGGTCCTGCCCGCCGAACTCGTTGCCGAGCTGGCTTTCGCACACTTGCGCTCGCGGCTCGCCTCATGACGAGAGCCATCCCCGACTCAGGGGAAAAGATCGCCGCATCAACTGCATTCAAATCTGGCCAGTCAGCTCTAGGTGAGGACTCAGAGGGGAGTGCGGGACGATGAGCGCTCAGGATCCGCGGCGGTACGGAGTCGAGTTCTGGCTGGTGTCAGCTGTGCGAGGAACAGGGCTGCTCTTCGGCGGGAGCATTGTCGTGCTCACCTGCATCTTCTCCTATGGGCAGATTCGGTTCGCCGGGTTCTCTGTCGGGGCGATCGGCACCAGCTTCGGTGCCGCGTTCTTTTGGTCGATCCTCGGACTCATCGCAACGTGCTACTTCTCCATTCCGCTCGCGACGTTGCTGACAGGGGGAGTGCGAATGATGCTGGGAGAGATCGCCCGGGCACGTGACAAGCGATGAGCCGACAATCAGACGCGCTGTCTCAGCAATCGTGAATTCGTACGGCCAGACGTCGCCGAGACTGGCCACGTCGCCGGGGGAGAAGGAGACGACGTCGTGACCGCGTCGACGCGCGTCGGGGAAGACAGTCGGATGGTCCGGGAACTCTGGTCGCGCGGCGGGCATCTAACAACCATGACGACGACGAAAGCCCCGACATCGATGGATAAACCCAGCACGAGTGACCCCACGTCGGCGTTCTCCCGACTGATGGACTTTGCGCCGTTCGCCCGGCACCGGTGGCCCAGCCGTATCCGTGTCACCGCTGGTGGCGGGGAGCACGGGAAGGTGTACCCGATTCGCAGCGTGGCCGCTGACGGCAGCGAGACCGATACCATCTGGGTCCGAACACCGGAAGCAGGGCGGGGCAGCCCGGTGGAGTTCTACAGCGACCCGCAGTTGAGCCGACTCGTGTCGACGCTGCGCCCAGCCCGGCGCGGCAGCCGCGTCGTCGACTCCTTCGATCGCGACATGTTCACGTTCCGGCTCAACTTCTGGGTCGGATTGTTCGTAACGTCATGGCATTTCCGCGATGCGCAAGGCCAACACATCTTCACCATTAGGGAACGGGTTCGCGACGCGATCTGGCGTCGGCTGGTCTTCGGACCCGTCAAAGGGTGTCTCGGAGGCAGCGACATCGCCGGACTGCTTTTCGCCCCCCTCTTTGCGCCCTTCTTCCTCATCAAAGGACACCCACGGGTGTCGATTGTGATGCCCGGTCATGGACGCATCGGTTACATCGGGCACCGCAAATGGGCTTCTGTTCGCGATGGCTTCGATGTCCGACTCGATCCCCGCAAACCGTCACCGCCGTGGCGCGATCTCGCGATCGCGGCGGTCGGTGCCGGCGAACGGTTCGCGTGGGGGCCGAGCATCTGAGCTACATCACCAACCATGAGATGGACGTGACGACACCAGACGTGAAGGAATAGTCAAAGATGCTTGCTTGGTGGCAAACCCGCGGGTCAATTCCTTGGCAAGGGGTCTCCGTGATCGCACCGAAGACTGCCTGCACCGCACTCGCACCGCCGAACGTACACAGGAGACCGACCAGCGCGGAGGTAAGTACGCCGAAGACGGGCACACCGGAGATCGCGGATGTCGTCGCCGTAGCGGCAATCGTCGAAGTCATGCGCGGCCGTCCAATAAAGCCCGGCGGGTCATCTCGCTTCCAGGAGGCCGAAGTGCAGCGATCCGGTGGTAGCTTCGCGAGGTGATCACGGAGTTGTTCGCGGAAGCGGGCCTGTCGGAATGCGCCCGTGATGCTGCGTGTAGCGCGGAGTTCAATCATTCGGTCTACATATTGCTGGCGAAGGCGGCGGTAGCCGGGTTGTGGTTCGTGACGACGTTTGCCGCGACGGTGAGTGTGGGCCTGTCGGACATGGAGCCCCGGCGCAGCGGTCTGTGGATGTTGGCTGTGTGGTTCGTTCCCTTCATGGGTCAGGCGTTTTGGTGGCGACATCGCCGACGTCTGATCAGGTCGTTGCCGCCACTGTCTGACGACGCTCTTTCGCAGCCAAACCGCGGGCGCCGCCGTTCGTGGTGAAGGGCCTCGAAGCGTTGAGTCGGTCGTGCTCAGCGTCGTCATTTCTCTCGCCAGCGTTAACGGGCGGCCTCACCTTCTGCATCCAAATCGACCGCGGGCGCGGCCGGCGATCGGGGTGGAATGGAGCGGGGCCCGATCTTCCATCGAATCGTCACTGTGACGATTCGATGGAAGATCGGGCCAAATACATTGGAGTGGTGGGTGATCGATCGGTGGCTGTCTGGCCGAAAGGTTGAGACGCTTCGCGTCCGGCTTGTGCGATCGATAGTGTCCAAGTTGGAGACTGTGTGGATCGAAGCCCGTAGGTGATGGTGGCGATCGCGCTCACGGGCGGCATCGACGGCGGCCAGTGCGTCGACGGCGGCCAGTGTCGTCGTGATGGTATGGGCCTGCTCTACCCAGGCCTCGGCTTCGTGCCGATAAGATACATTATGTCAGGTAGTTGCTAGAAACTCCTGCTAGACACGGCGGACAACTTCAGGGTGGCGTCATCTCTCGCAATTGCTCGCGATCGCCTCTACGACGACGCTGGATGAGGCTATCCTCGCTGGCCAGTGTCGATCGGCTCCACCCCAACGCGTCGGGCTACCGCACCATGGCCGAGGCAGTCGACCTGGACATGATCACAGATCTCGGTCCGGCTGACGGTGGCTGCAAGGCGCGGCAGCCGTCCTGACCCGTGCCGCCGAAGTCAGTTCGAACCCAGTTCCCGCCCTGTCGACATGAGGTCGAGGACGGTCGTCGCCACCTCACAGGCGCAGCACGCAACTGTGGTCGGTCTCTGCGGGTGACTAGAGACGTGCTCGAGCGAGACGCTCGCGGACGAGTTCTGCGCCAGGACCAGACAGCGCCACGGTCGGAACCGGGCGGCCGGTCACAGCCAGCAATATGTCCATCGCCGGTCCGGACAGCGTCGGACCGTGGCCACGGACGAAGTCGGCATCGGTGGCTTCGAGCCTCACGCCGGCGACAATCGCTTTGCTGCCGCCCATCGAGGCCGACGTTCGGCATTGGTGATCCAACCCGGCCACAACAGCTTCCGGCGGATACTCCCCCCGCAACCCCAGAGGGCGTCGGATGTCTTCGCCGTGAACAAAGGCCTCCACAAGACGCGTCGCAAGCGGTGCGGGCGGTGTCCTGGTCAGAGAGGCCACGTTGGCCAGCTCGGTAACCGTGGCCTGGGCATCTGCGCGGCGCTCACGTGCGATGCCAGCGGCATTGGCTCGATCGAACCCCCCGCGCGCCCGCGCCATCGCCATGATGAACCGCAGGCGCGAGGTCTTGGCTGTGTCGATCAGGTGAGCCAGTACATCGTGGACATCCCACCCCACACACAAAGATCCGACTGCAAAAGACTCTGCAGGGAATGGCCGTAGTTCCTCGACCAACCGCATCCGCTCCTTCGCGACTACATCCCACACCTTCAACGCGGCCAACCCGTCCTCCTTCTGAGTGCGCGAGTAGCGCCTGGATCTCTCCTGTGAACAGACCGCGCGACGACCCGGAACTCATCGGCCAGTTCTCACGCAGACGATTCGCGAGGCGTGTGCGGTCATTCGCCAACCGCCAGAGGTTGGGTGGAAACTACAGCGTGGCCCTTTCCGCAACGGTGTTCAAAGTCGAACTCGGTGTCTCCGACGTCGAGCACAACTACTACGCCGATCACACTTTGACCGTGGCGCGACACCCCAGCGAAACTTACGAGCGCATGGTGGTTCGGCTGCTCGCGTTCGGTTTGCGGGCGCATCGACTGAACGACGTCGAAGGTGAGTTGACGTTCGGCGCCGGCCTGTCGACCCCGGGCGTACCTGACTTGCGACTCGCCGACTACACCGGTCGAAACGTGGAGTGGATCAACGTCGGTCAGCCCGACGAACGAGCCTTGAGCAAGGCGGCCGGCCAAGCCGAGCAGGTGGTTCTGTATCCATTCGCCTCCGGTGTGGCCACCTGGTGGCGGACCGTCGGCCCCAAGGTCGTCGGGATCGCGAACCTTTCAGTGGTCCAGATTCCGCACGCGCCCATCGCGCAATTGGCGCAGACCATCGATCGGCGTGTCTCGGTTCAGGTCATGATGATCGAAGGTGAGGTGACAATGACTGTCGGCGGTGTCGACGTCACCTTCGCGCCAGAGACTCTGAGGTGACCGGCCCCGTCATCTCGTTTGACAGCCTTATTCTGTTCTCGGGATGGAGCCGAACCAGCGGCCGTCGCGCATTCGCGAATAGTCGGCATCCACGAAGATACGCAGCAGGTTCGACAGCGCGCCGTTCGCGGACCCGTGGTCGAGGTTGGTGAGGAACGCCTCCACCACGGCCTGCTCGGCGAACAGGATGGTGTCGAGGTGGTCAGTGAGACTATCTGCGCTCAAACGGGTTTCGGTCAGCTGATACGGGTGGTGCAACGCGGTGAACAAGAACCAGTAGCGCTCGGCGTCGGTGCTCAGGACGTGCGCATGGCGTTCGGAGATGGCAAGACGTTCGACCCGGTCGGCGTGCCCGCTGGCCACGTAGATCTCGTACACGAGGTCGCCGCCCACGCGCAGCACGCTGGGGCCGTAGGGCGCTCTGGGTTCGAGGACCACCACGTCTGGGTCGGGCATCGGCAGATTGTCTCAGCCTAGGAGGGGGATTCGGTCGTTTCCAGGGCCGCCCCACGGGTGGGGCCGGGTCCCAGGGCCCAACGGATGGCCGATGTCATCGCGATGCCACTCCCCCGCACTGCCGTCGCCTCGGTGACGGGCAGGTACGGCAGGCGCAGCGGGAACCGGGTCCACCACGGCATCATCGACACCGCCACCGACGACAGGACACCGTATGCGGGACGTACGGCCAGCGGGATGGGCGGATTCAGGAGGATGAATCGCGCAGTCCGGCGGGCGGCGGCCGTGCCCCGGAGCTCCGACCTGTAGGCCGCCAGCACGTCGTCGAGCTCAGCAGTCGTCTCGGGGACGTCGACCGCGCCGAGACCCCGTGCCACGAAGGCGGTCTGACGCACATACTCGTCACGACCGCCCGCATCGAGCGGGTCAGCGCCATAGCGGTCGTGTGCGCGCAGGAAGCTGTCGATCTCGGCGACATGGACCCAGCGGATGAGGTGCGGGTCCGACGCAGCGTACGGGCGGCCGTCCGGCGCCGTCCCGGTGATGCGTTTGTGGACGGCGCGGACGATCCGGATCGCGCGGTCGGCATCGTCGATGGTGCCGAACGTGGTCTCGGCGAGAAAGGTGCTGGTGCGCTGGAGTCTCCCCCACGGGTCACCGCGGTATCCCGAGTGCTGATCGACCGCGGCCATCGCGAGCGGGTGCAGCGACTGCAGCAGCAGCGCCCGCATCCCGCCGATGAACATCGACGCGTCGCTGTGCACGCGGTAGATGGCCGAGTCGGGACCGTAGCGGCGCGGCCCGGTCGACAGATGGATCCGGTCGCGTCGAGCCGGACCTTCATCACCGGCGACGCGTTCGAAGATCATCTCGCCCACGCGCTGCTGGACCGAACTGAACGGGTTCATCTCCCCACTGTGCGCCTCGCTGGATCGTGCCTGATCAGATCGGTGAGACACGACGAATCTGATTCGAGGCGCCTCGCTTCGGCACCCTCGGAACAGTACAAATGCCCGAATTCGAACTCCTGCGACATAGTAAAGAACGACGTTACTGTTGTGAAGTGACCCAACTCCGTCTCCCCCACCGCGCACTGTTCGTCACGCTCGGAACCACGAGTGCGCTCTGTGTCACCCTTCTCGCCGGGCCGTCGGCACAGGCGGCTCCCCCGCTGTCGGTGACCACGGTGGCGAGCGGTCTCGACAAACCGTGGGACGTCGAGGTCGCCCCCGAAGGAACGCTGATCTCCGGCGAGCGCAGCGGACGGTTCGTCGCCGTGCGCCCGGGAGGGGCGGCGCAGACCGTCCGCGCCGATCAGTCACAGTTGTTCGTCACCAACGAGGCCGGTCTCATGGGACTGGCGCTCGACCGCGGTTTCGCGGCCAACCGCACGCTGTATTCCTGTCAGGCGGAGAAGACCTCGGGCTCGGGGATCGGCACCGGCTCGGCCGGCAATCTGCCCCTCCCCTTCCCGAACACGGGACAGGTCATCAACGTGGTCGCCTGGCGCGTCGCCGACGACTGGTCGTCGATGGCACGGACACGCACGGTGTTGTCGAACATCCCGGTCAACTCCGGCGGTCGTCACGCGGGCTGCGGACTGACCGCAGCACCCGACGGCACATTGTGGGTGGGCACCGGTGACAACGCGGTGCCGTCCTACCCTCAGAGCCGAACGACACTGGGCGGCAAAGTTCTCCACATCACGCCCGGCGGTGCCCCCGCGGGCGGAACCCTTCCTGGGACGCCCATCTACTCACTCGGCCACCGCAACGTCCAGGGTGTGGCGATACAACCCGGAACCGGGCGGGTCTACTCCATCGAGCAGGGTACCTCCCGCGATGACGAGCTGAACCTCCTCCAGCCGGGGGGCAATTACGGTTACCGACCCGACCGCGCTCCGTTCATCTACGACGAGTCGGTGCCCATGACCGACCCGGAGCGGGTGCCGGGCGCCATCGGCGCGGTCTGGAGTTCCGGCGCACCGACCCTCGCGACGCCGGCGCTGGAGTTCCTCCCCGCCGCCGGATGGGGCGACCTCGGTGGCGCAGTGGTGATCTCGACCCAGCAGGGAAAGCGACTGGTATTCGTCACGCTCTCGGAGAACGGTCGCGAGACGGTGCGCACCACCGACGGCCTCCGCGACACCTATGGACGCCTCCGCGGCCTGAAGGTCGACCGCGACGGATCGTTGTTGGTGACCACCGACAACGGCGGCGGCAACGACCGCATCCTGCGCGTCCGAGCCGGTTGAGGCGGCTACGCCGTCGACTTCCCTGCTGATCGGTGGTCCGGGACACCCTCGTAATCCGGCAGTTGGATGCCGTTGATCGCGCGCCCGACCAGCTCCATGAACCAGTCGCCGCCGAAGTCGGGTAGCGGCTCGGTATCCGGGCCGGGGATCTCGCGGGTGTGGGCGTTCAACCGTCCGATCTCCTGGTTGGCCTCGACGAACGGACGCAGCCGCTCCTCGTACCGGGCGAAACCGGTGTCGGGATCCCAGCCTGCCGTAACCAATTCGCCGGCCAACACGTAGGCGCCGACCAGCGCGAGCCCGGTTCCCTGTCCGGACATCGGGGACGAACAGAACGCCGCATCGCCCAGTAGCGCGACCCGACCGTGAGACCACCGGTCCATCACGACCTGCGCCACCTGGTCGAGATAGAAGTCGGGCGTCTCGTCGAGGTGCGCGAGCATCTGAGGGGTCAGCCATCCCAGCCCGGCCATGCGTTCGCGGAGCAGTGCCTTCTGGGCGGTGATGTCGCGGGGGTCCACGCTGTACCGGGGTGCACCGAAGGAGAACATCGCCATCGCGCGCTGCGCATCCTGGATGGGGCGCAGGAGTGCCGAGCGCCCCGACTCCTGATCCTGATACTCGAGCAGGTATCGGTCCAGCCCGAAGTCGTTGGGCACGCTGTAGAACGCCAGTGCCTGTCCGAGATGGCGGATGTGTTCGTCATCCGGCCCGAAGACCATGGTGCGTAACGGCGAATGCAGCCCGTCGGCCCCGATCACCAGATCGAAGCGTCGACGCCCACCGCCGGCGAAGACGACGTCGACACCGTTCGCATCCTGCGCCAGTCCGGAGATCCGGTCGCCGAACACGTACTCGACGTCGTCGCGGGTGTCGTCGACGAGCACCCGCGCGAGGTCGCCGCGCAGGATCTCGATGTCCGCGATGAACCCGTCGCCACCGTCGTCGTCGGCAAGGAAGGTCTGCAGAATCTGTCCGTCGGCGTCGACGGAGTGTGCGCCCGCGGTGTCGGTACATGCCGCGCGGACCGTCGAGTCCAATCCCATGCGTGTGATCACGTCCCGGGTGACCCCTCGCGCGTCGACCGCCTGACCCCCTGGACGCAGACCCGGTGAGCGTTCCACCACGGTGACCTGGGCTCCTCGGCGGTGCAACCAATGGGCCAGGGCCGGGCCCGCGATACTCGCCCCGGCGACCAGCACCCGTGGTGCGGCGCTCTCCTGTTCGTCGATGTGCATCATCGTCTCCGTCTCGCTGCCGTCGTGGCACCCCCACCGGGGCCGAACGCTGGTGCGTTCTCCACTCCATTGACCGCGCGGAGCGACGAAAGTCATCGGTCCGACCCCTCGTCGGGCCTCGGTCGAGCGCGCATACTCCGGATATGACGATGTTCGGTCGAATGAACACCACCATCGAACGCCGGCTCCTGGTCAACTACCGGGTCGATCCGTCGGTGGCTCAGAGGTGGTTGCCAGAGGGCTTCCGCCTCCAGCTCGTCGACGGTGTCGCGATCGCCGGTATCTGCATGATCCGACTGGCGCGCATGGCGCCTCCGGGCGTGCCTGCGGTGCTGGGGTGGCGCGGAGAGAACGCCGCACAGCGTGTCGCCGTGGAGTGGGACGACAACGGCCACAACGCTCGTGGCGTGTTCATCACGCGTCGATTCAGCGCGTCGTCGTTCGCGGTCGCGGCCGGTGGACGTCTCTTTCCCGGTGTGCACACGAAAGCGACCATCACCAGCGACGAGACGCCCGACCGGATCGCCGTGTCCCTGCGGACAGCGACATCGCCCGCCGTCACCGTCGACGCCGACGTCGCGGTGACGACATCGCTGAGGGGCAGCGTCTTCCCGACCGTTGCCGACGCCTCGGACTTCTTCCGCGCCGGCAGCACCGGGTACTCCCCCGCCCACACCCCGAACCGACTCGACGGCCTGCGACTGCACACCGACGACTGGCGTGTGGAGCCCACCACCCCCATTGACGTGCGATCGACGCTGTTCGACGATCTACCGACAGGGGCAGCCGAACTCGACAGCGTGCTGGTGATGCGAAATGTGCGCGCAGCATGGCATCCGGTGCCCGCGCCGACGGCCGGCGGGCGAGCGCAACACGTCGGCTGACCGCTCGACCCCCTGACGTCAGAGAGCGAACCGACCGGCGAAGGCGCGCAACGGCAGATCGGCGCTGGTGACGATGCCCGGTGGGGCGGCGACGACGGAACGGATCGCGTTGAGCGCGGGCAGACCCGTGACGGTCATGCCGATCGAGGCGAAGTCGCCGGGATCATCGAGACGCACGCCGGGCTTCGGGAAGATCATGTGCTTGCTGTAGATGTTCGGATCGCCCTTGATGTGGGTGATGTAGCAGCCCTGGATGTCCCACGCGGGATCGGTGTGCGGGGTCATCTGCCATTCCAGGTGCGTCTCCACGCGGGGTACGCCGTCGACCATGCCCTGGTACTCGATGTAGTTGGCGCCCAGCGATCCCTTCGGCATCTGGTACCAGCCGAGGTCGACGTCCTTGGTGCAGGCACCGAGCTCGTAGCTGAAGCGCACCTCGTCGAGGTCGAGGTCGAACGAGTCGGCCATCAACCGCACGCTGTCCTCGAAGACGGCGGTGTACTTGTGCAGCGACTCGGGAATGGACGGATCGTCGACCGGCCGGCCGTACCCGACCTCTTTCCAGGTCTCTACGGAGTGGTGACACGACACATCCACCGACTCGGTGACGGTGATGTTCTCGATCTCGGCGACGTCGGCGGTGTGCACGATCCCGAGGATCTGCGCGAGACCGGGGTTCATCCCGGTGCCGTAGAACGTGGAACCGCCCTTCCGGCAGGCGTCGGAGATGACGTCGGTGATGGGTTTGCCCGAGCGGTGTCGGTGGTGGGCGTTGCGATGGTGGCCGGTGATGAAGTCGGCGGTGGTGACGATGTCGATGCCCGCCTCGAGGACCTGCACGTAGAGGTCCTCGTCGGGGAAGACTCCGTGGAAGGTGACGACATCGGGTGCCGCGGCGATCATCTCGTCCACGGATCCGGTGGCGGTCACTCCGACGGCGTCGACACCGGCGAGCTCGCCGACGTCTCTGCCGACCTTGTCCGGCGAATAACAGTGCACGCCGATGAGTTCGAGATCGCGGTGGGCACCGATGCGCTTGATCATCTCCGAACCGACGTTGCCGGTGGCGACCTGGAAGACGCGGATGGGTGCGGTGAGGGGCATGGAAGTCCTTTCGGACGAAGGGAGTGGTCAGCGGGTGAGATGTGCGCGGGCCGCCGCGGTCGCGTCGAAGTCGTCGGGGTAGAACTGCGTCGCCCATCGGCGGATCGCGGTGAAACCCTCGAACTCTCTCGGCGACAGCGCCGGTGGATCGGAATAGCGTTGGTGTGCCCAGATGTGGAGGTCGTTCTCGAACTGCTCGATGACACCGGCGGCGTTGCGCAAGGCACGGCTGGTCGGAGTCGGACTGTCGTCGCCGGGTTTTCGGCCGATCCAGACGGTGAAGCGGATGTCGGAGGTGGTCTCGTCGACGGGTGTCACCGACGTGAGCGTTCGGTTGTCGATCATCCCCCAACTCTTCGTGGCCGCGACCCCGATGCCGCTGTTGATCGCCTGCACACCGCTGTTGATCTCCTCGGCGGGGACGTCGTCGAAGGCGATGGTGAAGTCGACGTAGGAGACCGGTGCGTCGAAGTCGTGACGCGTGAACTCCGGGACCAACGGGGTGTCGTGGACGTAGGTGAAGTGTGCGAAATCGACGCCGTTCTCCTGTACGTACTGCGGGTGGATCTCGAGTCCGGGCCGGAACAGGTGGGTGTGACCGAAGGCCGGGTAGTAGTCGGCGGCACTCTTGTCGTCGTCGAAGCCGGTGAGCACCTCGGCCACGTCGAAGTACGGTTCGCGACGCTGCTCGTCGAACCAGATGAAGACGGACTCGCTGTGCTCGGCCACAGGGTAGGTGCGGATCCGGCGGCCGCGGTTCGGGTGCTTCTCGTAGGGGACACAGACGTTGCGGCCCTGCTGATTCCACTCCCAACCGTGGAACGGGCAGCGGAGGATCTCGCCGTCGACCTTTCCGCCGAAACCGAGATGGGCGCCGAGGTGTTCGCAGTACGCGTCCATGACGGTGATTCGTCCCGCACTCGAACGCCACGCGATCATCTCGGTGCCGAAGTAGGTCATGCGGTGGACGTCACCGACTGCGATCTCCGCCGACCACGCGACCTGGAACCATCCGGTCGGCTTCATCGGGAGAGGAGTTCTCGCCATCGTGGCCCTTCCGCCGGTGACTACGTCTCCTCGAACATAGAGCCCTCTGTGAAAAAAGGAAAGAGCCCTCTGTGAAAGCGGCGCGACGTACTACGATCGGGTCATGGTCGAGAGCGGTGTCGCGAACAGGCGCACCAACAGACGGGGGCAGGCCACTCGGGAGTCGATGCTCGACGCGGCACTGAAGGCGTTGGCCTCCGGCGATCCGGGAGCGGTGTCCGGGAAGAGGATCGCCGGCGAGGTGGGCGTCACCTGGGGTGCCGTCAAGTACCAGTTCGGCGATGTCGACGGCTTGTGGGCGGCGGTCCTGCGCCACACCGCCGAGCGCCGTGGCGATCTGCCGGCCGGTTCGGTGCCCACGGCGACACTGCACGAGCGGGTGGCGACCATCATCGACAACATGTACGACGGTCTCGACACCGCCGATTCCCGCGCCATCGAGACGTTGCGGGCCGCAATGCCTCGTGACCGCGCCGAGTTCGAGCGGCTCTTCCCCCGCACCGCAGCCGAATTCGCGTCGTGGGGCGACGCGTGGCTCGCCACGTGCACCCGAGCCTTTGCCGGACTCGGCGTGGATCCCGGACGGGTCGCGGAGGTCGCCGCCTTCATTCCCGGCGCGATGCGCGGTATCACTTCCGAACGTCACCTCGGCTCCTACAACGACCTCGACCTGGCGCGGCGCGGACTCACCAACGCCATCGCGCACTACCTTCGGGCCGAGGAACCGACTGCGGACGGTGTCAACGGAGTCGGGTGACCACGCCGCGATCACCGTCCACGCGAACCCGGTCGCCGGTCCGCAGGGTCCGGGTGGCGACGAGGGTGTTCACGACACAGGGCAGTCCGTACTCCCGCGCGACCACGGCGCCGTGGGACACCGAGCTGCCGATGTCGGTCACCAACGCGGCGATGACGGTGAAGTACGGGGTCCATCCCACGTCGGTGACCGGCGCCACCAGGATCTCGCCGCCCCGGACGTCGCGCGCCTCGGCGATCGATCGGGCCACGCGCACAACGCCGTCGACGCATCCGCGGCCCGCGGGTCGGCCGACGATCTCGGAGTCGTCGACACCGTTCGGCGGTCGTACCACCAGCGGTGTCGGACGCCCCACGGAGACGTCGTCGAACTCCAACGCCTCCTGACACGGCAGTGCCGACCTGCGCCGCAGCCCGGCATGCACCAGGTCGGTGATGTCACCGGAGCCGACGATCCGGCGCAGTTCGGTGCGATCGAAGAAGTACACGAGGTCGGCGTCGGGAAGTCGTTCGGCACGGGCGAGCACCTGCCCCAGATGGCGGTAACCGAGTTTCAGCGAATGCGCCATCGCCGCCAGTTTCGATTTCGTCTCCTCGCGTCCCCGTGCGCCTCCTCGCGCAAGCCGGGCGAGGAACCGGACAGGCAGCGGGTCGGCCGTCTGATCCGCTCGCGGTGCGGCACGACGGGCCACGGGATCCGACGCCGACCGCACCATCACCTGCAGCATCGTTCCCAGGCCCTGCGGGTCCTCGCCCCACGACGGGTCGCGCATGCACAGTTCCCGATAGCCGCGGTGGCCGTGTCGTTGGAGAAAACCTCGAAGGGCCACTCCGGCAACGCCGGTCGATGCGCGCAGCCTCATGACCGCATCCCCGGGTTCGGACGTGGTGAAGTCCTCGGCCGAAGGGTCGGTGGCGATGGCATGGGCCACCTCGTCGAGCTCGGCCAGCATCACCGCGCTCTCGACATCGGTTGCCCCGGCCATCAACCGGCTCGCGGCGGCCCGGCCGTCGTCCTCGTGACCGCCACTCGCCACCGCCCGGCGGATCATGACGCTCTCGAGCACGTTCGCCGCGACCGCGGCACGCGACGACGAACGGACGTGGGTGGCCATGACCTCACAGAACAGATCCACCCCGTCGTCCAACTGCCGCAACACCTCTCGAGGATCGTCGGCGTCGGGGACGTCGAAACCGGCGATCTGATCACCGAGACGCCGGATGGCCGGCCCAGCCGACAGTGCGAAACCGGTGAGCAGAACGGTGTTGACCAGCCGACGCACGAACGGTTGAGGCGGTTTCGGCACGAGTTCCTCCACGACCCGGCCGCACACCGACATCGAGAACTGCTCCAGTGAGTTGCCCAGGATTCCCGCGCTGAGCGCCGTGCCCTCGGTGAGATTGAGGAACATGTGCCCCTGGAAGTATCCGACCTGCCGCCAGGGCGACTCGTATCGCGGCTGGGCCCGCGCGACCACCTGGGTCATCTGCATCGCGTAGTCGATCGCGAAGCCGGACACCGCCGCGGTCAGCGGACAGTAGGCGCCCGGCATCATCTCGCCGATGTTGCAGCGGGTGTAGACGTGGTCGTCGCCGGCCAGAGGCGAATCCATGGCGTCGAGTGCGCCCGGCAGGGTGGTGATGGGCCGGGCCTGCAGCCACCACAGCTGCCCGTCCCGATCGATCGCCCACTCGAGATCCATCGGCCGCCCCCAGTGGTCGACGGCCCGGATCGCGCCCGTGCGGATCGCCCGGAGTTCGTCGACCGAGATCGCGGGATCTGCTCTGACCTCGCGGATCACGCAGTCGCCATGTGCATCCAGCACGAAGTGATCCGGCGATGCGGTGCCGTCGACGAGCGTGTCGCCCAGACCGGCGACCGCATCGATCACCATCAGATCGCGCCGACCGGTCGCCGGATCCGCGGAGAACACCACGCCGGCGGCGCGGGCGTCGACCATCTGCTGGACCACGAGGTGCATCGTGGCGACGTCGCGGCCCGCGTAGGCCGTCACGCGGTGGGAGCCGGTCGAGGCGGTGCACGTCTGTACGGCCCGCGCCAGGTCGTCGGCGGTGGCCACCCCCAGCACGGTGTCGTACTGACCGGCGAAGGACAGCTCCCCGCCGTCCTCCCCCACGGCCGACGAGCGCACCGCCAACGGCGTCGCCCCCAGATCCCGCATCCGCGCGAACCATTCCTCGGCGACGTCGTCGGAGATCTCGTCGGCGGGATCGGCGACGACGAACCCCGCCGGGACCCGGAACCCGAGACGCTGCAGCCGCGCCAGTCCGGCAGCCTTACCACCGAACCGGTCGTCGACGACATCGTCGAACTCGACGGTCGTGGTCACGTCGACACCGTGAGGGAGTCGACGACCTCGGCGAGTGCCGTGGCGTCGATCGGGCCGGGTTGATAGAGACAGATCCGCTCCGACACCCCGTCGACACGGTCGCGGATGTGCGCGGCGACCTCGGCCGGGGTCCCACAGGCGGCGATGGTGTGGAGCATCTCGTCGTCGATCAGCCCGGCCATCTCACGCCACCGCCCCTGCTTCGACATGGCGTTGAGTTCCGGCTGGAGGTCACCCCACCCGTGCGCGTCGAGCACCGGGCGGTAGGCCGGGGTGGATCCGTAGAACGCCAACAACATCCGCGTCGAGGCGTGGTCTCCCCCGCCGTCCTGATCGGATTCGACGGAGACGATGATCTCGGGCACCACCTCGAAGTCGTCGCCACTGCGGCCGGCCGCAGCGAGCCCCGCCTGCACGGCAGGCATGGTCGACCCGTGCAGGAAGCGCTTCGACCCGAACGGCATCACCAACAGCCCGTCAGCCACCTCGGCGGTGGCGGCGGTCAGACGAGGGCCGAGGGCACCGAGATAGATCGGCGGCGGGCCGAACGGGTTCGGGCCCGGGACGAACGTCGGGGTCATGAGCGTGTGCCGGTAGTACTCGCCGCGGAAGTCCAGTCGCTCACCGCTGTCCCACGACGCGAAGATGGCCCGCAGGGCGCCCACCATCTCCTTCATGCGGTCGACGGGATGATCGAACTGCACCCCGTAGCGCTTCTCGATCTGCGCCCTGATCTGCGTGCCGAGCCCGAGGATGAACCGTCCCTCGCTCAGGAGCTGCAGATCGTTGGCCTGATGGGCCAGCTGGATCGGATTGCGCGGGAACGCGATCGCCACATTGGACAGCAGGTCGAGGCCCGGAACCGACGACGCCAGGACCAGCGGCGTGAAGACGTCGAACGGACCCTCGAACGTGAACACACCCGATGCCCCGGCCTCCCGCAACACCCCGGCACGCTCGACGGCGTCGGTGGGGCCGAACAGTGCGGTCATGACCTTCATGGCCGAGGCGTCCGTCCCGCCACGTCGGTCCAATCGAGGAAGCCCGACGGGTGATGGGGACCGATCACCCCGTGCTCGAACAGCCCTGCGCCGCGGTGCACGGTTCCGTCGGTATCGGTGGTCACGGCCGTGCAGACATGATCGATGAGGCTGAACGCCGCCCGCGCCATCACCTCGGGATCGGTGAGATCGAAATGGACACGCTCGCTGAACTTCTCGCCCTTCCACGTTCCGTGCGCCCACGTGGGGTCGCCGCCGTATCCGGCGCCGAAAGCGATCGGGGCGAACAGCGTCGATTCGAGATCGAGAGTGCTGCGGTCGCCGGCGCGGTTCAGGAACTCGATGTGGGCGCCGTGCGGGATACGCGTCCCGGGGGTGTAGTCGATCTCGACGCGTACGCCGTCGAGCTGTTCGACGCGGCCGTCGGCCCACCGACGCGTGCAGTCGTAGAGACTCCTCTGTCCGTCGGCGTCCTCCTGCAGGATCAGGAACAGCTGGTGGTCGTCGAAGGTCAGCGGTAGGTACAGCCACCAGATGCCCTGCAGGGCATTGTCGGGTCGGCCCTGGGGTTCGGATTCGCCGATCGGCCGGATACCCCATGATCGATCACGGCTCGCGACGCTGGTGTCGTGGTCCACCTCGAGGCGTTCCCCGTCGACATCGATCCAGCCCTGCCAGGTGCCGACCTGCGCGAAGCGGCAGGCGTCCAGGGTGACCCGCCTACGGCTCAGCATGGAGTGCGGTCGTTCCAGGGCAGCGGGGAACGTTCCGCGCCACGTGAGGTCGGCCGACATCCCCTCGGTGGGCGCGAGGGTCAGGTGGATCTCCCGCAGCGGCTCGACGACGTCGATGCGGTAGCCGTTGACGTTCGGGTGCAGTCGGTCGTCATCGATGGCGTCGCTGAGATGGACCGCGGTCTGCGTGTCGCCGTGGCGGACCACCAGGTACGCGTCCTTCACACCCAGGCGCGGGTAGTAGCCGATCCCCGTCAGCGCCATGAACCGTCCCCCGCGGTCGAGCACGTTGAAGTACGACCGGTCGTAGAACTGCCGGTCCGACGGTTCGGGCCAGGTGACGGGAGCCGGTGTCTGGTGGATCGGATACTCGTCGAGCGGACTGAGAAGCACCGGGAACTCCCTCAAATACGATGTGTGCCGTATCGGAATTACTCTGGCGTCATGGCACCAGAAAGCCGCAGCGAAAACAAGGGGTCGGCTCCGTCGACGGCGGGTCGCCCGCGGGATTCGCGGATCGACGCGGCGATCATCGCGGCGACGCGGGAACTGATCGTCGAGACCGGCTACCCCGCACTGTCGCTGTCGGCGATCGCGGCGCGCGCGGGTACGACGACGGCGGCGATCTACCGTCGCTGGTCGGGCAAGACCCAGCTCGTCCACGAGGCGGTGCTGTCGGCCGATTCCGTGCCCGCCGCCGACGGTTCCGACGACATCCACGGCGAGATCCGGGCGGTCGTCGAGACCGTGCGCGCCATGTTCGACAAGCCCTATGTGCGGGTGGCGTTGCCGGGCCTGATCGCCGACACCGTGGCCGACCCCGACGTGCACGCCATGATGATCAGCCGGCTCGCGGGCAACCTGACGGCGTTCGAGTCCCGATTCGGCCGTGGGCGTCGGCCCGACGACCGCCTGCCCATGCTCGCCGAGGTGGTGGCCGGCACGGTCATCGTCCGCCTGCTCATCCGGCAGGACGCGATCCTCGATGACGCCTGGGTCGAGGAGATGACCCGCATGATCACCGATCCCTGGACCGCGGACCCATCCTGATGTGGATCAGGCGTAGCGGCCGATCGCCCACGCCCGCGCCGCGTCGGTGGTGACCGCGTCCACCACCTCGCCGTCCTGATAGAGCCCGGTCTCGACGACGATCGATGTCTCGATCGCCTCGCGCCACGCCTGCACCGGTCCCTCGCCGAACGGTTTGTGCGGGAGCAGGTCGTCGATCATGACCACCGACTTCTCGTGCGCCAATCGCGCCATGTTGGCGATGTCGGCGGAGGCGACCTCGTAGGTGTGGCCGCCGTCGATGAACAGGACGTCGAAGGTCTCCCCCGCGTGCTCGCCGGCGAACGCCGGGACGGTCTGCGTGGAATCGCCGGTGATGAGTGTGTGACGGCCGGGGAACTCGTCGTCGATGCACTGTTTGGCCGTCGCCACGTACTCGTGGTCGCCGAGGTCGAACGAGGTGACCTCCACCTGCGGGTCGGCGCGGAGGAAGGCGTGGCTGGAGAAGCCGGCGTTGAAACCGATCTCGACGATCCGGCGCACATCGCTGCGGCGTGCCAGGGACTCGAGGAACTCCATCTCGGTGTCGCTGACCGAACCCTCGACGAACCACCCGTTGCTCCGTGCGTCGTCGACGTTGGCGAGAAGGCGCTCAAAACCCATGTGTCACCGCTTCGTTGCCGTGAGAGCCGTCGTGTCGGCCCCGATGAACCCATCCTATGCGTCGGCGTCGGACGGCTTCGGCTCGTTCAGCGGACGACGCGGTACCGCAGGTGTGCCACCCCCGGGGCCTCGAGCACCCGGACCAGTTCGAGTTCTGGTCGCCCCGGTGCGAACCCGTCGAACAACCGCTCGCCGGAGCCGAGGATCTCGGGACTGAGTTGGATGTCGATCTCGTCGACGATCCCGGCCGAGATGGCCTGCCGGGCACACGACGCGCCGCCGGCGATGGAGATCGAGCGGCCCGCCGCGACCGCGGTGGCCTGGGCGTAGGCGGACTCGATCCCGTCGGTCACGAAGAAGAAGGTCGTGCCGCCCTCGAGCTCGATCGGGTCGTGGGCGTGGTGGGTGAGGACGAAGACCGGGCAGTGATACGGCGGCTCGTCACCCCACCAGCCGGTCCAGTCCGACGCGCCCCATTCACCACGCACCGGTCCGAACATGTTGCGGCCCATGATGGTCGCGCCCATCTCGTCGAGCATCTCCGACATGACCTGTCGGTTCACCGGGTGATCGAGACCGGGCCCGATGTGCCAGGCGTGGACGCGTTGGCCGCCGATGCCGAGCGGGTGGTCGGCACTCTGTTGCGGACCGGCGACGAAACCGTCCGCCGACATCGACATCGACAGGTTGGTGCGGCTCATGGTGTCCCCGTTCGGTCGTCGGCTGCGTGCGGTCGGGGGTCGCGCCCGGCCAGCGCGAGGATACGGTGCAGCCGGTCGGCGTCGTCACCGATCGGCGTCACCGGTCCGAACGGCCCGGCCCCGGTGTCGGGATCCGGGGGGAAGAGCGTGAAGAACCGCTCCACGTGGTCGAGTGTCGCGTCGTCGACCCGCACGGTCTGATCGGTGGCATGCGCCAGATCCCAGGCGTGCACGGTCAGCTCCTCGGCGGCCACGACGGCGTTGTCCCGAGCCGACATCTCGACGCCACCGGCGCTCACCTGTCCCTCCCACGCGCTCGGTTTCCCCCAGGCCGTGGCGAGATCGTCGAGCTGCGCGGGGATGGCCGTGCGCCAGTCGCCCACGAGTCCGTCCGGTGGCCGGATCGGGGCCTTGCGCGCGCTGTCGGTGAAGACGCTGCTGAACTGGTGGATGTGTGCCAGCAGGTCGCGCACGGTCCAGTCGTCGCAGGGCGTGGGCCGATCGAGATCGTCGTCGTGCACGGCGTCGACGAGACGTGTCATCTCTCGCGCGGCAGGGCTCAGATCGAACATCGCGTACCTCCGTCGGGTCGGTGTCGGTGGTGTAGACCCCGACCGCGGCGAGAACTCATCGGCACCGTGCGCACCTACCGGGCGGTCCGTGCTCAGCCTGCGGCGTCGGCCGGGTCACCGAAGCGCACGTCGGTGACCCAGTCCGCGTCGGCACGGTGGTGCAGATCCGCGTAGGTCTCGGCGATGAGGTCGGGGTCGTAGCGCGTACCCGGGGCCACCGGACCGCACACCGTCACCGTGGCGCACCGCACGCCGTGGTCGCGATGACCGGTGTCGAGCAGTTCGGCGAGCGCCCGGACACCGGCCTTGCCGAGCGACAGGCTCGTCAGTGCGGGCAGCGGGTGCGGCATACCCGCGGTCAACAGGAATCGACCGCCTCCCGCCTGACCCATCCGGTCGAGGACGGTCGCCGCGGTCGTGACCGCTCCCCCGACGTTGACCGCATACGTGTCGAGAAGGGTCTGCGCGTCGAGGTCGTCGATCGTGTCGGTGCGGATGACCCCGGCGTTGTAGACGACGAGCTCAGGGACCCCGAGCCGTTCGAGAAGATCGTCGACGGCGGTACGCAATGCGTCCGCGTCGGCGACGTCGGCTCGTGCGCCGGCTGCCGTGTCGGGGAGATCGACGAGCAGAGCGTCGATCGTCGCCTGCGATCGTGCGATCACGCCCACCGGGTGACCGGCCGCGGCGAAGCGCCGTGCCACCGACCGGCCGATGCCCGGGCCGGCGCCGATGACCAGGACCGACGCCCCGCCGCCACCGCCCAGACCACCGCCGCTCAGGTCAGCACCGCGCCTTCGGATGCCGAACCGACGAGCTTGGTGTATTTCGCCAGCACACCGCGGGTGTAGCGCGGCGGCAGCGGCGCCCAGTCCTGGCGACGCGCCTCGAGTTCCAGCTCGTCGACGAGTAGATCGAGCGTGCCCTTGCCGACGTCGAGCCGGATCCGGTCACCGTCGGCGACGAAGGCGATGGGGCCGGCGTCGACGGCCTCGGGCGCGACGTGGCCGACGCACAGGCCGGTGGTGCCGCCCGAGAACCGACCGTCGGTGAGCAGCAGGACGTCCTTGCCCAGTCCGGCGCCCTTGATCGCGCCGGTGATGGCCAGCATCTCGCGCATCCCCGGGCCGCCCTTGGGGCCCTCGTAGCGGATGACGACCACGTCGCCTGCCGCGATCGTGCCGTCCTCGAGGGCATCCATGGCCGCGCGCTCACGCTCGAAAACCCGTGCGGTGCCCTCGAAGACGTCGGAATCGAAGCCTGCCGACTTCACCACCGCGCCGCCCGGCGCCAGCGACCCCTTGAGGATCGTGATCCCGCCCGTCGGGTGGATCGGATCGGACATGGCGCGCAGCACCTTGCCGTCGGGATCGGGTGGGGTGATGTGAGCCAGGTTCTCCGACATGGTCTTCCCGGTGACGGTGAGGCAGTCACCGTTCACCAGACCTGCGTCGAGGAGAGCCTTCATCACGACGGGGACCCCGCCGATGGCGTCGACGTCGGTCATCACGTGCTTGCCGAACGGTTTGACATCGGCCAGGTGCGGGACCCGGGAACCGATGCGGGTGAAGTCGTCGAGGGTCAGTTCGACCTCCGCCTCGCGGGCGATGGCGAGGAGGTGCAGCACCGCGTTCGTGGACCCACCGAACGCCATCACCACCGCGATCGCGTTCTCGAACGCCTCCTTGGTGAGGATGTCGCGCGCGGTGATCCCGCGGCGCAGCAGCTCGACGACGGCCTCGCCGCTGGCGTGGGCGAACTGATCGCGGCGGCGGTCCGGCGCCGGCGGAGAAGCGCTGCCGGGCAACGACATACCAAGCGCCTCGGCCGCGCTCGCCATCGTGTTGGCGGTGTACATGCCACCGCACGCACCCTCGCCGGGGCAGATGGCGCGCTCGATGGTGTCGACGTCCGCACGCGACATGAGGCCTCGCGAACAGGCGCCCACGGCCTCGAAGGCGTCGATGATGGTCACCTGGTGCTCGCTGCCGTCGGAGAGCTTCGCGAAGCCCGGCAGCGTGGACCCCGCGTAGAGGAACACGCTGGCCAGGTCGAGTCGGGCGGCGGCCATCAGCATGCCGGGCAGCGACTTGTCGCAGCCGGCGAGCAGGACCGATCCGTCGAGACGTTCGGCGCTGACCACCGTCTCGACGCTGTCGGCGATCACCTCACGGGACACCAGCGAGAAGTGCATGCCCTCGTGGCCCATCGAGATCCCGTCCGAGACCGAGATGGTGCCGAATTCGAGCGGGAACCCACCGGCCGCGGACACGCCTTCCTTCACCGCCTTCGCCAGACGCTGCAGCGACAGGTTGCACGGGGTGATCTCGTTCCACGAGGACGCCACGCCGATCTGCGATTTACCCCAGTCCTCGTCGCCCATCCCGACCGCGCGCAGCATGCCGCGGGCGGCGGTCTTCTCGAGGCCGTCGGTGACGTCGCGACTGCGGGGCTTGATGTCCGGGGATTCGTTCTCGGGCGACATGGCACTCCTGATCTGTGCGTGGGCGCGGCGGACGGGGCTGTCCGGCGCCGCTGCCGCGAACTGAGCGGCTCGTCGAGAAGTATGCCCCCGGGCCGTGCCCGATCGGCGCCGAGTCGGGTCATGTCCCCGCTCCCGTACCGAGGTGTGTTGCTCCGCCGGGACAGGACGGGGGTCGTACCCATGATGCGACGTGAGCGACCCCGACCGTGGTGCTGGCACTCGCGTCGGTCGAGTGCTAGAAATGTGCGACAGCACCCGATCGTCTCCGAGGAGGTTTGTCATGGATCCCCTGAGCAATCCGCTGCACAGCGCCGACGACGCCGATCTGATCGAACAGTCCACCGAACTCGGTGCAGATCCCGCAGGGCTGGAGGACTACCCCCACACCGACCACGACACGCCGCACGTGCCCGACGAGGTGTCGTGACCTTTTCGTGACCGGGGCATCGTTCGCGCACCGAAGTCCGTGTGCTGCTTTCGCCGTCGGGCACCTCGACCTACCGTCGAGGACGTGAGCGAAAACGTTGTGAATCACGCCCTTCCGATCGGTACCCACAAATCGATCGCCGACCTCGTCGCCGAGGGCCGTACGCTGGCCGAAGTCGCTGCCATACTGGACATGTCGGTCATCGACGTCCTGCGGTGGTACTCCGAGATGGCGGCCGTTCTCCACGTACGGGAATTGCCCGCACTGGCAAAGCGCCTGCGCGACATGGAATACGGGAAACCGACGGTGAGCCCGTGGCGCCGCGACATGTTCACCGGCGAGGCCGTCGTGCCGCAGGCACCCGACGCGCCTGCGCCGCTCGCCGGCTGAGACGACCGAAACAGGTTCCGCACGTACGGTGGCGGTCATGGATCTCATCACCGTCGACACGCCAGACGGAACCGCGCAAGCCCACGTCGCCACTCCCCCCGCGGGAACCGGCCCGGGCGTTCTCCTCTTCATGGACGCCATCGGACTCCGGCCACAGATCGTCGCCATGGCCGAGCGCATCGCGTCCTGGGGTTACGTGGTGTTGTCGCCCAACGTCTTCTACCGCGACGGCGACGTCGACACGTTGATGCCGACCGTCGACCTCCGCGAACCCGGCGCGCGAGACGAATTCTTCTCCGGGGTCGGTCCGCGGATGGCCGCTCTCACCACCGAGCGCGCCGCCGGTGACATCGCCGCCTACCATTCCGCACTCCTCGCCCTCGACGCCGTGGTCGGCGATCGGGTCGGAACGGTGGGCTATTGCATGGGTGCTCGTCTCGTGACGCGCTACGCCGGCCAGTTCCCGGACAACGTCGTGGCCGCGGCCGGGTTCCACGGCGGTGGGCTCGTGACCGACGACGCCGACAGTCCGCATCTGTCGCTGGCCACGGCCCGTGCGCGCTTCGTCTACGGGCACGCGGACAACGACGGGTCGATGGGTCCCGACGCCGTGGCGGCACTCGGGTCGGCGCTCGCCGACGCGGGATTGACGGCCACGAACGAGATCTACCCCGACGCGCCGCACGGGTACTCGATGGCTGACACCTCGATGTACCAGGAGGCAGGGGCCGAACGCAGCTTCGCGGAACTCCGCGCCCTCTTCGCCGACACGCTGGGGTGATGCGGTAGGTGATCCCCTGCGTCACACACAGCGCTACTCTGACATCAAACAATGGCACTGTGCGTGATGGGAACGTGATGACGACGATGGACGATCGACCGGTCGCGCCGGCGACGAGCACTCTCGACGTGGGCATGGAGGCGATCACGCGGCGTCTCGCCGACTCGTCGGTGCTGGCGTCGCGGAACGCGATGACCGAGATCGACTGGAACGCCCCACTCGACCCGACCAAACACGGATGTTCGCCCGAGTGGTCGACGCTCTACGGCACCGACTACTGGGACGAGTTGACCGAGGAGCAGCGGGTCACGCTCACCCGCCACGAGTTCGCCTCGACCATGACGATCGGCATCTGGTTCGAGATGGCCCTGCAGAAGATGGTGATCCGCGACCAGCGTTCCTCGCCCGTGCAGTCCGAGGAGTTCCGGTTCGCGATGACCGAGGTCGCCGACGAGTGTCGGCACTCGCTCATGTTCGCCCTCGCGGCGCAGAAGATGGTCGGCACGTCGTACCGTCCCGGCCCGCGGGTGGCCACGCTCGGACGGTTCTTCATGAACACGGCCGGGGGCGAGCTCGCCTATGGCGGGATCCTGGTGGCCGAGGAGATCCTCGATGTCATGCAGCGGGGTTCGCTGGGTGACCCGCGGGTGCTGCCCATGATCCAGACGATCAACGAGATCCACGTGCTCGAGGAGTCGCGGCACATGCGCTTCGCGCGCGAACAGGTCCGCGAGGCGATGGACGGCGCCGGACGACTACGCCGTGAGACCAGTGCGGTCCTGATCGCGTTGGGTGCCGAGCTGATCATCTGCAGCCTCGTGCGCCCGCAGGCGTTCACCGACGCCGGTCTCGACCGTCGCCGTGCCGTGGCGGCGATGATCGGCAACGACCACCACCACCGGATGGTGCGCAGCGGTTCGGTGCACCTCATGCAGTTCCTCGACGAGGTCGGTCTGCTGACACCGCGCGCGGCGAGGATCTACGCACGCAACCACATGCTGTGACGCGAGATGGTGGGCACCGACGGCCGCGGGCGCGTACTGTCGAGTCATGACCGATTCGAACACAGGTTCGACACCTGACACAGCGTCCACCACCGGTTCCGATGTCATCGGAGCCGACGCCGGCAACACCACCGAGAAGGATCCCGAGGACTGGGTGACCGGCGACGAGCCGATGACCGGAGCCCAGCGGAGTTACCTCGACACCCTCGCCCGCGACGCCGGGGAGACCCTTTCGGCCGATCTCACGAAGGCGCAGGCCTCCGAGGAGATCGAGCGGCTCCGAGCCGCGACCGACCGCACCTGACCCGAGTCCGCACTCTGGCGGGGTGCGGACCCCGCGGCCGCGATCGTCCGTAGCATCGAGGGATGGACGACGCGATCGCGACCGCGGGGGTCTTCCCCCTCTCCGACGACATCACCGTGACCCGGATGGGTTACGGCGCCATGCAATTGGCCGGTCCGCACGTGTTCGGCCCGCCGGCCGACCGCGACGCCGCGGTGGCCGTGCTGCGCGCCGTGGTCGACGCCGGGATCACCCACGTCGACACCAGCGACTTCTATGGACCGCACGTCACGAACCAGATCATCCGCGAGGCCCTGCACCCCTACCCGGACGATCTGCACATCGTCACCAAGGTGGGTGCTCGTCGCGACGCGGAGGGCAACTGGCCGTCGGCGCTGTCGCGCGACGACCTGCGATCCGCCGTGCACGACAACCTGACGAACCTCGGACTCGACGCCCTCGACGTGGTGAACCTGCGGGTCGGTGGGTTCGGTGAGGCCACTCCCGGTTCGTTGGCCGAGCCCTTCACGCACCTCGTCGAGATGCAGCGGGAGGGGCTGATCAGACACCTCGGCGTCAGCAACGTGAACGCCGAGCAGGTGGCCGAGGCGCGATCGATCGCCCCGATCGTCTGCGTGCAGAACAACTACAACGTGGCCCACCGCGTCGACGACGCGCTCGTCGACGAGCTCGCCGCGGACGGGATCGGCTTCGTGCCCTATTTCCCGCTCGGTGGGTTCTCGCCGCTGCAATCCGAGCGACTCGACGCCGTCGCGGCGCGCCTGCAGGCGTCCCCGATGAGCGTGGCCCTTGCGTGGCTGCTCGCGCGCTCCCCCAACATCCTTCTGATCCCCGGCACCTCCTCGCGTGAACACCTGCGGGAGAACATCGCCGCCGCGGCCCTCGAACTCCCCGCCGACGCGATGGCCGAACTCGACGCCATCGGCTGACACACCCGTCGTCCATCCGACCGAGCGCCCCGTCCTCTGTGGAGATCTCCTGTCGCCGTGCAGAAGGACGTGCCCGCAACATCTGTTGACGTAGGGTCTGAGCCCAACCGGTCCCGACGACGGGACCACGGTCGGAGGGTGGACGATGCGGGTACGTACGGTCGGATCGGGCGAGACGCCAGCGGTCGCCGCGTGGCACGAGACGTCGCAGCAGTGGATCGACCTCGACGCGGCGGCGCAGGCGCTCGACCCCGCCGCGCGCGGCGAATCTACCCGCGACGTGCTCGCGTTCCTCGCCGCCCGCGAACGCGGTCGCGACATCGCTGCATCCCTGATGGACCGTGCGGTCGCCGAGGGCGTCGCCGTGGCGACGCCGACGCCCGCCCGACCGCTGCAGCCGGCGTCGCTGCGCTGCTTCATGGGATGGGAACAGCACTGGAGCCAGGCCGCCCACCAACTCGTACGGCGCAACATCCCCGCCGCGATGCCGTTCATCCGCGGTGTCGAGATGGTGACCCGCAAGGACTTCCCTGCGCTGCGCCCCGGGGCGTCGTTCTCCGATCACCCGATGTACTACACCGGCAACCACCTGACGATCCTTGGCGACGGCGATGTCGTCCCGTGGCCGTCGTACTCCGATCTGCTCGATTTCGAGCTCGAGTTCGGGATGATCGTGGACCGGCCCCTGCGCGACGCCACGTCCGCCCAGGGCGCCGACGCCATCGGCGGCTTCGTCGTGTTCAACGATCTCAGCGCCCGCGACACCCAGTGGGACGAACAACGCAACGGTTCGTTCGGACCCGTCGTGAAGACGAAGACCTTCGCCAGTTCGATGGGGTCGGTCGTCGTCACCGCCGATGAGGTTCTCGATCGACTCGACGATTTGTCGGCGTCGGTGGTGGTCGACGGCGAGACGTGGTCGTCCACCGGCACAGCCGGGCTGCGGTGGGGACCCGGAGACACCGTCGCCTACGCGAGCCGGGGCGAAGACGTGTTCCCCGGCGAGATGATGACCTCGGGCACGTTGCCGTCGGGCTGCGGGTTGGAACTGGATCGGTGGATCGCGCCGGGCAACACCGTGACTCTCTCCATCGACGTCATCGGCTCGGTCACCAACGCCATCGGAGCCAAGGGCTGATCGGCCGACCGCGGCGCCGGGGTCATCGCGCGGTGTGCATCACCCGATTGATGATCTGCTCCACGACTGCCTGTTCGTCATCGGTGCGCGGGGCGTAGAGGAACAGGTAGCTGTCGGGCAGTCCGATCCTGCCCGCGAGTGGGTGTCGTTCGCCCCACCCGCGGTCGACGATCTCGTGGACGTCGTCGGGTGCGGCGACCACGTGCATCGATCCCTGTCCGTGTACGTGCGCGATCTCGCCGTGGGCGTCTCGGGCCCAGGCGGTGCCGGGTTCGGTACAGAACAGGGCGTCTCCGCGCTTCTCGAACCGGCTGCGTTCGAGGTGAAAGCCGTTGTCCTCGGCGGCGTCTCGCAGCCGCGACTCCAGACCGGCCACACGGGCCGCGTCGGCGTCGGCGCCGGTCTCCCGGTGCGGGATCGGGTACGGCGCGATGGAGGGTCGGGGTCCCTCGCGGTCGGGTAGGTGTAGACGGTGGACGTCATCGCCGGCTGGTTCGTCGCCGCTGACGTCGAGTGGATCGCGGCCCCACGGTCGCAGTGCGCTGGTGATGACCCAGCCGATCTGGTTCGCGGGCAGTCCGCCGGGCCCCAACTCTTTCCATCCCCGGTAGTTCTGGGCCAGTCGGTTCATCGGTGTTCTCCTGTCTGTGCAGGTGGGGGTATCTCGGCGGCGGGCTGTCATACCCGCGCGCGCTTGTGCACACTTGTGCACAAAGAGCATCATGACAGTGAGTCGTGTCACGTGCGCAGAAGGTGGGATGAGGATGAGTCGGGGAAACGCAGTGCGGATGAGGTTGAGATGGTTTGCGATGCACGGATTCCTGCGCTTCGTCGCCGGTCGTGCCGCTGCCGCAGGTGATCTGCAGGCACGGCTGATCGCCGATCCTTCGGCGCGCAAGGACCCGACCGGCCTGTACGGCGAGATCCGTGAGGCCGCTCCTGTGGTGCGTTCGCGGTTGGCGAGCGTGACCGTCGACCACGGGATCGTGTACGACACGCTGCGGTCCGACGACTTCCGCACGATCGTTCTCGGGTCCCGGCTCCCCGGTCCGCTGAAATGGATCGAGGAGCGGACGCGGTCGGGGGCGCTGCACCCGCTGCGCCCGCCGTCGTTGCTGGCCACCGAGCCGCCCGAGCACACCACCTATCGCAAGCTGGTGTCATCGGTGTTCACGGCGCGTGCGGTCGCGGCGTTGCGCGACAACGTGCAGGAGACGGCCGACCGTCTGCTCGACGGGCTGATGGACCAGAGCGGTCCGATCGACATCGTGGAGCGTTACTGCGCGGAACTGCCGGTCGCGGTCATCAGCGACATCCTCGGTGTCCCCGAGTCCGAACGCGGTCGCGTGTTGGAATTCGGTGAGCTCGCCGCGCCGAGCCTCGACATGGGCCTCACCTGGGCGCAGTTCACCCGGGTCGAGACCGGACTCCTCGGCTTCGACCAGTGGCTCTCGGACCACCTCGCGACACTGCGCCGCAACCCCGGCGACGACCTCATGAGCCAGCTGATCCGGGCGACCGAGGACGGGGTGTCACTGACCGACGACGAGTTGCGGGCCACGGCCGGACTGGTGCTGGCCGCGGGATTCGAGACCACCGTCAACATCCTGGGCAGCGGGATCGACCTGCTCATCAAGCACCCCGAGCAGCTGGCGCTCCTGCAGGAGGATCCCTCACTGTGGGCCAATGCCGCCGACGAGATGCTGCGACTGCAGGCCCCGGTCCAGATCACCGCGCGCGTCGCGCGCCGTGACGTCGAGGTCGGCGGCGAGGCGCTGTCGAAGGGTGACCTGGTGGTGCTGGTCCTCGCCGGCGCCAACCGTGACCCGAAGGTCTTCACCGATCCCGAACGTTTCGACGTGACGCGGGAGAACGCCAACAAGCACCTGTCGTTCTCCGGCGGACGACACTTCTGCCTGGGCTCGGCGTTGGCCAGGGCGGAGACCGAGGTCGGACTGAAGTCCTTGTTCGACCGGTTCCCGCAGATCACCTCGGCCGGTCAGGGCACCAAACGCGACACCCGCGTGCTCAACGGGTTCGCGCGCCTTCCGGTGCTCCTGGCACAGCCCAGCCGCGAGAGCGCCCACAGCCGTTAGCTGCAGGCGCCCTCGCGGACGAGGTCAGCGGGCGGCGTCGACCAGCCCCAGCGACCGCAGATCGGCGACGTACTTGGCGATGAGCTCGGCACTGAGGTGCGGGATCTCGCCGTTGTCACCGATACGCGCCTCGGCCACCGCCGCGGCGAAGCGCCGCGACGGGATGGCCGACCCGGCGATTGCCACGTCGGGTTCGGCGAACGCGTGGAGCAGTGGCAGCAGCGACGCCCGCCGCTGCGCCTCGGGCAACGCACGGATCGAGGTCTCGAATCGTGCGACCCACGAGGCGTAGTCGTCGATGCGGGTCACCGCGACACCGCTGTCGATCAGCCAGTCGACGACGGTGTCCAGTGAGATGCCGTCGTCGTGCGGGTTCACGACGTTGTAGGTCTCGTACCCCTTGTGCACCGAGGAACCGAGGTCGGTGATGGCGGTCGCGGTGAAGTCCGCGGGCAGGCCGTCGTAGTGCGCCCGCGGTCGATCGGTCGAACCGTCATCGGACCGATAGAACGAACCGGGCGCCACGCCGCTCGCCATCACGCTCAGCACCAGCCGTGTGAACATGTCCGGGACGTTGAGCTGGCCACCGAATGTGCTGTGGGCCAGGATCATGTCCGAGCGGAACACCGCCACCGGCAGCTCGCAGAGGTCGTGCGCCTCGCGGAGCAGGACCTCCCCGGCCCACTTGCTGTTGCCGTATCCGTTCGCGTAGGTCTCGTCGACCGACCGTCGCGCACTGGCCGAACGGATGTCGAGGTCCTCGTCGAGGATCGACGGTCCGCCGTCGGCGGCGACGCCGACGGTCGACAGGTACGTGATCGGCTTCACGCGGCTCGTCAGTGCCAGCGCGATCAGCTCGGCGGTCCCCACCACGTTCGGTCCGAACAGCTGGTCGTACGGCAGCACGTGGTTGACGAGGGCGGCGGGATGGACGATGAGATCGACCTCGTCGGCCAGACGCTGCCACGTTGACGCGTCGAGTCCCAGGTCGGTGTCGGCGATGTCGCCGGCGAGCACCTCCAGTCGACGACCCGCCAGTTCCCGGAAACGGGAGAGCAGTTCCGGATCGCCGCTGTCGAAAGCGGATTCGAGGCGGGCGCGGGCGTCGTCGGCGTCACGCCCGCGGATGATGCACACCAACCGGCCGTCGGAGGCGTCGAGACGTTCCAGCCATTCCAGGCACAGGAAGCGGCCAAGGTAGCCGTTCGCCCCGGTCAGCAACACGGTGCCCGGCTTCTCCGGGGCCCGGGGCAGTGACGGTGCAGCCGAGAGGGTCTCGGCGTCGATGAACTTGTCGAGTGTGAGCTGTTCGGCGAACACCTCGGTGGCACCCTTGCCGTGCACCGAGGTGAAGGTGGGCCGCACGGCGCCCGCGCGTGCACGCTCGATGTGCTCGGCGATGGCGCTCAGATCGGTGGCCGCGCTCATCAGCACACCGACCGGGATCTCGACGTCGAAGATGTCGGTCAACAGGTTCGAGAACGTCAGCGCCGACAGCGAGTCGCCACCGAGATCGGAGAACCGGACACTCCCCTCGACCTGACCCGAGCCTCCCACCGTGGCCATCGCCGCACGGGTGACCGTCTCGAGAACCGGGCGGTCGTTGCCATGGCGGCGCAGGTCACGCAGCTCGTCGTTCTGCCCGTCGGCGAGCTGGGTGTACAGCGCCTCGAGGCTGCCGCGGTAGTGCTCCGTGAGCGCCGGTCGCAAAAGCTTGCCGACGCCGGAGAGCAGACCGGCCTCGCGGGTGAACGGCGACCGCTCGACGATGATGTCGCGCGGGATCTCGTACGAGTTCAGTCCGGCGCCGCGGGCGCTCTCGCCGATGGCGTCGAGCAGTCGGGTACGCAACTGCGCGTCGGAGTCGATCTCGGCCGACACCTCGTCGGTGGGCACCACGACGGCGAGCAGGAACGCGCGAGAGCTGTTGCCGTAGACGAAGATCTGAGCGACGCCGTCAGCGGTGACGAAGATGGACTCGAGTCGTGACACCGCGACGAACTCGCCCTGGGAGAGCTTGAGGACGTTCTTGCGGCGATCGAGGTAGACGAGGTGGCCCGGTTCGGTCTCGGCCATGATGTCGCCGGTCAGGTAGAAGCCGTCGTCGTCGAAGACCTCGGCGGTGACCGCGTCACGCTTGTAGTAGCCGGGGAACATCGAGTCCGATTTCAGGACCAGTTCGCCGCGCGGATGCGGGGTGTCGCTGGTGTGATAGCCCAGTTCGGGGACGTCGATCAGCTTGTACTCGGTGACCGGCGGTTGGTTGACGACGCCGTTGATGAGCACCGGACCGGCCTCGGTGGAGCCGTAACCGTCGACGAGGGGTACGTCGGCGCAGGTGGTGATGAACTCGGCCATCTCCGGCGCGAGTGGCGCGGTGCCACACATCGCCGACAGGACGCGTCCGCCGAGCAGCTCCTCCCGCAACTCGGCCTTCACCGCGTCCTCGACGGCACCGACATCGGTGGCGTCGGCGTCGAGTCGGTGGTCGACCTGACTGCGGAAGCGCTGGAAGATCATGTCGCACACGCGTGGGACGAGCATCAGCGCGGTCGGGCGGACCAGCGCGAGATCCTCGAGCAGGGTCGACAGATCGCTGGCGGCGACGAAGTACGCGGTACCGCCGCTGCCGAGGGTCTTGGCGAGGACGGCTCGGCCGGCGACGTGGCTCATCGGCATGTAGTTGACCGAGATCTCGGGGATCGCGCCGGTGTCGAACCAGAACGTGGTCCACAGGCGGGCGACGTTGCGTGTCGGGTACATGGCGCCCTTGGGCGTTCCGGTGCTGCCCGAGGTGTAGATCAGGGTCGCGAGCGCGTCGGCCCAGGTGTCCTGCGCGCCGGATTCGGGTGTGCCGAAGGCGGGGACGGCGGGGGCGGTGCGACCGCGGTCGACGGTGTCGGCCAGGGTCTCGAACGCGGTGTCCGTGCCGGACAGGCGCTCTCGGGCCTGCGCGATCAGGTCGCGGTGGTCGTCGTCGTCGGTGAAGTTGTCGAACACGACCAGCCGGGAGGGTGCGAAACCGGTGGTGATGAGCTCGACGGCGTCGGCGAGGTGATCGATCGACACCGCGAACACGGTGGGTTCGGTCTCGGTGATGATCGGGGCGAGGGCCGCGGGGGTGGCGCTGGTCTGCAGCGGCACGCTCACCGCGCCGAGGTGCGCGCAGGCGAGGTCGATCACGGCGTAGTCGACGCTGGTGAAGCCGAGGGTCGTGACGAACTGCCCGGGCCGGACGAACTCCGCCCATCCGGCGGCGACGGCCGCGATGCGGTCGGCGAGCTCGCCGTAGGTGACGGTGTCGAAGCGTGGCACGAGGGTGCGGGTGGTGCGGCCGGTGGACGCGTCGGTGGTCGTCTCGGTGGCACGCGTGCCCAGTGCCGGTCGGTCGGCGTACGCCTGAAGGACGGTGGAGATGACGACGGCGAGCGGGGTGTCGGGGTCGTGGGACCCGGAGAGATCCGGGTTCGGGAGGGCCGCGGCGACCTGCGGGTCGTTCTCGGTCAGTCGATGGAGCCGCTCGGCGACGTGGGCGTCGAGCTCGTCGCGGCTCGGGGTGTCGGCGGTGTCGTCCTGGGTGGGTGTGCTCATCTCGTGCCCTCCTGTCGCACTCCCGCATCAGCGGGTGGCTCGGCCGTACGTCGAGCCTTAGTACCGCTAACGAAGGGCGGAGGCCGTGATATTTCCGCTGTCGATGTGGCGAATGTCTCTCAGGATGACTCGTCGTCGGAATAGGGCGATTCGCCCGTATCCAGCGGCAATGACGGATCGGCGAGGTACGCGATCGTCTCATCGACTCGACCGGCGATGACGCCTGGGGGTTGGTAGACGAGCCGTCCCGGCAGGCGTTCCAGCGCCGAGATGGCGTCGTCGAACGGCGCCAACGCGTCGTCGCCCCCGGGGACCGAGCCGGTCCCGACGGCGACGAGTCGGCCGTCGAGGGCGAGGACCGCGTCGTCGAGCCGCTCGAGCGCGGCCGCCGAGACGGGGTCGGCGCGCAGGGTGTGGTTCTCGTGGACCAGCGCGATGGCGTACCGGAGGCGGCGATGCAGCAGCGGAGCGGGATCGTCGGATGCGGCCCATTCGCGTGGCGCGGTGCCCGGACGGCCGGGGAGAACATCGGTGGAGCGGGCGAAGCGGCGCACGCGCACCATGGAGTCGATCACGAACCACGCGACGCCGGCGAGCACGGCCACCGCGAACACGATGGTGACGACGACGATGAGGAGCGACACGTCCGTCATTGTCTCTCCCCTGGTTCACGAGCCGACACCGCGCCCCGCCGCGCGGGCCGGTGGTGGGTCAGGACGCCGAGGCGATGTCGCCGCGACGACGCGACTTCTCGAGGTACATGGCGGAGTCGGCCCGCCGCCACGCCCCGTCGAGTCCGTCGGCGGGTTCGTAACGCCCGACACCGACCGACGCTGATATCGCGTTCGCGGACAACGTCTCCCGGATCGCCGCCACCACCTGGCCGACGACGCGCAGCGGTGATCCGCCGATGAGGATGCCGTATTCGTCGCCGCCGGTACGGGCGAAGACCGCGGGTACGTCCACCGCGGATGTCAGCAACGCCGCGACCCGCCGCAGGTGGTCGTCACCGGCGTGGTGACCGTGGGTGTCGTTGGTGCGTTTGAGGTCGTCGAGGTCGATCACCACCACCGCGCCGGGATCGCCGAAGCGACGGAATCGTGATTCCTCGACCGCCAGCATGCTCTCCCACCCACGTCGGTTGAGCAGCCCGGTCAGGGCGTCGGTGTCGGCATGGCGGTGTGCGGCCTCGAGCGCGCGCTCGGCCGCAGTCGCCTGCAGGTCGGCTTCGAGGATCCGGGACAGCAGCGACGCGAGCAGGGTGATGAGTTCGGTATGGGTGTCGGCGTCGAGCGGCAGACGCTCGCGGCCGAATCCGCAGACCGAACCGAACAGCGTTCCATCGGATTTCGCGAGCGGGAAACCGACATAGCTCGTCGCCGGCGACCCGGTGAGGTCGATCACCGCGGCATACTCGGGCACCGCGCGCATGTCATGGGCGATCAGCGGGCCGCCGTCGGGGGTCAGGTTCTGACACATCGCACTCGACCACGCCACCGCCGAACCCGCACTCACGCCGAGATCGGTGTCGTCGACGGTCAGGTAGATCTGGCGCTCACCGTCGAAACGGGTGACCGTCCAGGTGCCGATCGGGAAGACCCGTCGCAGATGGTCGAGAACATCCTGCGATGCCTCGTCGAAGCGAGGTCGTGACCGCTGTAGCGGGGGTGCCGAGTGCATCCGCGCTCCTCAGTCCGATGAACCCTCCCCCATGGAGAGCTCGATGCCAACGACCTGTCATCGTTCGATGTCACAATATCGTTACGGCCGATGCGGTGCGCGGCGCGGACGCCTTGTGACGATCTCCTACCGCGCGTCAGTGCCCGAGCAGGCGTGGGAGCCGGTGTTGGATCCGCTTGGCCGTCACGAGTCGACTCGTGAAGGCCACCGCGAGTGAGGCCAACAGCATCCCGGAACTGACGATCCATGCATCCGCGAACGAGGTGCTGCGCCCCACGGCATTGCCGCTGAAGCCCAACGTGACCCCGCTGAGGACCGCGGAACCGAAGGCCGGATACGACGCCTTCGTCTCCAACTTGATCTTCCAGTCCACGGCATCGCGCCGGAGGTCGGCGATCGAACGCTCCGAGGGGGTCGCACCGCGTGACTCCCGTCGTGCTGCTTCGATCGCGAGCTCGAGATCAGGGTCGTGCGGGGCGTTCCAGGCGCGGGTCAGCGACCAGATCCAGCCGAGGACGATCACGACATCGCAGATGGCGAAGGCCACCGTGCTGATGTTCGTCACACCGCCGATGGTAGGTCAGTAGACGTCGCGCACGTATCGCTTGTCGGCGGCGAGCGCTTTCACGTAGGCCTCGGCGCTGTGCGGGGCGAGACGCCCGTATTGGGCCACGACGCCCTTGAGCGCCGCGTCGACGTCGCGGGCCATGCGCGTCGCGTCACCGCACACGTAGATCGATGCACCCCGATGCAGCCAGTCCCAGATCTCGGAGCCGTGCTCGCGCATCCGGTCCTGTACGTAGACCTTGTCGGCCTGATCGCGCGAGAACGCGACGTCGAGCCGTGTGAGCACGCCCTCGTCGAGCATCGTCGTCAGTTCGTCGCGGTAGTAGAAGTCGGTGGCCTCGTGTTGCTCGCCGAAGAACAGCCAGTTGGGTCCGGTGTGACCCAGCGCGCGCCGCTCCTGGAGGAACGCGCGGAAGGGCGCGACGCCGGTGCCCGGCCCGATCATGATCATCGGGGTCTCGGGATCGGCCGGGGGACGGAAATGCGTCGACTTCTGGACGAAGATGCCGATCTCGTCGTCGTCGGCGTGATCGGCGAGATAGGTCGAGCACACGCCTCGTCGGGGTGTGCCGTGCAGATTGTGTCGCACGGCCGACACCGTCAGCTGTACCTCGTCGGGATGGTCGAGTGGACTCGACGAGATCGAGTAGAGCCGGGGCTGCATCGGTTTGAGCACGGCCAGCCAGTCACGGATGCCGGCGCGGACAGGGTGGGCGGCGAGCAGATCGAGCGACTGCCTCCCCCACGTCCAGTCATTGAGCCGGTCGCGGTTCTCGGGCAGCATCATCGCCTCGAGATCGACGTCATTGGTGCGACGCACCACGAAGCGCAGCAGATCGGGGGTGATGCGCGCTATCTCGAGATCGTCGCGGAGCGCGTCACGCAGAGGCCGCGGTGCACGGCCGTCGAGGTCGACCGTGGCGTCGCCGTCGAGGCCCGTGAGCGTCAGCCACTCGTCGACCAGGTGCGTGCTGTTGCGGGGCCACACGCCGAGCGCGTCGCCGGTCTCGTAGCTCAGTGTGTCGGCGGGAAGGTGAAAGCCGAAGTGACGGACATCTTTCGCCGATCCGGCGCCGGACAGCGGTGTGTTGCGGATCAGGCGTGTGCGCAGCGGCGACTTCCTGCTGTATCCGGCGGGCTCGGACGGCGCGGTCGTCGGCACGGACGGGGCGCCGACGGGTGCGGCGGGGGCCAGTCGTGCGGTGACCGTCTGCAGCCACCCGGCGGCGGTCTCGGCGAACTCGGGTTCGCAATCGGCACGCTCGGCGATGCGGTCGGCACCCAGCTCGGCCAGCCGTGAATCGAGTTTGCGGCCGTGGCCGCAGAAGTCGTCGTAGTTGGAGTCGCCGAAGGCGAGCACCGAGTACCGCACGCCGCGCAGATCGGGCGCGTCCGGAGCGGTCACCTGATCCCAGAACGCGGCGCCGTTGTCGGGGGCATCGCCGTCGCCGGTGGTGCTGGTGATCATCAGCGCCGCGTCGTGGTGCGCGAGATCGGCCACGGAGAAGTCGTCCATGGAGCGCAGGGTGACCCCGACACCGGTGTCGGCCAGGTGGGCCGCGGCGGTGGCCGCGAACTCCTCCGCGGTCCCCGTCTGCGATGCGCACAGCACGACTGCCGTGGTCGTCGGCGTCGATCCGGTGTCGTCGGCGATGCCTCCCGACGGCACGGTGCGCGACCAGATGCCGGCGAGCACGCCGTCGACGTAGGCGCGGGCGGCCGGCGACAGCGGCGCGTGGGCGGGAACGGTCGGCACCGAGCCGACGGGTGCGTCACCGACCGGCGCGGCCTGCAGACCCGCGACGAGGCCCGCGACCCAGGTCCGTTCGGAGGCGGTGAGTTCGACGACGTCGGACGCAGAGACCCCCAGGGCCCGGCCGATCGGCCCCATCGAGTCGGTGATCGCCGGAGACGGGGCCTCACCGGGAGCGGGCACGACCGACGACTCCGCGGCGGGTCCCACCCGGACGAGTCGCACCGCGCAGAACTTGAACTCGGGTTGCTGCGACGCCGGGTCGATGGCGTCGTTGGTGACGGCGTTGATCGCCAGGTTCTCGCCGAACACGTCGCTCCAGTGGAAGGGTGCGAAGCATCCACCGGGGCGGATCCGGTCGCTGATCGTCGCGGGGAGCACGGCCGTACCGCGGCGTGAGGCGATCTCGACCCGGTCACCGTTCGAGATACCCAGGGACGCAGCGTCGTCGGGGTGGATCTCGACGAAGGGCCCCGGGTTGAGTCTGTTCAACTTGGCGACCCGACCGGTCTTGGTCATGGTGTGCCACTGGTGCGGTAGCCGGCCGGTGTTGAGGACGAACGGATGGTCGTCGTCGGGCATCTCGGCGGGGTCCATGGCCGGTCGGGCGAGGAACTGCGCGCGACCGTTCGGGGTCGCGAAGGCCAGGCGGGGCGTCGTGCCGTCGGGCCGGGTCAGCAGGTTCTGGCTGACACCGTCGTTGAGGTAACGGATGGGATGGCGCGACTGCGTCGACGTCGGTGGGCAGGGCCATTGGATCGGTGACTCGCGCAGGCGGTCGTAGGCCACGCCCCGCAGGTCGTATCCGGTGTTCGGGTTCGCGAAACCGACGATCTCGTCGAACACCTCCTCGGCGGTCGCGAAGTCGAAGGCCTCGCCGAACCCGAGTTCGCGTGCCATGAGCGCGATGAGCTGCCAGTCGGGCAGGCAGTCGTCGGGTGCCGGCACACCGGGTCGGAAGAGTGTGAGGGTCCGCTCGGAGTTGACCATCACCCCCTCGGATTCGGTCCACGACGTCGCCGGCAGCACGACGTCGGCGTAGGCGTTGGTCTCGGTGTCGACGAACGTGTCCTGGGTGATCACCAGCTCGGCGCGTTCGAGTCCCGCGATGACCGTCGATCGATTCGCCACGCTGGCAACGGGATTGGTGCAGATGATCCAGCATGCCTTGATCTCGCCCTGCGCCATGCGGGAGAACATGTCGATGGTGCCCGCGCCCGCCTCGGTGCGCAGCGACCCCGCACGCAGACGCCACGCGTCCTCGACGAACGAGCGATCGGCGTCGACGAGGACACTGCGCTGGCCGGGTAGCCCCGGCCCCATGTAGCCCATCTCGCGGCCACCCATCGCGTTCGGCTGACCGGTGAGTGAGAACGGGCCACTGCCGGTGCGGCAGATCGCCCCGGTCGCCAGGTGCAGATTGCACAACGCGTTGGTGTTCCACGTCCCGTGGGTCGACTGGTTGAGGCCCATGGTCCAGCAGCTCATCCAGTCGTCGGCCTCGGCGATCCACCGCGCGGCGGTCCGCAGGTCGGACTCGTCGACACCGCATCTCTCGCTCACCACGGCCGGGGTGTACTCAGCCAGGAACTCCACCAGTCCCTCCCAGCCGTCGGTGAACTCGGTGATGAAGTCGTGATCGACCGCATCGGCCTCGACGAGCAGGTGGAGCAGACCGTTCATCAGCCACAGATCGGTGCCGGGGGCGATCTGCAGGAACAGATCTGCCTTGTCGGCGGTGGCGGTCCGGCGCGGATCCACCACGATGAGGCGCGCACCGGACTTGATCCGGTCGAGCATCCGCAGATGCAGGATCGGGTGGCAGTCGGCCATGTTGGCGCCGGTGACGAAGAACAGATCGGCATGGTCGAAGTCGTCGTAGGAGCCGGGCGGCCCGTCGGCACCGAGCGACTGCTTGTAGCCGGTGCCGGCGCTGGCCATGCACAGTCGGGAGTTCGATTCGATGTGCGACGTCCGGAGGTAGCCCTTCGCGAGCTTCGTCGCCAGGTACTGCGCCTCCAGCGACATCTGTCCGGATACATAGATCGCGACCGCGTCGGGGCCGTGCTCGTCGACGATGGCGCGGAGTCGACGCGCGGCGAGACCGATGGCGTCGGATGTCGCGGTCGGGACCGCGGCGCCCCCGCGTTCGGCGCGGACGAGAGCGGTGTGCAGACGACCGGGCGCGGCGAGCATGTCGGCCGTGGTGGCGCCTTTGGTGCACAGACGTCCGGCGTTGCTGGGGTGTGCGGTGTCCCCCGAGGTCTTGGTGACGACGTCGCCGCCGTCGGGACCACGGCCGATCTGCAGGACCATGCCGCACCCCACGCCGCAGTACGCGCACAGGGATCTGACCATGGCCCCATGGTGGCGGCGCGGGCTCTCGCGGCGATTACCTCGCTGTGTGTCGGAGGTGACGATCTCCTCACCGCGCCCCGCTCGTGCGGGTGAGCGCGGGACATCCGTATCGGATCACCTCGATCGGAACCCATCGGTGCAGATCAGAGGCATCGACGAATGTCGTCGGCCGGTTCGGTGACCGGTCCTCGGCCTAGCGTGAACAGACCATCCACCGCGCGAGAGGACCGGTCATGACCACTTCCACCACCCACATCGGCGGCGTGATCGCCGCGACCGCGGACGCGATCGCATCAGACCCGACGAACGCGCATGCGCTGTTCCGCGGTGCTGCGGTCGCTCACGACGCGGTCGCGAGCACGATCCGTCTGGGCCAGTACAGCGTCGAGGTCGATGAACCGCCGGCGCTCGGCGGCGAGAACACCGCGCCGAACCCGGTCGAGTACTACCTCGCCTCGCTGCTGTCATGCCAGGTGGTGACCTACCGGTTCTGGGCGGAGAAGCTGGGGATCTCCGTCGACGACATCTCGGCGACGGCCGAGGGCGACCTCGACGTCAACGGGTTCTTCGGGTTCGACGACGACGTCCGTGCGGGGTTCGGGGAAGTGCGGCTGGAGATCACCGTGACCGGCCCCGAGTCGCAGGAACGCTACGACGAACTGCAGGCCGCGGTGGATGCGCACTGCCCCGTCCTCGACCTCACCCGCAACGCCACGCCGGTGCACACCACCCTGCGCGTCGGTTGAGTCGCCGCAGCCGGCTCGACACCACGGTGGTAGAACTCGCAGGGTGAGCGACCACGAATTCGGCTTGCGTACCCGGGCGATTCACGCGGGGGCCCGCGTCGACCCGCACACCGGTGCCCGAGCCATCCCGATCTACCAGACCGCCAGCTATGTCTTCGCCGACGCCGACGACGCCGGAGACCTCTTCGCCCTGCAGAAGTACGGCAACATCTACAGCCGAATCGGCAACCCCACGGTCGCTGCGTTCGAGGAGCGGATGGCCAGCCTCGAGGGTGGGATCGGGGCGGTCGCGACCGCCAGCGGTCTGTCGGCGGAGTTCGCCGTCTTCGCGACGCTGGCCGGTGCCGGCGACCACATCGTCGCCGCGGCCGGACTCTACGGCGGAACGGTCACCCAGCTCGACGTGACGTTGCGTCGCTTCGGGATCGAGACGACCTTCGTCGGCGGCACCGATCCGGCCGATTACGCCGCGGCCATCACCGATCGCACCAAATTGGTCTACGCCGAGGTGATCGGCAACCCGTCGGGCGAGATCGCCGACCTCGAGGGGTTGGCGGCCGTGGCCCACGACCACGGACTCCCCCTGGTCGTCGACTCCACCATGGCGACCCCGTGGCTGTGCCGACCGATCGAACACGGTGCCGACGTGGTGGTCCATTCGGCCACGAAGTTCCTCGGCGGGCACGGCACCACCCTCGGTGGGGTGATCGTCGAATCGGGCCGATTCGACTGGGGCTCGGGCCGGTTCCCGGCCATGACCGAGCCCGTCGCCTCCTACGGTGGGCTCACCTGGTGGGGCAACTTCGGCGAGTACGGGTTCCTCACCAAGGTCCGCAGCGAGCAGGTCCGCGACCTCGGTGCCAGCCTCGCCCCGACCTCGGCGTTCCAACTGATCCAGGGCATCGAGACCCTGCCGCAGCGGATGGACGCGCACATGTCCAACGCGCGGGCGGTCGCGCAGTGGCTCGACGCCGACCCCCGCGTCACCTATGTCCGGTGGGCGGGGCTGCCCGACCACCCCCACGCCGAGCGTGCGGCGAAGTACCTCCCGGCCGGGCCGGGCGCGGTGTTCGCGTTCGGTATCGCCGGTGGTCGCGACGCCGGTCGTGCCTTCGTCGAGAACGTCCGTCTGGCCAGTCACGTCGCGAACATCGGCGACGTGCGGACCCTCGTGATCCACCCCGGCAGCACCACGCACCGGCAGTTGACCGCCGAGCAGCTCGAGGCCGCGGGCGTTCCCGACGACCTCATCCGCATCAGTGTCGGCATCGAGGACATCGAGGACATCCTCTGGGATCTCGACCAGGCGCTGGCCGCGGCGACGGCCACCGCGGAGGAGGCGAACTCCGATGTCTGACACCAGGACCTGGGTGGGCCCCACGGCCGCACAACGCCGGACCATCCTCACCGAGACACGGACGATCGCCATCGTCGGTGCCTCGAAGAACCCCGCACGCGCCAGCTACTTCGTGAACAAGTACCTGTCGTCGACCTCGGACTACACCATCTGGTTGGTCAACCCCACGATCGACGACATCGAGGGCACCACCGTGTACCCGACGCTCGCCGATCTCCCCGGTACCCCCGACCTCGTGGACGTGTTCCGCAAACACGACGATCTGCCCCAGGTGGCCGAGGAGGCCATCGCCGTGGGTGCGCGCACCCTGTGGTTGCAGTTGGGTCTGTGGCACGAGGACGTCGCGCACCGGGCGGAGGAGGCGGGGCTGCGCGTGGTGATGGACCGCTGCATCAAGATCGAGCACGCGCGCTTCCACGGCGGGCTGCACCTCGCAGGTTTCGACACCGGCGTGATCGACTCGCGTCGTCGGTCGGGTCTGTGACCGGCTGATCTGCGCCCTACTGCCACTATGGGGAGTGTGACCCGCAACGACGCCACCAGGCCCACGACCGACGACTCGGTCGACGGCTACCTCCCCATCGCCGATCACGGTGTCATCGGTGATCTGCGCACCGCCGCACTGGTCGGCATCGACGGTCGTATCGACTGGTTCTGCTGCCCGCGCTTCGACTCGCCGAGTGTGTTCGGCTCGCTCCTCGACTCGTCGAAGGGCGGATCCTGGGACATGTCGATGGTCGACGGACTCGTGTCGACGAAGCAGTTCTATCTCCCCGACTCCAACGTCCTCGTGACGCGGTTCATGAGCGAGGACGGCGTCGCCGAGGTGCAGGACCTGATGCCGCTGGCCAAGCCCCGGGACCCCGATCACCGGACCCGGATCGTGCGCCGCATCGAATGCGTCCGCGGGCGCGTCACCATGTCGATGCGCCTCGATCCCGCCTTCGACTACGGACGCGCCGAGCACACGGCCACAGCCGTCGACGACACCCACGTCACGCTCACCGGTGGCGACCTGACGTTGTACCTCGCGGCCGACGTGCCGCTCGAGGTCGACGGTGGCGTCGTGACCTCGCGCATGCAGCTCGGTGTCGGCGAGGCCGCCACCTTCAGCCTCGGTGCCGACGAGATCCCGGACGACGAACGCGATTCCGAGGCGTCGGAGCACATCATCCACGCGACGGTGCGGTTCTGGCAGTCGTGGTTGGCGCAGTCGAACTACACCGGTCGCTGGCGCGAGATGGTGCACCGCTCCGCGCTCGCGCTGAAGCTCATGACGCATGAGCCGACCGGTGCGATCGTCGCGTCGGTCACCACCGCGCTGCCCGAGGAGATCGGCGGCGAACGCAACTGGGACTACCGATACGTGTGGATCCGGGACGCGGCGTTCTCGCTCTACGGCCTGCTGCGACTCGGATTCAACGACGAGGCGGCGGCGTTCATGGGCTGGCTGACGCGGCGGTTCAGCGACGGCGGCGGCGCCGACGGCCGCCCTCTGCGTCTGATGTACACGATCGACGGTGAGGCGCCCCCGGACGAGAAGCCGCTCGAGCACTGGGAGGGCTACCGCGGGTCGACGCCGGTGAACGTCGGCAACGGCGCGACCAACCAGATGCAACTCGACATCTACGGCGAACTGATCGACTCGGTGTACCTGTTCAACAAGTACGGGCCGGGTATCTCGTGGAACTCGTGGAACGAGTTGTGCGGGGTGATGTCCTGGCTCGTGGACAACTGGGACCAGTCCGACGAGAGCATCTGGGAGGTGCGGTCGGAGTCGCAGAACTTCGTCTACTCGCGACTGATGTGTTGGGTCGCGTTCGAGCGCATGATCCGGATGAGCCGACAGCGCGGACTGCCCGGTGATGTCGCGACGTGGATGCGGACCCGCGACGAGATCTTCGATCAGATCATGACCAAGGGGTGGAACGAGTCTCGTCAGTCGTTCACGCAGACCTTCGAGTCCGACCGACTCGACGCGTCGCTGTTGCTGATCCCGGCCGTGAAGCTGCTCTCCCCCACCGATCCACGATTCCTGGCCACACTGGAGGCCATCGAGGGCCAGTTGGTGAGCGACTCGCTGGTGTTCCGTTATGACGCGAGCGATCATGACGACGGCCTCAGCGGTACCGAGGGCACCTTCTCGCTCTGTTCGTTCTGGTACGTCGAGGCGCTCACTCGGGTCGGTCGGCGGGCCGACGCCCGCCTGGCGATGGAGAAGATGTTCACCCACGCCAACCATCTCGGCCTCTACGCCGAGCAGGTGGGCCTCACCGGCGAACAACTCGGCAACTTCCCCCAGGCGTTCACCCACCTCGCCCTGATCAGCGCCGCCTACAATCTGGACCGCGAACTCGGCGTGTGACGCGCCGGTCGACCGCTGTCGACGGGTCGGTGGAACCGAGCGCACCCACCGAGAACAGTCCAGACTGGACACATCATGACCGAGCAGCATTCGCCGATGGATCAGGCCGAGTCGTCGCCGAGGCGCGCGGCGTCACCCGGGCAATCCGTCGAGCTGACAGCCGGCGGGGTGCCGGTGGTCGAGCGCGACTTCTTCATCGAGGAGTTCCGCGGGGTCACGATCGTGGTCGCCCTCAGCGCCGTGACCTCCACCGCCCGGACCGCGATCCGACGAACCGTCGGTGAGTTCGCCTCGGGTGACACGCGGTTCGTCTTCGTCGTCCCGGTCGATCGGGTGGCGGAGGTGACCGAGGCAATCGACGCTCTGGCCGTGGAACGGTCGGCCACATGGGACGACAGGACGGTCGCCCGCCTGTGGCTCGCGATCGCGGACTCGCATCGCGTCGTGATCGGCGCGGAGGCATCAGAGGTCGCACGCACCGCCGGATCGGTGTCCGCGAGCGTCCGGGCCTCGAAGATGGTGCTCACCGATGCCGGTGGCGGCTGGGGCACGCCGTGTAGGAGCTTCGCCGACATCGACGCGCACCGCGACCTACTCGTCGCGCACCTCGCCGGGCGCGGGCTCGACGACTTCGTACCCGCCGCGCACGAGGCGCTCGCCGGTGGCGCCTACAGCGTGAACCTCTGTCGCGCGGAGGATCTCGAGTTCGAGCTGCTCACCTTCGAGGGCCGTGGAACCGTGCTCACGCAGGGTCGATACCTGCATCTCGCGTCGCTACAGGTCGACGACTTCCCCGCGATCGAGGCCCTCGTGGAGCAGGGTGTGCGGGAGGGTGTGCTCAAGCAGCGGAGCCGGCTGGAGGTCGCGCGTCTGGCGGTCGGCGGGCTGGGCGCGCGGGTGCTGCGCACCGGCCACCTCGCGGGCGTCGTGGGGCTCGAGGTGGACCGGTACGCCGGAACAGGATTCGGCGAGGTGTCGGGTCTGATCACCGTGGCGGAGTTCTCCGGGCTCGGTGCCGGGGGTCTGCTCGTCGACGGATTGTCGGCGCGATGTCGTGACCGAGGTATCACGACCCTGTTCGCGGTGACGGTCAGCGCCGATGCGGCGCAGTTCTTCCTGCGGCGCGGTTTCGACGAGGTCGGCCCACAGGACGTACCGCCTGCGAAATGGGACGGCTACGACACCGACCGTCTGACACAGGCCCGCTGCTTCGTGAAACAGGTGTGAGTCGGGGTGCCACCGGCGGTGCTCTCGCGCGGTGAGACCGATTGTGCCGTCACGGGTTGAGATCGGCGATGAACCGGTCGACGCGCTCGGCGATCTCCTCGGGACGCTCGCCGTTGATCGCATGGGACGCACCGGCCCACACCTCGACCTCGGCGCCGGGCACCTCTCGCGCGGTCCGTGCGGCGCGCTGCGGGTCGTGGACGATGCTCTCGCCCGCGATGATCGCCAGGACAGGTGTGGTGATCGCCCGCAGTTCCGCAACGGACGGTCGCGCAGGCTGCGGCATCGACTGACGGAAGTCGCGCATTCCCGAGGCGATGAGACGCCCCTCGGGGACCGCGTCCGAGACGGTCGCGCCGCCGGCGGTCATCGCGAGAAGCCGGTGGCGTAGGGAATCCGGGAGGCCGGGGATGACGCTGCCCATCGACACCGCGATCATCTTCGCGGTCAACGGCGCGAACGTGTTCGCCGGATCCAGGAGAACCGCCGATGCGACGCGTTCGGGCCGGCGCATGACGCACTGCCCGACCAGCCACCCTCCGACGCTGACGCCGAGCAGGTGAACGTGCTCGAGATCGAGGGCGGCCAGTGCCTCGTCGATCCACCTCACCGCGTCGTCGTTGTCGCGGATCGGCGCGGTCTGGGTGCTGGCGCCCGGCTCCCCGATCGAATCGAGGGACCATACGTCTCGATCTCCCACCAGGGTCTGGATGTTCGAGCGCCACAACGGAGTCGAGGCCTGGCGGCCGGCGAGGAGGACCAGGGGTGTGCCGCCTCGGGTGCCCCAGCGGTAGGCCCGGACCCGTCCGAAAGAGGTGTGGGCACTGGCGACCTCGTCAGGAGACGGGAGCAGACCCATGCCGTCGAGGTAGGCGGCGGCGAACCGCTCGAAGCCCGGCCGGCCGCGGAAGTGGCCCACATCCGGTGTACGCCCGATGTTCGGGTCGAGGAACACGCCGCGGTCCATGCGGCGAGCCTAACCGTCGACACAGCAGGTGTCCGCCCACCTTCTGCGCCGCGCTCGACGGGCGCCCGGCCGTCCGGTCGGAGATGCTGTGGAGGTGAACAGAAGCGAACTGACCGAACTCATCGTCGCGCGCCGCATCGAGGCGGGGGTGACGTGGCAGGACCTCGCCGACGCGGTCGACCGCCCCGTCGTGTGGACGACCGCGGCATTGTTGGGGCAGCACCCCATCCCCCGCCCGGAGGCGGAGATCCTCGTGGAGAAGCTGGGCCTGCCCACCGATGTGGTCGCACTGCTGGGTGCGGTGCCGGTTCGAGGGACCGGTCGTGATGTCGCGGTGAGCGATCCGACCATCTACCGGCTCTACGAGGCGTTGGCCGTCTACGGTCCTGCGCTCAAGGAGCTGATCCACGAGAAGTTCGGCGACGGCATCATGAGCGCCATCAACTTCAGCCTCGACATCGACAAGGTGCCGCATGACTCCGGCGACCGTGTGGTGATCACCTTCGACGGGAAGTTCCTGCCGTACGACTGGGTCAGCGGCCGCTGACGAACCAGCCCACCGGGTCGGCCAGGGCGTCGGCGGCGTGCGGGCCCATCGAGCCGGGTGCGTAGGACGCGATCGCCGGCGGGTTGTCGAGCAACGGTGCCGCGACCTCCCACACGTGGGCCAGTCCGTCGGGACGGGTGAACAGCGAACGATCGCCGTCGAGCACGTCGAAGAGCAGACGTGAATACGGTGACAGGCCACCGCCGTTGGTCTCGATGGAGCTCAGCGGCAATTCCATGTGCGCCACCGAGAGTTCCTCACCGGGGCCGGGTGTCTTCACCGTCAGCGTGATGTCGATCTCGCCGTCACCGGACAGATCGAAGGTCAGCGCCGCGCCGTCGGCGGGCAGATGGGTGACCGGGCCGTCCTCGGGTCGACGGAAGACCAGCGTCACGCGTTGCGCGGAGACGCCCAGCATCTTCCCGGTCCGCAACACGAACGGGACGTCGCGCCACCGGTCGGTGTCGACCCACATCCGTGCAGCGACATAGGTGTCGGTGTCGGAGTCGTCGGCGATGCCCTCGGTGTCCCGGTAGCCCTCATACTGACCGAGCACCACCTCGTCGGTGTCGATGGGGCGGAACGCCGCGATCACCGACTCCCGCGCGGTCTGCAGGTCGTCGGCGCGCAGGCTCAGCGGCGGCTCCATGGCCACCTCGGCCGCCACCTGGAACAGGTGGGTGACGAGCATGTCCAGCACCGCACCGGTGGCGTCGTAGAACTCGGCACGGTCGTCGATGTCGAGGGTCTCGGGGATGTCGATCTGCACCTGCTCGACGTGTTCCCGGTTCCACAGGCCGGCGAACATGCCGTTGGCGAACCGGATGATGTGCAGGTTCTGGGTGCTCTCCTTGCCGAGGAAGTGGTCGATCCGATAGACCTGCTTCTCGTCGAACACCTCGTGTACCGCGACGTCGAGCTCCTCGAACGACTTCTGTGAGGTGCCGAAGGGCTTCTCGTAGACCACCCGGGCACCCTCGTCGAGTCCGTGCTCGCCGAGCGCCTTCGTGTAATCGGTGAACGTGGCCGGCGGCAGGGCGATGTAGTGCACGAGTTGGACGTCGTCGCCGCTGAAGTCCCCTGCCCCGTCGTCGCCACCGTTGCGGATCTCGTCGATGACGTCGGGGAGCTGTCCGGGATCGTCGACCGTGAATCCCCCACCGGCGAAACGGAGATTCTTCGCGAACGCGTCCCAGTGGTCGTCGGTCCCGTCGCCGAACTCGGTCAGCGCGTCGGCGACGTGTTGCCGGAACTCGTCGTCGGTGCGCTCGCCGCGACCGTTGCCGATGAGCTTCCACCGCGTCGGCAGCAGCTCGCGTTGGGCGAGTTCGTAGAAGGCGGGCAGCACCATCCGTTTGGCGAGATCGCCGGTGGCACCGAACAAGACGAAGACCGTGGGGGTGTCGGCCCCTGAGGTGGAGTCGGGCATGGCTCCACTATGCCCCACGCGCGGTGGTGGGTGCCGAGCAGCGCTCGACCGGCCTGCTCAGCGTCGGGTGAGGACGAAGACCGGGATGGTCCGGTCGGTGCGTTGTTCGTAGAGACGGAAATTGGGCCACACGTCGAGGAGTTCGGCCCACAGCGCGGGCCGGTCGTCACCCGCCTCACGCCACGACACCTCGATCGGGGTGCCGTCGACGACGATCTCGGCGGAATCGGTGGCGCGCAGGTTGTACACCCATGTCGGGGTCTTGGGGTTGCCGAAATACGAGCCGGCGATCAGCCATTCACCGTTGCTGCGCGGTGCGCACAGCAACGGGGTCGATCGCAGGACGCCGCTCTTGCGGCCCGGGACCCGCAGCATGAGGTTGGGGAGTCCCGCGATGTCGAGCAGGCTGACCCGCCCGCCCGTGACACGTTGCAGGCGACTGTCGGTCTTCTCGATCAGCGGCAGTGCTTTCGGCATCCAGGGGATGGCGCCGATGCGGACGGCGAGCGGAGTGAGCAGACCCATGTCTCGACGGTAGTCGGCCCGCGCGACGGGATCCGACCGTCCCGGCTAACCCGATCGGTGACCGGGCGCGACCGGGCGCCGCGTGCGGGCAGGCTGTCGCTGGAACTCCAGGAGAAGACGTGCGACCGCATCGGGGTCCTCGACCTGCGGGAAGTGACCGACGCCGGGGAGGATCTCGAGCCGGCTCGCCGGCATCGCCTCGTGCGCCGCATGGGCGTGCGCCACGGGGATGACCGCGTCGTCGTCACCCCAGATGAGCAGGGTGGGCATCCCCTCGTTGAGATGCAGTTTGCCCATCGCGCTGACCGCCTGTCCGCGGTGGTCGACGACCGCGCGCAGGGTGCGCAGGAACGCCGCGCGGGTCTCCCGGTCACCGAGGGACCGGTGTGCGCGCCACATCTCGTTCGCTCGGGGGGCACGCAGGCCGCGGTCCCCCAACCACGACGCCACCTTGTTGCCGGCGGTGATCACCGGCGCCGCGGCGATGACGGGCATCAGCAGCTCTGCGCCCGGGGCGGCGAGCAGCCGCAGGGTCCAGCTGACGTCGGGCCCGAGGCCCCCGCTGCTGATCAGCGCGAGTCGTTGGCAGTACTCGGGGTGCTGGTAGCTGAACTGCATCGCGACGCCGCCGCCGAGCGACTGGCCGACGACGGTCACGCGGTCGATGTCGAGTTCGTCGAGCAGGTCGCGCAGCCAGGCCGCGAACGAGCCCAGCGAGTAGTCACCTCGCGGCTTGCCCGACGCCCCGTGACCGGGCAGGTCGGGGGCCAGGACGCGATGATGCCGCGCGAGCTCCGGGATCACGTCGCGCCAGGTGGCCGAGCTCCCGGCCATCCCGTGGATCAGCAGGATGACCTCGCCGCGACCGACGTCCCGGTAGGCGGCGGGCTCACCGTTGATGGTGACGGTCGACAGGGTGGTCATGAGCCCAGGGCGGCGAGGTTGTCCACCGACCGCCGGACGTCGGACTCGATGACGCGTGCGACCAGCGAACCGACAGGACCGCTGAGGAGGCCACCACTGAGGGTCGCGGTGAGGTCGAAACGGGAACCGGAGTCGACCGAGGCGACCGTCATCGACAGGTCGATCTTCACCCCGCCCCGACCGGTGCCCTGCAGTCCGATCCGTTCGGGCTCGTCGTAGGTCGTGACCGTCCAGCTGATGACGTTGCGGAAGCCCTTCACCTTGATGAGCGACTTCACCGAGGCGCCCTTCTCGATCCGGCTGGGCACCTCCGACCGCCACCCACCGAAGATCGTCAGCCATTCATCGAAACGACCCAGGTCCGATGCGAGTGCCCAGGCGTCGGCCGGGGACAGGTCGGAATCGACCGTCACGGTCACACTTGCCACAGTGGGTGTCCTTCGCATCGGGGTGCGGCGACGCGTACCGCCGCCTTCCGGCCGACGCTACCGGTGAACGCGGTCCGTGGTCGCCCCACCGCCCCACCTGCCGCGGCGTGGGTGTGATCTGGCGCACCGGTAAGGTGACCGGCGACGATGCTCTGCGGACCACATCGGCCCAGCCCACGGCCGAGGTGCCCGTACGAGCCACGATCCTCCGCATCGGTGGATCAGGGGGAACACCACGGAAGGAAGATGGCACCCATGACCGAGCTGGACCCGTTCTACGAGGATGTGCAGGCGCACTACGACCTCTCCAACGATTTCTTCGACCTGTTCCTCGACCCGTCGCGGATGTACAGCTGCGCCTACTTCGAAGAGGACGACTACACCCTCGAGCAGGCGCAGTACGCGAAGATCGACCTCTCCCTCGGCAAGCTGGGGCTCGAGCCGGGGATGACGTTGCTCGACGTCGGTTGCGGCTGGGGCACCACCATCAAGCGCGCGATGGAGACCTACGACGTCAACGTCATCGGACTCACACTGAGCAAGAACCAGTACGAGCTCGTGAACGCCTCCCTGGCCGAGGCCACACCCGAGGGACGGACCGCCGAGGTGCGTCTGCAGGGCTGGGAGGAGTTCGACCAGCCCGTCGACCGCATCGTGAGCATCGGCGCCTTCGAGCACTTCCGCGCCGAGCGCTACCCCCAGTTCTTCGAGAAGACCTACAACCTGCTGCCCGCCGACGGTCGCATGCTGCTGCACACCATCGTCGCGTTCAACCGCCACGTGATCCGCGAGAAGGGGCTGCCCATCACCCGCGAGGTGCTGCAGTTCGCGCGATTCATCGCCAACGAGATCTTCCCGGGCGGGCAGCTCCCCGAGCCCCACGACGTCGAGCGCGAGTCGACCGCGGCGGGATTCACGGTCGAGAAGATCCAGCCGTTGCAGCAGCACTACGCCCGCACGCTCGACATCTGGGCGGCCGCGCTGGAGAAGCGTCGCGAGGACGCGATCCGCATCGCCTCGGAGGATGTGTACAACACCTACATCCACTACCTGACCGGGTGCGCCGACTACTTCCGCAACGGCTACATCGACGTCATGCAGTTCACGCTGGCCAAGTAACCCTCGGCCGCCGATCCGCCCCTCGACCCCCGGTCACGACCGGGGGTCGAGCACGTCGAGCATGCCCCGCACCGCCGACGGCCAGCCGTAGTCCTCGGCACGGAGACGCGCGCTGACCCGTCCACCCGACGACAGTGCGAACACCGACCGCACCCCGTCGGCGAACTCGCCGGTGGTGTTGCCGGCGATCGCGCCGCAGCGGTCGGTCACCATCTCGGCGACCGCCGAGGTGCGTGAGGCGACGACCGGTGTCCCCGCGGCGAGTGACTCCAGCGCGGACAGGCAGAAGGTCTCGTGTGGTCCGGGAGCCAGTGCGACGTCGGCGGCGGCGAGCAGCTCGGCGACCCGGGTCCGGTTGTCGAGGAAGCCGGTGAACTCGACCGGGAGGCCGGCGGCGCGGCGCGTCAACGAGGCCCGGCGCGGACCGTCTCCCGCGATCACCAATCGTGCGTCGACGCCGGCGGCGAGCAACCCGGCGCAGGTGTCGATGCTGCGTTCGACGTGCTTCTCGACCGAGAGACGCCCGCAGTGCACGAGTAGGTGCGAGGACCTGCCCCGCCAGGCGTCGACGGTGGCGGTGTTGCGCCGGCGGGGGTGGAACAGGTCGAGATCGACCCCGAGGGGCACGCGGTGGACGTTCGTCGCGCCGATCCGATCGAACTCGGCGCGGGCGAAGGCGGTGGTGCACACCACCGCGTCGTATCCCGCCGCGGTGCGCGCGTTGGCGATGTCGGCCGCGGCGCGAGCCCAGCGTGCGGGCATCACCTGACCGAGGAGACGGTCGAGGCGTTCGTGGCTGATCATCACCGACGCGATCCCGCGACGGCGCGCCCACGGGCCGAGGCCGCGCAGTGTCAGCCGATCCGAGACCTCCAGCGCGTCCGGTGCGAGTCCGACGAGGAGGTCGGTCACCCGTCGCGGATCGGCCACCCGATAGCCGCCGGTGCCCGGGATCCTGATGGCGGGCACGGTGATGCGCGCGACGCCCGAGGCGAGGACCTCCTCCGATGCCGCACGACCCGGGACGATCACCGTGACGCAGTGGCCGTGATCGGTGTACCCACGTCCCAATTGGTCGACAGCGGTCCGGAGACCGCCGGAGCGCGGACCGTAGAAGTTCGCGACCTGCACGATGCGCATGACCCGCAGTGTCCCCGGGGTGCGACGCCGTCGTGTTACGCCGAGATGACCGGCGGCACAACATGTACACAATTCATCCCGCCGGTTTCGTGACGTCGCACAAAGCGGCGCGGTGGTCACAGGAAGGTCTCAGAGAACGCCGCTAACCTCGCAACATGGACACGATCGCCGACAAGGAATCGCGACTCTCGTGGGTGCTCGCCGGTCTCGCCGGACTGGTGGGCGCAGCCGCATTCACCCAGACCGGAGGGTATTTCGTCACCTTCATGACCGGCAACGCCGAGCGCGGTGCGCTCGGATTCCTCCAGGGCCGGCCCTGGATGGCGACCGCAGCCCTGCTGCTGACGCTGTCATTCGTCTCGGGCGTCGTCGTTGCGTCGTTGTGCCGCAGGCACTTCTGGGTCAACCACCCGCACGGTGCCACGGTGCTCACGACCGGTGCACTCGCGATCGCGACGGTGGTCGACCTGTTCATGGCGGGATGGGATGCGCCACAACTGAATTTCGTCCCCATCATCTTCGTCGCGTTCGGCATCGGCGCCCTCAACACCTCGTTCTGCAAGAACGGTGAGGTGTCGATCCCGCTGAGCTACGTCACCGGGACGCTGGTGAAGATGGGGCAGGGAATCGAACGCCACATCAGCGGCGGCCCGATCACCGCGTGGCTCGGCTATTTCCTGCTCTACGCCTCGTTCTTCGTCGGCGCCGTCGCCGGCGGCATCATCAGCCTCATCATCACCAACCCGCAGATGCTCCTCGTCGCCACGGTGATCAGCGCCGCGACGACGATCTACACCTACTCCAGTGCCGACCGGAGTGGCGTCCTCGGATGACCATGCGATCGGAAACAGGCTGCCGTCACTCGTATTTCGGCACGACCGCGTAGACGATCAGGTCGCGGGGCGCGCCCTTGGCGCGAAAACGTCTGCGGCGAGTGATGTATTTGTCCGCACGCGTCGCCTCGAGGGTGGAGCTGGTGGCCAACACCTCTCCCCCGGCTGCGGCGTCGGCGACCCGGGCTGCGATGTTGACGTCGACCCCGAGGTAGTCGTCGCCCTCCCTGCGGGGCTTGCCGGTGTGCAGCCCGGCGCGCAGAGCCGGGCGATATCCGTCGACGGTGATCGCGCTGACGGCCATGCACGCCTCGTGAGCCGCCTCGATGGCGTCCGCGCCGTCGACGAACACCGCCATCGTGCCGTCGCCGAGCGACTTCACCACGCGTCCGTTGCGCCGCGTGACCACATCGTCGGTCGCCGCGTTGACCTGGCGGAGGAGCGTGAGGACCCTGTCGTCGCCGGCGGCCAGCGCCCAGGTGGAGAAGCCGACGAGGTCGGTGAACAGGATGGTGACGAACTCGCTGGGCGCCTCGGTGGGTGCGCGCCGCGCACCGATCGCCTGCCAGAGTTGCACCGCCGTGAGACCGAGTTCCCGCAGCGCGCTGGGCTCCTCGGCCCCGGCCTCGCCGATGAGCCGCGCGATGCGGTCACTGCGACGCGTCGGGTTGCTCGACACCTCGAGGATCGGGAGGTCGCCGGGCGCGACCTGTCGCGCGGTGCGCGCGGCGCGCACCACCGAGTCGGTGCGATTGACCCGCGATGCCCACCGACGCGCCGACTGCAGCGCGTCGACGACCGACCGTCCGGGGCTGCGCTTGTCTCGGGGGGTCACAGGTCGATGGTGCACTCGCCCGAGACGGTGCTGATGCAGGTCTGGATACGGTCGCCCTCACGACTCTCGGTCCCGTTGCGCAGGTCCCGGGTGTAACCCCCGGTCAGCTGCACCACGCAGCTCTGGCAGATACCCATCCGGCATCCGAACGGCATCTGCACACCCTGGCTCTCCCCCGCTTCGAGCAGCGTTGTCGCGCCGTCGATCTCCAGCGACCGGCCCGATCGCGTGAACGTGACCGTGCCGCCTTCGCCGCCCTTGTCGGTGCGGGCGATGGCGAAACGCTCGACGTGCAGGTTGTCTCCGAGTCCGGCGGCGCCCCAGGTGCGTTCGACGTCGTCGAGCATCGCGATGGGACCGCACGCCCAGGTCGATCGCGTCTGCCAGTCGGCGACGCGATCACCGAGCCGTCCGAGATCGACCTTGCCCATGGTGCGGGTCAGTTGCAGGTCGAGGGTGTAGCCGACACCGGCGGCGGCGAGCTCTTCGAGTTCGGCGAGGAAGATGACGTCCTCGCGGGTCGGCGCCGAGTGCACGTGCACGATGTCGGGGGTCTCGCCGCGGGACCGCAGCCCGCGCAGCATGGAGATGACCGGGGTGATCCCGCTGCCCGCGGTGATGAAGAGGATCGACGGCGGCGCGGGGTGCGGCAGCGTGAAGTCCCCCTTGGGGGCGGCGAGCCGGATGACCGTCCCCGGCGCGACGCCGTCCACCAGGTGCGTCGAGAGGAAGCCGTCGGGGTTGGCCTTCACGGTGATGGTGATGCGCTTCTTGCGCGTCGCCCCGATGGAGGTCAGCGAATACGACCGCCAATGCCAGCGGCCCTCGATCTGGAGACCGATGCCGACGTACTGCCCGGGTTGGTAGTTGTGCGAGAAACCCCACCCGGTCTCGATCTCGACGGTCGCGGTGTCGGTGGTCTCGCGGGTCACGGCCACGATGCGACCGCGCAACTCCCGCGCCGACCACAGCGGGTTGAGCAGATGCAGGTAGTCGTCGGGCAGCAGCGGGGTGGTGGCCCGGGCGACGAGCCCGCGGATCACGTTCACCTGGGGCGCGGTCGCGGAGACGTCTGCGGCGGGCCGCCGACTCCACTTCAACAGATCCATGTCCATCCCTGCCCGTCTGCTCGGCCGCTCGCGAAACCGGTCCCCGTCGCCGAGGCCCGAGAGCACAGTACCCGCCGGTCGACGAGGTCTCCTCGACGATGCAGCGGCGAACGAATCACTCGGTGACGGTGGCCATCTCGCCGGTCGGGGAACCGGCTGTCGGCGGTGTCGTGTCGTCGCCCGCCTCGCGTCGGTTGGCGATGACGCTGCTGATGAAGGCCGCACCGATGAACGCGACGCCGACGAGGCCGGTGATGATCTCGTTGATGTGGTACTCGATCGAGATGAACAGGATCACCGACAGGGCGCCGATCGCCCAGTGTGCGCCGTGTTCGAGGTACCGGTACTCGGCGAGCGTGCCCTGCCGCACCAGGAACACGGTGATCGAGCGGACGAACATCGCGCCGATGAAGCCGAGGCCCAGGGCGATGATGATCGGGTCGGCGGTGATGGCGAACGCGCCGATGACGCCGTCGAAGGAGAACGACGCGTCGAGCACCTCGAGGTAGAGGAACAGGAAGAACGCGGCCTTACCGGTCGCCTTCACCAGGGTCGACGGCCCACCCGCGGCCCGCGACGCGACATCGCGTTCGTGGTCTTCCTCGAGTTGCTCGGTGTGGAACAGCGAGCCCAGACCGTCGACGGCGATGTAGGTGATCATGCCCAGCACGCCGGCGATCATGATCGTCGCGCGATGCTGGTCGTCGGCGAGGAACTCCGCGACCAGGGTCAGGCTGCCACCGGCGATGATCACCGAGAGCTGGTCGAGCTTGCCGATCGCCGCCAGTGGCTTCTCGAACCATGCCAACCACTTGGTGTCGCGCTCGGCGAGGATGAAGTTCAGGAACAGCATGAACAGGAACATCCCGCCGAACGCGGCGATCTGTGGGTGGGCGTCGGTGAGGATCTTCTCGTAGCTCGGGCTGCCGTCGGCGAAGTTCTCGGCCCCGCCCGCGGGCGGGTTCATGGCCAGATCGAACGCCCGGACCGGATCCAGTCCCGCCGTGACCCAGACGATCACGAGCGGGAACAGGAGCCGCATCCCGAAGACGGCGATGATGATGCCGACCGTGAGGAACATCTTCTGCCAGAACTCGCTCATCTTCTCGAGCACGGTCGCGTTGATGACCGCGTTGTCGAAGGAGAGCGACACCTCCAGCACACCGAGGATGGCGCACAGCGCCACCGCTTCCCAGCTGCCGTAGATGAACGCCACCACCAGTGAGGCGATGGTCACCAGGATCGAGATCCCGAAGGTGCGAACAACCACGAGGGGAAGCCTTTCGGAGAGGGCTAGCGCGTCAGACGTTCACACCGTAGTCGCGTGCGATCCCGGCGAGTCCCGAGGCATACCCCTGGCCGACCGCGCGGAACTTCCACTCCGATCCCGAGCGGTAGAGCTCACCGAAGACCATGGCCGTCTCGGTGGAGGCGTCCTCCGAGAGGTCGTAGCGGGCGAGTTCCTTGCTGTTGGACTGGTCGACCACGCGGATGAAGGCGTTGCGGACCTGACCGAACGACTGCGAACGCGAGTCGGCGTCGTAGATCGAGACGGGGAAGACGATGGAGTCGACCTCCGGCGGGACGGCCGCGAGGTTCACCTTGATGACCTCGTCGTCGCCCTCGCCCTCGCCGGTCAGGTTGTCGCCGAGGTGCTCGATGGAACCGTCCGGGGAGGTCAGGTTGTTGAAGAAGACGAAGTGCTTGTCCGACAACGCCTTCTTGTCGGTGCCGGCGGCGATGGCGCTGGCGTCGAGGTCGAAATCGGTTCCGGTGGTGGTGCGGATGTCCCAACCGAGACCCACCGACACCGCCGTGAGGTTCGGTGCCTCCTTGGTGAGAGAAACGTTGCCGCCCTTGCTCAAGCTGACGCCCATGTCAGTCCCTTTCTTCAGTGGTCATTCTGTGGGTAACCGTACGTGAGATCCGACAAACCGTGCGAGGGATCCACGGGGGCAACGGACGGCATGCGCGTCGCGTTCCCGAGCGCCGCTCGCGTACGGCGGGACGTGTCGACACGCGTCGGGCCAGTACGATCGCGCTCGTGGTCAGTGGCTGGTTTCGACGCGCGCCGCGTGCGGGCGGCACCCCCACGCCGCGATCGGCGGCCCCCGGGCCACTCGACGGACCCCGTGAGGCCATGGTCCGCGATTTCCTCGCGCTCGACCAGCGACTGTCCATCATCGCCGAGGGTGTCGACGCCGCCGCCGACCTCGCGACCGACCGCTCCCTGACCCGCGAGTTCGAACCGGTGCGCGCATCGGTCTACGCCTCGATCGACTGGTACCTGCGGCTCAGCGGTCAGTCGACCGAACTCTCCGCCGCCGGGGCGGGCCTGGTGTCGGAGACCGAATACCGCCAGTGCTCCGAGGCCCTGCAGAAGGCCATCGCCGATCTCGACCGCTTCTACACCGCGCACTCGACCGCGATCGAGAACGCCCGGGCCGTGCGCGCCGCCGTCCCCGACGAGGCGGGGGCGGCCGCGCGGGCGTCGGACGCCGCGGTCGACGCGGTCGGGGCGCTCGACCCGCATCTGCGGGACTACTCGTCGATCCGGGTCGCCCTGGTCGAGCACGCCGGCGCACGCGACACCTTCGACCGCGCACGCGCAGCCGGCGAACCATCGGCCATCCACACCGCCACGGCTGATCTCGTCTCCGCGGTCGAGGGTCTGCGGGCGGCCGTCGCGGGTGCGCCCGGCCGCGCCGAGGAGGTGCGCAGGGCCCTGGCCTCGGTGCGGACCCGCCGGTCGGCGGTCGCGACCCGCGCGCAACGACTCCCCCAGGCGTATTCGGCTCTGCTCCGGGAGTTCTCGTCGGCCTGTTCGGAGGATCTGGTCGGTGACGACCGTCGCGGTGACGAGGCGCTCCGATCGGCTGATCACTTCGTCGACGCCGCGACCGAACTCCTCGCGGGCGACCCCGATGCCGCCGCCGAGCGCGTCGCCTCGGCCCGCAGTCGCCTCGCCGACGCCGAGGGGTTCGTCGACGGCGTCACCGACCGCCTGGCGCTGCTGCGCGACGTGCGGGCCGATCCGCGCCGCCTCGAGGGCGAGGTCCGGTTCGCCATCCGCGACGCACAGCTCCTCGCGGTCGACCGCCGCCTGGTCCCGCGCTGGGGTTCGGTGCTCGATGCCACCGCGGCGCGTGTCGAACGGGCCACCGCTGCGCTGGTCGGCACCCACCCCGACTACTGGGGGTACGTGCAGGAACTGACCTCGGTGTCGGAATTCGTCGCCGAGACGGTGGCGAAGATGAAGGGCGAGGCGCGCCGGTGAACGCGACCGGTCACCGCAGCGTCACCCATTTCCCGATGCTGTCGGTGTCGGAGTGTGAGCGCCTGTTCCACCGGCGCCCGCGCGCGGTCGCGATCGACGGCGACGTCGACCTCGTGTCCACCGCCCTGGGGGCGACGCTGTACATCCCCGCGGTGCGCGACAACCTCGCCGATCTCATCGTGCGGGCCGGTACCGCCGGTTCGGTGTCGGTGGTGATCGATCTCGAGGACGCCGTCCCCGACGAGGACGTGCAGTCCGGTGTCGCCGCGATCGTGTCGACGCTCGACGCGTTGTCGGCGCGACCGTCGGTGCCGATGGTCTTCGTCCGCGTGCGTCATCCCGGTCAGATCGACGAGGTACTCGACGCGATCGCGGCCGACACGGACACGCTGGCCGGGTTCGTCCTGCCCAAGTTCTCCGCCGACACCGGCCGGTCGTTCCTCGACCCGATCGTGGCGGCCAACGCCACCCGCCCGCACCGGCTGCGGGCGATGCCGATCATCGAGACCGCGCGGGTCCTGCACCTCGAGACCCGATCCGAGGAGCTGCACGCCATCGCCGAACTGCTCGACGCGTACCGGTCGGTGATCCTCGCGGTGCGGATCGGTGCGACCGACCTCAGCGGCGCGTTCGGCATCCGTCGCGATCCCGACCTCACCATCTACGACGTCCACCCGGTCGCGTCGGTGATCGCGTCGATCGTGAACGTGCTCGGTCGGCGCGACGGCACGGGGTTCATCATCACCGGCCCGGTGTGGGAGTACTACAACGCGCACGAACGCATGTTCCGACCGCTGTTGCGCAACACGCCGTTCCGCGAGATCGACGCGGTGCGTTTCCGCAATCGTCTGGTCAGCCGGGATCTCGACGGGTTGCTGCGGGAACTGGTCCTCGACCGCGCCAACGGCCTACAGGGCAAGACGGTCATCCACCCCACCCACGTCAACGTCGTGCACTCGGTCTGCGCGGTGTCGCACGAGGAGTTCGTCGATGCCCTCGCGGTTCTCAACATCTCCGAACGCGATCTCGTGGATGTGGGTGTCGACGGGTCCACCCGGTCGGTCGCCGAGGCGGTCGACGCCGTGGGCGCCGCGGCGGCCGACGTCGGTGGTGTGCTGCCCTCGGAGTACCGCAACAAGATGAACGAGCGCCGACCGCACCGCAACTGGGCGATCCGGACGTTGACCCGGGCGACGGTGTTCGGGGTGACCCGCCCCGAGGTGGGGGTCATCGAACTGCTGACCGCCGTGGTGGACCGGTGAGCGATCGGTGGTGGGCCGAGACCCATCTCGGGCTCCGAGCACACCACGTCGAGTCCTCGGCCGGCCACACCGTCGACGACCTCATCGTGCCGGGTCTCCGGCGCAACCCGCGCCGGGCGCACCTGTGGGTGTCGACGGTGCTGGGCAAGCACATCCCGGTCGCCCCCTCGGCGATCCTGCATGCGGCCGACGACCTCGCCGATCTCGCGACCGCCGAGCTGTCGCGGCGAGGACTCGATACCGACATCACCGTGTTCGGGTTCGCCGAGACCGCAACGGGTCTCGGTCACTGCGTGGCGCACCGGATGGCGGCGGCCACCTATCTGCACTCCACCCGACGGACGCACCCGGGGGCACCGGTGTTCGCGACGTTCACCGAGGGTCACTCCCACGCCACCGACCACCGGATCTCTCCCACCGACGCGGACCTCATCGCCGGGCCGGGTCCGCTGGTGCTCGTCGACGACGAGATATCCACCGGCGACACCGCTCTCGACGCGATCGCGTCGCTGCACGCCGTGGTCCCCCGTGGGGTCTACGTGGTGGCGTCGCTGGTCGACATGCGCTCCGATGAGGACCGGGCCCGATGCTCCGCGGCCGCCATCGATCTCGGTGTCGACGTCGCGTTCGTCAGCCTGGCGCGTGGGCGGGCCGAGATCCCCGACGACCTCGTCGACCGCGTCCTGGCCCTGCCCGCACCCGAGGCGCCGCCCAGCGCGGACACGGCGCCGGGCTCGGTCGACACCGTCGTGATCCCCTGGCCGGCGTCGGTGCCCGACGGCGGCCGACACGGCTTCCTGGTCGGCGACGAGCCCGCGTTCGCTGAGCATGTGCGCCTGGCCGCCGACGCCGTCGCCGACCACCTCGACGCGGACGCCCCGGTGGTGGTGATCGGGCACGAGGAGCTGATGTACCTGCCCCTGCGCATCGCCGCCGAACTGGAACGCCGCGGGTGCGATGTGCGCTCGCAGACGACGACCCGATCACCGGCCCATGTGTTCGACGACCCCGGTTATCCCCTGCGCCACGGGATGGAGTTCCTCGCCCCGGAGGCGCAATGGTCGGCCGACGCGCCGCGACGTCACCTCTACAACGCCGCCGCCGACGAGCCCGGTACGCAGCGGGTCCTGGTGGTCGACACCCCCGCCGACACCGCGGAGCTGCGATCCCCCGACGGCCTTATAGCGGCCCTCACCGCGCGGGGTCGGGCCTTGCTCGTCGCCGTCGTCGGGGCCACGGATTTCGTCGCACTCGCGCGAGCCCGGAGCGACTCGTGACGACCCCGGATCCGCTGTACGGACCGACGTTCGGCAGCTACGCCGCCGATGAGGTGGCCTGGTTGCTCACCGACCTCTCCGACCGCCGACTCGAGGCCGACATCACCCAGCGCGAGAAGGCGATCCAGGCCGGGACCGCGCACTACGCCGAATCGCTGCCCGTCGAGTTCCAACCGGATGCCGCCTACCGCGAACTGTTCGCGACGGTGCTGGCCGACACCGCCGACACCCTCGCGACCGCCGTCGCGGTCGTCACCGAGCTGGTCCTGGCCGAACGCGGTCACGACATCGTGTTCGCGTCGCTGGCACGGGCCGGAACCCCGATCGGGATCCTGATGCGCCGCTGGGCCCGACACCGACACGGTCTCGACCTCCCGCACTACGCCGTGTCGATCGTCCGCGACCGCGGGATCGATCCCGTCGCCCTGGAACACATCGCGGCTCACCACGATCCGGCGTCGGTGGTCTTCGTCGACGGATGGACGGGCAAGGGCGCGATCGCGAAAGAGCTCGCCGCAGCGCTCGAGGTCGTCGCCACCGGCGGCGGTCCGCGTTTCGACCCCGACCTCGCAGTACTCGCCGACCCCGGCCACTGCGTGCGGACCTTCGGCACGCGTGAGGACTTCCTCATCGCCTCGGCGTGCCTGAACTCGACGGTGTCCGGCCTCGTCTCGCGCACCGTGCTCAACGCCGACCTGATCGGTCCGCGGGACTACCACGGTGCGAAGTTCTACGCCGACCTCGCCGACTCGGATGTGTCGAACCTGTTGCTGGACAAGGTGTCCGGACGCTACGCCGCCGTCACCGCGGGGGTGGACGCCGCCGTCGCGTCGGTGCAGGGCTCGGATCGGACACCGACGTGGACCGGGTGGCGGTCGGTCGCCGAGATCGCGCAGCGCTACGGCATCAGTTCGGTCAACTTCGTCAAACCCGGTGTCGGGGAGACGACCCGGGTACTGCTGCGGCGTGTGCCCTGGCGGGTTCTCGTCCGCGACCCCGATGCGCCGGAACTGCGCCACATCTTCGCCCTGGCGCAGAGCCGGGACGTTCCGATCGAGGTCGTCGACGACCTCGCCTACGCCTGCATGGGCCTCATCAAGGAGATGCGATGACCACCGCCGGCGCGACGGATCTGATCGCGACCGACCTCGATCGCACCCTGATCTACTCGGCGGCCGCGGCAGGGGTGGCGGCCCCCGACGATCCGCTCGCGATGGCGGAGTTCCGGTGCGTCGAGCTCTATCGCGGTGCACAGCAATCGTTCATGTCACCGCTGGCGGTCGAGCTGCTCGCCGAGCTCGACACCCTCGCCGTCGTGGTCCCGACGACGACGCGCAGTGTCGAGCAGTTCCGTCGCGTCGACCTCCCCCTCGATCGCGGCCGGCGGCCGCGATACGCGGTGGCGGCCAACGGCGGCGAGATCCTGCTCGACGGTGTCGCCGACCCGGCGTGGCGCACCGAGGTCGAGAGACGTCTGAGCGCCACGTGTGCGCCGGTCGACGAGGTGTACGACCATCTCGCCGCCGACTCCGACCCGACGTGGCTGACGAACCTGCGCATCGCCGACGGACTGTTCTGTTACGCCGTCGTCGATCTCCCGTCCATGCCCGATGACGTGGTGTCGCGGTGGCGGGTGTGGGCGGAGCACCGCGGATGGAACGTGTCACGTCAGGGACGCAAGATCTACGTCGTCCCCGACCCCCTCACCAAGGCATCGGCCATCGAGGCCATCGGCGAGCGATACCTGCCCGACCGGCCACGACGCGTGTTCGCCACCGGGGACGGGGTGCTGGACACCTCGATGCTCGTCGCCGCCGACCGGTCGATCCGGCCACGCCACGGCGAGCTACAGGAACTCTCGTGGCACCACCCGTCGTTGTCCGTTACGAGCAGTTCCGGGATCGCCGCCTCGGCGGAGATCCTCGAGACGCTGCTCGTCTGGACCCGCACCGACCCGACGCCACCCCGATGACGTCGGACGCGCCGCACAACGACCTCGACGAACAGGACCGCTACTGATGGCAACGACGCTGACCAAGGGACAGAACGGGCCGCTCGGGTCCACCGACGTCGAGATCGCGATCGACCTCGCGACCGCGGGTGATCTGTCCGCGTTGCTCGTCACCGATGCGGGCAAGGTCCGCACCGACGCCGACTTCGTCTTCTTCAACCAGCCGTCGGGTCCCGGGGTCACCCTGGTCAGTGGGTCGGGTGTCGGCACGCTGCGGCTCGACCTGTCGGCCGTCCCCGCCGACATCAGCCAGATCCGCGCGGTGATCACCCTCGAGAACGGCACGTTCGGTGCCGTCGCGGCGCCGGTCGCCCACGTCCGCGCCGGCGGTGCCGACGCGTTCGAGTACCGGATCGACGGCCTGTCGTCGGAATCGATCGTCATCGCGCTCGAGGTGTATCGCCGCGGCGCGGACTGGAAGGTCCGCGCCGTCGGTCAGGGGTACGCCGGGGGCTTCGCGGCTCTGGTCACCGACCACGGGGTGTCGGTGGACGACGCCCCGACCCCGCCAGCCGCGACACCGCCCGCCGCTCCGACCCCGCCCCCGGCCGCCCCGACCCCGTCGGTGTCCTACAGCCGCCCGGCCCCCGCGACTCCCCCGCCCGCACCTCCTGCCCCGCCCGCAGCCGTGGCGCCCGCCGGAGCCCAGCCGTGGCCGACGGCCTCCACCGGCGAGGTCAGCCTCAGCAAGGACCGACCGGTCAGCCTCACCAAGGGCCAGCGGGTGTCGCTGCAGAAGGACGGCGGGGTCGCCCTCACCCGCATCACCATGGGCCTGGGGTGGGATCCGATCCTCACCAAGAAGGGTCTGTTCGGGGGTGGACGGTCGTCGAACATCGACCTCGACGCCTCGGCCATGATGTTCGCCGGCACTCAGCTCGCCGACCTCGCCTACTACGGGCAGCTGGTCAGCAAGGACGGCTCGGTGAAACACCACGGTGACAACCTCACCGGCGAGGGTGACGGCGACGACGAGGTGATCGACGTGGACCTCACCCGGATCCCGCAGCAGATCACGCAGATCCTGTTCATCGTGACGTCCTACCAGGGGCAGACCTTCGAGCAGGTCGACAACGCGTTCTGTCGTCTGGTGGACCAGTCCAACCGCGCCGAGCTCGCCCGCTACACCCTCGCCGGTGGGATGCCGTTCACCGGCATCGTGATGGCGAAGGTCTTCCGTGGCGACGGCGGGTGGAAGCTGCAGGCCGTCGGCGAGGGCATGGCGGCACGACACCCCGGCGAGGCGGCCAAGCAGATCCAGCGTTTCCTCTGACGGGTCGCGGTCACCGCAGGCGTTCGGCGTCGCCGGCCTGCTCCACCAGCCGGCGGCAGAGGTCGTCGAGTTCGGCGTGCGACGCGCGTTCGGCGACCGCGGTGGCGACGTCCTCGGCGGCGCACCGCAGCTCGAAGAGCCGGTCGACCAGTTCGGTGGCCTCGGTGCTCGACAGGATCACCGCATCGGTGGGAACCGCACTGCCGCCGACCGCGGCGCGTTGTTCGTAGGCGCGCTGACGGCACGCCCGCTTGCAGTATTTACGGCGCCGGCCGGTCTCGGAATCGACGACCGGGCGGCCGCACCACGCGCAGGCGTAGGGGCGCCGCCGACGCTCGGAATCCATCAGCGCAGCGTACCGGTGGTGACCAGACGGGCTGTGCACCGTCGGCGGGCGATCCGACGGTGTCGCGGCATGTGACCGCTGTGGGAATGGCGGGTAGCATTGCGGTGTTCTGGCTCGCAGGCGACCGGTGCCGATCCGCGGCAGCCCGGTCGGCCCGACGTCCCGGCGGCTGCGCGCACCGATCGCCGCATCCCCCGGTCGACGAGTCCACAGCAGAGAGGACGACACCATGGCAGATCGAGTACTCCGAGGTAGCCGACTGGGCGCGGTCAGCTACGAGACCGACCGCGACCACGACCTGGCACCCCGCCGCATCGTGCAATACCGCACCGACAACGGTGAACTGTTCGACGTCCCGTTCGCCGACGACGCCGAGATCCCCTCGAAGTGGCCGTGCAAGAACGGCATGGAGGGCACCATCCTCGAGGGCGCCGAGCCCGACGAGAAGAAGGTCAAGCCGCCGCGCACCCACTGGGACATGCTGCTCGAGCGTCGCAGCGAGGCCGAGCTGGAGGAGCTGCTGACCGAGCGGATGGACCTGCTCAAGCAGCGTCGCCGCGGCGTCACCACCTAGACCCCGGGAGGTCGCATCCGCCGGTCGGTCACGACCGGCGGATGCCCGCCTTCTCGAGTCGGTGCTTCATGCCCCACTCGAACACCTTGAAGAACGCCTCACCGATCACGTCACCGCTCATCTTCGATTCGCCGATCTGGCGCTCGGTGAACGTGATCGGCACCTCGCTGACGGTGAAACCCGCCTGGATCGTGCGCCAGGCGAGGTCGATCTGGAAGCAGTAGCCGTGGGAATCGACCGACGCGATGTCGATCTTCTCCAACACCGCGCGACGGTAGGCGCGATACCCCGCGGTGATGTCACGCACGCGGACGCCCAGCGCGAGCCGTGAGTACGTGTTCGCACCCTGCGACAGCAGCTTGCGCCGCTTCGGCCAATTCACCAGTGATCCACCGGCGACGTACCGGGACCCGATGACGAGGTCGGAACCGGCGTTGATCCCTTCGAGCAGCCGGTGCAGCTGCTCCGGCGCGTGGCTGCCGTCGGCGTCCATCTCCACCAGCACGGCGTAGTCGCGCTCGAGGCCCCATCCGAAGCCGGCGATGTAGGCGCCGCCGAGGCCGCTCTTCTCCGCGCGGTGCATGACATGGATCCGGTTGTCGGCGTCCGTCGACGCCAGATCGTCGGCCAGTGCACCGGTGCCGTCGGGGCTGCCGTCGTCGACGACGAGGACGTGCGCCGCCGACAGCGACGCGTGGAGCCGGCCGATGATGAGCGGCAGGTTCTCCCGCTCGTTGTAGGTCGGGATGATCACGAGCGTGCCGGCGCCGTCGGGGCCGACCGGGCGGGACGGATCAGGGACGCCCGACGGATCAGGGGCGCCGGACGGGCCGTGGCCCTGCGGGGTCCGCGAATCCATGGGTCTCCTTCGACTCAGGTCTGCTCGCCGCTCGACCCCGTCGATGCCGCGGTCGTCAGCGGCTCGTCGCCCGAGGTCTCGGCGCGCACATGTTCGCCCAACTTAATACGTCGGACCAGCGCGACCAAAAACCCGATCACCGTCAACGCGACGAGCACGGCCTGCGGGATCGCGCCGGCGCGTGTCGCCAGGGTGCGGTTCACGTGCAGCGGGATCGTCGAGACCAGCGTGCCGGGGGCGAAGAACTCGGTGCGGGAGGTCACATGGCCGTCGGGGGCGACGATGGCGCTGATGCCGCTGGTCGCCGCGACAGCCACCGCGCGCCCGTGCTCGACGGCCCGGATCTGCGACATCGCGAGCTGCTGATACGTCATCTGCGTGCGGCCGAACGTGGCGTTGTTGGTCGGAACGTAGAGGAACTGGGCTCCGGCGTCGACGGCGGACCGCGCCGACCGGTCGAAGGCGACCTCCCAACAGGTCGACACACCCACCCGCACCGCCCCGTCGGCCCCCGCGACCGGGACGGTCAGTGCGGTGCTGCCGGTCCCGGCCCGGAAGTTGCCGGCCTTGTCGGCGTAGGAGGAGAAGTGGCGGAAGAACGATCGCCACGGAAGGTACTCGCCGAACGGCTGCACGATGTGTTTGTCGTAGCGACCGATCGGACCGTTCGCGCCGTCCCACACCAGGACGGTGTTGGTGGGCCGCCCGTCGGCGTTGTCGATCAGGGTGCCCACGAGGATCGGCGCGCCCACCGCGCGTGAGGCCGCCGTGATCTCCTCGGCGGCGTCGGAGTTGTCGAGTGGATCGATGTCGGAGGCGTTCTCCGGCCACAGCACGACATCGGGTCGGGGCTGGGTACCGGCACGGATCGCGTCGGCCAGCCGCAACGTCTCGGCGACGTGGTTGTCGAGAACCGCACGGCGCTGGGAGTTGAAGTCGAGGCCCAATCGCGGCACGTTGCCCTGGATCGCCGCGATCGTGAGCGTCGACCCGGGTCGGTCGGCGGGTGTGTTCGCAGCGTGCACCGACGGCCACATCGCCGCGGCGGCGATCGGACCCACCAACAGCGCGGCGACCGCACCGGACAACCGCATCCGCATGGCCGGCGGGCGGGTGATCGCGAGGATGACCACCGCGGCGACACCCGCGCCGGTGAGCGCGACGACGAACGACAGGCCCGGTACACCGCCCAGGGCCGCGACCGAGGTCAGTGGGCTGTCGACCTGTCCGAAGGCGGTTGCGCCCCAGGGGAAACCACCGAAGGGGAACGACGATCGCGCCCACTCGACGGTCACCCAGCACAGGGCGAACCACAGTGGTGCGACGCCCAGACGCATGGTGAGCGTGGCGATCGCACCGAACAGCGCGAGGTAGAGCGCGAGGACGATCGACAACGCGACCCACGGCAGTGGGCCGACGTAGACCCCGATCCACGGCAGCAGCGGTAGCCAGAAGGCGGCGCCCCAGACGAAACCGCACCAGGTGCCCATCCGGACGCCGGTCCGGTCCACGGCGAGCGCCGCGTACAGCAGGCCGAGCGAGACGACACCGAAGAACCAGAGGTTGCGCGGCGGGAACGACGCCCACATCGCGACACCACCGGCGGCGGCGGTCCCAGTCCGGATCAGCCAAGTCCGGATCACCGGTGCTCGGGTCATCAGTCGGGCCTGCGGTAGATGACCTCGCCCGCGCGCACCGTGCGCAGGCACACCGGCAGATCGACGCCGGGGGTGACATCGGGCAGTGCGGGGACACGCGACCGCGGGTCGGTCGACCAGCGGGCGACGCTGTCCGAGGATCCGGCGGTGACCATCTCCCCCACCTCCCACACGGCGTAGTCGGCGGGCGCGCCCGGCACGAGGGTGCCGCGGTCGCGATCGGTCTCGCCGGCCGCGCGCCACCCGCCCCGGGTGCAGGCCGCGAACGCGGCGCGCGGCGACACCGCGTTGCGGGGGTTGTGGTGGTGGACGGCGGCGCGGATCTGTTCCCAGGGGTGGATCGCGGTGACCGGGGCGTCGGAGCTGAAGGCGAGGGTGACCCCGGCGCGTGCCAGCGCGGCGAAATCGTTCAGGGTGGTGCCGCGCGGCAGCCCGAGCCGTTGTTCGTAGAGGTCGCCCGGTCCGCCCCAGAGGGCGTCGAAGATCGGTTGCATGCTGGCGGTGACGCCCGCCCGCGCCAGCACCTCGGCCGCGGCGGCGTCGACCATCTCGGCGTGCTCGATGCGGTGACCGCACCGCGCCACCGCCGCTGATCCCACCTCGTCGATCAGGGTGGTGAAGGCGCTGACGACACACGCCGTCGCCCCGTCGCCGATCAGGTGGAAACCGGCTTGGACACCGGCCTCGGTGCACGCTCGCAGGTGCGCCAGGACGGTGTCGTGGTCGAGATAGTCGACCCCGTGGTTGTCGGCGTCGTCGGAGTAGGCGTGACACAGCCACGCGGTGTGCGATCCGATGGCACCGTCGATGAACAGGTCACCGGCTAGTCCGTCGGCTCCGGTGGCGTGCATCAGCGCACGGGCATCGTCGGCGGTCGCCACGGCCTGTCCCCAGAGTCGCCGTACGCCGACCGGGTGGTCGAGGTCGGCGATCGCGGCGAAGTCGTTGAGCCCGCTGATGTCGGGGCCGCCGTTCTCATGGACCATCACCACCCCGTGTGCCACGGCTTCGTCGAGCGCGCGCAACTGGGCGCGACGACGCTGGGTGGGCGTCAGGAGCTCGCGTGCGGCCCCGCGCACCAGGTGGTGTGCCTCGGCGGTGAGCGGCTGCTGTGGGTCGTACCCGTGGGCTTCGTCGACTCCGGCGGCGATCAACCGCAGCGCCGAGGAGGCCACCGCGGAGTGCTCGTCGATGCGGGCGAGGTAGACGGGGCGATCGCCGACGATGGCGTCGACCTCGTCGGTGGTCGGACTGGCGTGATCGGTCCACTGGGAGTCGTCCCACCCGAGACCCCAGATCAGGTCGCCGCCGGGGGTGTCGTTGGCGTGCGTGCGCAACAGGCCGAGGCACTCCGCCCGGCTCGTGGCCTCGGAGAGGTCCAGTCCGGCCAGCGACAGGCCCGTCGAGGTGAGGTGGACGTGGGAGTCCACGAACGCGGGAGCGACGAAAGCTCCCGCGAGATCGTCGATCTCGGCGTCGGGGTGGAGGGCGCGCCCGACGCGGTCGGACCCGATCCAGGAGATGATCCCGTCGGTGACGGCCATCGCGGTCGCGTCCGGGGAGACCGGCGAATAGATGTGCCCGCCGACGAACAGTTGAGTTCCCACGAGGGTCCAGTGTGCCCTGTGTGCGCGCGGGTACCGGCGTCAGGCCGCTCAGCCGATCGAACGCCATCCCGGGGTGCTGCCGGGCGACGCGGGATGTGTCGGGTCGACGACCTCGCCCTCGACGACGATCCCGCGGCCGCCGGCGGCGCCGTAGCGGTTCATCGCCGTCACGACGCGACGGGCGCCGACTGCCGCGACGAGCGGGCGTGCCAGTGCCCGGACGGGTCCGAGCAGCAGCAGGATTCCGAGCACCGTGCTGACGATGCCCGGCAGGAACAGCAGGAACACCGAGCCGGCGAGCAATGCGGTGTCGGTGAGCGGTCGCACCGAATCGGTGGAACCGTCTGCCGCGGCACGGAGTTCGGCGAACACCCGCGCGCCCTGACGGCGCAGCATCGCGAACCCGATGATCACCGCGGCGAAGGTCGCGAGCAGCGTCCACCAGAAGCCGATCGCGTACACCAGACCGACGAACGCGCCGATCTCGACGAGCAGGTAGGTGGCGAACACGGCGAGCTTCATGGCGATCAGTCCTCGGTTGTGGTGATGGAGTACCGGGTCAACGAACGAGGGACCGATTTTTCTCCCGGACGGCACGCCGGGCTGGGTCGGCCGCCTACTCGTCGCCCTCGATGTCACCCTCGGTCTCGAGGAACACCTGCTGCAGCTGGGCGAGCAGTTCCGGCGGGGGCTGCGACCACAGCTCCCGCCCGGCGGCCTCGAGGAGCCGCTCGGCGATCCCGTGCAGCGCCCACGGGTTCGACTCGGCCATGAACTTGCGGTTCGTCTCGTCGAGGACATACGTCTCGGTGAGCTTCTCGTACATCCAGTCCTGCACCACGCCGGTGGTCGCGTCGTAGCCGAAGAGATAGTCGACGGTCGCCGCCATCTCGAACGCGCCCTTGTATCCGTGGCGTCGCATGGCGTCGAGCCACCGCGGGTTGATGACGCGGGCCCGGAACACCCGAGCGGTCTCCTCGGCCAGCGTGCGGGTGCGCACCGACTCCGGACGGGTGCTGTCACCGATGTAGGCCTCGGGCGACTTACCGGTCAGCGACCGCACCGTGGCGACCATGCCGCCGTGGTACTGGAAGTAGTCGTCGGAGTCGGCGATGTCGTGTTCGCGGGTGTCGGTGTTCTTCGCCGCGACGGCGATCCGGCGGTAGGCCGTTCGCATGTCGTCGGCGGCGGGGACGCCGTCGAGGCCGCGTCCGTAGGCGAAGCCGCCCCACGTCGTGTAGACCTCGGCCAGATCGGTGTCGCTGCGCCAGTTCTTGCTGTCGACGAGCTGCAGCAGCCCGGCGCCGTACGACCCGGGCTTCGACCCGAAGATGCGGGTGGTGGCGCGGCGCTCGTCGCCGTGGTCGGCGAGGTCGGCCTGGGCGTGGGCGCGGACGAAGTTCGACTCGTGGGGCTCGTCGAGATCGGCCACCAGACGCACGGCGTCGTCGAGCATCGCCAGCACGTGGGGGAAGGCGTCGCGGAAGAAGCCGCTGATGCGGACGGTGACGTCGATCCGGGGCCGCTTGAGTTCCTCGAGCCCGATGGGTTCGAGGCGCACCACGCGCCGTGACCCCTCGTCCCACACCGGCAGCACCCCGAGCAGGGCGAACACCTCGGCGATGTCGTCCCCGGAGGTCCGCATCGCGCTGGTCCCCCAGATCGACAGACCCACCGACTGCGGGTACTCGCCGTGATCGGTGAGGTACCGGTCTATGAGCGACTCGGCCATCAGCTGGCCGGTCTCCCACGCCAGGCGCGACGGGATCGCCTTGGGGTCGACGGAGTAGAAGTTGCGACCGGTCGGCAGGACGTTGATGAGTCCGCGCAGCGGCGAGCCGCTGGGTCCCGACGGGATGAAACCGCCGTTCAGGGCGTGCAGGATCCGGTCGACCTCGCCGTCCGTCTGCCGCAGACGCGGAACCACCTCGGTGGCCGCGAACTCGAGGATGCGTCCCACGGTGTCGCGTTGCGTCGCGTCCTCGACCGAGGCGACGACGGATCCGACGGCGTCGACCGCCCAGTCGGCGTCGGCCATCGCGACGATGAGATCGCGTGCGCGGACCTCGATCTCGTCGACCCGCCCGCGGACCTCGTCGCCGTCCTCCGACAACCCCAGGGCCTCGCGCAGGCCGGGGACGCTGCGTTCGCCGCCCCACATCTGCCGGGCGCGCAGCATCGCGAGGACCATGTCGATCTCGGACTCCCCGCGCGGCGCCTCGCCGAGGATGTGCAGGCCATCCCGGATCTGGACGTCCTTGATCTCGCACAGCCAGCCGTCGACGTGCAGCAGCATGTCGTCGAACACCTCCTCGGCCGGTCGCTCCTCCAGGCCGAGATCGGTGTGCATCTGCGCCGCGGTCATCAGCGTCCAGATCTGCTGACGGATGGCCGGCAGCTTCACCGGGTCGAGGGTGGTGATGTTGGAGTGCTCGTCGAGGAGCTGCTCGAGGCGGGTGATGTCGCCGTAGCTCTCGGCGCGCGCCATCGGCGGGATGAGGTGATCGACGAGGGTCGCGTGCGCCCGACGCTTGGCCTGCGTCCCCTCCCCGGGGTCGTTGACCAGGAACGGGTAGATCAGCGGCAGATCGCCGAGCGCGGCGTCGGTGCCACACGACGCCGACATGGCGAGGGTTTTTCCGGGCAGCCACTCGAGGTTGCCGTGCTTGCCGATGTGCACGATCGCGTCGGCGCCGAACCCGCCGCGATCGGCCGGTGCGGCCACCCACCGGTAGGCGGCGAGGTAGTGGTGGCTCGGCGGCAGGTCGGGGTCGTGGTAGATCGCGATGGGGTTCTCGCCGAACCCGCGTGGCGGCTGCACCATGAGCAGGATGTTCGCGAACTGCAGTGCGGCGATGACGATCTCGCCGTCGGGATCCGACGACCGGTCGACGTAGAGCTCGCCGGGCGGCGGACCCCAATGGTCGACGACCCGGGCCCGGAAATCGTCGGGCAACGTCGCGAACCACTCCCGGTACAGCGACGCCGAGATGCGGATGGGATTGCGTTCGAGCTGTTCGGCCGACAGCCAGTCGGGGTCCTGTCCCCCGGCCTCGATGAGTGCGTGGATCAGCGCGTCGCCGTCGCCGGCGGCCAGGCCGGGGACCGCGTCGTCGCCGTACTCCGGGCCCATGTCGTATCCGGCCGCACGCATCGCGCGCAACACCCCGATGGTGCTCGCGGGGGTGTCGAGGCCGACGGCGTTGCCGATGCGGGCGTGCTTGGTCGGGTATGCCGACAGCATCAGGGCAACGCGCTTGTCGGCGGGAGCGATGTGGCGCAGACGCGCGTAGCGGGTCGCGATACCGGCGACGCGTGCGCACCGCTCCGCGTCGGGCACATAGGTGCTCAGTCCCTCGGCGTCGATCTCCTTGAACGAGAACGGCACGGTGATGATCCGACCGTCGAACTCGGGCACCGCGACCTGTGTGGCGACGTCGAGCGGGGTCATGCCGTCGTCGCCGTCGGCCCAGGTCGCGCGGCTGCTGGTGAGGCACAGGCCCTGCAGGATCGGCACGTCGAGGGCGGCGAGCTCGGCGACGTCCCAGGCCTCGTCGTCGCCGCCGGCGGTGACGCCCGCCGGTCGGGTCCCGCCCGCGGCGAGCACGGTGACGACCATGGCGTCGGCGGCGCGCAGTGTGTCGAGCAGCTCCGGAGGTGCGGCGCGCAGGGACGCGCAGAAGATCGGGAGCGGGCGTGCGCCGTGGGCGACGATCGCGTCGCACAGAGCGTGGATGTATCCGGTGTTCCCCGACAGGTGCTGCGCCCGGTAGAAGAGCACCGCGACCGTCGGGCCCGCGACGTCGGTGTGGTCGCGTTCCAGGATCCCCCAGGTCGGGGTGGACTGCGGCGGCTCGAATCCGTGTCCGGTCAGCAGCACGGTGTCGGACAGGAACCAGCTCAGTTGCAGGAGGTTCTCGGGTCCGCCCTCGGCGAAGTACTGGTGTGCCTGCGAGGCGACGTTGGCGGGGACGGTCGACAGTTCCATCAGGGCGGCGTCGGGGGCCATCTCGCCACCCAGCATCACCAGGGGCACGCCGGACGAGAGGACCGTGGCCACCCCCGACTCCCACATCTGCCGCCCGCCCAGGATGCGCACGATGACGAGATCGGCGGCGTCGAGCATGGCCGGCAGGTCGTCGGTGACGCTGATGCGGTTGCAGTTCGCCCAGGTGTAGTCGCCGCCGGACGATCGCGCGCTGGACAGGTCGGTGTCCGAGGTGGACAGCAGCAGGATCACTAGTCGTGCCTCCCTGGGGGTTTCGCGCCCCGGTGGTGGTGTGGAGATCTCCGGTGAGCGGATCGGGTCTGACTTCCCGCGTCGCCGCAGGTCACAGTGGCGCGACCGCACCGGTTTCCCACCGGTTTCCGCACCGCTCTGCCGACGACGATACGGGTCTGTGCACCGGCGGTCGTACCGTGGACGCCGTGACCACGCCGCCCGATCCCACCGCGCGGACCCGCGCCGACGACGCTTGCCCGGGTGCGCTGTCGCTGCATCAGGCCGCCGATGGACCGCTGGCGCGGGTCCGGTTGCCCGGGGGCGTGCTGACCCCGGAGCAACTCGCCGTGCTGGCCACCGCGGCCGACGAGCTGGCGAGCGGCGACCTCGAACTCACCAGTCGCGGGAACGTGCAGCTCAGAGCGGTGCGAGACCCCGATGCGCTCGCGCAGCGCCTCGCCGACGCCGGGCTGCTGCCGTCGGAGACCCATGAACGGGTGCGCAATATCCTCGCCTCGCCGCTGGCCGGTCGGGTCGGGTCGGGACCCGACGTCGCGGGCATCGTCACCGACCTCGACCTCGGTCTGCGCGCCGACCCGGACCTTGCGGACCTGCCCGGTCGCGTCCTGTTCGCCGTCGACGACGGCACCGGCGACGTCACCGGACTCGGACCCGACATCGGTGTGCACGCCCTCGGCGGTGACGAAGGGCTCGACGGTGCGTTCGCGCTCGTCCTCGCCGGCGCCGACACCGGGGTCCGCGTGGCCGCCGACGCCACGGTCGCGACGATGCTGGCCGCGGCACGCGCCTTCGGTCGCCAACGCGACAGGCAGTGGCGGCTGGCAGAACTGCCCGACGGTGTGGCCGCGGTGCTCGACCACACCGGTCTGACCGCCACCACCGATCCGGTCGAGCTCGGGTCCGAGGGCTCGGCGCCCGTCGGCTGGTTCGAGCAGGCCGACGGCAGGGTCGCGCTGGGTGCGGTGCTGGCCCACGGGATCCTCCCCGCGCGGACGGCCACCGTCATCGCGGCCGTCGAGAAGCCGGTCATCGTGACCCCGTGGCGATCGATCGTGCTGGTCGACCTCACCGAGGACGAGGCCGAGGCGGTGGTGCGCGTGTTGGCGCCGATGGGGCTGATCTTCGACGCGAACTCGCCGTGGGTGCGGGTCAGTTCCTGCGTGGGATCACCCGGGTGCGCGAAGTCCCACGCCGACGTCCGTGCCGATCTCGAGTTCGCCGTCACCGCCGGTACGGCGGGCCATGACGGGCGTGAGCACTGGGTCGGATGCGACCGAGCCTGCGGCAGTCCCCACTCCGATCACCTGCGGGTCACGGCGACGGGCGAGGGATACGACGGTCAGAGGGTCGACGGCCCGCGGCTATCGTGAGTCCCGACATGTACTCCTACATCCACGACGGCGCCGAGATCTACCGGCAGTCGTTCGCGACCATCCGTGCCGAATCCGACCTGTCGGCGTTCGACGACGACACCGAGACCGTCGTCGTCCGGATGATCCACGCCTGCGGGCAGACCGACCTCACCACCGACGTCGTCGCCACCCCGGGTGTCGTGACCGCGGCGCGGACGGCGCTGCGCAACGGCGCTCCCATCCTGTGCGACGCGACGATGGTCGCCTCGGGGGTCACGCGCCGGCGCCTGCCGGTCGACAACGACGTCGTGTGTCTTCTCGGGGACCCGCGGACGCCGCCGCTCGCCGAGCAGTTGCACACCACCCGTACCGCGGCCGCGGTCCACCTGTGGGAACCGATGCTCGAGGGCGCGGTGGTCGGCATCGGCAACGCCCCCACCGCGTTGTTCGCCCTCCTCGAGCAGATCGACGCGGGCGGTCCCCGCCCGGCCGCGATCGTCGGTGCCCCGGTGGGGTTCATCGGTGCCGCCGAATCGTGTGCGGCACTGGCCGAGCGGACCGATCTGGAGTTCATCACCGTCCTCGGGCGCCGTGGCGGCTCGGCGATCACCGCCGCCGCGCTCAACGCGTTGGCGAGCCCGGTCGAGTGAGCGCCGATCGCATCGATGCCGGATCCGGCGCCGGGAAACTGTGGGGTGTGGGCCTCGGGCCCGGTGACAGCGAACTGGTGACGGTCAAGGCGGCACGGATCATCGCCGACGCCGACGTGGTCGCGTATCACTCTGCGCGCCACGGCCGTTCGATTGCGTTGGGCGTCGCCACCCCGTACCTGCGAGAGGGTCAGCTCCACGAGAAGCTGGTGTACCCGGTCACGACCGGCACCACCGATCATCCCGGCGGGTACCGCGGGGCACTCGAGGAGTTCTACACCGAGTCCGCCGAGAGGCTCGCCGTCCACCTGCGTGCTGGGCGCACGGTCGCCCTTCTCGCCGAGGGTGATCCGCTGTTCTACAGCAGCTACATGCACATGCACAAACGTCTCGTCGACGAGTTCGACGCCGAGATCGTCCCCGGTGTCACCTCGGTGAGCGCGAGCACCGCCGCGGTCGGGATCCCGTGGGTCGAGGCCGACGAGACCACCACCGTGCTCCCCGGGACCATGGGCCGCGACGAACTGGTGCGTCGACTCCGCGACAGCGATGCGGTGGCGATCATGAAGCTGGGTCGCACCTTCCCCACCGTCCTCGAGGCGTTGGAGACCGCCGGTCTCGCCGACCGCGCCTGGTACGTCGAACGGGCGTCGACCACCACCCAGCGCGTGGTGCCCGTCCGCGACGTGGACCCGACCTCGGTCCCCTACTTCTCGATGATCGTGGTCCCCGGTGTGATCAACGGTGTGGTCAACCACGTCGGCACCTCTGGTGCAGCGACCGCTGATCCCGTCGGCGGCGAGGTGGTGGTCGTCGGCCTGGGTCCCGGCGCACAACGGTGGACGACGCCAGAGGTGCTCGACGAACTCGCCCGCGCCACCGACATCGTCGGTTACAAGACCTATCTCGCCCGGATCTCGCCGCGTCCCGGACAGCGCATGCACGCCAGCGACAACCGCGTGGAATCCGAACGTGCCTGCATGGCCCTCGATCTCGCCGCGGCGGGCGCCCGCGTGGTCGTGGTGTCGTCGGGCGATCCGGGTGTGTTCGCGATGGCCTCGGCCGTGGTCGAGATGTCGGCGGAAGCGCCGTGGACCGGGGTGACGGTCCGCGTGGTCCCCGGGGTGACCGCGGCCAACGCGGTGGCGGCGGCGGTCGGTGCGCCGCTGGGACACGACTACGCCGTCATCTCCCTGTCCGATCGCCTCAAGCCGTGGGACACCATCGAGCGTCGTATCCGCGCCGCAGTGTCCGCCGATCTCGTCATCGCCATCTACAACCCCGGTTCGGCCAGCCGCACCTGGCAGGTCGAGGCGCTCCGCTCGATCCTGCTCGCCGAGGTCGGCGCCGAGCGCCCGGTGATCGCCGGTCGCGATGTCGGCGGCCCGGAGCAGGCGGTGTCGATGACCACGGTCGGTGAGCTCGACCCCGCGAGCGTCGACATGCGGACGTTGCTCATCGTCGGGTCGTCGACCACCCAGGTCGTCGAGCGGCCCGCCGGCGCCGCGGTGTTCACCTCACGCCGCTACGGCGACGCCTGATCGGTCGTCACCCCGGGGTGAGTGCCCGGCGGACCGCGCGGAGTGCGTCGTCCACCGAGGTCACCACCTGCCCGTGGTCGGGTGGCGCGGGCCGTTGCACCATCACCACCTCGACTCCGAGCTCGGCCGCCGCACGCAGCTTCGCGCTCGTGAGGTCACCCCCGCTGTTCTTGGTGACCAGGGTGTCGATGTGGTTGTCGCGCAGGATCTCCCGCTCGTCGGCGAGGCGATAGGGTCCGCGACTGCGCAGCACCCGGTGGCGGCGCGGGAGGGACCCGGTGGGCGGGTCGACCACGCGGATGAGGAACCACGAGTCGTCGATGTCGGCGAAGGCGCCCACGTCCTGACGGCCGGTGGTGAGGAAGACACGCCGGGCGCGCGTGCCCACGTGGGCCGCCGCCGCGCCGATGTCGGCGACGGTGGCCCAGTGGTCGTCGGGGCCCGGTGTCCAGGGTGGGCGCCGCAGCGAGATCATCTGCGCGCCGGTCGCTCTCGCGGCGTCGGCGGCGTTGCGGGAGATCTGTTGCGCGAAGGGATGGGTCGCGTCGACCACCGTCGTGCAGTGGTGGTCGGCCAACCAGGCCGCGAGACCGTCGGATCCTCCGAACCCACCGATGCGGACCTCGCCCGCGGGGAGGGCCGGATCGGTGACCCGACCAGCCAACGAGGACACGCATGCGATGCCGTCGGCGACCAACGCCGCGGCGAGTGCCCGGGCCTCGCCGGTACCGCCGAGGATCAGGACGGGGGCCGGCGGCTCAGTGGCCGTCACCGGCCACCTTCGTCATCCGTGCCTGCGAATAGAGGTAGCTGTCGGGGAAGCCCGAGGCGGCGAGGACGCGGCCGACGAACACCACCGCGGTGCGCACGATCCCGGCCTCGGTGGTGCGCGCGGCGAGATCGGCCAGTGTGCAGCGGACGATCTGCTCGTCGTCACGGCTCGCGAACGCCACGACGGCACAGGGGCAGTCGGCGCCGTAGTGCTCGACGAGGTCGGCCTGGACCTGCTCGATGCGGTGGGCGGCGAGGTGCAGGGCGAGCGTGACTCGTGTGGCGGCGAGTTCGGCCAGGGTCTCGCCGTCGGGCATGTCGGTCGACAGGGTCGAGACGCGGGTGATGAGCAGTGACTGCCCGACGCCGGGGACGGTGAGCTCCCGTCCGAGTGACGCGGCGGCGGCCGCGAAGGCCGGGACACCGGGCACGATCACGTGGTCGATACCGATGGCGTCGAGAGCTCGGATCTGTTCGGCCACCGCGGAATACAGTGACGGGTCACCGGAGTGCAGGCGGGCGACGTCGTGACCGGCGCGATGTGCGGCGGCGATGTGCTCGACGATGTCGGCCAACGGCATCCGTGCGGAGTCGATGAGCACCGCCCCGGGTGGGCAGTGCTCGAGCATCTCGGCGGGAACGAGTGAACCGGCGTACAGGCATGTCGCGCAGCGGGAGAGCACATTCGCCCCACGCAGGGTGATGAGATCGGCGGCGCCGGGGCCGGCGCCGATGAAGTACACGGTCACGGTCGCTCCTCGGTGGTGTGCGGTTCTTTGACGACCGACCACTGCGTGACGGGCAGGATGGGACGCCACGTCGTCATGCCCCCGAGTGGCGCCGCGTGGTCGATGTGGATGCGGCGCAGGTCTCCGCCGAGGCTGCGCTGCCGGTCCATCACCAGTGTCTCGGACTCGAGGGTGACCGCGTTGGCGACCAGGCGTGCGCCGGGGGCCATGGCGTCCCAGCAGGTCTCGACCATTCCCGCGACGGTCAGACCACCGCCGACGAACACGGCGTCGGGTCGTGGGGCGTTGTGCAGGGCCGCCGGCGCCTCGCCCTCGATGCGCAGGCGCGCGGTGACGCCGTGTCGTGCGGCGTTGTGCGCGATGCGAGCCCGTCGGTCGGGGTCGGCTTCGAACACCACGGCGCGGCTCGTGGGCTCGGCGAGCAACCATTCGATGGACACCGACCCGGCGCCACCGCCGATGTCCCACAGCACCTCCCGCGGAGCGGGCCGCAGCAGCGCGAGCGTGAGCGACCGGACGGCCGTCTTCGTCAGTTGCCCGTCGGAGTCGAAGTCGGTGTCGGGGCGACCGGGTGCGGTGCTGATCCTCGGGCCGCGACAGGCGACGGCCACCACGTTGAGATCGTGACCCGGTGGTCGTCGCCACTGCGCGGCGTCGGCGGACTCGATCGTCTCCTCGTCACCGCCGAGGCATTCGAGCACCGTGACCGAGGACTCGCCGAAGCCGTGGTCGCACAACGCAGTCGCGATGGCCGCGGGCGTGTCGGCGTCGCGGCTCAACACCAACAGTCGCACGCTGTCGCTCACGTGGGCCAGGATCGTCTCGACCGGATCGGTGACGAGACTGATGACCGGTGTGCGCGCGAGGTCCCATCCCATGCGCGCAGCCGCCAGCGACGCGCTCGACACGGCCGGGATGACGCGGACCCGCTCGGCGCCGATGAGCCCGACGATCGTGGCGCCGACGCCGTGGAACATGGGGTCGCCGCTGGCGAGTACGTGCAGCGGTCGCGCCGGCGGGTCGGCGAGCAACGCGCGGAGGTCGGCGAGCATGGGCGTCGACCACGCGTGGGTGCGCGCCGACAACTCGGGCAGCAGGTCGAGTTGCCGTGGTGAGCCGGCAATCGTGGTCGCGCCCATCAGCTCGTCGTGCGCAATCGGCGACAGTCCGTGCCATCCGTCGGCGCCGATGCCCACCACCACGACGTCGGGCACGGTCATCGCGGCATGCGACGCCAGATCGGCTGCGGCAGCAGTTTCATCACGAAGAACGCCGGGCGGATGGCCCACGGGATCCACACCGTCGCGCGCCCCCGCTGCAACGCGCGCACGACGGCGTCGGCGACCTGGTCGGGTGTGCTCGACATCGGCGCGGGCTCCACACCCGAGGCCATCAGGTCCTTGGTCATCGCCCCGACGACGAAGCCGGGCCGAGCCAGTAGCAGGTGCACGCCGGTGTCGTGCAGGGCGTCGGACAGACCCGACGCGAAGCCGTCGAGGCCGGCCTTGGTGGATCCGTACACATAGTTCGCGCGTCGTACCCGTACGCCGGCCACCGAGGAGAAGACGATGATCGCGCCCGCGTCGCGTGCGCGCATCGTCGCGGCGAGCGGGGTGAGCACGCTGATCTGCGCGAGGTAGTCGGTGTGGGCGATCTGCAGGGCGTGGGCGACCTCGGTCTCGGCGCGGGCCTGATCACCGAGGATGCCGAACGCGACGATGGCGACACCGATCGGGCCGTGTCGTGCGACCACCGACTCGACGATCCCCGTGTGTGACGCGGTGTCGTCGGCGTCGAACGCGACGGTGTGCACCTCGCGAGCTCCGGCGGCCATTACGGCGGCGGTCTCGGTCTCGAGGTCGTCGGGTCGCCGCGCCGCCAGCACGACCACGGCGTCGGCGGCGATGCGTGTCGCGACGGCGAGGCCGATCTCGCTGCGCCCGCCGAACAGCAGCACGACACCGTCGGTGTCGGGTCGTCGACGTCCTAGGGCCACGTCGGCCATTGTGTCACCGCCGGCATCGACCTCGTGACCGCCTCCGTGGCCTGCCGGTCAGCGGTCGATCTCGGGGCGGGGCTGACGGAGGTTTTGAACGACATCCCGATAGAACTCCGAGACGAGTCCATCGGTCGCGTGCACCACGTTTCCGCGGGCAGCTCCTCCCCGACCACCGAGCGGGCCGGACAGGGTGATCACGAATCTTCGGGGCGGACGTTCGTCGTCTCTCGTGAGCGCCGCAGGATCATCGCGCAGATTGCCGAGCTCGACCGACCGCGGTGGTACCGACTGGCGGCCGGAGACCTGACTTTGAATCAGCGTCTTGACGGGTGCGTCCGGAAGCTGTCGAAGGAGGGCCTTGACCCTGGTCACAGCTCGAGCGCTCGACGCCGCGTCCACGGTCGTCGAGCAGCTGACGCGTTCCAACCGAAGATCCATGGAGACGGTGAGGGGTCCTGTCGCGCCGGGGATACGCAGAGAACCGAAGAGCACACCCGAGTCCGTGAGCTGCTGGACCCGGGAGGTGCTGTCGACGCGATTACGGGGGAAGTTGGGCGTCACATCGACACCGAGAAGGCATGAGAGGTCGTGCCCGATGTGGCGGACGAGTTGATCGAATTGATGACAGACATCGACAGCTGCCTTGTCCTTCGGATGGATGGTCTTGTTCTTCACCCCGTCCCGAACTTGCACCCAGAGCTGACCCATGTCGGTGAAGCCGTGGAGTCCCGAACGGTCGTGCTGGAGATACCGCACGAATTCGCGCAGTACCCACCCCTGGGTGAAGTCCTCGATGCGGTGGTGCATTGACAGTTGAATGGCCACCGAACGGATCTCGTCCCACGAAAGATGGTGGAGGCTGACCTTTCGAAGCTTTCTCCTGTCGATCTCGACAGGAAAGTCGTCGTGGCCGCCGAGCAATTGATTGCTGATGGTGACCACCGCATCGAAGGAGTTCGCCTTGGCGACCGCGATGTAGCGCTCGACTTGATCGGAGGCAAGCGCATTGCTCGACGTCTTCGCCTCGACAAGTGCGGTCCACTCCCTCTGTCCGCGACGAATTCGTATGAGTCCATCTGGACGAAACTTCTCGCCGTCGATGGTGAACTCGGGCTCGATGTAGGTGGTGACCGCTCCCGGCGGCGCACCCACCCTGCGTGTCAATTCTCGGCCGAACTCCTTGACGCCCCCGACGACCGCCAGCAGAGCGGATACCGCTCGTCGCTCTCGTTCTGTGCCCGAACCGATCCCGGACACCGAGAACAAGCGCGCCTCGTCCCACTCGCTCGCATCGGTCAAAGAACTGCTCATCGACCATTCAGGAAGGACGGGAGGGCGCTGCGCGCGTTTGACAGTGAGTCGGGTCGGGCCCCCCGAGGCGGACGGCACGGGTGTGGAATCGTCGTTCGGTGCCGAGGGTGAGCCGGGGGTGGCCACCTCCTCGGTGGTGGGTTCAGGTGCCGAGTCCTCGATGTTGACGCCGTATTCCGCAGCCAGACTGGGTAATCCGCCGGCATAGCCCTGGCCGACCGTTCGGAACTTCCACTCGTCGCCGCGACGATAGAACTCCGCGAAGATGAGAGCTGTGACGCGAGGGTCCGGGACGACGTCGAACGATGCGAGGTCGGTTCCGTCGGCGGCGTCGGCGAGGATCACCTGAAGCGTCGTCGCAACGTCGAAAGTCGTCGCAATGCTTTCGTCAAGGCTCGCCACCACCAGAACCCGCTCGACCTCGTCGTTCATTTTGTCGAGATCGACAACAACCGAATCAGTTCGTATCTCGTCGCTGTCGGTGCGGTCTGCGATGTGGATCGCGCCGTCGGAGGACGAGGCCTGGTTGTAGAAGATGAAGTCGTCATCGGAACGAACACGGTGATCGGGTCCCAGTGCGAGTGCACTGACGTCGGGTCCGTCGATGTTCCTGTCTCCGAACGCGGAATGCATCAAGACGCAGAAGACACGCGGCTCGCCGGCAATCGTTGCCAGCGAGACGTTCTCCCCCTTCGCCATGACGTGTACGGAAGTGGCGGCCATCCTCCGACTATCGCACGGGGAGCGCTGTCAACTGGTCGACTCACAGCACTTTCCCGTTCTGGCAACACCTGCTGCGGAACATCCCGGATTGCTTTCATCAGCTGCCATCGCGGGCGCAAGTGGCAGAAATTTTGGCACGGTGGGCGCGGTGTTTCGGCACGGTCGGCGGATGACAGTCGGGCATACGCACCGAGGTCGCGGATAGGCTCGACGGGTGCCCCGTACCGCAGCTGATCTCTCCCCCGCCGCCCTGGAGTTCCTCACCGATCGCCATCTGGCCAGTCTCACCACGCTGCGTGCCGACAACACCCCGCATTCGGTCGCCGTGGGGGTCACCTACGAGCCGGAACGCAGCCTGGCGCGGGTCATCACCTTCGAGGGCAGCCAGAAGGTGCGCAACGTCGATCGGGGCGGGTATGCCGCGGTCACGCACGTCGACGGGCCGCGGTGGCTCACGTTGGAGGGTCCCGCTCGGATCAGCCGCGACGCCGACGACATCGCCGAGGCGGTCCGTCGCTACGCGTTGCGCTACCGGCAGCCGAAGGTCAACCCGCGCCGCGTCGTCATCGAGATCGAGGTGACCCGCGTGCTCGGATCGCAGTCGCTGTTCGCCGAGGACACCACCGCGTGACACGACGCCGCGAACTCCTCCATTCCGGCGCAGGCGTCGTCTTCGGTGTCGCGTTCGTCTACCTCGCCGCCTGCTACGTGTTCGACGCCATCGACAGCCCGTCGGTCTACCGGGTGTTCCTCGCGATCGTGTCCGTGCTGCTGGCGGCGGGTATCGGTGTCGACGGCTATCGACGGATGACCGGTCGCAGCCGACCCGCGCTCGCCTATCCGCGCGTCAATCCCGCCACGGTGCCCTTCGACGACGTCGTCGCGGTGACGACGGGGACCGACGACCGGATCGACGCGATCCGTCAGCTCCGCGAAGCGCACCCCGGGTTGGGTCTGAAGGACGCGAAGGACCTCGTCGACGAGGTGCTGGCGCGCCCGGATCTGTGACCAGCCGAGCCTTGTGACCGTTCAGACGCGGGTCAACCCGTGCGGCCGGGTGTTCATGGGCTCGCACCCGTCGGCGGTCACCACCACGATGTCCTCGATGCGTGCGCCCCACTCGCCGGTGAAGTAGATCCCCGGCTCGACGCTGAACGCCATGCCCTGCAGCAGGGGCTCGTCGCTTCCGGCGACGATGTAGGGCTCCTCGTGCACCGACAACCCGATGCCGTGACCCGTGCGATGGATGAAGTTCTCGCCGTAGCCGGCGGCGGCGAGGACGTCGCGGGCGGCGGCATCGATCTGGTGTGCGGTGACGCCGGGCGCGACGGCGTCGACCGCGGCCTGCTGCGCCCGTTCGAGAACGGCGATGCGTTCGGCGACCGATGCGTCGGGCTCCCCGACGCAGTAGGTCCGGGTCGAGTCCGAGTTGTACCCCGGCGCCACCGGTCCGCCGATGTCGACCACGACCACGTCACCGTCGGTGATCACGCGGTCGGACACCTCGTGGTGGGGATCGGCGCCGTTGGGTCCCGATCCGACGATGACGAACGCCGCCTCGGTGTGTCCCTCCTCGAGGATCGCGGCGGTGATGTCGGCGGCGACATCGCGTTCGGTCCGTCCGGCGACCAGCCACTGCGGCACCCGCGCGTGCACGCGATCGATGGCGGCGCCCGCGCGTCGTAGCGCGTCGATCTCCGCATCGTCCTTGACCATGCGCAGCGTGCGCAGGATCGGCGTCGCCAGTCGGGGGAACGACCGCAGGCGATCGGCCAGCGGGATCAGATGCAACGCGGGCACCGAGTCGGAGACCGCCACCGTCGCGTCATCGGCCACCCCCTGCAGGGCGAGTCCGTAGGCGTCCTGGCCGTCGACCCAGTCGCGGGTCTCGATCCCCAACTCCCCCACGGCCGAGGCGCGGAGCGCGGCGAGTTCGAGACGAGGAACCACCACCCAGCTCGCCCCGACACTCGGGATCACCAGCGCGGTGAGCCGTTCGAAGGTGCTCGCGCGCGAACCCGTCAGGTACTCCAGATCCGGTCCGGGGCCCACGATCACGGCGTCGACACCGGCGCGCTCGGCGTGCGCCGCGACACCGGCCAACCGTTCGGCGTAGACCTCTGCGGGGAAACGTTGATCGGTCATGAGTTCACCGTAGGTCACCGCACGACGCCTCGCGGATCGTTGCCCCGTGGGCCCGGGCTGATCTGGCACAGTGTCGTGCATGGCTGCCCCGGTGATGCTGCTCGACGGTGCGAGTCTGTGGTTCCGAGCGTTCCACGGACTCCCCGAGAAACTGACCGCGCCCGACGGGCGGCCGGTCAACGCCGTCCGCGGATTCCTCGACATGATCGCGGTGCTCGCCACGCGTGAATCCCCACACCGACTCGTCGTGTGCCTCGACTACGACTGGCGTCCGCAGTTCCGGGTCGACCTCATCCCCTCCTACAAGGCGCATCGGGTCGCCGAGACGGTGGCCGCCGCCGACGGCGAGGAGTTCGTCGAGGAGGTCCCCGACACCCTCACCCCCCAGGTCGACATGATCATGTCCTTCCTCGCCGCGGCCGGGATCGCGTCGTCGGGGGCGCCGGGGTGCGAGGCCGACGACGTGATCGGGACCCTGGCCGACGCCGAGACCGACGACCCCGTCGTGGTGGTCAGCGGCGACCGCGACCTGTTGCAGGTGGTCGTCGACGACCCGGTCGAGGTGCGTGTGCTGTACGTGGGTCGTGGCGTGAACCGCGCGGAGAAGTTCGGTCCCGCCGAGGTGGCCAAGGTCTACTCGGTACCGCCGCGGCGTCCCGGCACCGCGTACGCCGAACTGGCGATGCTGCGCGGCGACCCGTCCGACGGGTTGCCCGGGGTGGCCGGTGTCGGTGAGAAGACGGCCGCGAAGTTGTTGGCGCAGTTCGAGACCCTCGACGGCATCGAGGAGGCGGCACGCGCCGGCCACAAGGCGATCTCGCCCCGGATCCGCGCCTCCATCGTCGACGCAGCGGACTATCTCACCGCGGCCCGCACGGTGGTGTTCGTGCGGACCGACGCGCCCGTCGACGGGGACACCGTGGGCATGGTCCCGGCGGCGCCGGCCGACCCCGATGCGCTCGCCGCCCTCGTGGCCGAACTGGGCATCGGGTCGTCGGTCAACCGCGTGGCCGAGGCCTTCGAGTGGGACGAACGCTTCTGAGGAGGGGCCCGGGGGTCGGGCCGGGTCCTCAGTTCGCGCTGGGGCGACCGACCTCGTAGGTGCCGTCGTCGTCGAGGAAGGTCACCGACACCTTCTGCTGCGCCCCGGCGACGGTCGCGGTGCAGGTGAAGCTGGCGCCCTTCTTCACATCGGTGCCCGAGGGGCAGCTGACCGACGACACGTCGGTTGCGCTGTAGTCCTTCTCGAGGATCGACTTCACGCCCGACTCGGCCGCGGACTGTGAGAGCTGCTTGGTGAGTGCGAAGCCCGGGGCGACGAACGCCGTGATGGCGAGCACCACGACGACGACGGCCACGATCCCACCGGCGACGGCGATCTGCACCGGTCGGCGCTTACGCGGCTCCCGGCCCATCGACGCGAACTGATCGGACCCCTGTCCGCCCGGAAGGGACTGCTGCGGTGCGCCATAGGGCTGCTGGCCGTACTGGGGTGTCCACGGAGCCGAGGGACTCGGTTGCCCGCCCTGGTTCGGGTCCGCATAACCCTGCTGCCCATGGCCCTGTGTCCCGTACCCCTGCTGGCTGTACCCCTGTGTCCCGTAGCCCTGCCCACCGGACGGGGGCGCACCCCAGGGGCTGCCGGGTGGTGGACCGTACGGATTCGGTGGGTACTGATCGGGGTACTGGTTGCCGTCGGGTGCGTTCTGGCCGTAGGGGTTCGGATTCGGCGGGTAGGGCTGGCCGTAGGCGGGAGGTCCCCAGGGTTGTGCGCCGGGCGCGTCGTCGCCCGGCCGCTGTCCACCGGGGTTCTGGGGGTCGCTCATCGGTGCCCTCCGCAAGTCGATAAGTGTGCGCGACGGTGCTCCACCGCCGGTGCTCCGGTCCGAAGATACCGCAGACCCCGGTCGTCGCCGGGGACCCGAGCACCGACGTCCGGCGGGGACTGATCAGCCGAGTTCGACCGCGACGACGCCGCGTTTGATGCACCCCACGGCCGACTTCGCCGACCGGGCCAGACGCCCCTCGGCGCCGGCGCTCATGCGGATCTGCTCGAGGAGATCGATGACCTGACGCGACCACCGGACGAAGTCACCCGCCGGTAGCGGGCGCCCCCGTTCACCCGCGACAGCCAATGCCTCGCCGAGCGACCGGCCCGACGCCCACGTGTACATCGCGGTCGCGAACCCCGCGTCGGGTTCGCGGGTCACGCCGACGCCGTGTCGGTTCTCCAGGGCCGACAGCGTGCGCCACTGCTTGTGGGTCGCCGAGAGGGTCTCGCGCAGAGTCGGGTTCCCGGTGACCAGGTCGGGTCCGGAGTACGTGTCGCGCCGCGACTCGTAGACCACCGACGAGACGACCGCGGCGAGCTCCGGCGGTGTCATCGCATCCCACACGCCCGCGCGGATGCACTCGCAGATCAGCAGGTCGCTCTCGCTGTAGACGCGGCTCAGTGTCGAACCGGACTCGGTGACCACCATGCGCGGCGCGCCCTCGGCATCGACGTCGGCCAGGAGGTAACCGAGTTCGGTGAGCACGGCCACGATGCGATCGAAGGTGACGCTCAGCGTCGAGGTCCGCGTGTCGACCGAGGACGTCAGGTTCGTGATCTCGCGCAGCGACCGATTGCGACGCTCGGCGAGACGGAACAGGTCGTCGTGGCTCGACAGCTCATGCGCCGGATGCGCCCGGAGCCGAGCCCGCAGATCGGCCAGTTCGCCGTCGTCGGCGGCCGGGGAACGCTTGGTGTTGCGGCCCTTCGGCACCGACAGCCCGGTGTTGCGCAGCGACGACGCCAGATCACGCCGGCCGCGTCCCGTGCGATGGTCGACCTGTCGCGGCAACCGCATGTTGCCGACGACCTCGGGTGGGTTCAGGAAGTCCGAGACCCCGACCCGGCCTGCCCACCCGTCCTCGCACAGGACGAGCGGTTTGGGGTCGCGGCGGTCGTTGGCCGGCTCGATCACCACGGCCAGTCCGCGGTGACGACCCCCGTGGAGGCCGATCACGTGGCCGCGCTTGAGGCCGAACAGCTCGTCGACGGTGTTGGCCTGCAGGGTCATCCGTTTGTGGAACTTCAGATCGCGTTCCCGGGTGCGGATGTCCTCGCGCAGCGTCATGTATCCGAGGAAACCGTCGTAGGCCGACGCGTCACCGGCCGGCTCGTCGGGTGCGAGACGACCGGGGTCGATGCCGAGACCGCTTGCGCGGCCGACGAGTTCGGTGTCGATCTTGCGCAGGATGCCGCGTGCCTTGTCGATCTGCCTGTGCTGGCCGACCACCGAGCGGTCGGTCTGGAACTGCGCGAACGACCGCTCGAGGAGATTCTTGGCGCCGGCCAGCCCGAGGCGCCCGATGAGGTTGATCGCCATGTTGTACTCGGGCGCGAAGGAGCTGCGCAGCGGGAAGGTCCGCGCACCGGCCAGGCCGGCGACCCGTGTCGGGTCGAGGCCGGGCATCCACACGACCACCGCGTGGCCTTCGACGTCGATGCCGCGGCGACCGGCACGACCGGTCAACTGCGTGAACTCGCCGGGGGTCAGGTCGACGTGGGACTCGCCGTTGAACTTGACGAGTCGCTCCAGCACCACCGACCGGGCCGGCATGTTGATCCCCAGCGCGAGGGTCTCGGTCGCGAACACCGCACGGACCAGTCCGCGGACGAACAGCTCCTCGACCGCGTGCCGGAACGCCGGCAGCATCCCCGCGTGGTGGGCGGCCAGTCCGCGCCGGAGACCGCTCTCCCAGCTGTCGACGCGCAGGATCTCGCGGTCCGACGGAGAGAACTCACCGGTGTAGCGGGCGACGACCTCGGCGACCTGCTCGGCCTGGTCTGGCTCGAGGAGGTTCAACCCGGACCGCACGCACTGTTCGAGCGCGGCCTCGCATCCCGCACGGGAGAAGATGAACCCGATCGCCGGGAGCAGCCCGTCGCGGTCGAGGCGGGCGATCAGGTCGGGTCGGGAGATGGTGCCGGTCGGACGCCCACGTTGGGGCCGCCCACGCGCACCCCGACCGCTGTGTGCGCGCTGGTGGTCCTCCACCATCTCGCGCTGCTTGATGTAGCGCGTCAGCTCGCCGTTGACCTGCGGGCGTTCGCCGGGACGGATGCGCTGATCGAACAGGTCGAAGATGCGGTTGCCGACCATCATGTGCTGCCACAGCGGGATCGGTCGGTGGTCGTCGACGACGACGGTCGTGTCGCCGCGCACGGTCTTGATCCAGTCGCCGAACTCCTCGGCGTTGCTCACCGTCGCCGAGAGGCTCACCAGCTTCACGTCGGGATCGAGATGCAGGATCACCTCCTCCCACACCGCGCCGCGGAAGCGGTCGGCGAGGAAGTGCACCTCGTCCATCACGACGTGTGACAGACCGTCGAGCGCGGGCGAGTTCGCGTAGATCATGTTGCGGACGACCTCGGTGGTCATCACCACGATCGGGGCGTAGGGGTTGATCGAGCTGTCGCCGGTCAGCAGTCCGATGGAGTCGGCGCCGTGCACCGCGACGAGGTCGGAGTACTTCTGGTTGCTCAGCGCCTTGATCGGGGTGGTGTAGAAGCATTTCGTGCCGGCCTGCAGAGCCAGGTGGACCGCGAACTCACCGACGATGGTCTTGCCCGCACCGGTCGGCGCACAGACCAGCACACCGTGGCCGTCCTCGAGAGCCGCACACGACTCCCGCTGGAACGGGTCGAGGGAGAACGACAGCCGATCGGTGAACTCACGGAGCCGCGGGCGATCGACCACCTCGGTGACTGCTCCCTCGGTCATCGGGGCACCGGCGTCGGGGCCCGAGGGGGTGTCGTCGTCCCAGGGTCCGGCGGCCTCAGAGGATGTCATCGAACTCACCGGCGCGCACCGGCGCCGGGGTGTGGGTGACCGTCGACGCACCGACCTTCTCCGGGCGGTGGTCCAGCGGCGAGGCCTCGTCGTCGTCGAGGTCCGCCCAGTCCTCGCCGAGACGGCGGGCCTTGCGGCGGTCGTGGATGCGGGCGAACTGCACCGCGAACTCGAAGAGCACGGTGAGCGCGAGTGCGAGCGCCAGCATGGTGAAGGGATCCGAACCGGGGGTCACCACGGCGGCGAAGACGAACAGACCGAAGGTGAGACCGCGCCGCCATGCCTTGAGGCGCTCGTAGGTCAGGATCCCGATGAGGTTGAGTGCGACCACCAGCAGCGGGAGTTCGAAGCTCACGCCGAAGATGACGAGCAGATGGAGGATGAAGTTGAAGTATTGGTCGCCGGCGAGCGCGGTGACCTGGACGTTGTCACCGACGGTGAGCAGGAAGTGGAACGCCTTGGCGACCACCAGGTAGGCGAGGATGGCGCCGGTGACGAAGAGGGTCGCGGCGACGGTGACGAACCCCATCCCGTAGCGGCGCTCGTTCTGGTGCAGACCCGGGGTGATGAACTGCCAGATCTGGAAGAACCAGATGGGGCACGCCAGCACCACACCCGCGGTGAGACCGACCTTGAGTCGAAGCATGAACTGGTCGAACGGACCGGTCGCGAGGAGTCGACATTCGTTGCCCGGCGTCAGCGTCGCCCGGGCGCTCTCGGGCAGCGCGCAATACGGACCGCGGAGCAGTTCGCCGAGCGACTCGATGTGCAGGAACCCGTACGAGTACCAGACGAATCCGATGATGGTGGTCAGGCTGATGGCCAGAACCGAGATCAGGAGGCGTCGACGCAGTTCGTAGAGGTGCTCGACGAGCGACATGGTGCCGTCGGGATTGACCTTCACACGTCGACGACGTGGATCAAGGGGAATGCGCACGGTGCGGGTCTCGGTTCCTCACGTGACGGTCGGTGGCGGCCGGCGACGGGCACGTCGCGGCCGGCGGTACACCGGTTCGCCGGGTGTCCCCGGCACGGTCGGACGACGCTGTAGGTCAGCCGACCGTCGTCCCGATCAGGCGCTGCGACGCTGGTTGTCGGTCTCGTGGGTGGCGTCGGTGGGCGAGGGCGGGGTGATCTGACGCGGCGTGACGTCGGCGTCGGAGTCGTCGTTCTTGGTGTCGGCGGAGGAATCCTTGCCGTCGTTCTGCATCTCCTTCACCTCGCTCTTGAAGATGCGCATCGACCGGCCCAGGCCGCGAGCGGCGTCCGGGAGCTTCTTCGATCCGAACAGGATCAGGAACACGATCACCACGATGATGATGTGCCACGGCTGGATGGCGCCCATGTCAAGACCTCCGGGGTTGGTTGCTGCCGATGCTACCGGACACGACCCGTGCGACCGCGCGACGACAGCCGAGCCGATGCGTCACCGGGTGGGCCCGTCGTAGGCGGCCAGTGCGTCGGCGGCGCGGCGGGTCACCTCGCCGGCGGCACCCGGCGCATTCATCAGGCGGATGCGGCCCCCGAACCCCAGCACGAAGCGGGTGAGCCAGTCCTCCGAGCCGTAGGTCATCTGCGCCCGGATGTGGGTGCCGGGGGCGGTCTCGGCCACGTCGTCGAGCGGCTCGATGAGGTAGTAGTCCATGACCCACACGACCGACGGGTCGATGGTGATGAGCGCCGTGGGGAGCTGCGGGTCGGCGTTGAAGAGGGCGAGGGTGGCCTCGGGATCGGGCTCGTCGGGGACGGTCGCGGGTTCGTCGAGCACGCGCGCCTCGTCGACACGGTCGAGGCGGAACAGGCGGATCCCCGCACTCTGCCGACACCACCCCTCGAGGTAGCTGTTGCCGTCGACGGCGACGATCCGCACCGGGTCGACGATGCGCTCGGACACCGCGTCGCGCGATGCCGAGTAGTACCGGATCCACACCGCACGCGATCCCCGCACCGCGTCGCGGACCGCGGCCATCGGAGCGGAGACGTCGGTGGTCTCGGCGGCGTCGGACGGCTCCCCCGCTCCTGTCCGCACATCGGGATCTCCGGGGTCACGCGCGCTGCCGACGGCCCGCTCGACCTTGGCGATCGCCCGCCGCGCGGCCTCGGGGTCGAGCACGCCGCGCATGTCGATGAGTGCGCGCAACGCGACCAGCAGCACCGATGCCTCGGTCGGGGTGAGCCGCAGGGGCCGGTCGATCCCGGCCGAGAACGTGACCTGGATGCTCTCCTCGCTGAAATCGAGGTCGATGAGATCGCCCGGGGTGTAGCCGGGCAGACCGCACATCCACAGCTGGTTCAGGTCGGCCATCACCTCTTTCGGCGTGACCCCGAGGTCGGCCGCGGCCTCGTCGGCGCTGGTGCCCGGATGCGCCAGGAAGTACGGGACCATCGCCAACAGGCGGCTCAGGCGCGACGGCGCGGGGGCGGTCATGCCGTCACCTCGGCGGCGAGCGTGCGCAGGTCGGCGATCACGCGATCCCGCAGATCGGCCGGTTCGAGCACCACCGCGTCGGCACCGGCGCCGAGCACCTGACGGGCCAGCGAGTCGACGGTCCAGCCCTCGATTCGCAGTGCCGATCCGCTGCGTCCCCCGAGCTCACGCGGCTCCGACGACACCGCCGACCGCCGCATCCCCTCCGCGCGACCATCGGCCACCCAGACGGTGGCCGAGCGGGTGTGGGCGCCGTCGCCGAAACCCACGGCCGCGGCCACGACCTCGCGGAGGTCGACGCCTTCGGGACGGTGCACGACCTGGTCGGTCTCGACCACCGGTTCGGAGATGCGCGACAGTCGGAACGTACGGGTCTCGCCGCGCTCCAGGTCGTGGCCCACCACGTACCACCGACCCCGGTGGGTCACGACGCCCCACGGTTCGAGGTGTCGAGTGGCCACCGGGCGGGTGCGGGTCGGTCGGTGTTCGAAGGTGACGCCGCGGCCGTGGTCGATCGCGGCGAGCAGGGCGGCGAGCACCGCCTCGGACCCCATCGATCGGGGTGCGGCACTGTGCACGCCGACGTCGAGGGCCGAATCCGCGCCCAGTTCGACACCACCGGCGCGCAGTTTGAGCAGAGCGCCGCGGGCCGCGGCGGCCATCGTCGGGGTGTCCCACAGCGCGGCGGCCATGGTGACCGCGGCGGCCTCGTCGCGGTCGAGCGCGATCGCCGGCAGTTCGTAGGCATCGCGGTTGATGCGGTACCCGTCGGTGTCGCTGAACGCCGAGTCGCGACCGGTCTCCAAGGGGATACCGAGGTCGCGCAGTTCGGTCTTGTCGCGCTCGAACATGCGGTTGAAGGCCTCGTCGGACCTCGACTCGCCGTAGCCGGTGACGCTGCTGCGGATCTGCTCGGCCGTCACGAACCGTGGGCTCGCCAGCAGGCAGATCACCAGGTTCATCAGACGTTCGACTTTGGTGGTGGCCATCGCCGCCAAGCCTAGGACACCGCCGACCTACATCGACGCAATCAGGCGGTCGACGCGCTCGTCGACGTTGCGGAACGGGTCCTTGCACAGCACGGTGCGCTGGGCCTGGTCGTTGAGCTTGAGGTGCACCCAGTCGACGGTGAAATCGCGACCCGCCTTCTGTGCCGCCGAGATGAAGTCGCCGCGCAGTTTTGCGCGGGTGGTCTGCGGGGGCTCGTCGACCGCGGCGGCGATGGCCTCGTCGGTGGTGACCCGCTTGACCAGTCCCTTGCGGGAGAGCAGGTCGAAAACGCCACGGCCGCGCTTGATGTCGTGGAAGGCGAGGTCGAGCTGGGCGATCTTCGGGTCCGACATGTCCATGTCGTAGCGGTCGATGTAGCGCTGGAAGAGCTTGCGCTTGATCACCCAGTCGATCTCGGTGTCGACCGAGGAGAAGTCCTGGCTCTCGACCGCGTCGAGGGTGCGGCCCCACAGGTCGACGACGAGGTCCATCTCGGGATCGGGCTTGCGGTTGCGTAGGTGCTCGACGGCCCGCGCGTGGTACTCGCGCTGGATGTCCAGCGCGCTGGCCTGGCGTCCGCCGGCGAGCCGTACCGGACGGCGCCCGGTGGTGTCGTGGCTGACCTCGCGGATCGCGCGGATCGGGTTGTCCAGGGCGAAGTCGCGGAACGCCACGCCGGCCTCGATCATCTCGAGCACCAGTGCCGCGGTGCCGACCTTGAGCATGGTGGTGGTCTCGGCCATGTTCGAGTCGCCCACGATGACGTGGAGTCGGCGGTACTTCTCGGCGTCGGCGTGCGGTTCGTCGCGGGTGTTGATGATGGGCCGCGAGCGCGTGGTCGCCGAGGAGACGCCCTCCCAGATGTGCTCGGCGCGCTGCGACAGGCAGTAGGTGGCCGCCTTCGGGGTCTGCAGCACCTTGCCGGCGCCGCAGATCAGCTGCCGGGTCACGAGGAACGGCAACAGCACATCGGAGATCCGGGAGAACTCGCCGGCGCGCACCACGAGGTAGTTCTCGTGGCAGCCGTAGGAGTTGCCCGCCGAGTCGGTGTTGTTCTTGAACAGGTAGATGTCGCCGCCGATGCCCTCGTCGGCGAGACGCCGCTCGGCGTCGATCAGGAGCTCCTCGAGCACCAGTTCGCCGGCGCGATCGTGGTTGATGAGCTGTACGAGGCTGTCGCACTCGGCGGTCGCGTACTCGGGGTGCGAACCCACATCGAGGTAGAGACGCGCGCCGTTCTGCAGGAACACGTTCGACGATCGGCCCCACGACACCACCCGCCGGAACAGATACCGCGCGACCTCGTCCGGGCTCAGGCGTCGATGACCATGAAAAGTGCAGGTCACACCGAATTCTGTCTCGATGCCCATGATTCGTCGTTCCACTCGCTCAACCCTACCGGTGCAGGGGTGAGCGGGTCGGTTCCCGCCGAGGAGGGCCCGTCGTGTGGCGCGATGCCGGGACGTCCTACTCCGCGGTCGACTCGCCGCCGGTGGGGTCGGATGTCGGCGCCGGTGTCGGCAGCATGGCCGCCACCGCGTCGGCCGACAGGCGTCGGAACGCGCGGCGCGGTCGGTTGCGGTCGAGGGTCGCGACCTCGAGATCCCCCGCGGTGAGTACGCGCGGCTCGGGTGTCGGGGCCGAGGACCCGTTCGCCGGTGCGGCCGGGGAACCCAGTGCCGCCACTGCTGTCGTGAGGGCCGTCGTGAGGTCGGAGTCGGCGACGTAGCCGTCCTTCATGGCCGTGGAGATGGCCTCGTTCGCGCCACCCATCACCAGGAAACGGGTCTCGTCGTTGATCGAGCCGTCGTAGGTGATGCGGTACAGCTGAGCGGGTTTCGTGCTCCCGAACGGGCCGATCTCGGCGACGCACAGTTCGACCTCGAACGGCTTGGCCTGCTCGGTGAACACCGAGCCGAGGGTGTTGGCGTAGGCGTTGGCGAGCGACAGCCCGCTCACGTCGGCGCGGTCGTAGCTGTAACCGCGCATGTCGGCGTGCTGGATCCCCGCCTTGCGCAGGCTCTCGAACTCGTTGTACTTGCCGACCGCGGCGAACCCGATGCGGTCGTAGATCTCGGAGACCTTGCGGAGTGCGTTCGACGGGTTCTCGGCCACGAACAGCACGCCGTCGGCGTAGGTGAGGACGATGACGCTGCGGCCGCGGGCGATTCCCTTGCGGGCCAACTCCGAGCGGTCGCGCATGATCTGCTCGGCACTGGCGTAGTACGGGAACGTCATACCGTGCCTCCCCACGGAGCGGCCTCGTTGGCCGCGGTCCGTTGCGCGATGACCGCGCGAGCGGCCTCCTCGATGCGGTCGGCGGCGATCTCCTGTGCGCCGTCGCGACCGATCACGACCGCCGTCGGGACGATGCGGCGCACGAGATCCGGTCCGCCGGTGGCGGAATCGTCGTCGGCCGCGTCGAACAGCGACTCGACGGCGATCGACAGGGCCGAGTCGGTGTCGAGATCGGGACGGTAGAGCTTCTTCAACGCCGACTTCGCGAACACCGAACCCGAACCGATGGCCTGGAAACCACCGAACTCCTCGTGCCGGTCACCGGCGACGTCGAAGGAGAAGATGCGTCCCCGACGGTTCTCGTCGGCCCCCTTGCTGTCGTCACCGTCGGCGTCGTAACCGACGAGCATCGGGATGGCGGCCAGACCCTGCATGGCCGCACCGAGATTCGACCGGACCATGGCGGCGAGGCGGTTGACCTTGCCGTCGAGTGTGAGCGGGATGCCCTCGATCTTCTCGTAGTGCTCGAGCTCCACCGCGAACAACCGGACCATCTCCACCGCGATGCCCGCGGTTCCGGCGATGCCGGCCGCGGAGTACTCGTCGGTGACGAACACCTTGCGGATGTCGCGGCTGGCGATCATGTTGCCCGCGGTCGCGCGACGATCACCGGCGATCAGCACCCCGCCGGGGAAGTTGACCGCGACGATGGTGGTGCCGTGCGGGATCAGGTCAGCGCCGTTCGAGGCGGTGAATCGACTGTCGGGCAACAGTTCCGGCGCGTTGCGCCGCAGATGATCGGAGAACGAGGAGAGATCTCGACCGAGCGAGGTGACCGGATCGCTCACTGGCCGCCCTTCTGCACATAGGCGCGCACGAAGTCCTCGGCGTTCTCCTCGAGCACGTCGTCGATCTCGTCGAGGAGGTCATCGGTGTCGTCGGCGAGCTTCTCGCGACGTTCCTGGCCGGCACTCGTGTCGGGACCGGTACCGGAGTCGTCGTCCCCGCCACCGCTACGCCTCGTCTGTTCCTGCGCCATTGCTGCCTCCTTGAGCCTGCGACTTCACCCGGCGTCACGTCGGGAAGGTCCGTAGGAACACCCTACCGGGGCCGATGTCGGAAAGGGTCGCCCGCGTGGCCGACCCACCGCCACCTCCCGTGAGAACCCCGCGCGAGGTCAGTTGGTCAGCTGGTCGACCAGCTCGGCGGCGGAGTCGACCGAGTCGAGGAGCGCTCCCACGTGGGCCTTGCTGCCCCGCAGCGGCTCGAGGGTCGGGATCCGCACGAGCGAGTCGCCGCCGAGGTCGAAGATCACCGAATCCCAGCTCGCGGCCGCGATGTCGGCACCGAACCGCCGCAGGCACTCACCGCGGAAGTACGCACGGGTGTTCTCCGGCGGCGACGACACGGCGTCCATGACCTGCGCCTCGGTGACCAGTCGCTTCATCGACCCGCGCGCGACGAGCCGGTTGTAGAGCCCCTTGTCGAGGCGGACGTCGGAGTACTGCAGGTCGACGAGTTGCAGTCGCGGCGCCGACCATGCAAGGCCCTCGCGGTTGCGGAACCCCTCCAGCAGTCGCAGCTTGGCCGGCCAGTCGAGGATGTCCGAACACTCCATCGGATCGCGTTCGAGGCGGTCCAGGACGTCGATCCAGGTGTCGAGGACGTGCTGCGCACGAGGGTCGTCACCGCCGCGCGTTCGGAAGAACTCGGCGCACCGCTCGTGGTAGATCCGCTGTACCGCAAGAGCGGTCATCTCACGTCCGTCGGCCAGTGCGACGGTCTGGGTCAGGGTGGGGTCGTGGCTGATCTTGTGCACCGCGGTGACGGGGCGGGCGAGCTCGAGGTCGCTCAGGTCCACACCACCCTCGATGATGTCGAGGACCAGCGACGCGGTGCCCACCTTGAGATAGGTGGCGGTCTCGGCGAGGTTCGCGTCGCCGATGATCACGTGGAGCCGCCGGTAGCGATCGGGGTCGGCGTGCGGCTCATCGCGGGTGTTGATGATGCCCCGCTTGAGGGTGGTCTCGAGTCCGACCTCGACCTCGATGTAGTCGGCGCGTTGCGACAGCTGGAAGCCGGGGTCGTCGCCGGACTGGCCGATGCCCACCCGACCCGAGCCGGTGAACACCTGGCGTGTCGCGAAGAACGGTGTGAGACCGGTGATCACCGAGGTGAACGGGGTGTCGCGGGCCATCAGGTAGTTCTCGTGGGTGCCGTACGAGGCGCCCTTGCCGTCGATGTTGTTCTTGTACAGCTGCAACTTCGGCGCGCCGGGGACGCTCGCGACGTGGCGTGCCGCGGCCTCCATCACCCTCTCGCCGGCCTTGTCCCAGATCACCGCGTCCATCGGATCGGTGACCTCGGGCGCGGAGTACTCAGGGTGCGCGTGGTCGACGTAGAGCCGGGCACCGTTGGTGAGGATCATGTTCGCCGCACCGACCTCGTCGGCGTCGATGATCGGCGCGGGACCCGAACCCCGACCGAGATCGAAACCGCGTGCGTCGCGCAGCGGCGACTCGACCTCGTAGTCCCACCGCGTCCGCTTCGCCCGGGGCACGCCCGCCGCCGCGGCATACGCGAGAACCGCCTGCGTCGAGGTCATGATCGGATTGGCGCCCGCCTCGTTGGGTGCGGAGATGCCGTATTCGACCTCGGTGCCGATGATTCGTTGCATGCCCCGAGCCTAGAGGCTGCGACGAGACCTACAGGTACTGGCCGGTGTTCGTCTCGGTGTCGATCGCGCGGCTGGCGCCGGCGCTCTTGCCGGTGACCAACGTGCGGATGTAGACGATCCGCTCGCCCTTCTTGCCCGAGATGCGGGCCCAGTCATCGGGATTGGTGGTGTTCGGCAGGTCCTCGTTCTCGGCGAACTCGTCGAGGATCGAGTCGAACAGGTGCTGCACGCGCAGGCCCGGTGTGCCCGTCTCGAGCTGCGACTTGATCGCGTACTTCTTCGACCGGTCGACGACGTTCTGGATCATCGCGCCGGAGTTGAAGTCCTTGAAGTACATGACCTCTTTGTCGCCGTTGGCGTAGGTCACCTCGAGGAAGCGGTTGTCGTCGTTCTCGGCGTACATCTTCTCCACGACGCGCTCGATCATCGCGGCGATGCACGCGGCGCGGTCGCCACCGAACTCCTCGATGTCGTCGGAGTGGATCGGCAGGGTGTCGACGAGGTACTTCGAGAAGATGTCGATCGCCGACTCGGCATCGGGTCGCTCGATCTTGATCTTCACGTCGAGGCGCCCGGGACGCAGGATCGCGGGGTCGATCATGTCCTCGCGGTTCGACGCACCGATCACGATGACGTTCTCGAGGCCCTCGACGCCGTCGATCTCGCTCAACAGCTGCGGCACGACGGTGGTCTCGACGTCGGAGGAGACGCCGGATCCGCGGGTGCGGAAGATCGAGTCCATCTCGTCGAAGAACACGATGACCGGGGTGCCCTCGGAGGCCTTCTCGCGAGCCCGCTGGAAGATCAGGCGGATGTGCCGCTCGGTCTCGCCGACGAACTTGTTGAGGAGCTCGGGGCCCTTGATGTTGAGGAAGTACGACTTCGCCTCGCGGGCGTCGTCGCCGCGGGCCAGGGCGATCTTCTTGGCCAGCGAGTTGGCGACGGCCTTGGCGATGAGCGTCTTGCCGCAGCCGGGAGGGCCGTAGAGCAGGACGCCCTTCGGCGGGCGCAGCGAGTAGTCGCGGAACAGGTCCTTGTGCAGGAACGGCAGCTCCACGGCGTCGCGGATCTGCTCGATCTGGCGGCCGAGACCACCGATGTCCTCGTAGCCGACGTCGGGCACCTCCTCGAGCACGAGGTCCTCGACCTCGGCCTTCGGGACGCGCTCGAACGCGAAACCGGCCTTGGTGTCGACGAGCAGCGAGTCGCCCGGGCGGAGTTTGCGGCGGTGGCCGTCCTCGCCGTCGACCTCGCCCATGAGGGGCTCGGCCAGCCAGACGACGCGTTCCTCGTCGGCGTGACCCACCACGAGGGCGCGGTCGCCGGTCCCGAGGACCTCGCGCAGGGTGCTGATCTCGCCGACGGAGTCGAACGCGAGTGCCTCGACGATGGTGAGGGCCTCGTTCAGGCGCAGTGTCTGACCGCGTTTGAGCGACTCGACCTCGATGTTCGGCGAGATCGTGAGGCGCATCTTGCGGCCCGAGGTGAACACGTCGACCGTGGAGTCCTCGTAGGTGTCGAGCAGCACGCCGTAGCCGCTCGGCGGCTGGCCGAGACGGTCGACCTCCTCGCGGAGCGCCAGGAGTTGCTGGCGTGCGTCCTTGAGGGTGTCGAGCAGCTTCGCGTTGCGTGCGGTCAGCGTCTCGATGCGCGTCTGCGGGTCGGTGTCGGTCGAGTCCGGCGGGACATTCAGACCGCGGTTCCCGGTATCGGGCATGGGGGCGTTGCCTGAGCCTGTCGAGCGCGCGGTCGATTTCTGCGCGCCTGCGGGGTCGTGGCGATCGGATTCGGTCATTGCTGACTCCTCTCCCCGGCGGAACACCATCGGTTTCACCGTTACCCCACGCTACCGGCGTGCGGGGCGACATGCCCCGCATGCCACGACGTTCGACGTTGACGTCTCGTTAACTGGGACGACGCCCACCGCTCGCCCGACGGTTCAGCGGTCGTTGGACCCCTTGTTGGAGCGGCGCTGGGGCCGGAGGGTGACCGTCCCCGGAGCGAGGCGTCGTGCGGTCACGAGAAACGCGGTGTGACCTTGCATCTTGTGCGACGGGCGGACGGCCAGGCCGACCACGTTCCACTCGCGCAGCATGGTCTCCCACGACCGCGGTTCGGTCCAACACTGCTGCTCACGCAGGGCTTCGACCACCCGGGAGAGCTGTGTGACGGTCGCCACATAAACCACGAGCACGCCGCCGGGCCGCAACACCGACGACACGGCGTCGAGGGTCTCCCACGGCGCCAACATGTCGAGGATCACGCGGTCGACCGACGCCGCGGCGTCCGCCGTGGCGGCGAAGTCGACGATGTCGGCGACGGTGAGTTCCCAGTTCGCCGGGCGTTCACCGAAGAAGGTCTCGACGTTGCGCACCGCGTGCTCGGCGTGGTCCTCGCGGACCTCGTAAGACAGCACCCGCCCCTGGGGGCCGACCGCGCGCAGCAGTGAACACGTCAGCGCACCAGATCCGGCGCCGGCCTCGAGCACGACACTGCCGGGATAGATGTCGCCCTCGGTGACGATCTGCGCGGCGTCCTTGGGGTAGATCACCTGAGCACCGCGCGGCATCGACAACACGTAGTCGGTCAGCAGCGGACGGAGGGCCAGGTACTGGGCGCCGCGGGTCGAGGAGACGATGGTGCCCTCGTCGGTGCCGATGAGGTCGTCGTGCGCGATCGCGCCGTGGTGGGTGTGGAAGCTGCCACCCGTCTCGAGGTGGACGGTGAACTTGCGGCCCTTGGTGTCGGTCAGCTGGACGCGGTCGCCGACGGTGAACGCCGAGGCGGCCGCGATCGGGTCGCCGGTCGCGTCCTGTGCGGCTGTGTCGTACATCAGGCATACCCTGCCAGGTGTGAGCACGGCGTCAGACCACAACCCCACGGCGACACACCCCGCACCCCTGGTCGATCCCGCCCCCGAGGGGCCGCGCAGACCGGCTTTGTCGCCGTCGCGCGCGGCGGATTTCAAACAGTGTCCCCTGCTGTACCGATACCGCGCGATCGACCGGTTCCCCGAGGCGTCGACGACCGCGCAGGTCCGCGGCACCGTCGTGCACTCGGCGCTGGAGAACCTGTTCGACCTCCCCGCGCCGCTGCGTACCGCCGACACCGCCGACGTACTCGTCGAGGCCGCGTGGGATGTGCTGTGCGAGAAGGACCCCGAGTTGCGGTCGCTGGTCGCCGAGGCCGACGTCCCGGCGTTCCTCGCCGAGGCGCACCGTCTCATCGCCACGTACTACACGATGGAGGACCCGACGGCGTTCGACGCGCAGGCGTGCGAGATGCGCATCGAGATCGACATCGCCGACGACGTCGCCCTGCGCGGGTTCGTCGACCGCATCGACGTCGCGCCGACCGGCGAGGTCCGCGTCGTCGACTACAAGACCGGCCGCTCCCCCGGCGAGATGTTCGAGGCCCGCGCGCTGTTCCAGATGAAGTTCTACGCCCTGGCCATCATGCGGCTGCGGGGCGTCGTCCCCGCACGTCTGCAGCTGATGTACCTCGCCGACGGCCAGGAACTGCGCTACACCCCCGACGCCGAGGAACTCGAACGGTTCGCAGGCACCCTCACCGCGATCTGGCGGGCCATCCTCGATGCCGGGGCCACCGGCGACTTCCGGCCGAAGCGATCGCGGATGTGCACCTGGTGCGATCACAAGGCCCGCTGCCCCGAGTTCGGCGGCGAGATACCGCCATACCCCGGATGGCCCGGCACGCCCACCGAGGACACCGCCGCCGACCACCTCGCCTCGTGACCGCCCCCGGAACGGCCCCGCGCGGCTACTACGTGCCGCTCGGCGCCGACGACGGCTGGGAACACCTCATGCCGACCGCCGAGTCGGTCAGTGTGTGGACCGACACCATCCAGCACGGCGGCCCGCCGTCTGCGCTGATGGTCCGCGCGATCGAGAACCTGGACATGCCCGCGCACCTGGCGATGTCACGGGTCACCGTCGACATCCTCGGTGCGATCGGACTGTCGGAGAACCGCGTTCGCGCGCAGGTCATCCGCCCGGGCCGACAGATCGCGCAGGTGCAGGCCGAACTCGACGTGCAGACCGCCTCCGGTGACTTCCGGACCGCCGCTCGCGCCACCGCCTGGTTGATCGCCACCTCCGACACCGCCGCGGTCGCGGCGCCCGTCGAGTCCCCGTCCGTGCCCGCCGCCGGCGACGACACGATCGGCGAGCTGCCCACGTGGCTCGACGCCGGTTGGGGTGCATCGGGTTTCATCTCGACCGTCGAGTTCCGCGCCTCCACCGACCCGGATCGACCTCGACTGGCGTGGCTGCGGCCCGCCGTCGACATCGTCGCCGGGGAGACCGCCACACCACTGGTGCGCACCTGTTGCATGGTCGACGTCGCGAACGGACTGGGCTCCACGCTCTCGCCGTCGGAGTGGACGTGGATGAACACCGACACCACCATCCACCTGCGCCGTGCACCGACCGGCGACTGGACCGGCATCGACGCCGCGATGGTCGGCGGGGCACACGGATTCGGCTATACGGCGGCCGATCTGTTCGACGACGACGGCTCGCTGGGTCGGTCCAGTCAGACGATTCTCATCACGCGCGCGGGCTGACGGACCCGCGGTCGGTCAGAACCGGCAGGAGCGGATGTCGCTGGCCAGGATGGCCTTGGCGCCCATGGCCGAGAGGTCGTCCATCACCGACTGGTGTCCCGCCCTCGGGACCATGGCGCGGACGGCGACCCAGTTGTCGTCGGCCATCGGTGCGACGGTGGGTGATTCCAGCCCGGGGGTGATCGCGACCGCGGCGTCGAGCAGGTCCTTGCGGCAGTCGTAGTCCATCATCACGTACTGCTGACCGACGACGACGCCCTCGATGCGCTTGATGAGCTGTTCGGCGGCGCGGGACGGCGCGACGTCGGCGCCGTGGATGAGCACGGCCTCCGACTGGCACATCACCTCTCCGAACGCCTGCAGATTGTGTTGACGCAGTGTGCGTCCCGACCCGACGACGTCGGCGATGGCGTCGGCGAGACCGAGCTGGATGGAGATCTCGACGGCACCGTCGAGCCGGATGATCTCGGCGGTGATGCCGCGCCGGTCGAGGTCGGCGCGCACGATGTTGGCGAACGATGTCGCGATCCGGCGCCCCGACAGGTCGGCCTCGGTCATCTCGGTGTCGACAGGACCGGCGTAGCGGAAGGTCGACGCGCCGAAGCCCAGCGACAGGCTCTCGGTGACCGGTGCCTGCGAATCCCAGGCGAGGTCGCGTCCGGTGATGCCGAGATCGAGCTCTCCCGACCCGACGTAGATCGCGATGTCCTTGGGACGCAGGAAGAAGAACTCGACGTCGTTGGCGGAGTCGAGGACGGTCAGGTCCTTGGCGTCGGTGCGTCGGCGGTAGCCCGCCTCGGCGAGCATGGCCGCGGCCGATTCCGACAGGGCGCCTTTGTTCGGCACGGCTACGCGCAGCATGTGATCGATTTCCTTCGTGAGGGACGTGACGGTCGGGCTGTGGTGAACGAGGTGTCTACAGGTACCGGTACACGTCGGCCGGTGTGAGACCACGTTTGATCATCATCACCTGCAGCCAGTAGAGCAACTGAGATATCTCCTCGCCGAGCGACTCGTCCGACTCGTGCTCGGCGGCCAGCCACACCTCGCCGGCCTCCTCGATGATCTTCTTCCCGAGGGTGTGCACGCCGGCGTCGAGCGCGGCGACCGTCCCGCTGCCCTCCGGGCGGGTCGCGGCACGCTCGGTGAGCTCGGCAAAGAGGTCGTCGAAGGTCTTCACGGGAAATCAGTCTCCCATGACCGCATGGGCGGCCCGACCGCGACGCCAGGCGTCCGACACCCCGGCCATGTCGAGACCCACGAGACTCTCGCGGAACGTCCGTCCCGGGGCCTGCGGGACCTCGGCGTCGGACGGGACGACCAGCGTCGGACAGCCCGCCGCCCCGGCGGCCGTGGCACCGGTCGGTGAGTCCTCGATGGCCAGGCAGTCCGCCGGCGACACCCCGGCCGCCCGCGCCGCGGCGAGATAGAGGTCGGGTGCAGGTTTGCCCTCGGCCACCTCGTCGCCGCACAGGGTGTGCGCGAACCGGTGCTTGCCGATGGTGGGCAGCGCCCGCTCGGTGAGGTCGCGTTCGGTGTTGGTCACCAGCACCATCCGGATGCCCGCGGCAGCGATCGTCCGCAGGGCTGCGTCGGCGCCCGGCCGCCACGGGATGCCGTCGGCGAACAGCTCTGCGACCCGGCCCCGCAACCAGTGCGCCTGGTCGTCGAGGTCACGCTGCGCGTCGGGCACACCGGCGGCGTCGAAGAGCTTCGTCATCGCGCCGACCATGGAGTTGCCCAGCGTCGACTGACGCAACTCCACCGTCATCACCGCGCCGAGCCGTACCGCGAGCTCGGCCATCGCCACGTCCCACAGCTTCTCAGAGTCCAGCAGCGTCCCGTCCATGTCCCAGAGAACCGCCCGCGGCAGGGCGCCCTCGGGGGGATCGACGGGTACGGGTCCCGGCGTGGCCACGTCAGACGTTGAAATACTTGGCCTCGGGGTGGTGCAGGACGAACGCGTCGGTGGACTGCTCGGGATGCAGCTGCAGTTCCTCGCTCAGCTCGACCCCGATGCGGCCCGGCTCGAGCAGCTCGATCATCTTCGCGCGATCCTCGAGATCGGGGCACGCGCCGTAGCCGAACGAGTAACGCGCGCCGCGGTATTCGAGATCGAAGAATCCCTGCGGCGACGTCGGGTCGTCGCCGGCGACCGAACCGCCGTCGAAGGTGAGCTCCGACCGCACCCGCTGATGCCAGTACTCGGCGAGCGCCTCGGTGAGCTGCACGCCGATGCCGTGCACCTCGAGGTAGTCGCGGTAGGAGTCCTTCGCGAACAGGTCGTTCGCGAAATCGGCGATCGGCTGGCCCATCGTCACGAGCTGGAACGGCAGCACGTCGACCTGACCGAGTTCGGTGGCCCGTTCCTTCGACGCGATGAAGTCGGAGATGCACAGGAACCGACTGCGCTGCTGACGGGGGAACTCGAAGCTGAACCGGACGTCGGCGTCGGGCCGCGGCTCGGTCAGCACATGGACGGTGTCACCCTCGCTGACCGCCGGGAAGTAGCCGTAGACCACCGCGGCGTGCTGGAGGATGTTGCCCGTCGACAGACGGTCGATCCATTCGCGGAAGCGCGGACGCCCCTCGGTCTCGACGAGCTCCTCGTAGCTGGGACCGTCGCCGCTACGGGTGCCCCGCAGACCCCACTGCCCGAGGAACAGCGCACGTTCGTCGAGCAGCCCGCGGTAGTCGGCGATCGGGATGCCCTTGACGATGCGCGATCCCCAGAACGGCGGCGTCGGGATCTCGTTGTCGGCGGCGACGTCCGAGCGCGCCGGCACCTCGACAGGCGCCTGCTCGGCCTTGCGCTTGGCCGCGATACGGGCCGACTTCTCGTGCCGCGCCTTGCGTTCGGCGGTCTTCGCCTCGGCCGCGGCCTTCGCCTCGGGATCCTGCGTCGAACCGCCGCCACGCTTGGCCGACATGATGTCGTCCATCAGACGCAGTCCCTCGAAGGCGTCCCGTGCGTAGTGCACGTCGCCCTCGTAGGTCTCCGACAGATCGTTCTCGACGTAGCCACGCGTCAGCGCGGCACCACCGAGCAGCACCGGGTAGTTCTCGGCGAGCCCGCGGGAGTTGATCTCCTCGAGGTTCTCCTTCATCACGACCGTCGACTTCACCAGCAGACCGGACATTCCGATCACGTCGGCGCGCTTGTCCTCGGCGACCTCGATGATCGTCGCGATCGGCTGCTTGATGCCGATGTTGACCACCTCGTAGCCGTTGTTGGACAGGATGATGTCGACGAGGTTCTTGCCGATGTCGTGGACGTCGCCCTTGACCGTGGCCAGCACGATGCGGCCCTTGCCGTCCTCGCCGGTCGCCTCCATGTGCGGCTCGAGATGGGCGACCGACATCTTCATGACCTCGGCCGACTGCAGCACGAACGGCAGCTGCATCTGGCCCGAGCCGAACAGCTCACCGACGGTCTTCATGCCCGACAGCAAGGTCTCGTTGATGATCTTGAGCGGCGGGACCTCTTTCATCGCGTCGTCGAGGTCTGATTCGAGGCCGTTGCGCTCGCCGTCGACGATGCGTCGCTCGAGTCGCTCGAACAGCGGGAGCTTGGCCATCTCCTCGGCGCGGCTCTCGCGCGCCGACGCCGCCGACACACCCTCGAACAGGCCCATCAGCGTCTGCAACGGGTCGTAGTCGGTGTTGCCCTCGCTGCGGACGCCGTCGGTTCCGCGACGGTCGTAGACGAGGTCGAGTGCGACCTCGCGCTGCTCGTCGGGGATCCGCGCCATCGGCAGGATCTTCGAGGCGTGCACGATCGCGGTGTCGAGACCCACCTGGGCGCACTCGTGCAGGAAGACCGAGTTGAGCACCTGGCGCGCGGCGGGGTTGAGGCCGAACGAGATGTTCGAGATACCCAGGGTGAAGTGCACCGACGGGTGCGCCTCGTGGATCCGCCGGATGGCCTCGATGGTCTCGATGCCGTCCTTGCGGGTCTCCTCCTGACCGGTCGAGACCGGGAAGGTGAGGGCATCGATGATGATGTCCTCCTCGCCCAGCCCCCAGTTCTCGGTGATGTCGGTGATGAGGCGTTCGGCGACGCTGACCTTCCAGTCGGCGGTACGCGCCTGGCCCTCCTCGTCGATGGTCAGCGCGACCACCGCGGCACCATGCTCCACCGCGAGCTGCATGATCTTGGTGAAACGCGAGTCGGGTCCGTCACCGTCCTCGTAGTTCACCGAGTTGACCGCGCAGCGACCGCCGAGCGCCTCGAGTCCCGCCTGCAGGACCGCGGGCTCGGTCGAGTCGAGCATGATCGGCAGGGTCGACGAGGTAGCGAGACGGGTGGCCAGCGCGGTCATGTCCTCGGCGCCGTTGCGGCCGACGTAGTCGACGTTGAGGTCGAGCATGTGCGCGCCGTCGCGGGTCTGGTCCTTCGCGATGTCGAGGCACTTCTGGTAGTCGCCGGAGAGCATGGCCTCGCGGAAGGCCTTGGAGCCGTTGGAGTTGGTCCGCTCCCCGACCATCATGAAGCTGTTCTCCTGCTCGAACGGCACCGAGGCGTAGAGCGAGGACACCTCCGACTCGTGCTCGACCGACCGGGTGCCCTTCGTGGTGCCGCGCACGGCCTGGGCCAGCTGGGAGATGTGTTCGGGGGTGGTGCCGCAGCATCCGCCGACGAACGACAGGCCGTAGTCGGATACGAAGCCGCTGACCGCCTCGGCCAGCTCGTCGGGCAGCAACGGGTACTCGGCACCCTTCGGGCCGAGCTGCGGCAGGCCGGCGTTGGGCATGACCGACACCGGGATGCGCGCGTGCTTGGACAGGTACCGCAGGTGCTCGCTCATCTCGGCCGGTCCGGTCGCGCAGTTGAGACCGATCAGGTCGACGCCGAGCGGTTCGATGGCCGCCAGCGCCGCGCCGATCTCCGACCCGAGCAGCATCGTGCCGGTGGTCTCCACCGTGACGTGGGAGATGATCGGGATCCGCCGACCGAGCTGCTCCATCGCGCGCTTGGCGGCCAGCACCGCCGCCTTCACCTGCAGCAGATCCTGCGAGGTCTCGATGAGGATCGCGTCGGCGCCACCCTCGAGCATGCCCAGGGCGCACTCCTGGTACGCGTCGCGGATCACCGCGAAGGTCGTGTGGCCCAGCGACGGCAGCTTGGTGCCGGGGCCCACCGAGCCGAGGACGAAACGCGGGGTGCCGTCATCGGACGGTCCCATCTCGTCGGCCACGCCCTTGGCGATCGCGACGCCCTTGCGGGCGAGCTCACGGATGCGGTCGGCGATGTCGTAGTCGCCGAGGTTCGAGAGGTTGCAGCCGAAGGTGTTGGTCTCGACCGCGTCGGCGCCGGCCTCGAAGTAGGCACGGTGGATACCGGCCAGGACCTCGGGGCGGGTGTCGTTGAGGATCTCGTTGCAGCCCTCGAGATTGTTGAAATCGTCGAGGGTGAGATCGGCGGCCTGGAGCATGGTGCCCATGGCGCCGTCGCCCACGAGGACTCGTTTGGCCATCGCGTCGAGGAACGTCGAGTCGTACGAATCGGTTCCGGTGGTGGCAGACATGGTACTCAGCGTAGTTCGCTCCCTATCGGTGTTCGGTCGTAGGCTGGTTCGGTGCACGCTGAGAAGACCGGCCATCTCCCCACCTTGCGGTCACCGATCCTCGTCGCAGCGTTCGAGGGCTGGAACGATGCCGGTGACGCCGCAAGCGGCGCGGTCGAACATCTGGCCCTGATCTGGGATGCGCAACCCCTCGCCGAGATCGATTCCGACGACTACTACGACTTCCAGGTCAACCGTCCCATCGTAAAGCAGGTCGACGGTGTCACGCGACGAATCGAGTGGCCGGCCACGTCGATCTCGTGGTGCAGCCCGCCCGGATCCGACCGCGACGTCGTCCTGCTCCGCGGCATCGAACCGAACATGCGCTGGCGTGGATTCTGCGCGGAGATCCTCGACACCGCGCGCTCGCTCGACGTGCAGACCATGGTCATCCTCGGTGCACTGCTCGCCGACGCACCCCACACCCGACCCGTGCCGGTGACCGGCACGGCGTACAGCACCGATTCCGCGTTGGCCTACAACCTGCAGGAGAGCCGGTACGAGGGTCCGACGGGCATCACCGGCGTGCTGCAGGACGCGTGTGTGAACGCCGGCATCCCCGCGGTGTCGTTCTGGGCCGCGGTCCCGCACTACGTGTCGACGCCGCCCAACCCCAAGGCGACGGTGGCGCTGTTGGGTCAGGTCGAGGAGGTGCTCGATCTCGAGGTGCCGCTCGGCGACCTGCCCGCCCAGGCCGAGGAATGGGAGCAGGCGGTCACCGAGATGACCGAGGACGACGAGGAGATCGCCGAGTATGTCCGCGGTCTCGAGGAGCGCGGCGACGCCGAGGCAGGCACCGACGACGCGCTGTCGAAGATCGACGGTGACGCGCTCGCCGCGGAGTTCGAGAAGTATCTCCGTCGCCGCGGGCCGGGCTCGTTCGGCGCCTGACCCCGTCCGCGCTCGGCGTCTCTCTCACCGCCGGGGTGCGCGCCGGGTGAAGTCCTGACCACCGAGATGTAACACCGCGGCAAAGGCCCATTGATCCCGGCCACGAACACTGACGCCATGTCGTCGACTCCCATGTTCTGGCAGGGTGTGTTCGGTTTCACCGGCACCGGACTGCACTCCCCCGCACCGCTGGACCCCTCGCTCTCCTACGTGGTCCCTCCGGGTATGACGGCTCAGCCCTTGTACTTTCGCGGGGGCAACAGCTCCGACGAACTCGTGTACGTCACGCTCACCCGCGACGGCGAGTCGATGCGGGTGTTCCCGATGGGCGCGAAGGCCTCGGTCAACGTGCCGCTGCGTGTGGTCTCCGACGTCGACCCCGACTCGGTGCTGGCGCTGACCTTCGCCGCGCCACACGGCTGCACCGGGTCGATCGTCGTCGATCTCGGCTGGGTGCTCGTGTGACCGCGGTGACAGGGGGCTCGGTGACAGGGGCCTCGATGACGGGCGCCTCGACCGGGCGGCGGCGGCTGGTGGTGGTGGGCAACGGCATGGCCGGTGCGCGGACGGTGGAGGAGATCCTCAGCCGCGGCGGCAGCGAGCAGTTCGCGATCACCATGATCGGCGACGAGCCCTACGGGAACTACAACCGCATCATGCTGTCCCACGTCCTCGCCGGTGAGAGTTCCATCGACGACGACGATCTGATGCTCAACCCGATGGCCTGGTACCGGGACAACGGTGTCGAACTGTTCGCCGGCGATCGCGCGGTCTCCATCGACCGTTTCGCCAAGGTGGTGACGTGCGAGAGCGGTCGACAGATCGACTTCGACCTGCTGATCATCGCCACCGGCAGCACCACCTTCTTCCCGAACATGGACGGGCTGCGGGAGCCCGATGGTCGACTCGCCCGAGGTGTCTTCGGTTTCCGCACCATCGCCGACACCAACGGGATGCTGCAGATGGCCGAGGCCGGCGGGGCCGACGACGGCGCCGAGCGGGTGCGTGCGGTCGTGATCGGCGGCGGTCTCCTCGGTCTGGAGGCCGCATACGGCCTCCAGACGCAGGGCGTCGCGGTCGACGTCGTGCACTCTCCCGGTCACCTGATGAACCAGCAGCTCGACGAACGTGGCGGACGGGTGCTGCGCACCAAGATCGAGGCACTCGGTGTCGGGGTGCACACCTCCCGACGCACGACCTCGGTCCTCCGCGACGACGTGGGAACCGTGACCGGTGTCGCATTCGCCGACGGTTCGAGCCTGCCCGCCGACATGGTGGTGGTCACCGCCGGGATCCGGCCGAACGTGGAGCTGGCGCGCCGCACCGGTCTGGTGATCGAACGCGGCATCGTCGTCGACGACCAGATGCGCTGCGAGGACGAGGGTTTCCTCTACGCGGTCGGCGAGTGCGCACAGCATCGCGGGGAGGTCTACGGGCTGGTCGCCCCGCTCTGGGAGCAGGCCGTGGTGCTCGCCGACGTGCTCACCGGTGCCGATCCGACGGCGGCGTACCACGGTTCGCGGTTGACCACGAAGCTCAAGGTCGCCGGTGTCGATGTCGCGGCCATGGGCGTGAAGGGCCCCGAACGCGACGACGACGAGTTCGTCCAGTTCTACGAACCCCGCAGCGGCACCTACAAATCGGTGGTCGTGCGCGACAACAAGCTCATCGGCGCCATGCTGCTCGGCGACATCAGCAAGGCGAACTTCCTGACGCAGGCCTTCGACGAGAAGGTCGCGCTACCGGCCGAACGCATCAGCATGCTCTTCGACATGGGCACCCCGTCGGCAGCGGTCGGCGCGGCCGAGCTCTCCGACGACACCGCCGTGTGCAACTGCAACGGGGTGACCAAGGGTGCCATCGTGGCGAGCGTGCGCGGTGGTGCGCGCAGCGTCGGCGAGGTGGTCGCCGCCACCCGGGCCGGCAAGGGATGCGGGTCGTGCAAGGGGCTCGTCGCCGACATCGTCTCCTTCGCCGCAGACGGTGACCTCGCCGAGGACGTCTCGGCGAACTGGTACGTGCCGTGCATCCCGATGACCAAACCCGAACTGCTGGGCGCGATCCGGGCGAGCAACATCCGCTCGGTGTCGGAGATGTTCGAGAAGCTCGCACCGCAGGGCGAGGACGCGGCCGCGAAGATGCCGCTGGCGTCGCTGCTGCGGATGGTGTGGGGCCCCGACTGGACCGACGAACGCGGCGCGCTCTACATCAACGACCGCGTGCACGCGAACATCCAACGCGACGGCACGTTCTCGGTGGTGCCGCAGATCAAGGGCGGGGTCACCACGCCGGATCAGTTGCGGCGCATCGCCGATGTCGCCGACAAGTACGCGATTCCGATGGTGAAGATCACCGGAGGTCAGCGCATCGACCTGCTCGGGGTGAAGAAGGAGGATCTCCCGAAGGTGTGGGGCGACCTCGACATGCCCTCGGGATTCGCCTACGGCAAGAGCTTCCGCACGGTGAAGACCTGTGTGGGCACCGACTACTGCCGGTTCGGTCTCGGTGACTCGACGGCACTCGGTATCGCGATCGAACAGCGGTTCCAGGGTCTCGAGACGCCCGCGAAGCTGAAACTCGCGGTCACCGGTTGCCCGCGCAACTGTGCCGAGGCGTTGTGCAAGGACGTCGGCGCGGTGGCCGTCGGGGCGGCGGGCGCGGCGTCGGATCGGTGGGAGATCTACGTGGGCGGCGCGGCGGGTGCACACATCCGCAAGGGCGATCTGCTCGCGACGGTCGACTCGTCCGACGAGGTCGTCCGGTTGTGCGGCATCTTCATCCAGCACTATCGGGAGCAGGCGAAGTGGCTCGAGCGGACCTACGCCTGGGTCCCGCGGGTGGGTATCGAGGAACTGCGGGCGGTGCTCGTCGACGACCGCGACGGCATCGTCGCCGGCCTCCAGGAACGCATCGAGGACAGCGTCGCCGGCTACCGCGACCCGTGGCAGGACCGGACCGAACCCCGATCGCCGGCACAGTTCACCTCGGCGCTGCCTCTGCTGCCGCTCCCCCGGGTCCCCGTCCGATGACCGCCGACGTCAGCGACGGGGTCGAGACCCCGCGCGGGGCAACGTATGTGACGGTCGGGTCGATCTCGAATCTCACGCACGGTGAGGGACGGGCCTACGCGGTCGGCGGTGTGCAGATCGCGGTGTTCCGTGTCGGCGCCGACGAGGTGCGGGCGACGGGCGCGGTGTGTCCGCATCGTGGTGGGCCCATCGCCGACGGCCAGGTCGACGGCGCGAAGGTGGTGTGCCCGCTGCACCAGTTCGCCTACGCCTTCGCCGACGGCGCCTGTTCGGACCCGTCGATCGGGTCGCTGCCGGTATACCCGGCGCGGGTGGTCGACGGTGTCGTCGAGGTCGCGCTCTGACCCGGTCGGCGTCGCCGCAGCGCTGTCAGCTGATGCGTTCGATCGACACGACGGGCGTGGTGATACGCCAGGTGCGCACGTCGGGATCGTCGGCCGCCCGCACCCAGAACTGGGCCGATTCGCCTATGCGGCAGGACTTCACGCCCAGCAGCGGGATGTCCTCGGAGTCGCGTCGCAGCGCACTGACCGCCCACGATTCGTCGGTCGACCCGCCGACACCGGGTGCGCGCAGCAGCGTCATCTCGGAGAAATCGAGCAGATAGGTCGAGGTCCGTGTGACGACGGTCCACACGCCGGAGGTGGTGTCGGGGTCGATCTCTTCCAGATGGGCCACCTGCAGGACTCTACCCAGCGCGCCCCGCCGATGACGGGGTACTGCGTCAGCGACGCAGCTCGACGCCCAGCAGGGTGTCGAGTGCGTGCTCGACCTCGGTGCCTGCAGTGGTCGACGATCCGAGGCCGCGCACGGCGTCGGCCGCCCACGCATCGAGCGCGGCAAGGGCTTTGGGGGTGTCGAGGTCGTCGGCGAGATGCTGACGCACCCGGGCGATGGTGTCGGTCGGATCGGGTCCGGTGGGTCGCGACACCGCGTCGCGCCACGACGACAGTCGGGTGTGCGCCGCCGCGAGCGCCTCGTCGGACCACATGCGATCGGTCCGGTAGTGATCGGCCAGCAGCCCGACGCGGATCGCGTTCGGGTCGACATCGGCCGCACGGAGTTTCGAGACGAACACCAGGTTGCCGCGGCTCTTCGACATCTTCTCGCCGTCGAGCCCCACCATCCCGGTGTGCACGTAGTGCCGTGCGAAGCGACGCTCACCGGTCAACGCCTCGGCATGCGCCGCGGAGAACTCGTGGTGCGGGAAGATCAGGTCGCTGCCGCCGCCCTGCACGTCGATCGGCGACCCCAGTCGGTTCAGGGCGATCGCGGCGCATTCGATGTGCCATCCCGGTCGGCCCGGACCGTGCGGTGAGGGCCAGGACGGTTCGCCCTCGCGCGCGGCGCGCCAGATCAGGGCGTCGAGCGGATCGCGCTTGCCCGGTCGCTGCGGGTCGCCGCCCCGCTCGGCGAAGAATGCAGCCATCGTGTCGTGGTCGTAGTTCGACTCGTAGCCGAACTGCTGTGTCGCGTCGGTGCGGAAGTAGATGTCGGGGTACTGGTCGTCGTCGACGATGTAGGCCGCGCCCGACGCCAGAAGCTTGTCGACGACCTCGACGACCTCGTCGATCGACTCCACTGCACCGATGTAGTCCCGGGGCGGCAGCACCCGCAACGCGGTCATGTCGTCCCGGAAGAGCTGCGTCTCGCGTGCACCGAGATCGCGCCAGTCCTCACCGTCGCGATCGGCCCGCTCGAACAGGGGGTCGTCGACATCGGTCACGTTCTGTACGTAGTGCACCCCGTGGCCGAGATCGCGCCAGATCCGGTTGACCAGATCGAACGTGAGATAGGTCGCGGCGTGGCCGAGGTGCGTCGCGTCGTACGGGGTGATGCCGCAGACGTACATCGTCGCCTCGGCTCCGGGGGTGACCGGCCGAACCTGCCGATCGGAGGTGTCGTAGAGCCGGAGCTGCGGGCCCTGCCCGGGAAGCGGACGTACCTCGATGTCTGACCACGACTGCATATCTCCACCCTATGGGCGCACCGTCATCGCCCGTCGGGGCACCCACCGACGGGGGCTTTTGTCGACCGACTAGAACGCGGGCCAGGGAATCGGTCGGGAACGGTCGGCGCTGGGCATGACCGGGCTCGCGACGAGCTCGCGGGCTCGCAGGGTCAGTGCGGCCACCTCGGTCGGAGTGATCAGCGTCGGCAGGTCGCGCGCGAGTTCGGAACCCGCGGTGGTGAGCTCGACGAGAAGCGTCTCGATGTCGGCGACGAGATGCGCGGGCACCGGTTCGTCGGCCCATCCCCACAGCACCGTGCGCAGCTTGTCCTCCGAGTGCAGGCAGATGCCGTGGTCGACCCCGTAGACCTGCCCGTCGAGCCCCTCGAGGACGTGCCCGCCCTTGCGGTCGGCGTTGTTGATGACGACATCGAGGACGGCCATCCGCTGCAGGCGTGGGTCGTCGGCGTGCACGAGTGTGACCTCCTCGCCGCGCGCGTCGTAGGCGTCGATCACACGGCGGAAGTTCTCGGGCACCATCGCGGTCGGGCACAGGTCGACGAGATCGAGGTGTTCGGGGACGGTGTCGGCGGGCTCGGGAGTGTCGATCCAGCGTTGGACCATCCCGGGGCCGAACTGACCGTCGCGGAACACCGTGGTCGGGATCACCGACCAGCCCAGCGCGTCGGAGACGCGGAACGACGCGATCTCCCGGCCGGCGAGGGTGCCGTCGGGGAAATCCCACAGCGGTTGCTCACCGCGCACCGGTTTGTAGACGCAGCGCAGACTGTGATCGCCGAGACTCGCCTCGCACACCAGGGTGGCGTTGCTCGCGCCCCTGATCTGTCCGATCAACTCCATCTCGCCCGTGCGCAGGATCTCCGCGATGTCGGGTGAGGACTCCGATTCCGCCGCGGTGGGCGGCATCAGCGTGACGGCCCGTCGGTCGGGTCGTCCCCTTGCTCGTCCTCGTCGTCGTCTTGCAAGGCCGCGCGCAGGTCCGGGTCGTCGAACACGTCGGGGTCGACGAAGTCGAGCGACTTGTCGAAGGTGATCTCGCGCTTGTAACCGTTGGTGCGGACGCACATGTGCCCCGACGGGTCGAGCGGGAGGCCGCACAACGGGCACGGCTCACGACCGGCCGAGATGACACGCGTCGAGCGGGCCGCGAACTCGCGCGCGGCCGCTGTGCTGAGGAACACGCGCACCGCGTCGGGACCTTCGTCGGTGTCGTCGAGCACGACGCTCTCGTCGAACTCGCCCTCGGTGATGGCGAGGAGTTCGACGACGACCGCCTCGGACTCGGCGTCCCACCCCAGGCCCATCGTGCCGACGCGGAACTCGGCGTCGACCGGCATGATCAGCGGGCTCAGATCCTCGATGTGATCGGACTCCGGCGGCAGAGGGGTGCCGAAACGACGGTTGATCTCCTCGAGCAGCGCGCCGATGCGGTCGGCGAGGATCTGCACCTGCTGCTTCTCCAACATGACGCTCACCACCCGTGCCTCGTGGGTGGCCTGCAGATAGAACGTCCGGTCGCCGGGTGCGCCGACGGTCCCGGCGACGAAACGGTCCGGGCTACGGAAGACGTGGATTGCCCTGGGCATGGCACCTCCTGTCGCTGTCGTGGGTCGTGGGTCGGGCTCGCATGGTCGATCAGCCCGCGGGGGGCGTGTGCGCGGTCACCGGTGGTGCGCCGTGCTGGTCGTGGGATCCGGTCGAACCGCCGATCACGGCGTCATCGGAGGCGGGTGTGGTGCCCGACGCGGTGTCGGTGGGCGACGGGGGCGCGGGCACCGTGGGCCGCGCGCCCGTGGAGTTGACGGTGTGCACATACGGGCGCGACGAGCTGTACCGGATCACGCTGATCGACGCCGGTTCGACCACGATCCGCTGGAACGAGTCGAGGTGCATCCCCATGGCGTCGGCGATGATCGACTTGATGACGTCGCCGTGTGAGCAGGCCACCCAGATCCCGGAGCCGTCCGGTCCGCCGTAGAGCGCGTCGAGTTCGCGGATCGCGGCCACCGCACGGCTCTGCACGTGCGCGAGACCTTCACCCTCGGGGAAGATCGCGGCCGACGGCTGCTGCTGGACGGTCTTCCACATGTCCTCGGCGAGCAGGTCCTTGATCGGCCGGCCCGTCCACTGGCCGTAGTCGACCTCGACGAGTCGGTCATCGACCACCTCGGTGAGCCCGCGGGCCTCGACGAGCGGCGCAACGGTCTGCTCGCATCGCTGCAGCGGGGAACGGACGACGGCGACGAGCTTCTCGACGTGATCGAGTCGGCCCACCACCTCGCCGGCCTGCCTGCGACCGGTGTCGTCGAGGTCGACGCCGACGCTGCGGCCGGCCAGCACACCCGAGGTGTTGGCGGTCGAGCGGCCGTGGCGCAGCAGGATGACGGTCACTCGACCACCCTATGCGGCACCTCGGCGCGACCGCCGTCGTCGAGGTGCGCGTTCGCGGCGAGCGCAACCGGGCATCGCCGCCGACGGGAGGCCGCATCGAGGAGTCCGCGTCGGAGGATGTCGGGCGATCAGGTCGCGCTGACGACCCCGCCGGCGAGCAGGCCCAGGACGATGAGACCCACGATGACGCGGTAGCCCACGAACCAGTTCAGGGAGTGTTTCGCGACGAAACGCAGGAGCCAGGCGATCGACGCGAAGCCGATGACGAAGGCGATGACCGTCGCGACCAGGAGCTGTGGACCGCTGGCCTCGAGGCCGTCGCCGCTGGGCGAGAAGGCGTCGGGGAGGCTGAACAGCCCCGACGCGGTGACCGCGGGGATGGCCAGCAGGAAGGAGAAACGGACCGCCGCCTCCCGCTGGAGCCCGAGGAACAGGCCGGCACTGGCGGTGGCGCCCGAGCGCGAGACACCCGGGATGAGCGCGAGGCACTGCGCGAGGCCCATCGTGACGCCGTCGCGCAGGGTCAGCTCCTCGATCGGACGGCGACGCTTGCCGTATCGCTCGGCCAGGACGATGACGGCCGAGAACACGATGAGCATCGTGGCGATGAGCCAGAGGTTGCGTGCGCCGGTGCGGATCTGGTCCTTGAAGACGAATCCGAGCAAACCGATCGGGATCGTGGCGAAGATCACGTACCACCCGATGCGGTAGTCGAGACCCCGCTGCTCGGAGGAGAACAAGCCGCGGAACCACGCGGTGATGATGCGCACGATGTCGCGGGCGAAGTAGAGGAGAACCGCAGCCTCGGTCCCCAACTGTGTGACCGCGGTGAACGAGGCGCCGGCGTCGTCACCGAAGAACACCCCCGACACGATGCGCAGGTGCCCCGAGGACGACACGGGGAGGAACTCGGTGAGGCCCTGTACGGCCCCCAACACCACGGCCTGGGTCCACGTCATCGCATCGGTCACCGCGCGAATGCTACGTCACGGCCGCACCCCGCCCGACCTGAGCGCACGACCGTATCGAACCGTGCGCCACTATGGTTCTCATGCCCGCAACCCGTCCGGCCGCACGACACGCAGCCGCCCGACACACCGCCGGCGCCGCGCTGGCGGCCGTCCTCCTCGTCGCGGTGTCGGCGTGCGGCAGCGGTTCCTCGGACTCCCCCGACGTCGCCACGACCATCCCGCAGACGGCGCTGCCCGCGCCCACCGGTACCGCCCGCCCCGCCGGATCGGTGGTCGCGGCCCCCGCCTCGACGTCGCTCGTCCTCGACTCGACGGGCAAGCGCGTCGCCGTGCTCGGTGCCGACCGCCGATCGGTCGTCGTGTACTCCACGGCCGCACCGACCGCGCCCGTCGCGACCCGGACGATCCCTCTGCCCGAAGCGGTGTCGGCGATCGGCGCGGTGTCGGGCGACGACCTCGTGGCCGTCGCGCCCTCGACCCTCGTCGACATCGACCTCACGACCGGTGTCGCACAGGGTCACGACGTCACCGTCGGCGAGCCGTTGAGCGTGGCGCGACTGTCGAACGGTTCGGTGGTCATCGGCACCGCCGACGGGAAGATCGTGGAGGTGGGTGCCGATCGTCGCGTCGTCCGGACCGTCGACGGTCTCGTCCGGGTCGACGAACTGGCCGTCGCGGCGCGGACCGGGAAGTCCGATCAGGTGGTGGCCCTCGATCGTGCGCAGTCGTCGGTGACCTCGGTGGACATGTCCGACGGATCGTTGGGCGAGGCGCTGCGGACGGGCGACGGCGCGACCAACCTCGTCGTCGACCACTACGGACGGTTCCTCGCCACCGACACCCGCGGCGGCGAGTTCCTCGGTTTCGACGGCGACCCGCTGCTCACCAAGTTCCGCTATCCGGTGGCCGAGGGACCGTACGCCGTAGGATATGACGACGTCCGCAACCTGGCGTGGGTCGCGACCACCGGCGACAACGAGGCCATCGCGTTCGACCTCGCGTCGGGGATCCCGACCGAGAAGCGCCGCGTGGCCACGGTGGGCCAGGCCGATGCGATGGTGGTCGACAGCGCGACCGGCACCGTCTACCTGCTCTCGGCCCGCGGCGACGGGTTGCAGGCCGTCAGCGGGTGACCGTGGCGACGACAAGAATCCGGGAGGCACAGTGCGACGTGGATCCGAGGGCCGTATGACCCGTTCCACCGCGTTCCCCGCCGAGTGGAACGAGATCCGCAGCGCCGAGGACTACGAGTACGTGCCCCTGCGCCTGCCGCCCGACGTCACACGGGTGACCGCGTCGATGCGTCTGGCCATCGAGGCCGAATTCGGCGGGTGGGAGATATCCCGGGTCCGTCTGTACACCGACGGCAGCCGCAAGGTGCTGTTGCGGCGCAAGCGGACCCGCACCACCCCCGACACCGCACCGGCGCAGGTGCACCGGTGATCGATCGGCTGTACCGACTGCTCTATCCCCTCGTACTGCGGGGCATGTTCCTGCTGCCCGCAGAACGCATCCACACGCTGATCTCGCGCGCGCTGTCCACCCTGGGTCCTCGCCGGCCTGTTCTTGCGGTCACCACACGGCTGTTCGGGCCGACCGACCCGATCCTGCGGTCACAGGTGTTCGGTGTCGACTTCCCCGCCCCGATGGGCCTCGCGGCCGGCTTCGACAAGAACGCCGAGGCCATCGACGCCTGGCCCGGGATGGGTTTCGGGTTCATCGAGATCGGCACCGTCACCGGCTCGGCCCAGCCCGGCAATCCCCAGCCGAGATTGTTCCGCCTCCCCGCCGACCGTGCTCTGATCAACCGCATGGGGTTCAACAACCACGGTGCCGCGGCCGCCGCGCACCGATTGGGTCGCCGCCGCCGTGGACCGGGGTCGATCCCGGTCGGCGCGAACATCGGCAAGACGAAGCTCGCCGCGCCCGACGAGGCCGTCGACGACTACCGCACCAGCACACGGCTGCTCGCCCCGCTCGCCGACTTTCTCGTCGTCAACGTCAGCTCGCCCAACACCCCCGGACTGCGTGATCTCCAGGCCGTCGCGTCGCTGCGACCGCTGCTGGCTGCGGTGCTGGAGCTCGCCGACATCCCGGTGCTGGTGAAGATCGCACCCGACCTGTCCGACGCCGACATCGACGACGTCGCCGATCTCGCGGTGGAACTCGGACTCGCCGGAATCGTGTGCACCAACACCACCATCGGCCGCGGCGGCCTGGCGACCGGCGCCGACGAGGTGGAGCGGATAGGTGCCGGGGGTCTGTCGGGTGCCCCGTTGGCCGACCGGTCGCTGGCCGTCCTGCGTCAGCTCTATCGCCGCGTTGGCGATCGCGTCGCACTGGTGTCGGTGGGCGGCATCGAGACCCCCGAGCAGGCGTGGGAACGGATCTGCGCCGGGGCGTCCCTCGTCCAGGGCTACACGGGCTTCATCTACGGCGGTCCCATGTGGGTGCGCGACATCCACGACGGGATCGCGCAACGCCTTCGCGCGCACGGCTTCTCGTCGTTGCGCGAGGCGGTGGGGAGCGAGAACGCCCCCCACGCAGCTGCGTGAGGGGCGTTCGTCGCACGGCGACCGCCAGGTGAGTGTCAGTCCTCCGCGGCCTGCTCGTAGGTCGCGTGGATGACCGCGCGTCCGATGGCGTGGCTGAACAGGTTGAACCCCAGGAACGCAGGTGTCGCGTCCTCGGGCAGTCCCAGCGACTCGACGTCGACGGCGTGGACGACGAGGAAGTAGCGGTGCGGACCGTGCCCGGGCGGCGGTGCGGCGCCGATGAAGCGCTTCGCCGAGGCGTCGCCGGCGAGGGTGACCGCTCCCGCCGGGAGACCGCTGCCGTTCTCGTCACCGGCGCCCTCGGGCAGCGAGGTGGTCGACACCGGGATGTCGGCGACGGCCCAGTGCCAGAAGCCCGACGCGGTCGGTGCGTCGGGGTCGTAGACGGTGACCGCGAAGCTCTTGGTGCCCTCGGGGAATCCCGACCAGCTCACCTGCGGTGAGGAATCATCTCCCCCGGCGCCCATGATGCCGCTGACCTGCGGCTGCGCGAAGGCCTCGCCGTCGGCGAAGCTCTCCGAGGTGACGGTGAACGTCGGGAGGTCGGGCAGGGCGTCGTACGGGTTGTAGCTCGACATGGGTGTTGTACACATCCTTTCGAGATCACGTGCACCCGGGCGGGCGCATCGTGACCATCCAACGCCCGGGAACGGTGTACGTGTTCCCGGGCGTCGCGACGATACGATCAGTAGAGAGAGAACGTCGCCTTCCCGGGCAGGTTGGGAAGCGTGGTCTCACCGGACTCGTCGTACTTGCTGTAGGTGGTGATGGTCGATGCGACCCGCCCGGCACCGGGGCCGAACCCGAACCCGTCGAGGATGTTGTCGGGGAATCCCTCCACCGAACCGTCGGGACGAACCGTCTGGATTTGCCCGTCGGAGTTCCCGTTGGTCAGGTTGCGCCAGGTGACCGCCAGTTTGAATGCGCCGCAGTTCGCCCCGAATCGGCTGATCTGCACCTTCACTCGGTACTGCCCCGCTTTCGTCTGCGGGAGCTTGGTCGCGTTGATCACCGCGAAGCATGCGAACCCCGGCGTCACGGTGAGGGTCGGCGAGTAGGCCACCGCACCGGTGTTGATCGCCGGTGCCGCGGGTGCGGCGGTCGCCACCCCGGCGGCCCCGGTGATGGCTCCGGTGGCGATGACGGATGTGGCGATCAATGTGCGCAGGCCGTGCGAGCCGAAACGTGTCGAGATCATGTGTGTACTCCTCGTGATCACGGATCGGCGAATGCCGACCTCACGGGGTACGTCGACGTACCGACACTTCGCGTTACTAGTTAGCGAGAAGAAGCGATAACGATGTGGTCTCGGCTCAGCTGTGCAGCAGGAAGTGCTCGAGGACGCGGGTGCCGAACAGCAGGCCGTCGACCGGCACGCGCTCGTCCACGCCGTGGAACAGCGCCGCGAAATCGAGGTCCGGCGGGAGCTGCAGCGGGGCGAACCCGAAACACCGGATACCGAGTTTGGCGAACGCCTTCGCATCGGTGCCGCCGGAGAGCATGTACGGCACCGTCCGCCCATCGGGGTCGAACGCCAGGATCGCGTCGTTCATGGCGTTCACGAGGTCGCCGTCGAAGGTCGTCTCGTAGGAGTCGAGCTTGGTCACCCACTCCCGCGTCACGTCGGGACCGATCAGTTCGTCGACCTCGGCCTCGAACTGCGCCTGGCGGCCCGGCAGTACTCGGCAGTCGACGACCGCGGTGGCGGTCTGCGGGATCACGTTGGCCTTGTACCCGGCGTCGAGCATCGTCGGGTTCGCGGTGTCACGCAGCGTGGCGCCCACGATCCGCGCGATCGACCCGAGCTTGAACAGCGTCGTCTCGAGGTCCGGGGACGTGGCGTCGAGCTGCAGCGTCGACTCCTCGCTGACCGCGGCCAGGAACTCCGACACCGATTCGGTCATCACGAGCGGGAAGGTGTGGCGGCCCAGCTTCGCGACCGCCTCGGCGAGGATCGTGACGGCGTTGTTCTCGTGCAGGAACGACCCGTGGCCGGCGGTGGCGGTCGCGGTCAGCTTCATCCACGCGATGCCCTTCTCCGCCGTCTCCACCAGGTAGAGCCGCTTGGTGGAGCCGTCCGGGGTGTCGACGGTGAGCGAGTAGCCGCCGACCTCACCGACGGCCTCGGTGATGCCCTCGAACAGATCCGGCCGGTTCTCGACGAGCCAGTGCGATCCCCACTTGCCGCCGGCCTCCTCGTCGGCGAGGAACGCGAACACGATGTCGCGCGGCGGCACGGTGCCGTCGCGACGGAACTGCCGCGCCAGCGCCAGCGCCATCCCGACCATGTCCTTCATGTCGATCGCGCCGCGACCCCACACGTATCCGTCTTTCACCGACCCCGAGAACGGGTGCACGCTCCAGTCCTCGGGTCGCGCGGGGACCACGTCGAGGTGGGTGTGCAGGAGCAGGGTCCCGCGTTCCCGATCGGCCCCGGGCAGGCGGGCGAAGACGTTTCCGCGACCCGGTTGGCCGGACTCGACGTACTCCGTCTCGTAGCCGACGTCGGCGAGCTGCTGTGCGACCCACCGCGCGCACTCCTCCTCGCCGACCGTGGTCGCGAGATCGCCGGTGTTGCTGGTGTCGAACCGGATGAGTCGGCTCACGAGGTCGACGACCTCGTCGGTCGCCCTCGGACCGCCAGGGTCGGGCGTCTCGGAACCGGGGGCGTCGGATGCGGGGTTGTCGGTCACGGGAACCATCCTGTCACCCGCCCACGGGCGCCTCGGTGGAGTGGGGATTTGGGATCCGACGATCGGGTCGGTTAACGTAGTCCGGCACTCACACGGGCGTCATCGCCCGTACATGTCCGGGTGGCGGAATGGCAGACGCGCTAGCTTGAGGTGCTAGTGTCCTATTAACGGACGTGGGGGTTCAAGTCCCCCTCCGGACACACTCTTTCGGCTCTCGCCGGTCTCACGGCACCATTTCTCGCAAGGCCTTCTCCACGGCATCGATCGTGTCGTCGACCGATCCCGCCGTCGCCACGCGAACCCCCCGTTCGTCGGGCTCGAGGTCCTCCAGCGTCGCGAGCTGCGACTCCAACATGGTCACCTTCATGTAGTGCCCCGTCCGCCCCTCCAGGCGACGCCGCAGCTCGTCGGTCGGCGCGGTCAGGTGCACGAAGACGACCCCGGCGCGTGCCCGGGCGATCCGGTCCCGGTACGCACGGCGCAGCGCCGAACACGCGAACACCGTCGGGTCACCGTCGCCGTGTCCGTCGAGCCACGCGACGACCGCGTCGAGCCACGGCGCCCGGTCGGCGTCGGTGAGGGGATGCCCGTTCGCCATCTTCTCGATGTTCGCCGCCGGATGGAGGTCGTCGGCGTCACCGAACGGACGCCCCAGTTGTTCGGCGAGGCCCTGGGCGATGGTCGTCTTCCCCACTCCGCTGACGCCCATGACGCAGAGGTGAGGGCCGGCGATCGGGTCCGCGGAGCGCGTGTCGGTCACGCCACCCTTCTAGCACAGCGGAGCGACGTCGAGACGGTTCGTGCCGGACGCAGGGTCTCTCTACACTGGCCTCCCGTGACCTCACCGATCGATCCTGCCGACATGGCCACGGTCCGGCGCGTCCTCGATCAGGTGGCGACCATGGACACGGGGCATCCCGACTCGATCGAGGTGCAGCGCGCGGTGGCCCACATGTTCAAGCTCGCCAAGAGGTCGAAGAAGAAGGCGCGTCACGCCGAGCGCCTCGCCGCCGACCGCGCCGTGTTGGGCGCCACCGCGACCGGGTCGGCCGATCGCATCGACGACGAGACCGCCGGTGTCGGTCTGTCGGGGGACGGCACCGGTGTCGCCGGGCACCTCATCCGTCCGCAGGCCTGCTACATCTGCAAGACCGAGTACACCGAGGTCAACGCGTTTCACCATCAGCTGTGTCCGGATTGCGCCGCGGACAACCGCGCACGTCGCAACCAGCGCACCGATCTGCGCGGCCGCCGCGCCCTCCTGACCGGGGGTCGCGCCAAGATCGGCATGTACATCGCGCTGATGCTGCTCCGCGACGGCGCCGAACTGACCATCACCACGCGGTTCCCCCGCGACGCCGCCCGCCGGTTCGCCCGACAGACCGATGCCGACGACTGGCTGCACCGACTCACCATCGTCGGCATCGACCTGCGCGACCCGGCGCAGGTGGTCGCCCTCGCCGATTCGGTCGCCGCGCGTGGCCACCTCGACATCCTGGTCAACAACGCCGCGCAGACCGTCCGTCGGTCGCCGGGGTCGTACCGCTCCCTCGTCGACGCCGAGGCCGCTCCCCTGCGCGGCGCCGCGGCGGCCATCCCCGCCCTGACGATGGGCGACAGCTCGGAGCTGCACCCCAACGCCCTCGCCGGCGGGTCGAGCTCCGACGCGGCCGCGGAATCGTTGGCGGCCCTGGCGATGACGGCCGGCTCGGCGTCACCGGCGCGCATCGCCGACGGCACGGCCGTCGACGCCGGCGGACTGCTTCCCGACCTGGTGAGCTCCAACAGCTGGGTCGCGTCGGTCGACCACGTGGACCCGCTCGAACTCCTCGAGGTCCAACTGTGTAACAGCGTGGCGCCGTTCATCCTGCTGTCGCGCCTCACCCCGTCGCTGCGGGCCTCACCCGCCCGACGCAAGTACGTGGTCAACGTGTCGGCGATGGAGGGCATCTTCTCGCGCGGCTACAAGGGGCCGGGACATCCGCACACGAACATGGCGAAGGCGGCCCTGAACATGTTGACCCGCACCAGCGCCGGGGAGTTGTTCGACGACGGCATCCTGGTGACCGCGGTCGACACCGGGTGGATCACCGATGAGCGTCCGCATGAGTCGAAGATGCGTCTGGCCGACGAGGGCTTCCGTGCACCGCTCGATCTCGTCGACGGCGCGGCGCGGGTGTACCACCCGATCGTCGACGGCGAGAACGGGATCGACCTCTACGGCTGCTTCCTCAAGGACTTCGAGCGGTACCCGTGGTGACCGATACCCTGCACTCGGCCGCGGCGACGATCATCGATGAGACGTTGGTGTCGATGCGGACGATCGTCGCCGATCTCGGCGACGGCCTCGTGAACACGACCCCGTCACTGCCCCAGAAGAACTTGCCGCAGACGAATTCGCCCTACGCGATCGTGTTCCACTGCGTCGAGCTGACGAAGTTCTGGGCCGGCAGTGTCATCGGCGGTGAGCAGATACCCCGTGACCGCGCCGCCGAGTTCCGTGCCACCGGCACCGCCGCGGCCCTGTGCGACGCCGTCGACGACGTGCGGACACGCGTGAGCGACTGGCTGCACATCGCCGTCACCGAGGGGGTCCGCGACCGCGACGTACGAGGGTCGACCCGCACCGCCGACATCGCCGAGGCGACCCCGCAGTGGATCATCCTGCACATCCTGCGCGAGCTCGCCCAGCATCTCGGCCAGCTCGAACTCACCCGCGACGTCCTCCTCGACGCCGTCGACACACCCGGCGGATAGTGTGCGCGGGTGACCGTGCACCCCATCGTGTTCGACTGCGACACCGGCATCGACGACTCCCTGGCGCTGCTCTACCTGCTGTCCCATCCCGACGCCGACCTCCTCGCCGTGCTCTCCACGGCCGGCAACGTGCCCGCAGACGTGGTGTGCGCCAACAACCTCGCCTGGCTGGAGCTGTGCGACCGCGACGACATCGAGGTGTGCCTGGGTGCGTCGGCGCCGTTGGTCGCGGAGCTGATGACGACCGAGGACACCCACGGTCCCCTGGGCATCGGCTACGCCGACCTGCCGCCCGCACCCCGTGCACCGTCGTCGCGATCGGCCGCCGACGCCTGGATCGAGATCACCGCGGAGCGACCGGGCGAGGTCGTCGGGTTGGTCACCGGGCCGTTGACCAACCTCGCGCTGGCCATCGAGCGCGATCCCGACCTGCCGTCGCGTCTGCGACGGCTCGTCGTGATGGGCGGCGCGTTCCACCACCCGGGCAACACGACACCGACCTCGGAGTGGAACGTCGCCGTCGATCCCGAGGCCGCCCAACGGGTGTTCGCCGCCTTCGGTCGCGACGGTGCACCGACTCCCGTCGTCTGCCCCCTCGACCTCACCGAGACCATCGTCATGACCCCCGACCACCTGGGTCGTCTGGCCGCGCAGGCGGGCAGCGCCCCGGTGGAACAACCCTCGGTGACCGACGAGCGCGGTCTGCGCTCGGTGGCCGACAACCGGGTGGTGCGCCACCTCGTCGACGCGATCCGGTTCTACTTCGAGTTCCACGCCGACCACGACGAGGGCTACATCGCCCACATGCACGACCCGTTCGCCGCCGCGGTCGCCCTCGACCCCTCCGTGGTCACCACCCGGCCGGCTGTCATCGATGTCGAGCTCGCCGGCACCCTGACCCGCGGCACCACCGTCGCCGACGAACGCGGGATGTGGGGACGAGATCCCAACGCCGCCATCGCGACCGCGACCGATCCCGATGCCTTCTTCGACGACCTGATCGATCGGATCGCCGGACTCGCGGCTCAGGTGCGCTGAGCGTGACGGGAGTGGGCCGGGCGCGGGTGTGCGGCGTAGAACTCGAGATGTCGAGCCGCGGCGGTCTCCCAGGTCATCGACTGCGCGAGGGCGCGGCCCGCGTCGGCGCGGCCGGTGTCGGTGCGGTCGGGGTGTGAGGTGATCGCCTCGTCCAGCTCCCGGGCCAGCTCCTCGACGGTGGCGGCGTATCCGACGGTGTCGCCGAACACCTCTCTCAGCACCGGCAGATCGCGGGTGACGACCGGACGACCGGCGGCGAGTGCCTCCATCGCGGCGAGTCCGAAACCCTCCTTCACCGACGGGAACGCGAACACCTCGGCGGATGCGACGAGTGCGGGGAGTTCGTCCTCGTCGACGGTGCCCAGCACGACCGGTGCGACCGCGAGTTCGGCGCCGCGTCGGTCGAACGCCTCGCGGTACTCGCGGTAGTCGAAGAGCGTCTCACCGCCCGCGAACACCAGGGCGACGTCGGGGTGCGAGATCTGCAGCTGCGCATACGCTTCGAGGAGGTCGATGCTGCCCTTGCGGGGTTCGATGCCGCCGACGGCGAGGATGTGGCGGCCGAGTCGGTCGCGCCATCGATCGCGCCCGGCGGTGGCCGCGGGGGTGTCGGTCGCGGCGGCGGCGAACCGCTCGGCGTCGACGCCGTTGGCGATCACGGTCGGGTGGAGACCCCAGCCCGCGGTCACCTCCGACGCCACCGCCGCCGACACACAGATGTGGGCGTAGGGCTCCGCGATGGCCTTCTCGTGGCAGTCCGCGAGCACCGGGGTGGTGAAGGTGTCGAGGTGGTGCACGGTGCGGATGCACCGGCCCACGGCGTTCGCGCTGATGCAGTCCTGGGCGTGCACGATGTCGTGGTCGTCGGGGGTGAAGGCGCGACGCATGGTGTCGATGGACCGGACGATCCGCTCGGTGACGGTCTCGCCGTCGACGGCCGGGAAGTCGACGAGCCGCAGGCGGACCCGTGGATCGACGGCGCGGAAGAAGCCTCGGTCGCCGGCGCGGGCCAACGACCACACCGTCACCTGCGCGCCGGCGTCGACGAGCGCCTCGGCGAGGTTCAGGGTGTGGACGACCCCGCCGCGCGGCTTGGTGGAGTAGGTGATCAGGGCGATGTGCACGGGGCTGCTCCCTAGTTCGTGGGCAACGTCTGCGGCGCCGCAACCGGCCCCGCGCCGGTCGGTGCCGCGGGAACGTAGGTGTCGGGTCGCCGTTCGGCGAGATGGTGCAACACCTTTCGTGCGCGGGTGATCTCGGTCTCGACATCCATCGTCACCGTGGCCATACCGCCCTTCGATCGGGTCGTGGCGAGGATCTCGCCACCGGGACCGACGATCTTCGCCTGGCCGAGGAACCGCAGCGACCCCATCACGCCGGTCTGGTTCGACGACACCAGGACAACCTGGTTCTCCGCCGCGCGGGCGGCGTCGTAGAGATCGAACAGTCGCGACTGCCGGTCGGCGGGCAGCCGTGAGGCGCGGTCGGTGACGCTCGCCGGCCACGCCGACAACGCGGCGATGACGTGGGCCCCGTCGACGGCGACGGCACGGGCGGCCTCGGGGAAGGTCTTGTCGTAGTCGATGAGCATCCCCATCCGCCCGACGGGGGTGTCGAAGGCCGTGAACCGATCGCCGGCGGTGTAGGCGATCGACTCCCCCGCGGGTTGGTGCACCTTGCGATGGGTACCGAGGATGCCGTCGCCGCTGACGCAGACCGCGGAGTTGTATCCGCTTCGCGGGGGGGAGTTGTACCCGCTGCGTGCGGCGTCGGGTCCGTCGTCGGAGACCTCGGCGTACCCGACACACACGGTCATGTCGCCGGCCGCGGCGATGATCGCGGCGATCTCGGGTCCGTCGGTGGCGAGCACCGGCGGCAGTTCGGTGAGGTCGGGACTGCGCAGGTCACCGATGTACCCGCCCAGGCTGGCGTCGGGGAACACCAGGAGATCGACGCCGTCGCGACGCGCGGACTCGATGATCCCGACCACCTTCGCGACGCTGCGCTCGAGGTCGCGACCGAAGTGTGCGGCGACCGCACCGATGGTGATCGGCGCCATCAGCGCCGACCTGGGTGATCGGGGGTCACGCGCGACCCAGTCCGGTGACCCCCGAGTTCACCGCGGTCGTCGTCACACCGTCCGGCCAGCGCAGGCGCACACCGGGGGTCGCGGTCAGCCGTCCGCACACCGCGCTCACGACATCCCTCGGCAGTCCCGCGGGCGCCGCGGTACCCGGGCGGTCGGCGGTGAGCATCGCGAATCCGGGGAAGCACGTCAGCCAGGATCCCATGTCGACCCCGCCCGGACGGGGAACGGCGGCGACGTCGATCTCCGCGCCGGTCCCGCACGCCTCGGCCAGCATCCCGGTGGTGCCCGCGATCCCGGCCATGCTGACGTCCTTCGCCGCGCGCGGGTCGAGTTCGCGCACCATCGCGTTCATGGCGCGGAGGTCGTGCGGGGTCCGCGTACTCGTCGAGTCCCATTGCCCGCCGTGGTATCCGGGTCGCCATCCGCCACTCACGTCGACGGTCACCCGGAGGTGGTCACCGACATCGGCACCGCCGGCCGGGACGGGTCGTCGGGTGGTGCCCAGTGCGGTCACCGACAGCGACGCGGGCACCCCGAGCTGGGTGTGGCCGCCGAGAACCGGCACACCCCACGCGGAGGCGGCACCGGCCATGCCCCGCACGATCCGGGTCAGTTGGGATCGTGTGGTGGCGCCGACGGCATCGAGGAGGCCGGTCGGTGTGGCCCCCATCGCGGCGAGATCGTTGAGGTTGACCAACACCGAACACCAGCCGGCCCATTCGGGGTCGCGGTCCACCATCGAGGGGAGGATGGCGTCGCAGGCGGCGACGATGTCGCTGCCCGGAACGGGTACGCCGTCGTCGCCGGTGAAACCGGCCGGACCCAACCCACCCGGTTGCTGTCGGAACGGTGCCAGGGCCTCGGCGAGGAACGACTTGGTCCGCTCGGCGACGCGCTCGATGCGCCGCGGATCCCACCGCATCCGGACGTGGGGTCGGCCGCCGATCTCGCACACACCGACGTCCTGCCAGCCGAGGTGGGCGAACATCCGGCGGTGTGGTCGCTGCACGGTCGCCTCGAAACGCAGCACCCCGCGTTCGGAGGCATGCGCGCACGCCGCGCGCACCAGCGCCGGACCGATGCCGGCGTCGTGGCGTGAGCGGTCGACGACCAGGCGGCTCCCGGTCCACCACCCGATGTCGGCTGTGTCGATCCCTGGTCTGTGGTCGATCCCCCACCCGTGCTGCGGCGCGAGGCGTACCCCGCCGACCACGGTTCCCTCGGCGGTGACGGCCACGAGCACGAGGGTGCGCGGGTCGTCGTCGATGTCGTCGATGTCGCTGCCCGAGAACACCTTCTGCTCGTCGACGAACGCCTCGCGGCGCAGTTTTCGGTAGGCGTCGTGGTGTGCGGGGGTCGTCGCGGGGGTGATGAGGAAGCCGACCCGGGTGGCGTCGAGACCCCGCGGCAGCCCCGAGAGGATCGACATCTCGGCGGTCGGCGGACGCATGTCAGCCGCCGACGTTCGGCAGGATGCTGCAGGCGCCGCAGGCGGCGCAGCCCGCGTTTTGATCCGCGCCGCTCATCCCGGACAGGCGCAGGTGTTCGGCGACGCCCCGCGAGACCTTTTCCAGGACAGCGGCATCGGGTGCACGGGCGCCGTCGACGTCCACGGCGAGGGTGCCGGGGTGCGGGCGGAACGGCACCACGAACGGATAGACGCCGGCGTCGATGAGCTCGCGCGCCCCGGCGACCATCTCGTCGGCGTCCTCGCCGAGACCGACGATCAGGTAGGTCGAGACCTGGTTGCGCCCGAAGACGCGCACCGCCTCCGTCCACGCCGACCGGTACTCGGAGAGCGCGACGGTGGCCTTGCCCGGCATCCACCGCCGTCGGACGTCGTCGTCGAGCGACTCGACGTGGATGCCGATCGACCGGGCGCCGGCCTCGTGGAGTTCGGTGATCGTGCCGAGATCCGCGGGCGGCTCGCACTGCACCTGGATCGGGAGATCGGGAACCGCCGCACGCACCGCGCGCACACACCGCGCGAGATGTCGGGCGCCACGGTCGTTCCCGGCCGAGGTGCCGGTGGTCATCACCATCTGCCGCACGCCGTCGAGCCGGACCGCGGCCTCGGCGACCTCGGCCAGCTCGTGCGGCTTCTTCACCGCGACCGTGGCCCCCGACCGCAGCGACTCCTCGATGGAGCAGAAGCGGCACCGTTGGTCCTCGCCGTAGCGGATGCAGGTCTGCACCACCGTGGTCGCCAGCACGTCCCGCCCGTGCAGCTTCGCCAGCTTCTCGTAGGCGACCCCGTCCGCGGTCTGCAGATCGTAGAACCTCGGACGGTCGACCGCCGAGACGTCCAGACCGGTGTCCACGCCGTCGAGCAGCACCCTGTCCCCGTCGAACACGAACGGGCTCAACGGGTTGCGCGGGATCGCGGCACTGAGTCCGTCGATGACGAGATGTCCGTCGTCGCTGGGTCCGGCGCCGGGTGACCGGGTGACCGGGGCGTCACCCCGGAATCCGAGCAGGGCGAGATCGACGCGCGTGGATACCGACATGTCCGTCTCCTAGACCATGTACGTCGAGTTGATGATGGCGCCCTTGCGCGCGTAGTGGATGAGCGCGTCCTGCACGTCGAGGGGGTGGGCGGGGATGACACCCTCGATCAGGTCCTCCTCGCGCCCGCCGTGCAGCGCCAGGCCGAAGCGGCAGCAGTAGACCGTCCCGCCCTCGGCGATGAACGTCTCCAGCGAGCCGTTGATGTTCTGCTCCCCCGGGAAACCGGAGTCGCCGGTGGTCGGGAATCCACGTGTCGCCGAACAGTTCATGGCACCGGGACCGTAGAAGTAGATGGCCGACTCGAAGCCCTTGCGCAGCGCACGGGTGGCCTGCAGGACGGCGACGAAGCTCACCGACGACTCGTGGGCGATGCCGTGTACGAGGGTGAAGTAGGTCTCCCCGTCCTCGGCCTGGTAGTCGGGGAACAGCTTCGTCGAGCCGTAGATGTTCGACCCCTTGGGAAGTGAGGGGTGCGGGATCTCGGCGAGAGACTTCGCGATGTTCTCGGCGATCTGGTCGTCGATCTCGGACATGGGTCCTCCTGGAGGTGAGGAGATGACGAGAGGTGTCATCTCAGCGGTTGTCCCGACTGGTTCGATGTCGAGTACATACGGGGGCCGTTTCCGGCTGGTTGTGCGTGGAACAACGCGTTGTTACGCAATCGATCCCGCGTTGCGATCAGGTTTCGCCGATCGCCCCGGCGCCGACCGTCTCGGGCAGGGACGAGCGGCGCACCTTGCCGGCGGCGTTGCGTACCGGCACACGGCGCACGGTGATCGGTCCGGTGGCGCAGTGCGCGGCGAGCTGCGCGCGGGTGAAGGTCTCGATGCTGTGTCGGCCAACCTGCGCGTCACCGATGTCGACCACCGCACACAGCCGTGACTCGCCGTCGGCCGTGCGCGACCCGTAGACCACGGCCTCGCGGACGGCCGGGTGTCCGACGATGCCCTGCTCCAGCCGGGCGGGATACAGGTCGGTGCCTGCGCAGGTCACCACATGCGTTCGGCGGTCCACGACGCGAAGCCACCCGCCCTCGTCGAGGGCACCGATGTCTCCGAGGGTGTCCCATCCCTGTTCGTCGCGGTGGGAGTCGGCCCCGAGGTAGCGATAGCGCGATCCCCCGGATCGACGCATCCAGATCTCGCCGATCTCGCCCGTGTCGGCGCGACTGCCGTCGTCGCGTCGGATGCACAGCTCGGTGTCGCCGAGCGGCCGCCCGACACTGCCGGGATGACGAAGCCAGTCGACGCCGTCGATCATGGTGATGCCGTTGGACTCGCTGCCGGCGTAGATCTCCACCACCCGCTGCGGACCCACCAGATCGATGAGCGCGCGCTTGTCGGCCTCGGGACAGGGTGCACCCAGGTGGAGGACGGTCTCGAGCGAGTCGAGATCGGCGCCCGACCGCCGGGCGGCGTCGGACCGGACCAGGCGATGGATCTGGCTGGGGGTGAGCATCATCCACGTCACCCGGTGCTCGGCGACGATCGCCGGCAGGGTGGCGACGTCGAGCGGGTCGGCGAGGACGAGGCTGTGGTCGGTCATCACGCCGCGCAGGGCGTAGGTGAAGGTCGCCGAGTGCCACATGGGTCCGGTCACCAATGCGACTGCCGACCGTGGCAGGAACGCGGGGGTCGCGGCGTCGGGATCGAACCGCGCGGGTGCGGTCGCCTGCACCACCTTCGGGGTCCCGGTGCTCCCCGAGGACGTCGGTGCCTTCCAGCTCGCGGCCCACCGATCCTCGACCGGACCGTCCAGCACCGACGACGGCGGGACGGCGCCGGCCGGCCACCACGGGACGGTGTCGTCGACCGGTGGTGCGCCGACGACGAGCGCGGGCCGCGCGACGGCCTCCACGGCGGATCGTTCGGCGGTCCGCAGGTCCGGAGCGAGAGGCTGCGGTGTCGCCCCGCACTTCCAGATCGCCGCACACGTCACGACGAACTCGACCGAGGTGGGCAGGGCGACGGTGACGAGGTCGTCGGTGCCGACGCCGAGCCCTGCGAAGACCCGCGACAGACGATTGCTGCGCCGGTCGAGCTCGGATGCCGTCACACGCTCGCCGGTGTGGTGGTCGGTGATGAGCACGCGATCAGGGTGATCGGCGGCCCGATCGGCGATCAGACGGCCGATGGACTTCTCCGTCACACGGTGCCTCCCGTCACCGACCGACCGCCAGGCGCAGCGGTCCACCGCGACCGGCCGTGCGGTCGGCGATGATGTCGGCGACGTGGCCGGCGTCGCGATCGATACCGAGGAACCGCCCCGAACCCCACGTGTGCATCCACGGCAGTCCGATGAAGCTGAGGCCGTCGACAGCGGTGATCCCGCGGGTCTGCATGGGTCGCCCGCCGCCGTCGAAGGCGCTGGCCTCGATCCACCGGTAGTCGGGCCGGTACCCGATGGCCCAGATGATGGTGGTGACGCCGGCGGCGGCGAGATCGAGTTCGGTGGGATCGGCGTCGGGCTCCCACACCGGCGTGTACCGCGACGGCGGTGGTGCGTCGACGCCGCTGCGTTCGATGTGGGCGTCGATGTCACGACAGATGGAGTTGTAGACGGCGTCGGCGGCGTCGAGCGATGCGGTGAGCGTGGGTGCGAAGCGCAGCGTGCTCCCCTGACCGTCGACGAGGGTGCCGTAGAGGCCCATCCCCTCGCGGGCGAAGGCGCGCAGGTCGACGTCGCGGCCTCCGTCGCGACCGGTGACGTAGTGGTTGGTCTTCTCCCGCGCCGCGGCGCCGCCCGGGTACTGCCGGGCCGGGACGTCGTAGAGGCCCATGTCGGCCAGCCAGGTCATGGCGTCACGCCCGCGGTAGAAGCGCGCGACCCGGGGTGCGTTGCCGATCGCGAGGTGGACCTCGCGGCCCTCGAGATGGAGGTCCTCGGCGATCTGCGCACCGGACTGGCCCGATCCTACGACGAGGACCGCGCCGGGTGGGAGTTCGCCGGCGTTGCGGTACTCCTCGGAATGCATCTGGTGCACCGCGGGATCGATCGACCCGGCGAAGGGCGGGACCACCGGGATCGGGTAGCCGCCGGTCGCGATCACCACCTCGTCGCACGACAGCGTGGTGATCTCCCCTGCCGACTCCAGTGTCAGTTCGAAACCGCCGTCGGCTCCGTGCGCCAGCCGCGTCACCCGGGTGTGGGTGATCAACGGCGGTGCGAAGGTCTCGAGCCATCCGGCGAGCCAGTCGACGACCTCGTCGCGGGTCATGAACCCGTCCGGGTCGGTGCCGTCGTAGGCGTATCCCGGCAGCCGGCAGTGCCAGTTCGGGGTGACCAGGGTGAAGTTGTCCCAGCGGGTGTCGGCCCACTGGTGCATCGGTGTCCGTGCCTCGATGACGACGTGGTCGACGCCGCGGTCGGCGAGGTGCCAACTGACCGACAGGCCCGCCTGGCCGCCGCCGATGATCGCGACGGGGATCTGCTCGGGTGGTTGCTGCTGATCACGCTCGAGGCGTGCCGCGATCGTCATGACACACTCTGCGATCGACGGCCGGCGGGATCCGGGGTGTCGAGCGGGGGGTGCATCTGCGCGACCGTGACGACCGCGTCACCGGCGAAACGCGCTGAGCGGGAGACGATCTGCTCGCTCGTCGCCATCGCCGAGGTGCAGGCGAAACCGTACTTGGCACGCACCCGTTCGGAGGCGGTGTCCAACGCCGAGACCGATCGGCGCACGAAGTCGTCGACGGTGTAGCTCGCGCCGTCGGTCAGGTGATCGTGCATCACCAGGCTCGGTGAGTAGCAGCGGTCGACGCTGCCATCGGGCCAGCGGACATCGAAGGTCATCTCAGGCACGGGACAGTTCCTTCCATGCCGCGGTGTGGTCGGTGTCGGTGAGTGCGCCGTACACGTCGGGGCGCCGGTCGCGCAGGTGGAACATCCCGCCGCGCATCGCGCGGAAGGTCTCGTCGATGTCGACCTCGGCGACGGCCATCCCGCTGCCGAGGAGGGTGGTGGCGAGGATGTTGCCGCCGGGGTCGACGACCTTGGCGTTGCCGACGTAGCGCAGCGAACCGAAGGTGCCGGACTGGTTCGAGGCGATCCAGAAGACCTGGTTGTCGAGGGCTCGGGCCTGATCGAAGAGGTTGAACCGATGAGTCCAGCGGTCCTCCTGCAGGTTCTCCGCGGTCGCGGTGCGGGCGGCCGGCCACGCCGACAGGCTCGCGATGATCTCCGCGCCGTCGAGCGCCATGGTGCGTGCGGCCTCGGGAAACGCCTTGTCATAACAGATCTGGAGCCCCACCCGCCCGACCGGCGTGTCGAACACCCCGTACTCGTCGCCTGCGGAGTACGACATGTTCTCCCCCAGTGGCTGATGCACCTTGCGGTAGCTGCCGTAGACCTGTGTGCCGTCGAGCACGGCGGCCGCGTTGTAGCGGACCTCGCCGGTACCGTCGGGTGCGGACCCGAGTTCGCAGAAGCCGATCGCGACGACCATGTCGCCGACAATCTGCTGGACCCGGCGGATCTCCGGGCCGTCGAGGGTGATGGCCGGGGGAAGGGACCGCGCGGTGTTCTTCACCGTGTCGCCGTGGTTGCCCAGCGAGGAGAGATAGCCGCCGATCGCGGCCTCGGGGAACACGAGGAAATCGACGCCCCGCTCCCGCGCCTGGGCGACCATCGTCTCGATGAGGGCGTAGTTCTGGTCGAGGTCGCGGGTGAAATTCGCGGACACTCCTGCGATGGTCGTCATGATGGTTCCTCGTCGTGGGTTGGATCCGAGTGGATCTGGTCCGGGTCTCGATCTCGGAATCCAGTACACGGGTGAGGAATTGCGTGGTGGTTGCGCCCAGAACAACGCCGCGCTGCCTGGTGCTCACAGCCGTAATGTCGCCGAAACGTCCGGCGCGCAGAGCGGACGCGGTCAGCCGCGGTCGTCGAAGGCGGTGACGATCTCCAGCGCGGCCAGCGCAGGGGTCAACGACCCGTCGCGCACCTGCGCCTCGACGCGGGCACGGGTGGCCCGCACCGTGGGATCGGTCCCGAGACGGTGCATGAGCGCGTCGGTCACCATCGCCCACATCCAGTCGACCTGTTGTTGGGCCCGCCGCGACTCGAACCGGCCCGCGTCGGCCAACACCTCGCGGTGACGGCAGACGGTGTCCCAGAACTCCCGCACGCCGGTGTTCTCCAGTGCGCTCATCGTGAGGACCGGCGGGAGCCACAGCGCATCGTGCGGATAGAGGAGCCGCAGCGCCCCACCGAGTTCCCGCGCCGCCGATCGTGCCTCGCGTTCGTGCTTGCCGTCGGCCTTGTTGACCACCACGATGTCGGCGAGTTCGAGGACGCCCTTCTTGATGCCCTGCAACGAGTCGCCGGTGCGCGCGAGGGTCAGGAAGCAGAAGCTGTCGACCATGTTCGCGACGGTGACCTCGGACTGGCCCACCCCGACCGTCTCGACCAGGACGACGTCGAAACCGGCCGCCTCGAGCAGCACGATCGTCTCCCGCGTCGCCTTGGCGACACCGCCGAGCGTGCCCGAGGTCGGCGACGGCCGGATGTAGGCCTGCGGGTGCACCGACAGCTGTCCCATCCGGGTCTTGTCGCCGAGGATGGAGCCACCGGTACGGGTCGACGACGGGTCGACGGCGAGCACCGCGACCTTGTGCCCCTGCTCGATGAGGTACATGCCGAGCGCCTCGATCGTCGTCGACTTGCCGACGCCGGGAACGCCCGTGATCCCGACGCGATACGAGCGGCCGGCGTCGGGCGTCAGCTCCAGCAGCAGTTCCTGCGCGAGCGCACGGTGGTCGGCGCGGGTCGACTCCACCAGGGTGATGGCCCGGGCGAGCTGCGGACGACGATCGGCCCGGATGTCGTCGGCGAGCGTCGCGGGATCGATGGGTACGGGAGGCATCAGCGCGGCGGGGGGCCGTCCCGGTCGGTCATCCGGCCGCCGCCGCACCCGGCAGGTCGAGACCGAGCTGTGCGGCGAGCTTGGTGACCAGTTCGACTGCGCTGTCGGCGATCACGGTGCCGGGCGGGAAGATCGCCGTCGCGCCGGCCGCGTACAACGCGTCGAAGTCGCCGGGCGGGATGACACCGCCGACGACGATCATGATGTCCTCGCGACCGACCGCGGCGAGCGCGGACCGCAGCGCCGGGACGAGTGTCAGGTGTCCCGCGGCGAGCGAGCTGACGCCGACGACGTGGACGTCGTTGTCGGCGGCCTGGCGGGCCACCTCGTCCGGCGTCTGGAACAGCGGGCCCACGTCGACGTCGAATCCGAGGTCGGCGAAGGCGGTGGCGATCACCTTCTGGCCGCGGTCGTGGCCGTCCTGGCCCATCTTCGCGATCAGGACACGGGGGCGTCGGCCCTCGGCCTCGGCGAACTCGCCCACGATGGCGATCGCGGCATCGATGTTGCTCACCTGCCCGGCCTCATGTCGGTACACCCCGCTGATGGTCTTGATCTCCGCCTGATGCCGACCGTAGACCTTCTCCAACGCCTCGGAGATCTCGCCCACCGTCGCCATGTGGCGCGCCGCCTCGATGGCCAGCGCCATCAGGTTGTTCTCGGCGCCTCCGCCGGTGTCGGGCCCACCCTCGGTCGACGTGCCCGTCGCCTCGGCGGCGCGGGTCAGGTTCGCCAGGGCCGCGGTGACGGCGTCGGAGTCGCGCGACGCCCGCAGCGACGCCAGTTTCTCGAGTTGCTCGGCGCGGACGCGGCTGTTCTCGACCTTGAGGACCTCGACCTCCTGATCGGAGTCGACGGCGTACTTGTTGATGCCGATCACCGGCTGACGGCCCGAGTCGATCCGCGCCTGGGTGCGGGCGGCCGCCTCCTCGATCCGCAGCTTCGGGATGCCCTCGTCGATGGCCTGGGCCATGCCGCCGGCCTCCTCGACCTCGGCGATGTGCGCGCGGGCCCGCTCGGCGAGTCGGTGGGTGAGCCATTCGAGGTAGTACGAGCCACCCCACGGGTCGATGGGACGGGTGGTGCCGGATTCCTGCTGCAGCAACAGTTGGGTGTTGCGCGCGATGCGTGCGGAGAAGTCGGTCGGGAGCGCCAGCGCCTCGTCGAGTGCGTTGGTGTGCAGCGACTGGGTGTGGCCCTGCGTGGCCGCCATCGCCTCGATACACGTCCGCGCGACGTTGTTGAACGGGTCCTGCGCGGTGAGCGACCACCCCGAGGTCTGCGAATGTGTGCGCAGTGACCGCGATTTCGGGTTCTTCGGCTCGAACTGGGCGACCAGTTCACTCCAGATGAGGCGGGCGGCACGGAGTTTGGCGACCTCCATGAAGAAGTTCATGCCGATGCCCCAGAAGAACGACAGACGTGGGGCGAAGGTGTCGATGTCCATGCCCGCGGCGAGTCCGGCCCGGATGTACTCCACCCCGTCGGCGAGAGTGTAGGCGAGCTCGAGATCGGCTGTGGCCCCGGCCTCCTGGATGTGGTAACCCGAGATGGAGATCGAGTTGTACTTCGGCATCCGCTCGCTGGTGTAGGCGAAGATGTCGGAGATGATCCGCATGGAGGGCTTCGGCGGATAGATGTAGGTGTTGCGGACCATGAACTCTTTGAGGATGTCGTTCTGGATGGTCCCGGCCAGCTTCTCCGGTGCCACCCCCTGCTCCTGGGCCGCGGCGACGTAGAGCGCGAGGATCGGCAGCACGGCGCCGTTCATCGTCATCGACACCGACACCGAGCCGAGGTCGATCCCGTCGAACAGTTCACGCATGTCGAGGATCGAGTCGATCGCGACCCCGGCCATGCCGACGTCGCCCTCCACACGGGGGTGGTCGGAGTCGTAGCCGCGGTGGGTGGCGAGATCGAACGCGACCGACAGACCCTTCTGGCCGGCGGCGAGGTTGCGTCGGTAGAACGCGTTGGACTCCGCAGCGGTGGAGAACCCGGCGTACTGGCGGATCGTCCACGGCTGGTTGACGTACATCGTCGGGTACGGCCCGCGCAGGAACGGTGCGGTGCCGGGGTAGGTGTCGATCGGGAAGCCCTCGGCGACGGCCTCGTCGCGATCGGTGCGTCCGTACACCGGGCGCACGTCGATGCCCTCGGGGGTCGCCCACGTCACCTGCTCGACGGTGTATCCGTTGGCCGCGGCGCCGGATTCGGCGAGTGCGTCGAGATCGTCACGCCCGACCTCGGCGGCATCGGACGCGGTGGTGTCGGGGTCGACGAGGGGGATCTCGGCGAAGCTGCCGACGCCGGGTCGGGTCTGCTGTGCTGTCTCGGGTGAGGTGGTCATGCGGGGGCTCCCTGCGATGTGAGCATGTCGAGCAGGTCGGTGAGGACGGCCACCGCGTCGACCCCGAGGGTCAGGTGGCCGTCGGGACCGAGCGACTCGTCGTCGGCGGCCGCGGTGCCTGCGAGGGCTTGTCGGGGCCCGGCCAGCAGGACCCGGGTCACCCCGGCCGACCGCAGTGTGGCGATCGCGTCGAGTGCCACGGTGGCGTAGCGCTTGTCGGTGCCGCAGATGATGGCGACCGTCGCACCGGCTGACCGTGCCGCGTCGGCGAGATCGTCGGTGGGTCCGGGGTCCACGGCCGCGATCCCGCCCGCGGCCATGAGGTTGGTGGCGAACGTGGTGCGCGCGTTGTACTCCGCCACGGTGCCCAGCGGTGCGAGGAACACCGACGGGCGCTCGCCGGTGGCGGCGAGATGGGCGTCGGACCGGTCGCGCAACTGCTCGAAGGCCTCGCCGTAGCGGGCCGCGGTGGGGGCGACGCGGTCGGCCGGGAGCGGCTTCTCGGCGAGGTTCGGGAACTCGGTCACGCCGGTCACGGCGAAGCGGCGGTGGGCGATGTCGTCGTCGCGTCGTGCGCGGGTCGCGGCGATCTCCTCGGCCAGCGATCCGGAGTCGAGCGCCGTGGTGTACCCACCGGCCGCGTCGATCCGCTGCAGCACTTCCCAGGCCGCCTGCGCCATCCGATCGGTGAGGTCCTCGACGAACCACGATCCGGCTGCGGGGTCGAGGACCCGCCCGAGGTGCGATTCCTCGAGCAGCAGCAGTTGGGTGTTGCGGGCCATGCGTTCGGCGAAGGTGCGTGAGACCCCGAGGGCGTCGGGTGGCAGGGCGGCGTCGAACGGCAGCACCGTCACCTGGTCGGCACCCCCGACACCGGCTCCGAACGCCCCGAGCGTGGTGCGCAGCAGGTTCACCCACGGGTCGCGCTGGGTCATCATCGCCGACGATGTGACGCCGTGCTGGGGGGCGCCGCCGTGCTCGGGGGCCCCGACGACCTGCGCCACGCGTGCCCACACCCGGCGGGCCGCACGGAACTTGGCGATCGTCTCGAACTGGGCGTCGGTGGCGGCGATGCGGAAGGAGATCTGGTCGAGGGCGTCGGCGACCGTCATACCGCTCTCGGTGGCCACCCGTAGGTACTCGATCCCGGCCGCCACCGCCGCACCGATCTCCTGTGCCTCCGATGCGCCGGCGTCGTGGAACACCGTGCCGTCGACACAGATGGTCCGGATCGGTTCGGTGCGCGCAGCCGCGGCGGCCGCCAGAGACAGGGTGTCGGGGACCGACGCGGCGTCGGTCCCGGCGAACCGCGCGGTCAGCGGGTCGGCCCCGAGACAGATGTGGGTGGTCGTCGGGTCGGCAGCGTCGGGTCGGGCGTCGAGCAGGGCGAACAGCGCCGAACCGACCGCCGCGGTGTGCGCGCCGGCGCGCACGGTCAGCGGCGCGAGGTCGAGGAGCACCCCGTCGAGGGCGCGGGTGATGTCGGCGGCGGGGTCGTCGGTGCTCGGGCTCCACCACAGCGCGCTGACCCCGGTGGTCAGTCCGTCGAGGATGGCCGTGTTGACCTCGGCGGGGTCGGTTCCCTCGCCTCCGTAGACGGCGGTGACGTGCCAGCCGCGAGTGACGTCACGGGCGGCGTCGCGGCCGCGGACGAAGGGGAACCTTCCGGGCAGGGTGGGCTCGGGTGTCTCGGTGGCGGGATCGTAGAGCGGGTCGACGAGTATGTCGTCGTAGGTGGTGGTGGCGAGCAGTGCCGACGCCGGCTGGGTGATCTCCGACGGATCGACGCGACGTGCTTTCGCCAGCACCCCCGCGACGGCCTGCTCCCAGGCGGCACGGGCGTCGTCCGGGGTGTCGGCGCTCGACGACGCCTGATCTCCTGAGCTCTGAACCACGTGTGGAACTCCTCGTCCCCGGTCGATCCCCGGTGGGTGTGATCGTAGCGGCGGTCGGTCACCGTGCGGAGGCGTCGGCCGCAGTCGACGCCTCCGCACGGTGAGGTGGGCCTCATGTGTATTTACCGCATCCGTCGGTGAGACCGCGGTCACACCCGTGTGAACGCTCGGTCGGGTGGTCGCGGTGAGGTGACGGGTACGGTGAAACACCGTGGTCGGAGCTCTTCGTCGATGGTGGCGACTCGGTGCGATAGGTGTGGTCTTCGTCGCTGCCGCGATCACCGCGACCTTCGTCGGTCTGCCCGATGTCGACCAGTTCCGGCAGTGGTCGTCGTCCATCGGACCTGGGTTCGTGATCCTCTTCCTCGTCGTCCATGCGGTCGTCTGCGTGGCGCCGATCCCGCGGACGATCTTCACCCTGGCCTCCGGCGTCCTGTTCGGCCCCGTGCTCGGTCTCGCGGTCGCCGTCGTCGCCAGCACGGCGAGTGCGACCGGGGCATTCCTGCTGGTTCGGGCGCTGGGCCGCGAGACGGTCGCAGCGCGGCTCACCCACCCGGCCGTGACCGCGGTCAACACGCGCCTCGAACGCCGCGGATGGTTGGCCGTCGGGTCGTTGCGGATGATCGCCCCTGTGCCGTTCTCGATCATCAACTACTGCGCGGGGTTGTCGGCGGTACGGCTGCTCCCCTTCGTGGCCGCGACGGTGGTCGGCATCCTGCCCGGCACGGTGTCGATCGTGATCCTCGGCAGCGTGATCGGTGGCGGCGCGAATCCATGGGGACTGGTGGTGTCGGTGGCCGGTGTCTGCCTGGGACTGGTGGGTATGGCTCTCGACGCGCGTCTTCCGGTCGCGCCACCGGTCAAGCCGGAGGACTTGCCTGAGGATAATCAAGCCTCAGGCCTGGACGCTGACGCTGCGACACCGCGACTGTAAAGCTTCACGGCTTGACATGGCTTGGTCAATTACGCAGACTTGACCCATGTTCGTGATGACCGTCGATCAGCGACGTAGCCGCCGCGAACGCGACCGCGTGCCCGATCTGCTGGCACGGTTCGCCGACACACCCGTCGTCCGGTCCTTCGATCGCACCGCCGGGGACGAGGTCCAGGCCGTGGTGGCCGAGGCGTCCACGGTCGTCGACATCACCCTCGTCCTTGCCGAACTCGGCACCTGGAGCATCGGCATAGGCGCCGGTGCCGTCGAGGAACCGCTGCCCGCCGTCACCCGCGCCGGTCGGGGGCCGGCCTTCGAGGCGGCGCGCGAGGCGGTGACCCTCGCCAAGCACGCACCGGGGTCGGTGTGTGTGCGCGGACCCGACACCGACACCGCCGCCGACGCGGCAGCCGTGCTCAGCCTTCTCGCCGTCCTCGTCGCCCGTCGATCGCCCGAGGGCCGTGCGGCGGTCGAACAGATGCGGGCCGGTCGATCGCAGAGCGATGCCGCCGAGGCACTCGCCGTCACCAAACAGGCGGTCTCACAACGACTCGCGGTCGCCGGATGGCAGGCCGAGGCGGCCGGCCGGCGCACGGCGATCCGCCTCGTCGAGCGCGTCGATCCCGGGCAGCGGGGCGCGTCGTGATCGGCCTCGTCATCGCGGCCCTCGTGGTCTCGGCCCTCGCCCCTGTCCCCCAGCTCCTCGGTCTCCGATCCCCCACCGCGCGCCGCCTCGCCGCCGGCCTCGGCGTCATCGGGCTGATCGCCGCAGCGATCGCGGCCGCACAGACCGACCCGGCCACCGGGTTCGCGCGCGGACTGGTCCTCGTCCTGGGCGTGACGACGGCGGCGACCGGCGCCATCGCCCTCGTGCCCCTGCTGTTCGACATCGTGCGGGACGAGGACGACCGACAGCCAGAGCCAGATCCCGACAACCCAGACCCCGACAGCTCCGAGCCCGACGACAGCGTCCCCGCGTCGACGACCGTCACGACCCCGCTGCGCGGTGGGCGCCTCATCGGGGTTCTCGAACGCACGGCCGTCGCCGCTGCGGTCCTCGCCGGGTGGCCCGAGGGGATCGCCGTGGTACTGGCGGTCAAGGGACTCGCGCGCTATCCGGAGATCCGCGCCGCGCACGCCGGTGAGCAGTTCATCATCGGCACCTTCGGATCGGTCCTGTGGGCGCTGGCCGTCGCGGGCACCGCGCACCTCGCCCTCCACTGACCTCCGTCGTGGCCGGTCGGCGTCGAGATCCGCCGGATTACTCTGCCCACCATGACCTCTCGCACACAGCTGGCCGTGACACTCGTCGCGACCACCCTCGCGGTCTCGGTTCCCGCCGCCACCGCGTCAGCCGCCCCGATCAGATCCACACAGACGACATCCGGCGCGGGCGCGATCGTGGCGCCCGTCGTCGACCGCCTGCTGCTCGCCGATGCGGTGGCGCGGTCGAAATGGGTGACTCACGGCGCGATCGACGACCCGGCGCGTGAACGGGCCGTCATCGACGCAGCGGTGGCGGGCGCGACGCCGGCAACGGCAGATCGGGTGCGCATGGTGGTCCGCGATCAGATCGAGTCGAGCAAGACGGTGCAACGGGGCCTGTTCGCCGGGTGGCGTGTGGCCCCGTGGACCGCGCCGCATGCCGACACGGACCTGTCGGCCACCCGCCGACGGATCAGTGCCCTCACGCGCGACATCGTCGCCCGCGTCACCGACCGCGACCCCCGGGACCCGGTATGCCCGGCCGACGTGGCGTCGGCGACGGTGCGCACCGTCACCGACCGCGGCCTGACGCCGCTGCAGACCGTGGCGCTGGTGCAGGCCGAACGGTCGCTGTGCGCGCTATGACCCGGTGCCGGGACCGATCTCGTCCTGACCGGCATCGGGGTACCCACGATCGCGGCCGCCGAGCACGGTCTCCGGTGCGCTCGACTGCGAGCGCGACGTGAGCGGTTCGGCGACGGGCTTGCGGGCCACCGCCTCGGCCTCGGCGACCGCCTGCGCCACCTTCGGGTCCGACGCGAGGTCGAACCAGTCCTCGACGTCGGAGTCGTCGACCACCGGCGCCTCGTCGGTGTCCGACGACTCGTAGCGGAACACGCCGTCGTCGCCCTGCGCGCCGAACGACTTGGCGAAACCCTGGAGCGCGGAACCGAAGTCCGACGGCACGACCCACACCGAATTGCCCTCGCCCGCAGCCATCTCCGGCAATTTCTGCAGGTACTGGTAGGCGAGCAGTTCCGGGGTCGGCTTGCCCGCCTTGATCGCGGCGAACACCTTCTCGATCGACTTCGCCTCGCCCTGGGCGTACAGGTACTGGGCGGCGCGCTCGCCCTGAGCGCTGAGGATCCGGGATTGCCGGTCGGCCTCGGCGGCGAGGATGGCGGCCTGCTTGGCGCCCTCGGCCGAGAGGATCTGGCTCTGCTTGTTGCCCTCCGCGGTCTTGATCGAGGACTCCCGTTGGCCCTCCGCGGTGAGGATCATCGCGCGCTTCTCACGGTCGGCCTTCATCTGCTTCTCCATCGACTCCTGGATCGACGGCGGCGGCATGATGCTCTTGAGCTCCACGCGGGCGACCCGCAGGCCCCAGCGTCCGGTGGCCTCGTCGAGCACGCCGCGCAGCTGCGCGTTGATCGAATCGCGTGAGGTCAGTGTCTCCTCGAGCGTCATGCCACCGACGACGTTGCGCAGGGTCGTGGTCGCGAGCTGCTCGACGCCGATGATGTAGTTGTTGATCTCGTAGACCGCCGACTGGGGAACGGTCACCTGGAAGTAGACGACCGTGTCGATCGACAGGGTCAGGTTGTCCTCGGTGATCACCGGCTGCGGCGGGAACGACACCACCTGCTCACGCAGATCCACCCGCGCCCGGATCCGGTCGACGAACGGCACCAGCAGCGTGAGCTGACCCGACACCGTCTTGGTGTACCGACCGAGTCGTTCGATCACCGCCGCCTCGGCCTGCGGGATGAGGGCAACCGACCGGAAGAGGATGACGAATGCCAGCAGAACCAGCACCACCACGACCACGAGTCCGACAACCATTGCGCACCTAGCCTTTCCAGACGACCGCGGTCGCCCCGTCGATCTGCATGACCATGACGTCCTGGCCGGATTCGAACACGTCTGATTCGTGGAGCGCACGCGCCGACCACACCGAACCGTCGAGCTTCACCTGACCGCCGTGCCCGTCGACGGTGGCGACCACCGTCGCCGTCTTCCCCTGCAACGCCTCGGCGTTGGTGGCCAACATCGGTCGCCGCATCAGGTGCCGTTTCGCCACAGGGCGCACCGCGCCGAGCAACAGGACCGACACCCCTGCGAAGACGATCCCGTCGACCACCAGCGGCAGGTCGAACAGCGCCACACCCGATGCCGCGAGGGCACCGCCGGCGAGCATCAAGAGCACCAGCTCACCGCTCAGCGCTTCGGCACCGACCAGGATCAGTGCCGCGGCCAACCACAGGAGCGCGGACATGACCCCATACTGCCAGAACGCTCGTACGAGCCGCCGGATCGCAGATCCGCCCCCCTGCCCGCCGGAGGTGCGATCTACTCGGGGATCGCGGTGACGAAGTCGATGAGTTCCTCGACGCTGCGCAGCAACTCCACCCGGACGTCGCGGAAGTCACGGACCGCGGCGTAGACCCGACGCCACCCGTCCTGCGGTGTCCCCCAACCCAGTCGGGCGCAGACACCGGCTTTCCACTCCTCCGACCGGGGCACCGACGGCCACGACTCGATGCGCAGGCGTTCGGGTTTGACCGCCTCCCACACGTCGATGAACGGGTGACCGCACACCAGGACGTGCGGTCCGACGCTCCGGGTGAGTCGGCTCTCCTTGGAGTGCGCGACGAGGTGGTCGACGAGCACCCCGGCGCGGCGGTGCGGTGCCGGGCCGAACTCGGCGAGGACGTCGTCGAGGTTGTCGAGGCCGTCGAGGCTGACCACGACGATCCCCTCGGCGCGCAGGTCGTCGCCCCAGATCCGTTCGACGAGCGCCGCGTCGTGCACACCTTCGACGAACAGGCGGCTCGCCCGGGCGGTGCGGGCCCGCTGTGTGGGGGCGGCGACCGACCCCGACGCGGTCCGCGCCCGGGTGGTCGGCGCCGCGACCGTCGGGCGGGTGAGCGTGACCGGGGCGCCGTCGATGAGGAAGGCCGCGGGCCACATGCCGAACAGGCGGGTCCGCCCACCGCGGTCCTCGAGGCGCACGTGGTCGACGTCGTTGCCGCGTTCGATCCCGACGATGGCCCCGCAGAAGCCGGTCGCCGCGTCCTCCACGACGAGATCCCTCTCGGCGGCCACGGTGGGAATCGCCGGCCGGCGATTGCGTCCCCCGGCGAGGACGTCGGACCCGTAGCGGTCCCCGGAAGCGTTGCTGTGCACTCGTCGACGCTAGATTTCCCGCCCCCGGAATGGGTCGTGCCACGCCGGGAGCGGGCCGTATCCGGGCGCGGCTTCGGCGCGACCGGTGTCGCCGCCGAGCGCTATCGTGGCGGGGATGACCGACACCACCCACGATCCCCGGGTCGGCAGCCTGCGGGCGCTGACCGGCCTCGCCACGTCCGGCGCCCTGTGGCGCCGCGGCCGCCGCTCCCCCGACGACATCGTCGACACCCTGGCCGACGTCGCCCCCGGTCACCGGGTCGCCGCTGCCGATGCCGACGCGGCGGCCACCATCGGCGTGGGAGCGGCCGAGTCGGGCACCGGGGCCCTCCTGCGGGCGATCCGTACCGCCGATCGGATCCGCCTGCTCATGCCGGCGGCCGGCGACACGTGTGGGATCACCGCCCCCGATGCCCTGGCGGTGGCCCTCGAGGCGCGCGCGGTCCTGGTCCTGTGGACCGGTGTCGGCGACGAGGCCGTCGGCATCGTCGTGCGGGCGGTGGCGCCCGGGTCGCTCTCGTGGACCGCGCACCATCTCGGCGAGGTGCGCAGCGGCCCCGTGGAGAGTCTCGGAGACGTCGAATACGAGCTGCGGCAGGCGGTTCGCGACGCGGCGGAACTGTTCGCGACCCTCGACACCATCGACCCGGGGTCACGGTCGGCGAGCGATCTGCGGACCCGTCTGACGACGCTCGTCGATGTCGACCGGGTGGAACTGCCCCCGGAGGCGGGTGACCGCATCATGCGCGTGATGGACCAGGCGACCCAGGTCGCGGCCATCGTCACCCTCGTCGGCGAGCGAACGCCCGCGGTGGGCATGACCGCCGGCAGTCAGGAGAGCGTGGACGCCGCCCTCGAACGCCTGCGGTCGCTGACCCGGGTGGCCCGGATGACCGCGGTCAACACGATCATCGCGGAGCTGGAGCGCTCACCGCACTGACGTGTCGCCGACCACCCCGAGTACCTCAGCTCGGTCGTGACGGTCGCTGCGACGCACAGCATCCGACGGCACAGCGCGCCCCGTTGTCGGTGCACCCGAGTCCAGCGGCGTCGGTGGTCTGTCCCTCGAGCTGGTCGGAGATAAGCGTGACGATCATGTCGATGTAGCGGTCGTCGGTCCCGACGGTGCCCGCACGCGCGAGGGCGATCCCGACCTCGCCGGCCGTCTCGACCGCCTCGGTGTCGAGATCCCACACCACCTCGAGGTGGTCGGAGACGAAGCCGATCGGGCACACGATCGCGGCCGCGGCGCCGTCGGCCGCGATCGCCTCGAGGTGATCGCAGATGTCGGGTTCGAGCCACGGGATCTGCGGCGGACCCGAGCGGGACTGCCACACGACGTCGTGTGCGGCGAAACCGGCTGCGGCGGCGGCCTTCTCCGATGCGGCGGTGACCTGACGGCTGTAGAGGTGTCCACCGAGCTCCGGCGGACCGGCGGCGACATCGGCGGCCACCGGGATCGAGTGGGCGGTGAACACCAGGCGCGCATCGTCGCGGACCGCGGCGGGCAGTCGGGTGCGGGCGTCGGTGATGGCGTCGGCGAACGCGCTCGTCATCTCCGGTCGGTCCCAGTAGTGCGGGAGCTTGCGCAGCGTGATCGGGTCGTCGTCCAGCCCCGGTGTCGCGGCGGCCAGCGACTCGAGTGCCCGTGCGATGTCCTCGTGGTACTGAGCGCAGCCCGAGTACCCACCCCACGCCGACGTCGGGAACACCAGCACGTTCCGGTGGCCCGCGGCGTAGAGGTCGGCGACAGTGTCCTCCACCATCGGGTGCCAGTTGCGGTTGCCGAAGAACACCGGCAGATCGATCTGCGCCGCAACCAGCGCGGCCCGCAGACGGTCGATGATGTCGAGGTTGAGCGCGTTGATCGGTGACACGCCACCGAAGTGGAAGTAGTGCTCGGCCACCGCGTCGAGTCGCTCGGGCGGCACCCCGCGGCCCCGGGTGACGTTCTCCAGGAACGGTCGGACGTCATCGGGACCGTCGGGCCCGCCGAACGACAGCAGGAGGACGGCGTCGAACGGCGTGCCGGCTGCGGCGGTCATGAACCGGTGAAACCCTCGGGGAACCAGGTGTTGTGGCTCGCACCGCCGTCGACGTAGACGATCGACCCGGTGGTACCCGGCAACCAGTCCGAGAGAAGTGCACAGATCGACTTCGCGACCACCGTCGGGTCGTCGACGTTCCAGCCGATGGGCGACGCGCCGTCCCAGTACTCGTTGAGCATGTTGAGCTGCTTGGCGTCGTCGGTCGCGGTACCCGCGATCGCCTTGGCGGCCAGGGTCTTGATGGGTCCGGCGGCGACGAGGTTCGACCGGATGCGCTTGGCCTCGCCCACCTCTCGCGCCACGTACCGGTTGACCGCCTCGAGCGCGGCCTTCGCGACACCCATCCAGTTGTAATACGGCATGGCCGTACGGGGATCGAAGTCCATCCCGACGATCGACCCGCCCTCGTTCATCACCGGCAGGACCGCGCGTGCGAGCGACGCGTAGCTCCACGCCGAGATCTCGAAGGACTTCGCGGCATCGGGGCCGGGGGCGTCGAGGAACGGCACGGCGTCGGGACCCATGAGATTCTTGGGCGCCATGGCGATCGAGTGCAGGACACCGTCGACACCCTCGGGTGCGAGTTCGCGGACCTTGTCGGCGAGCTCGCCCAGGTTCTCCTCGTCGGTGACGTCGAGACCGATGGCCGGCGGCACCTCCTGCGGGAGCCGCTTGGCGATGCGGTCGATGAGGCGCAGGCGCTGGGGGATGCCGGTGATGATCACCTTCGCGCCCTGCCCCTGCGCCATGGCCGCGGCGTGGAAGGCGATCGACGAGTCGGTGATGATGCCGGTGATCAGGATGGTCTTGCCCTCGAGCAGTCCGCTCACGTGTGAACTCCTAGGTCGTCGGATGCGATGAAAAGTGTTTCGGTGGTGCTGATGTCGGCGTTCAGTGCCCCATGCCGAGGCCGCCGTCGACCGGGATGACGGCGCCGGAGACATACGAGGAGTCGTCGGAGGCGAGCCAGCTGACCACGGCCGCGACCTCGTCGGTACGGCCCATCCGCTGTGCCGGGATCAGCTTGAGGGCCTGATCCTGGTACTCCTGCGGCAGCTCGGCGGTCATGTCGGTGTCGATGAAGCCCGGCGCGACGACGTTGGCGGTGATCGACCGCGAACCGAGCTCGCGGGTGAGCGATCGCGCCATGCCGATGAGGCCTGCCTTCGACGACGCGTAGTTGATCTGTCCCGGCGTCCCCATGGTCGCGACCACCGAGCCGATGAAGATGAACCGTCCGAATCGCTTGCGCAGCATCGACCGACACGCCGCCTTCGCCACCCGGAACGAGCCGGTGAGGTTGGCGTCGATGACCTTCGAGAACTGCTCCTCGCTCATCCGCATCAGCAGGGTGTCGTCGGTGACGCCGGCGTTCGACACCAGCACCTCCACCGGTCCCTGGTGCTTCTCGACCTCGGCGAACGCCGCGGTGATCGAGTCGGCGTCGGTCACGTCGCACACGACGCCGAAGAGGCCGTCGGGCGCTCCCGAGCCGCGGTGGGTGACGGCGACCTTGTGGCCGTCGGCGGCCAGGCGCTGGGCGATCGCCAGTCCGATGCCCCGGTTCCCGCCGGTGACGAGGACCGAACGGGAGACCTTCTCCGGTCCGGCGGAGGGATTCCCCGTGGCGGTCGTCTCGGTCGAGGTCGTCGCAGTCTCTGTCGTGGTGGAGGTGTCTGCCATGACGGTCAACCTATCGGGCGGGCGCAGGCGACGGACAACCGGCGCGCGGACTCCGTGCTCACGGCAGGCGCCGGTTCATCGCGATCGCACCGATCGCGGCGATCAGCACGAGGATCGTGCCCGCGATGACCCACGGCCGCGAGTTGTCGCCGCGTCGGGTCTCGAAGCCGATCTGCTGCTGCAGGGTGTCGTAGACGCTGGTCAGCTCGTCGAGACTCGACGCGGTGAAGAACTCGCCGCCGGAGAGGTTCGCGATGCGGTTGAGCGAGTCGTCGTCGACGGGCACCGGGATGCGGTCGCCCTCGAGATCGACGGTGCCGGTCCGGGTTCCGAAGGAGATGGTGTTGACCGGGATCTTCTCCTCCTTGGCCTTGCGGGCCGCGGTGAAGGCCCCGCGCGGGTCGTCGGGGTCGTCGGGCACGGTCTCCTTGCCGTCGGACTCGAGGACGATCCTGGCCGGCGGTGCGCCGGTGTCGCCACCGAGGACGGCGTTGAGGGTCTTGATCTGCTGGATCGCGGCGAAGATGCCCTCGCCGGTCGCCGTCTTGTCGGCGAGCTGCAGCTTGTCGACCGCTTCCTTGGTGGCGTTGTGGTCCGGTGTCGGCGAGACCAGCGTGGCCGCGGTGCCCGCATAGGAGATGAGCCCGAGGTTGATGCCGTCGGTGAGGTCGTCGGCGAACTTCTTCGCCGCCTGCTGGGCGGCCTCGATGCGTGTCGGCGCGACGTCGGTGGCGTTCATCGACCGCGACACGTCGATCACGAGGATCACCGTCGCCTTGTTACGGGGGATCTTGCGGTCGGCCTGTGGCCCGGCGAGCGCGATGGTGAGCAGGAGCAGCCCGACGAGCAGCACCGCTATCGGTGCGTGCCGCAGGCGGTTGCGCTGCGGCGGCACCACCGAGTCGAGAAGGTCGAGGTTGGCGAAACGGATGGCGCGACTGTGTCGTCGTCGCTGCATGTAGACGTAGCCGCCGGCGAGTGCGACCACGACCAGCGCGAGCAGCAACCACCACGGGGTGGCGAGATCGACCATGTCAGCGCCCCGTCCCGGCGCCGAGGCCGCGGCGGCGTCGCACCACGAACCGGACCACGTCCGCGATCCAGTCGCGGTCGGTGCGCAGTGCGAGAGTCGGTGCGCCGCAGGTGCGCAACGTGCGATGGACCTCGTCGGAGTGGGCGCGCGCCGCGCGGGCGAAGTCCTCGCGGATCCTGTCGGTGACCGTCAGCTCACGCACCTGGCCGCTCTCGGCGTCCCGCAGCACGATCTCACCGACGTCGGGCAGTTCCATGTCACGCGGGTCGAGGACCTCCACGCCCAGCACCTCGTGGTGGCCGCCGACGGCGCGCAGCGGTCGGGACCAGTCGATCGGTCCGAGGAAGTCGCTGACGACGACGGCCAACCCACGACGCCTCTCGGGGCGGCGCAGGGCCTCGATCGCGGCGTCGAGATCACCGCGCACGCCGTCGGAGGCGCGGTGGGTCGTCGCGATGGTCTTGAGGAGGTTGAGCGCATGCGCTCTGCCGCCCCGTGCCGGGATGCGCACGATCTGATCGCCGGTGGCGACGATCGCGCCGATGCGGTTGCCGCCCCCCAGCGTGAGGTGGGTGATCGCCGAGCAGGCCGCGACGGCGAGATCGCGTTTGGTGCCGTTGACCGTGCCGAAATCGAGACTCGCCGACATGTCGACGACCAGCCAGGTCTCGAGTTCGCGGTCGGCGACCATCTGCCGGACGTGGGCGTGGGTGGTCCGCGCGGTGACCGACCAGTCCATCCGCCGGACGTCGTCGCCGGGCTGATACATCCGCGCCTCGCCGGGCTCGGACCCCGGGCCGGGGATCAACCCGAGATGATCGCCCTGCAGCACCCCGTCGAGCTTGCGTCGGACAGTGATCTCGAGGGTCTTCAGAGCCGCGGTCAGGGTCGGGTCGTCGAGAGTGCCCGCGCCGAACGACGGCAGACGGTCAGCGTCGGCCATCGGCGGCGTCGGTGCGACCGTGGGTCGGCGCCGGGTACCCACCGGTGGCCCGCGGATCCTGCTGACCGTACGGGGCCGGTCCGGGCGGGGCCTGATGCTGTACGGGGTTGCCGACGGCCTGCGCGGGCACCGGCTGACCCTGCTGACGCGGATTCATCTGTCCGGCAACCGGTCCGGGGCCGGCCGGCTGCGCCGACACCTGCGGCAGCCCGACGGTCTGCAGCACCCGGGCGATCACCTGATCTGCGTCGACTTCGTCGGCGAGGGCGTCGTAGCTCAGGACGAGTCGGTGGCGCAGGACGTCGGGGATGATCTCGACGACATCCTGCGGGATGACGTAGTCGCGGCCCCGCACCAGCGCCAGGGCGCGCGCGGCGGCGACGATGCCCAGCGTGGCGCGCGGCGAGGCGCCGTACGACAGCCAGTTCGCGACGTCGGTCAGTCCGACGGTCTCCGGGCGGCGGGTGGCGGTGATGACACGGACGACGTAGTCGACGAGGGCGTGGTGGACGAACACGTTGGCGGCGACGCGCTGCAGTCGCACGGTCGACTCGGGATCGAGGACGGGGTTCGCGCTCGGGGGCACGTTGCCCATCCGGTAGACGATCTCGCGCTCCTCCTCGACCGAGGGGTAGTCGACGAGGACCTTGAACAGGAACCGGTCGCGCTGCGCCTCGGGGAGCGGGTAGACGCCCTCGTTCTCGATCGGGTTCTGGGTCGCCATCACCAGGAACGGATCGGGCATGGGGTAGGTGACGCCGCCGATGGACAGGTGGCGCTCGGCCATGACCTCGAGCAGCGCCGACTGCACCTTCGCCGGGGCGCGGTTGATCTCGTCGGCGAGCAGGAAGTTCGCGACCACCGGGCCGAGTTCGGTGTCGAACTCCTCCTTGCCCTGCCGGTAGATGCGGGTACCGATGAGGTCGGTCGGCACGAGGTCCGGTGTGAACTGGACGCGGGAGAAGCTGCCGCCGATCACGCGGGCGAAGGTCTCGACGGCAAGGGTCTTGGCGACGCCGGGAACACCCTCGAGCAGGATGTGTCCCCGGGCGAGCAGGCCGACGAGGATCCGCTCGATGAGCTGATCCTGACCGACGATGACGCGCTTGACCTCGAACATCGTGCGCTCGAGCAGCTTCACGTCGGACTCGGTGAGGGCTGAGCCGCTCCCGTTCCCGCTCTGCCGATCACTGCCGTCGTGCGTTTGCGCCACGCGAGATCCTCCGATTGCCGCCGGTGCGTCGAGTCTGACCTCACCGAGAGTAGCCGTACCCGCGAGCGGGACCCGGCCACCACACGTGCGAGGGAGGTGCTATCCGGTGAGTCGGACCACCGACGGCATCGCCCCGCTGGTGCGCAGCGGCGAGATCTTGACGACGCTGCCCGACTGCGGCGCCTCCACCATCTGGTTGTTGCCGAGGTAGAGCGCGACGTGCTGGCTGGCGTTGGGGCCGTAGAAGATCATGTCGCCGCGCTGCATCTGCGAGAGCGGGAACTTCGGGCCCGACGTGTACTGGTAGCCGGTGTAGTGGGGCAGCGAGATCCCGATGCCGGCGAAGGCGTAGATCATGAGGCCCGAGCAGTCGAAACCGCTCTTGTTGTAGTCGCCGTAGCTGTCGGCGACACCGCCGTCACGGATGCCCTTGGTGGGTCCGTTCGCGTTGCCACCACCCCAGGCGTAGGTGACGCCGAGCTGTGACAGCGCACGGTTGACGACGATCTCGACGGCGGCCGGTCCGGTGACACCGGGGGTGATCGAGGTCGCCCCTCCGGTACCGGGCGAGGCCGTGGTGCCCTGATTCGTCCCGTCGAGGTCGGTGTGCGGGCGTTGGATCGATGCGACGACCGAGGCGAGGACCTGCTGCGCGGCGTCGACGGCGAGCTTCGCCGCCGCCTGTGCGGCCACCTGGAACGCCGACTGCGCGGCGGTGGCGATGGCGGCCTGCAATGGATCGGCCGCGGCCGGGACCCGTCCGGGCAGCGGAGCGGCGGCGTCCTGACGTCCGGGGACGACCGCTGCGACACCCTCGGGTGTCGGGGCGGCGGCTCCGGCCTGCGCCGGTGCTGCTCCGTTCTGGGCCGGTGCGGTGGCGGCACGTCCGCGCAGTGCGTCGAGCTGACGCTGCGCTTCGTCGCGGGCGGCGGCCAGCGAGGCCTTCTTCGCAGACTCGGACTTCACCGCGGCCATGGCCTGGGCGATCGCGCCGAGCGCGTCGTCCTTGCGTTGTGCGGCGGTCGATGTCGCGAGCGCCGCCTGGCGACGCGTCGCGGTGGCGGTGGCGACCCGGTTGGCCTTCTCGTTGCGGGCGACCTTCAGCTTCTCGATCGTCGCCTGCTGGTCGCGGGTGAGCTGATCGATCACCCCCGCACGGTCGAGGACAGCGCCGGGGTCGGCAGCCGACAGCACATTGGCGATCGACGCCTGGTTGCTGCCCTGGCGGTACAGGTCGCGGACGAAGTCGTCGAAACCCTTCTGCGCCTGCGCGATCGCGCCGTCGGCGCGGCTCAGCGCGTCCTTCGATCCCGTGACCGCGAGCGAGGCGAGCCGTTCCTGGTCGCGGGCGTTCTGCAGGTCGACCAGGGTGCGGTTGACCGACTCACGCTTCAGGGCCACCGAGCTGTCGAGATCGGCGAGGTGTTGATCGGTGTCGGCGATCTGGTTGATGAGCGCGGCGATGCCGGTGGGGCCGCGCGGCGCGTCGACCCCCGGAGCGGCGGTGGCCGCCCCGGATCCCAGCAAACCTATCGCCACGAGAACCGACAGGACGAGGGCCGACAACAGCCGGACCCCCGTTTCGGACAGACCGAACACGTGAGCGGCGGGACCCCGACGATCCCGAGCAGCGTGTGACGGGCGGCGCGGGCTCGACCACAGAACTCGTGATCGGCAGCCCGATGCGGAACGTCGCCTCACAGATGACTCCCTCGCAGAACTGACGTGCGGTCGCCGGCCGACGCCCCGGGAAGGCGCCGGACTCCAGTCGGAAAACACCGATCACGACCGCGAACTTGCGTCACGAAAGATGTCAACTTCCCCATCAACACCATCAATGACAGCTCGAACCGTACGCCACAATCGCCCCGAGTGAAACATGAGTCACAAATTACAAAGGGGTGATTACCTGCGGATATGCCGTGAACTGGTGCTCGTCACGAGAGCATCTCGGGAATCACACAGGTGTCATTTCGCAGGAAGCGACAGTGATCCGGCAGATGTCGCGATTCGATACGTGCGAACGGACGAATCAGGCGGAGGTCGACACCCGGTCAGGCGTCGGGCGTCGAGGTCCTGGCGTCGGTGGGGCCGCCGTCGGTCGACACGGTGGCCGGCGCCGATGCGGTCCCCGGGCCCGCCGAACGGCCGCGTCCGACGATCCGGGCGGCGACGGCACCGAGCGCAACGACCACCACGAGCAGCACGGTGACGACCGTCCACGGGACCTGAGTCTGATCGGTCATCCGGTCGAGTATCTGGTTGGCCCCCACGGTCGGGTTCGAGACGTTCAGATTGTCCTGGGCCTGCTCGAGTTGGACGCGGCTGAAGTCGTCGGACGCGGAACCGATGGTGTTGGGGCCGAAGACGATGACGGTGCCGCCGGTCTTCTCCTGCAGGGCCGTGGCGATGTCGCGGTAGTAGGTGAAGCGCGGCTGCGCCTCGGTGAGCACCACGAAGTACATGTCGTGGCCCTCCGACTGTGCCTTCGTCACGACCTGGCGCAGACCGGCGGTGTCCTCGGCCGGTGCGTCGACGTGGTCGTCGGCCAGGCCGCGCTCGATCGCACCCAGGTCGACGTCGTCGGGGACGATCGCGTGCAGCCCGGTCACCGTCTGCAGTGGACCTTCGTGGGCCGGACTCGTCTGGTGCCACGGGAGCGAGGTCGGGGCCATGGCGTGTCGTTCCCTTCAGAGCTGACCGGTCGAGCCCGGTGCAACAGGCTCACATCAACAGGCACAGTACGACACAATCAAGACGCGCTGGGTCACCCGCTCGGTGACACCCACACCCGCTGTTCACCCGAACGCGCCGAGTTTTCACCGGGATCGATTCAACCAGTACGCGCGTACTGCTAGACTGACGGCACGCATCGGGGTCCGTGTGACCGATGCCCCGCATACAGCGTCGGCCAGCCCGCCGGCGGCAAGTCGTCGGCCACGCCCAGCCGACCGAAGCGAGAGTGGAGTGTTCTGTGAGCTCGTCAATTGATTCATTCGGTGCCAAGGGAACGCTGGAGGTCGGTGAGAACTCCTACGAGATCTTCCGACTGAGCGCGGTCGACGGCGTCGACAAACTCCCCTACGCCCTCAAGGTCCTCGCCGAGAACCTGCTGCGTACCGAGGACGGCGCCAACATCACCAAGGACCACATCCAGGCGATCGCCGGATGGGACCCCTCCGCGGACCCGAGCGTCGAGATCCAGTTCACCCCTGCGCGCGTGATCATGCAGGACTTCACCGGAGTGCCCTGCATCGTCGACCTGGCCACCATGCGTGAGGCCGTGCAGGAGCTCGGCGGCGACCCGGACAAGGTCAACCCTCTCGCACCCGCCGAGATGGTCATCGACCACTCGGTCATCATCGAGGCCTTCGGCAACGCCCAGGCCTTCGAGCGCAACGTCGACATCGAGTACCAGCGCAACGAGGAGCGCTACCAGTTCCTCCGCTGGGGCCAGGGCGCGTTCGACGACTTCAAGGTCGTCCCCCCGGGCACCGGCATCGTGCACCAGGTCAACATCGAGCACCTCGCCCGCTCGATCATGGTCCGCAACGGGCAGGCCTACCCCGACACCTGCGTCGGCACCGACTCGCACACCACCATGGAGAACGGTCTGGGCGTCCTGGGCTGGGGCGTCGGCGGCATCGAGGCCGAGGCGGCCATGCTGGGCCAGCCCATCTCGATGCTCATCCCCCGCGTCGTCGGCTTCAAGCTCTCGGGCGAGACCAAGCCGGGCGTCACCGCGACCGACGTGGTGCTCACCATCACCGAGATGCTGCGCAAGCACGGCGTCGTCGGCAAGTTCGTCGAGTTCTACGGCAAGGGTGTCGCCGCGGTACCGCTGGCCAACCGCGCCACCATCGGCAACATGAGCCCCGAGTTCGGCTCCACCTGCGCGATGTTCCCGATCGACGAGGAGACGGTGAAGTACCTGCGTCTCACCGGTCGCAGCGAGGAGCAGCTCGCACTCGTCGAGGCCTACGCCAAGGAGCAGGGCATGTGGCACGACGGCGAGAAGGAGCCGGTGTACTCCGAGTACCTCGAGCTCGACCTCGCGAACGTCGTCCCGTCGATCGCCGGCCCGAAGCGTCCGCAGGACCGCATCGAGCTGTGGGACGCGAAGAACGCCTTCCGCAAGGACATCCACAACTACGTGGACGGTGAGAAGGAGCCGCAGAAGAACGGCGAGAAGGCGCGGATGTCGTCGGAGGGCGGTCCCGCATCGGGCGGTGGCGCCGAGGGCGGCACCGTGAAGCTGCAGTGGGCCGAGGACGATTCCATCCCCAGCGCGGCCAAGGGTGCCGAGGGTCGTCCGTCCTCGCCGGTCCTGGTCGAGTCCACCGAGCGCGGCAAGATGGTCCTCGACCACGGCATCGTGTCGATCGCGTCGATCACCAGCTGCACCAACACCTCCAACCCGTCGGTGATGCTCGGTGCCGCTCTTCTCGCCCGCAACGCGGTCGAGAAGGGTCTCACCAGCAAGCCGTGGGTGAAGACGTCGATGGCACCCGGTTCGCAGGTCGTCACCGGGTACTACGAGAAGGCCGGCCTGTGGCCGTACCTGGAGAAGCTCGGCTTCTTCCTCGTCGGCTACGGCTGCACCACGTGCATCGGCAACTCGGGCCCCCTGCCCGAGGAGATCTCGAAGGCGATCAACGAGAACGACCTCACCGCGACCGCGGTGCTGTCGGGCAACCGCAACTTCGAGGGCCGCATCAACCAGGACGTCAAGATGAACTACCTGGCGTCCCCGCCGCTGGTCATCGCCTACGCGATCGCCGGCACGATGGACTTCGACTTCGAGTCCGATCCGCTGGGTCAGGACACCGACGGCAACGACGTCTTCCTGAAGGACATCTGGCCCTCGGGTGAGGAGATCGAGAAGACCATCGCCGAGTCGATCTCGCCGGAGCAGTACGCGGCCGACTACGCCGACGTGTTCAAGGGCGACGAGCGGTGGCGCGGGCTGCCCACCCCGGACGGCAAGACGTTCGAGTGGGACGAGAAGTCCACCTACGTGCGCAAGCCCCCGTACTTCGACGGCATGCAGCGCGAGCCGGCTCCCGTCGCCGACATCAAGGGCGCACGCGTGCTCGCGAAGCTGGGCGACTCGGTCACCACCGACCACATCTCCCCCGCCTCGACGATCAAGCCGGGTACCCCCGCCGCGCAGTACCTCGACGCGAACGGTGTCGAGCGCAAGGACTACAACTCGCTGGGTGCCCGTCGCGGCAACCACGAGGTGATGATCCGCTCGACGTTCGGCAACATCCGGTTGCAGAACCAGCTGCTCGACGGTGTCTCGGGTGGATACACCCGTGACTTCACCCAGGACGACGCCCCGCAGTCGTTCATCTACGACGCCGCGCAGAACTACGCCGCGCAGGGCACCCCGCTCGTGGTGCTCGGTGGCAAGGAGTACGGCACCGGGTCGTCGCGTGACTGGGCGGCCAAGGGCACCAGCCTGCTGGGTGTGAAGGCGGTCATCACCGAGAGCTTCGAGCGCATCCACCGCTCGAACCTCATCGGCATGGGCGTCATCCCGCTGCAGTTCCCCGAGGGCGAGTCGCACGGGTCGCTGAAGCTCGACGGCACCGAGACCTTCGACATCACCGGTATCGAGGAGCTCAACAACGGTGGCGTCCCGTCGACGGTCAAGGTCGTCGCGACCAAGACCGACGGCTCGACCGTCGAGTTCGACGCGGTCGTGCGCATCGACACCCCCGGCGAGGCGGACTACTACCGCAACGGCGGCATCCTGCAGTACGTGCTCCGCAACATGATCAAGAACTGACCCGACCGGTTCTCGATGTACGTCCACGCCCGGTGGGTTCGGCACACGCCGGATCCACCGGGTGTGTCGTATCCGCCCGTTCCCGTCTCACCCGTACCTGTCCACCACCGTCGACACAGGGGGTCGTCTCGTGCCGAAGGTCAGTGAGGACCATCTGGCCGCCCGTCGTCGCGAGATCCTCGCCGGCGCGCGCAGGTGTTTCGCCGAGTACGGCTACGACGGTGCGACGGTGCGGAGGTTGGAGGAGGCGACCGAGCTCTCGCGCGGCGCGATCTTCCACCACTTCCGCGACAAAGAGGCGCTCTTCCTCGCGCTCGCCCACGAGGACGCCGAGCGGATGGCCGACGTGGCCGCCGATCAGGGTCTCGTGCAGGTGATGCGCGACATGCTCGACCACCCCGAGGAGTTCGACTGGCTCGGCACGCGCCTGGAGATCGCCCGCAAGCTGCGCACCGACCCGGCGTTCCGATCCGAATGGCTGGACCGGTCGGCCGATCTCGAGACCGCCACCCTCGCCCGCCTCGAACGCCAGCGCAGCGCGGGCCGATTGCGTGACGACGTGCCCACCGCGACGATCGTCGCCTACCTCGACCTGGTCCTCGACGGGATGATCACACGCCTGGCCTCGGGTCGCGACACCGACGACCTCCACGCCGTCCTCGACCTGGTCGAGGAATCGGTGCGGCGGGGTACCGCCGGCTGACGTCGTGACCGCCGCAGTACCGGATCACCCGGTCCCCGGGACGGTGGTGGCGATCGCGGACGGGGCCTCGATCACTCCGGTGTGGCACAACGGAATCGGTGGCACGACCTACGAACTCGCCGGCAACCCACCGCGTCGGTTCCTGAAGTGGCAGCCGTGGAACCGCGAGGTCTCGGTGGCAGACGAGGTCGCCAAGCTGGCGTGGGCGAGGGCATTCGTCGTCGTACCGCGCGTGCTCGACCACGGGTCGACGGCCGACGCCGAATGGATCGTCACCGAGGCGCTCGACGGGCGTAGCGCGGTCGCCCCTGAATGGATCGGCTCGCCCGAGGTGGCGGTATCCGCCGTGGGGCGTGGTCTGAGGCAGATGCACGACGCGCTACCGGTGGCGCAGTGCGGTTGGGCGTGGGGCGTGAAGGAACGACTCGAGCAGGCTCGCGCGCGCGGCCTCACGCTCCCTGAGGACCTCGACGATCCTCCGAGTGTCGACCGACTCGTCGTCTGCCATGGTGACGCGTGCGCTCCGAACTCCATTCTGGCGTCGGACGGGACGCCGGCCGGGCACGTCGACCTCGGGTCGCTCGGAACCGCCGATCGCTGGGCAGATCTCGCCGTCGCGGCCGCGAGCACGGAATGGAACTACGGGCCGGGGTGGCGTCATCGCCTCATCGAGGCATACGGACTCGAACCTGATGAGAGGCGGATCTCCTATTACGAACGCCTGTGGAACCACACGTGAGTTGCGCTGAAAGTGGGCCGGTTCTCCCCCGCCAATCCACGGCGCGCGGTGATGGCCTCGGCTAACGTCTCGGCCATGATGGCTCAGGAGTACCGGTTCGGCCCCGGCATCGCGATCGGCTACGGGGCGACGGCGCTCGCCGCTGTCCTCCTGTTCGTGGGGCTCATCACGGGGACGACCTGGCTGTGGGTGCTCGCCCTCGTCCTCTTCGTGCTGACCGGTCTGTGGTGGGGCGGTGTCCGACGGCAGTTCTTCCCGAACGAGGGACGGTCGCGGAACCGATGACCGCGCCGGTGCCCGAAACGTAAGTTCACTTACTTTGCCCCGGCGGGGCGGATCGATCGTTACCATCGGGGTCACCGAGTGATCGCTCGGTCGTCTCCGATCGGAAGGCCCTCGATGTTCCCTGGAGTGTTCGCAGCGACCACCCCTGACGCACTGGCGGCGATCATGCCGTCGACCGGACAGCAGCTGACCTACGCCGAGTTGGACGACCGGTCCACCCGGCTCGCCAACCACCTCCACGGACTCGGGTTGCGCCGCGGCGACTGCATCGCCCTGGTGTCCGACAACGACCTTCGTGTGTTCGAGGTGTACTGGGCCGCACTGCGTTCCGGGCTCTACATCACCCCGGTCAACAACCACCTCACCGCTGCGGAGACCAACTTCATCCTCGGTGACTGCGGTGCGCAGGTGCTCTTCGCATCCTCCGCGTGCGCCGACGCCGTGGCACACGCCGACGAGGTGGCCTCGATCGGTCATCGCATCGCGTGGGGCGGACTCGAGGGCTTCGAGAGCTACGACGACGTCCTCGCCGCGGCATCGTCGACCACTCCGACCGATCAGCCCCGCGGGCACGACATGCTCTACTCCTCGGGGACCACCGGCCGCCCCAAAGGTATCCGGCCGCCGCTGCCCGAAGGGCAGGTCGACGAGGTCCCCGATGTCTACACCGCGATCTTCGCCCCGATGTACGGCTTCGACGCCTCGACCGTCTACCTCTCGCCGGCTCCGCTGTATCACGCTGCGCCCCTGCGGTATTGCGGGATGACCCAGTCGGTCGGCGGCACGGTGGTGGTGATGGACCGGTTCGACGCCGAGACGGCGCTGTCACTCATCGACGAGTATCGCGTGACCCACAGCCAGTGGGTGCCCACCATGTTCGTACGCATGCTCAAACTGCCTGCCGAGGTCCGCGAGAAGTACGACGTGTCGTCGATGAAGGTCGCCATCCACGCTGCCGCGCCGTGCCCGGTGCACATCAAGCAGGCCATGATCGCGTGGTGGGGGCCGGTGATCGAGGAGTACTACTCCTCCACCGAGGCCGTCGGCGCCACCTTCATCAACAGCGAACAGGCGCTCGCGCACCCGGGTTCGGTCGGCAAGCCACTCCTCGGTGTGATCCACGTGTGTGGTGACGACGGCGCCGATCTGCCCGTCGGCGAGACCGGCACCGTGTACTTCGAGCGCGAGGCACAGGCCTTCGAGTACCACAACGACCCCGAGAAGACCCGTGCCGCACAGCATCCCGAGCACCCACTGTGGGCCACCACGGGCGACATCGGTCACATCGACGACGACGGGTTCCTCTATCTGACCGACCGCAAGGCGTTCATGATCATCTCCGGTGGGGTGAACATCTATCCGCAGGAGGCCGAGAACGTCCTCATCGGTCACCCGGCGGTGTTCGACGTCGCCGTGATCGGCGTCCCCAACGACGAGTTCGGCGAGGAGGTGAAGGCGTGCGTCCAACTCGAGGAGGGGATCGAGCCGTCCGATGCGCTCGCCGCCGAGATGATCGAGTTCACGCGGGCGTCGCTGGCGGCCTACAAGGCGCCGCGCACCATCGATTTCGTCGACGAACTCCCCCGCACGCCCACCGGGAAACTGGTCAAGCGGGAACTCACCAAGCTGTACAGGTAAGAGGTTCAGGCGAGCTCGATGAGCTCTGTGACACCGCGGAGGAGCTCATCTCCGCACAGTGTCATCAAGCGAGCTCGATGAGCTCTGTGACACCGCGGAGGAGCTCATCTCCGCACAGTGTCATCAGGCGAGCTCGATGAGCTCCTGGTACTCGTCGGACCAGTGGTCCTCGGTGCCGTCGGGCAACAGGATGACCCGCTCGGGCTCCAGGGCCGCGGCGGCACCGGGGTCGTGCGTCACCAGCACCACGGCCCCGGCGTAGGTGCGCAGGGCGTCGAGGACCTGCTCACGCGAGATCGGGTCGAGGTTGTTGGTCGGTTCGTCGAGAAGCAGCACGTTGGCGGCCGAGGAGACGAGCCCGGCCAGCGCCAGACGGGTCTTCTCACCGCCGGAGAGGGTGCCGGCGGGCTGCTCGAGCTGCGGGCCGGTGAACATGAACGCACCGAGGAGACCACGCAGGTCCTGCTCGCCGGCGTCGGGGGCGGCGTGGCGGATGTTCTCCCATACCGACGCCCGGTCGTCGAGGGTGTCGTGTTCCTGGGCGAAGTAGCCGATCTTCAGGCCGAACCCCGGTTCGAGGGACCCGGTGTCGGGCTTCTCTACGCCGGCCAGCAGCCGCAGCAGCGTGGTCTTGCCCGCACCGTTGAGGCCGAGGATGACCACGCGTGATCCCTTGTCGATGGCGAGGTCGACACCGGTGAAGATCTCCAGCGAGCCGTAGATCTTCGTCAACCCCGACGCCATCAGAGGCGTCTTGCCGCACGCGGCGGGCTCCGGGAAGCGGATCTTCGCCGTCTTGTCCGACACCCGCTCGGCGTCGAGCTCGTTCATCATCTTGTCGGCGCGCTTGAGCATGTTCTGCGCGGCGACGGCCTTGGTCGCCTTGGCGCCCATCTTCGCGGCCTGCACACGCAGCGCCCCGGCCTTCTTCTCGGCGTTGGCGCGTTCACGCTTACGGCGCTGCTCGTCGGTCGCGCGGGCGTCGAGGTACTTCTTCCACGTCATGTTGTAGACGTCGACCTCGCTGCGGACCGCATCGAGGAACCACACACGGTTGACGACATCGGCCAACAGGTCGACATCGTGGCTGATGACCACCAGGCCGCCCTCGTGGTTGTGCAGGAACTGTCGCAGCCACGCGATCGAGTCGGCGTCGAGGTGGTTGGTCGGCTCGTCGAGCAGGAGGGTGGTGTTCGACTTCCCGCCACTGCCGTCGGACGCCGCGAACAGGATGCGCGCCAACTCGATCCGTCGGCGCTGACCGCCCGACAGCGTGCGCAGCGGCTGTTCGAGCACGCGGTCGGGCAGGCTCAGGCTGTTGCAGATCCGCGCCGCCTCCGACTCGGCGACGTACCCGCCGAGCGAGGAGAACCGGTCCTCGAGCTCGCCGTACTTGCGCACCGCCCGGTCGAGGGCGTCCGGATCGGCGACCTCGGCCATCAACGCCTGCTGCTTCTCCAGATCACGCAGCAGCGTGTCGAGTCCACGAGCGGACAGCACGCGATCCTTCGCCAACATCGACAGGTCCCCCTCCTTGGGGTCCTGCGGGAGGTAACCGATCTCGCCGATGACGCTGACCGAACCCGCGTAGGGCTCGCCCTCGCCCGCGAGCACGCGCAAAGTCGTCGTCTTGCCTGCGCCGTTGCGTCCGACGAGGCCTATGCGGTCGCCGGGCTGGATGCGGATCCCCGGTCCCGGGACGCTGAGGAGCGTGCGGACGCCCGCGCGTACCTCGAGGTCGGTTGCCGTGATCACGTCGACTGACTTTACGCGGTGTTCAGCGCCTCTTTTCCCACCGTCGTCGGCGGTGGGAGCTCACGGGCTCGACTACGGTTGCCGATGTGACCGGATCAACACCTCCCACTCCTGGAAACGACGCCGCGGCCCCCTCGGGCGGACCTGCGCTCACGGGGAAATCGGCTCTGGTGACCGGCGCGAGCCGGGGTATCGGCCTGTCGATCGCGGCCGAGCTCGCCCGACGTGGGGCCGCGGTCACCATCACCGCCCGCAAGGCCGAGGCACTCCAGGCGGCGGCGGAGTCGATCCGCGCCGAGGTTCCCGGGGCCACCGTGACCGTCTCGGTCGGCAACTCCGGGTCCGCCGACGATCGCGCGGCGGCGGTGGCCGCGGCGGCGGCGCACACCGGAACGGTCGACATCCTCGTCAACAACACCGGCATCAACCCGGTCTACGGCCCACTCATGGACGCCGACCTCGACGCGGTGCGCAAGATCTTCGATGTGAACGTCGTCGCGATGCTGGGGTACATCCAGGAGTGTCACCGGGCCGGGATGGGTGACCGCGGCGGCGCGATCGTCAACATCGCGAGCACCGCGGGCCTGCGATCGACCGGGGTCATCGCGGCGTACGGCGCATCGAAGGCCGCGGTCATCCGACTCACCGAGGAACTCGCCGCCGAGCTCGGTCCCGGCATCCGGGTGAACGCGATCGCGCCGAGCGTGGTCAAGACGAAGTTCGCCGAGGCCCTCTACGCGGCCGACGAGGAGGCCGTCGCCTCCCGGTACCCACTCCGCCGGCTGGGTGTCCCGCAGGACGTGGCGTCGCTCGCGGCCTTCCTCGTCGGGGACGAGTCGAGCTGGATCACCGGCGAGACCATCCGTATCGACGGGGGCATGTTGGCCGCAGGTGGCTGACCCCCGGCTGCGCCGACACGATCTCGCGGTCGTCGGCGCCGGTCCGGCCGGCCGCGCTCTCGCCCATCGCGCCGCGCGCGCCGGTCTCGATGTCGCGCTGATCGATCGTGCACCGCACCGGCCGTGGCGGGCGACGTATTCGGCGTGGACCGATGAACTGCCCACGTGGCTCGACCCCGGTGCCGTCGAGCACGCCGTGCCGTCCATCGCGGTCCACTCCCCCGGCCGTCACCGCATCGACCGCGGCTACTCGGTGCTCTCGGAGACCTTCCTCGACACCCTCACCCTCGACGACGTCACCGTGGTCACCGGGACCGCCGGTCACCTCGCCGCCGACCGCGTCGAGCTGACCGAAGGCCCCCCGCTGACCGCGGTGGCGGTGGTCGACGCCCGGGGTGCGATGTCCACCGCGGGGCCCGCGCAGACCGCCTACGGCGTGTTCCTGCCCGCGGCCGCCGCGGCGCCGCTGCTCGACGGCGACCACGCGGTGTTGATGGACTGGCGTTCGGAGAACGGTTGGGCGGGTGAGCAACCCAGTTTTCTCTACGTCGTGCCTGTCTCGGCCGGTCGTGTCCTGGTGGAGGAGACCTGTCTGGCCGGCGACCCGGCGATCGGAGTGGGTGAACTGCGGACGCGGCTGCACCGCCGACTGGCCCGGTCCGGGGTCGACGTCGGCGAGTACGAGAGCGACGACGCGATCGAGCGCGTGCATTTCGCGCTCACCGCCGGTGGTGCGCGGCCCTGGGAACACCGACCCACCACGCATGGTGCGGCGGGTGGACTGATGCACCCCGCGACGGGCTACAGCGTCGCGACGTCACTGCGATGGACCGACACCGTCGTCGAGGCACTGGTGGGCGGCCACGACGTGGGCGAGGCGCTGTGGCCCGCCGGTGCACGGGGCGTGCACACACTGCGACGCAGGGGGCTGAACTCGGTGCTGCAGCTCGACGGGCCCTCGACGGTCGCGTTCTTCGACGCGTTCTTCGCGATGCCCCGCGAGCGGCAGCGTGCCTACCTCAGCGGCCGAGACGACCTGTCCGGCGTGATGGCGGCGATGATGACGATGGCGTGGTTCGCCCGACCGCGACTGGGTCTGCGCGTCGCGCGGGGAGCCACCGCCCTGCCACGGTGGTGACTAGTCGTCGTCTGTCGGATCGTCAGCGGTCGGATGGTCGGTGGTGGCCTGGTGGGTGATCGCGCCGGCGGTGTCCTCGGCGAGGAGTCGGCTGAGGAGTTCGGTCAGGTGGTCGAGCTCGTCGCCGGACAGCGCGGTCATCGATGCCGGTGGCCGTGCCAGCACCGCGTCGGCCATGTCCACGGCCGCCCGGCCGGCGTCGGTGAGCGTGACGAGCTTGCGTCGTCTGTCGTCGGGGTGCGGACGTCGTTCGACCAGGCCGTGGCGTTCCAGCTTGTCGACGATCAGAGTCGTGTACGGGGCGTCGACGTTGTTCGCCTCCGCGAGTTCGCGCAGCGTCATCGGGTGCTCACGCAGCCCGAACAGCACCTTGCCGCGGCCGCCTCCGAGTCGGAAGCCGAGGGTGTCGGCGAGCTCGGCGCGACGGTTCTCGGCCTCGACGTAGCGATACATCAACGCCCACGCATCGCGGCCGTGATCGGAGTCGCCGGTCACCACGGCACGGTCCGGCCGAGGTAGTCCACGTACCGCAGTTCGGTGGAGCCGGACAGGGAATCGAGGGTCTTCACCACGTTCGGGATGCTCTCGTCGATGGTCAGTCGCGCGGCACTGCCGCCGAGGTCGGTCCGCACCCAACCGGGTGCCATCAGGACCAGCGATCGCTGTTCGCCCGCATGGCGTGCCGCGTAGCTACGCATGTAGGTGTTGAGTGCGGCTTTGCTGCCTCGATACATCTCGTGTCCGCCGGTGACGTTGTTGGCGACACTGCCCTGCCCGGACGACATGACGCCGATGGTGCCGTCGGGCTCCACCAGATCGGCCAGGGTCTCGACGACCCGCAGGGGGCTCAGGGCGTTGGTGATCATCACGCGCGCGAACTCCTCGTCGGTCGTCTCGGCGACCGTGCCCTCGGGCGAGTTCGTGACGCCCGCGTTGACGAAGACCAGGTCGAAGGTGCGACCCGACAGACGCCCGTGCAGCGCGGCGATCTGCTCGGGCTCGGTGATGTCGACGGTCTCGATCTCGATCGACCGGTCGTCGCGATCGGCCAGGTCGTGCAGCGGTGTGCGGCCGGTCCCGCGCACGGTGGCCACGACCTCCCGTCCGAGACGCGACCATTCGTCGGCGAGGGCGAGACCCAGGCCGCGGGAGGCGCCGATCAACAGGATGCGGTCGAGTGCGCGGCCGTCTCCGCGCGCGGACTGATTCGTTGTAGTCATAACAATCATTGTTACCACTACAACTACTTGACCGCCACCGATGGAGCGTCACCCATGCCTGTGGCGCAGTAGTTCTCGCCAACGCTCGACCATGTCCTCGACGTCGATGGTGGACACGACGATGCGTGAGGCCGGTCCGAGCGACGGCGCCAGCCGTTCCCGCTTCACCCGACGATTGAAATCGACGAGGATGCGGCGCACGGCCTCCTCGTCGCGGATGTCGCGCAACGACTCCGGGTACTCCTGGCGTTCGCGCCGCAACTGCAACGCGGCCGGCAGCAGCGTCGTCGAGTCGAGGTCCTCGTCGCGGATCTTCTGCTTGGCCCACCAGTCGGGGTCGTCGAGACCGCGCAGATCGAGGGGCTTCCCCAGTCCGGGTAGGTCGTCGAAATCGCCCCGCTCGTGGGCCTCCCGGATCAACCGGTCGACACGTGATTCCGGGACCGACGGCTGCTGCCACCGTCGACGTCGACGCGCGCGCCTCTCGTCCAGACCCCGGGGTGCGTCCCAGGGCGTGTCCGAGTCCGACACCGCAGGCGAATCCGGCGTCGCGTGAGAAGGGTCGGGCCGCTCGGGACCGGTGTGAGGATCCACCGCCGATCGAGCAGGGTCAGACGGTGAAGCCCAGGGCCCGGAGCTGTTCGCGACCGTCGTCGGTGATCTTGTCGGGTCCCCACGGCGGCAGCCAGACCCAGTTGATCTCCAACTCGGTGCACAGTCCGCTGCTGACCACGGCGGCACGCGACTGGTCCTCGATCACGTCGGTCAGCGGGCACGCCGCCGAGGTGAGGGTCATGTCGATCTTGGCCTTCGCGTCGGAATCGACGTCGATGCCGTAGACCAGGCCGAGATCGACGACGTTGATGCCGAGTTCGGGGTCGACCACGTCGCGCATGGCCTCCTCGACGTCATCGATGGACGGCAGCGAGGTGGTCACCTCGGCGGGGGTCTGTGTGTCACTCATGTCAGTTCCTTTCTGCGGACTGCCGTGCCAGCGTTTGTGCGAGAGCGTCCTTGAACGACAGCCAACCGAGCAGCGCGCACTTCACGCGCGCCGGGTACTTGCTCACACCGGCGAAGGCGATGCCGTCGCCGATCACGTCCTCGTCGCCGTCGGACTTGCCGCGCGAGGTCATCATGTCGTTGAACGCCGCGACGGTGTCGAGCGCCTCGTCGACGCTCATGCCGACCACCTGGTCGTAGAGCACCGACGTCGCGGCCTGCGAGATCGAACATCCCTGGCCGTCATAGGAGATGTCGGTGACCGTGGTGGAGTCGTCGGACAGGGTGACCCGCAGCGTGATCTCGTCGCCGCACGTCGGGTTGACGTGGTGCACCTCGGTGCCGAACGGTTCCCGCAGGCCGCGGCCGTGCGGGTGCTTGTAGTGGTCCAGGATCACCTCCTGGTACATCTGTTCCATTCTCATGCGGACGCCTCCACCCCGAAGAAACGCTGGGCGGTCACGATCGCTTCCGCGAGCGCGTCGACCTCGGCGAGAGTGTTGTAGGCCGCGAACGACGCCCGCGCCGTCGCCGCCACACCGAACCGCTTGTGCAGTGGCCATGCGCAATGGTGGCCGACCCGGATCGCAACGCCCTCGTCGTCGAGCACCTGACCGAGATCATGGGCATGGATGCCGTCGACGACGAACGCCACCGCTCCCCCGCGCTCGTGGGTCGAGGTCGGACCGATGACGCGGACGCCGTCGAGCGACGCGAACCGGTCGAGGGTGTGCTCGACGAGCAGGTGTTCGTGTGCGGCGATCGCACCCATGCCGATCGCCTGCAGGTAGCGCACGGCGGCGCCGAGCCCGACCACCTGCGAGGTCATGGGCACGCCGGCCTCGAACCGCTGCGGCGGGGCGGCGTAGGTCGACACCTCCATCGACACGGTCTCGATCATCGAGCCGCCGGTGATGAACGGCGGGAGCTGGTCCAGCAGAGACGCCTTGCCGTAGAGCACACCGACCCCGGAGGGTCCGAACATCTTGTGTCCGGAGAAGGCGGCGAAGTCGACATCGGAGGCGGCGAAATCGACCTCCATGTGCGGCACCGACTGGCAAGCGTCGAGCACGACGAGCGCACCGACGGCACGAGCCAGTCGGACCATCTCGGCGACGTCGGCGACGGCGCCGGTCACGTTCGACTGGTGGGTGAACGCCAGCACCTTCACCGTGTCGTCGAGTTCGAGCGAGTCGAGATCGATGCGGCCCTCATCGCTGACGCCGTACCACCGCAGGGTCGCCCCGGTGCGTCGACACAGTTCCTGCCACGGGACGAGGTTCGCGTGGTGTTCGAGCTCGGTGACCACGATCGTGTCGCCGGGTCCGAGCGGCTTGCCGCCGAAGATCCCGGCCGACCGGTCGTCGCCGAGGGTGTGGGCGACGAGATTGATCGACTCGGTCGCGTTCTTGGTGAACACGATCTCGTCGACCCCGACACCGACGAACTCGGCGATGATCGCCCGGGCGTCCTCGTAGGCGTCGGTGGCCTCCTCGGCCAACTGGTGAGCGCCACGGTGTACCGCGGCATTACAGGTCACCAGGAAGTCGCGTTCGGCGTCGAGGACCTGCACCGGCCGCTGCGACGTCGCCCCGGAGTCGAGGTAGACCAACGGCTTGGAGTCGCGGACCGTCCGTCCGAGGATCGGGAAGTCCGCGCGCAGAGCATCCACGTCGAGCGGGGCGGTGCGGGTGTCGGTCGAGACCGTGCTCGTCACGTCGGTGACCTCCGTCGGGGTTCGCGGTGGATCAGGCCTGCGCGGGTGCGGAGGTGAACTTCTCGTAGCCGTTCTCCTCGAGCGCATCGGCCAGCTCGGGTCCGCCGGATTCGACGACCTTGCCGGCGACGAACACGTGCACGAAGTCGGGCTTGATGTAGCGCAGGATGCGCGTGTAGTGCGTGATGAGCAGCACCCCGCCGTTCTCGCGCTCCCGGTAGCTGTTGACGCCGGCCGACACCACGCGCAGCGCATCGACGTCGAGGCCGGAATCGGTCTCGTCGAGGATCGCGATCTTCGGCTTCAGCATGCCCAGCTGCAGGATCTCGTGGCGCTTCTTCTCGCCGCCGGAGAAACCCTCGTTCACCGATCGCTCGATGAACGACGGATCGATCTCGAGCTCGCTCAGCGACTCCTTGACCTCTTTGACCCAGTGCCGCAGCTTCGGCGCCTCGCCACGGACCGCGGTCGCCGCGGTGCGCAGGAAGTTCGACATCGACACCCCGGGCACCTCGACCGGGTACTGCATCGCGAGGAACAGTCCCGCGCGGGCGCGCTCGTCGACCGTCATGGCGAGGACGTCCTCACCGTCGAGGGTGATCGACCCCTGGGTCACCTCGTACTTGGGGTGGCCGGCGATGGCGTACGACAGCGTCGACTTGCCCGACCCGTTGGGGCCCATGATCGCGTGGGTCTCGCCCGACGAGATGGTGAGATCGACACCCTTGAGGATGTGGATGGATTCGGCGTCGGAGTCGCTGGATGCGACATCGACGTGCAGGTCACGGATTTCGAGTGTTGCCACGGTTATTCAGGTTCCTCTGGGGTGATGTGGTGATGAGTCGTTGTGCGCGTGGGGCGCGACGTCGGGCCCGGTACCGGTCAGGCGCCGGCGATCTGCAGCTCGGCCTCGACGGCGTTCTCGAGCCGTTCGCGGATCTCGGGTACGCCGATCTTCGCGATGACCTCGCCGAAGAAGCCGCGCACCACGAGACGGCGGGCCTGGTCCTCGGGGATGCCGCGCGCCTGCAGATAGAACAGCTGCTCGTCGTCGAAGCGCCCGGTGGCGCTCGCGTGTCCCGCGCCGACGATCTCGCCGGTCTCGATCTCCAGGTTGGGCACCGAATCGGCGCGCGCGCCGTCGGTGAGCAGCAGGTTGCGGTTGACCTCGAAGGTCTCGGTGCCCTCGGCCGCGGCCCGGATCAACACGTCGCCGATCCACACCGTGTGCGCCTCACGCGCCCTGTCGGTGGAGTCCCCTTGCAGCGCACCCTTGTACACGACGTGGGACTTGCAATGCGGCTGCGAGTGATCGACCAGCAGACGCTGTTCGAGGTGCTGCCCGGCGTCGGCGAAGTACAGACCCCACATCTCGGCGTTGCCGCCGGGACCGTCGTAGTGCACCAGCGGGGACAGCCGGACGAGGTCGCCGCCGAGGCTGATCGCGAAGTGACGGATCGTCGCGTCGCGGCCCAGGCGTACATGGTGCGCGGCGACGTGCACGGTGTCGTCGGCCCAGTCGTGGAGGTTCACGACGGTCAGGTGCGCACCGTCGGCGACCACGAACTCGATGTTCTCGGCGTAGGTGCCGCTGCCGTTCTGGTCGATGACGACCACGGCGCGGGCGAACCGCTCCAGCCGGACCTGCACGTGTCCGTAGGCGACCTCGTCGACACCGGGTCCGGTGATGGTCACCGTGACCGGGTCGTCGAGTTCGGTGTCCTTCGCGACCGTGATGACGGTCGCGGTGTCGAACGACGAGTAGGCCTGGGCGGCGATGCGATCGAACGGGACACCGCCCTGACCGAGCCGGTCGTCGGTGCGGTCCACGGTGTCGACACTCACCCCGTCGGCGACGCCGTCGACGGTGATGGTGGCCGAGCCGGTCGCGACCGCCGCGCCCGTGTGCAGGCCGCGCAGGCGGCGGAACGGGGTGAACCGCCACGCCTCGTCTCGCGAACCGGGCACCTCGAACGCGTCGACGTCGAACGACGTGAACAGCTCGCCCTTGTTGGTGACGGGGTGTGCGACGCCCGTCGGGTTCTCACCACGGACGGCGTCGACGACACCGCCGGGGGTCTGTGCCTGACTCAACCGACAGATCCTTCCATCTGGAGTTCGATGAGCCGGTTGAGCTCGAGCGCGTACTCCATGGGGAGTTCCTTCGCGATCGGCTCCACGAACCCGCGGACCACCATCGCCATGGCCTCGTCCTCGGTCATGCCGCGGCTCATCAGGTAGAACAACTGGTCGTCGCTGACCTTCGAGACGGTCGCCTCGTGTCCCATCGTCACGTCGTCCTCGCGGATGTCGACGTACGGGTAGGTGTCGCTGCGGCTGATCGTGTCGACGAGCAGGGCGTCGCACTTCACCGTCGACCGGCTCCCGTGCGCGCCCTTGTTCACCTGCACCAGACCGCGGTACGACGCACGACCGCCGCCACGGGCGACCGACTTCGACACGATGTTGCTCGAGGTGTTCGGCGCGAGGTGCACCATCTTCGAACCGGTGTCCTGGTGCTGGCCGGGACCGGCGAACGCCACCGACAGGACCTCGCCCTTGGCGTACTCACCGGTCATCCACACCGCCGGGTACTTCATGGTGACCTTGGAGCCGATGTTGCCGTCGACCCACTCCATGGTCGCGCCGGCCTCGGCCTTCGCGCGCTTGGTCACCAGGTTGTAGACGTTGTTCGACCAGTTCTGGATGGTCGTGTAGCGGCAGCGGCCGCCCTTCTTGACGATGATCTCGACGACCGCGGAGTGCAGCGAGTCGGTCTTGTAGATCGGCGCGGTACAACCCTCGACGTAGTGGACGTAGGCGTCCTCGTCGACGATGATCAGCGTCCGCTCGAACTGACCCATGTTCTCGGTGTTGATGCGGAAGTACGCCTGCAGCGGGATGTCGACATGGACGCCCTTGGGCACGTAGATGAACGAGCCACCCGACCACACGGCGGTGTTCAGCGCGGAGAACTTGTTGTCGCCGGCGGGGATCACCGAGCCGAAGTACTCACGGAAGATCTCCGGGTGCTCCTTGAGCGCGGTGTCGGTGTCGAGGAAGATCACGCCCTGCTGCTCGAGATCCTCGCGGATCGAGTGGTAGACGACCTCGGACTCGTACTGCGCGGCGACACCGGAGACCAGACGCTGCTTCTCCGCCTCGGGGATGCCGAGCTTGTCGTAGGTGTTCTTGATGTCGGCGGGCAGGTCGTCCCAGGTGGCTGCCTGCTTCTCGCTGGAGCGCACGAAGTACTTGATGTTGTCGAAGTCGATGCCGTCGAGGTCGCTGCCCCAGTTCGGCATCGGCTTGCGCTCGAAGGTCTGCAGCGCCTTGAGACGGGCGGCGAGCATCCACTCGGGCTCACTCTTCTTCGACGAGATGTCGGTGACGACCGCGGGGTTGATGCCGCGCTGCGCGCTGGCACCGGCCACATCGGAGTCCGACCAGCCGTACCCGTAGGTACCGAGCGAGTCGATCGTCTCTTCCTGCGTCAGAGCCGGGGCGACCGGCGTGCGGGGATCGGTGACTGTCATCGAGAGTCCTCTCGGTTGATGCCGGTGGCCGACGCGAGCTGTGCGTCGGTCTGCGGCAGGCTGTCGATCCGGTGGGCGGTGTTCGCCGCCAGCGGGACGTGGGTGGTGCACGCGCAGTCGCCGTTGGCGATGGTCGCCAGGCGCTGGACGTGGGTTCCGAGCAGCTGCGTGAAGCGGGCGGTCTCCGCCTCGCAGAGCTCGGGGAACTCGGCGGCGACGTGCGCCACCGGGCAGTGGTGCTGACAGATCTGCACACCCGCACCGACACGCCGCGTGTTCGCCGAGAAGCCCGCCTCGGTCAGCGCCGAGGCTATCCGCTCGGCGGTCTCGACCACCGCGTCGGGATCGGGTGTGTCGGTCGCGGCGCCCGCGGCGGTCTCGACACCGGCGAGGACGGCGTCGATCCGGTCGTCGGCGAACTCGCGGACCGCGGCGTCGCCGCCGAGATCACGGAGACGGCGCATCGCGGCGCCGGCGAGGTCGTCATAGGAGTGGTGCAGCTTGCCGCGACCGTGCGCGGTCAGTTGGAACTGTTTGGCCGGACGGCCCCGTCCGCGGGTGACGTGACGACCCGAGCCGGTGGTCGCCCGGACCTCGCCCGCTGCGATCAGCGCGTCGAGATGGCGTCGGACCCCGGCCGCACTCATGCCCAGCTCGTCACCGATCTCGCCTGCCGTCGCCGGACCGCGTTCCACCAGCAGCGACACGACCGCGGTCCGGGTCTGTCCGTCGGAACTGACCGAGACCGGACCACCGTCGCGCACGACGCCCACCGGCGAGGAGGCAGACGTGTGCCCCTCGTCGTCGCGTGCGGGGACAGCGGTCCCGGTGGTTTTCACAACACAAGTGTCACCTAATTGCCGACGGCACGCCAGCAAGGGTTACCTTGCCTGCCGCGGGCACGACCGGCCAGACCCCCCACCTGCGCCGAACGCCGCAGCACGCGCGGTTTCGGAGCGCGTCGAGAAAGCCCGATAGAGTCTGGACTTGTGCCCGATCCCACACCGCAGTCGCCGCCCGACGGCACCGCTGCGCCCCCTCGGGAGCGTCTCGCCGAGACCGCGGTCGAGCGCTTCCGCACGGTCACGGGATACCTCGGGCTGCGCCGGCCCGCGAAGGCGACGAAACCCGATCGCGACACCACCGGCGACTACGGCGTCACCATGGCCCGCCTGCACGGCTCCGAGCCCGAGGTGGGTGGCCTCGACCCCGTCGAGAGTCGCACCCTTCTCCGCATCCGACTGTTCGGCGCCGTCGGATCCATCCTGATCCTCGTCGGATCGTTGGGCACCGGCGCCCTGCCCGTCCTCCAGAACCCCATCGCCGGGATGCGACTGCTGTCGCTGCCGTCGCGGATGTGGACCACCGCGCTGACCCTGTCCATCGGCGGCACCATCGTGCTCGTGCTCGCCTGGCTGATGCTGGGCCGGTTCGCCGTCGGTCGGCTCACCGTCGAGGTCGTCGGGGGCACCGCCCCGCAACGCCGCATGACCCGTCGACAGGCCGACCGCACCCTGCTGGTCTGGATCGCCCCGATCGTGCTCGCGCCGCCGATGCTCAGCAAGGACATCTACTCCTACCTCGCCCAGAGCGCGATCGCCTACCGCGGCATGGACCCCTACGTGGTGAGTCCCGTCCGCGGGCTGGGGGTGGGCGACGTGCTCACGCGGTCGGTGCCGAACCTGTGGCGCGACACCCCGGCGCCCTACGGACCGTTGTTCCTCTGGCTGGGCAAGGGCATCACCGGCATCGTCGGCGACAACCTGTCGGCGGCCATCCTCGGACACCGCATCATCGCCCTGGCCGGTGTCGCGCTGATCGTGTGGGCGCTCCCCCGTCTCGCGCGGCGCTGCGGGGTGTCGCCGGTCGCCGCCCTGTGGCTGGGCGCCATGAACCCGCTGCTGATCCTGCATCTCGTCGGCGGCATCCACAACGAGGCCCTGATGCTCGGCCTCATGCTCGCGGGCATCGAACTGTGCTTCCGCGCGATCGACAGCCCACACCGCCTCCGCCGCGCCGGGACGTGGTTGCCGTCGGCCACCGGATGGCTGCTCATCGCCGGTTCGGCGACCATGGCCGCCTCGTCGATGGTGAAGATCTCCTCGATGCTCGCGTTCGGTTTCGTCGGCATCGCCCTCGCCCGTCGCTGGGGTGCGACGCTGCCCGCGCTGCGTCATGCGCCGCGAGCCGAATGGTGGCAACGATCGCGCCGGTCCTTCTGGGCGCTGGCCGCCTCCGCAGGCGTCCTCGCATCGATCCTCGCCGCCGTCGTCGTGTCTATCTGCCTGGGCACCGGCCTCGGTTTCGGCTGGACCTCCACTCTGAGCACCGGCGACGTGGTGCGCTCGTGGATGTCGATGCCCACGCTGCTGTCGGTGACCGGTGGCCGCGTCGGGGTCCTCGTCGGTCTCGGTGACCACACCCAGGCGATGCTCGACGTCGCGCGGCCGGTCGGTCAGCTGATCGCCGGATTGTTCATCGTGCGCTGGCTCCTCGCCGCACTCGCCGGCCGACTCCACCCCCTCGGCGCCCTGGGTATCGCCATGGCGACGTTCGTGCTGTTCTTCCCGTTCGTGCAGGCCTGGTACCTGCTGTGGGCGATCATCCCGCTTGCGGCGTGGGCCACCGGCCGCTGGTTCCGGATCGCGGCCATCGCGGTGTCGGCCATCATCGCGGTCGTGGTGCTCCCGACCGGCGCGGGGACGCGCGGCTTCCAACTCGCCGAGGCGATCATCGCGTCGGTGTTGCTGACCGCGGTGCTCACGGCGCTGTTCTTCGAGAAGATGCCGTGGCAGCGACGACGGCGCGACGAGCGACCGACCCCACCGAAGGTCGGCCCCCCGGCCCCGGACGACACCGGGAACGACACCGCCCGCGCCTCGACGCCCGCCGCCGAGCGCGTCTCCTGAGCCGGACCGCGCGACCACCGTCGAGAGTCCGTTTGGCGGCCGCGGGTCGCCGACGAATAGTGTTGGCCCTGTGAAGAGTCCGCCGAACCCCCCGCTCGCCCCCTCGTCGGGGGTGTCCGGGATCACCACCGGCGACGCGCCGGCTCTGCAGGTCCGAGGGCTGGTCAAGCGCTACGGCGACGTCACCGCGGTGAACGGGCTCGACCTCGAACTCCACCGCGGGCAGGTTCTCGCCCTGCTGGGTCCCAACGGTGCGGGCAAGACCACCACCGTCGAGATCTGCGAGGGGTTCGGCGTCGCCGACTCCGGTGAGGTGCGTGTCCTCGGCCTCGACCCGGTCGCCGACAACGACCGCCTGCGCACGCGGATCGGCGTCATGCTGCAGGGTGGCGGCGCGTACCCCGGTGCCCGGGCGGGCGAGATGTTGAGGCTCTGTGCGGCCTACTCGGCCAACCCGATCGACCCGGACTGGTTGATGCGCACGCTCGGTCTCGTCGACGCCCAGCGCACGCCGTATCGCCGCCTGTCGGGCGGTCAGCAGCAGCGGTTGGCCCTGGCGTGCGCGCTGGTCGGCCGCCCCGAGCTCGTCTTCCTCGACGAGCCGACCGCAGGCCTCGACGCCGCGGCACGAATCCTGGTGTGGGAGTTGATCGATCGTCTCCGCAAGGACGGCGTCTCGGTTCTGCTCACCACGCATCTCATGGACGAGGCCGAACAGCTCGCCGACGACCTCGTGATCATCGACCGGGGTGAGATCGTCGCGCACGGCACCCCCGAGGAGGTCACCAGCCGGGGCGCGGAGAACGAACTGCGGTTCCGGGCGCCGCGCGGCCTCGATCTCACGCTGCTCGAGTCGATCCTGGCCGAGGGATACGTCTGCAGCGAGGTCAACCCGGGCACCTACCTCGTCGCCGGCGCCGTGACCCCGCAGGTCCTCGCCGCGGTCACCGCGTGGTGTGCGCGGATCAACGTGCTCGCCACCGACCTGCGTGTCGAGACCCGCAGCCTCGAGGACGTCTTCCTCGACCTCACCGGACGGGAATTGCGCGGATGACCCGCACAGACGGCACCACGGGCCGCAGCACCACCTCGGGTCGATTCGAGCCCGGCCAGTTCAGCCCCGATCCCCGACCCGCGCCGATCGCGCGGATGGTCGCCGCGCAGTCGCGGATCGAGCTGATCCTGCTGCTGCGCAACGGCGAGCAGCTCCTGCTGACCCTGTTCATCCCGGTCACCCTGCTGATCGGGTTGTGTCTGCTGCCCATCGGGACCTTCGCCGAGAGCCGCGCCGACCGCTTCGTGCCCGCCATCATGACGGTGGCGGTGATGTCGACCGCGTTCACCGGACAGGCCATCGCCGTCGGGTTCGACCGCCGTTACGGCGCCCTGAAACGCCTGGGCGCGACACCCCTGCCGCGGTGGGGCGTCATCGTCGGCAAGTCGATCGCCGTCGCGATCGTGGTGGTGCTGCAGGCCGTCGTCCTGGGGATCATCGGATTCGCGTTCGGGTGGGACGTCAGCGCCACCGGGCTCCTGCTCGGCGCCGTCGCCATCGCGATCGGCACCATGACCTTCTCGGCGCTGGGCCTGCTGCTGGGCGGCACCCTGCGCGCCGAGATCGTGCTCGCCCTGGCCAACGTCGTCTGGTTCGTGTTCATCGGCGTCGGCAGTCTCGTGGTCGTCGGCGACGGGGTCCCCGAGGCCGTGCGATGGATCGCCCGTGCCATCCCGTCCGGGGCGTTGAGCGAGGCCCTGCACCAGGCCACCGAGCACTCCATCGACTACGTCGGACTCGGCGTGCTCATCGCCTGGGGCGTCGTCGCCGGAATCGCCGCCGTCCGCTGGTTCCGCTTCATCTGACGCGGCGGCGCACCCGGGCCGCGGGCCGGGGTGGCCGAGACGACAGCCGCAGGATTGCCGTTCCGACCGGCCCCTTCTATACGATCGGGTCGTGCTCTATCGCGGTTTCGTCCGGCTGGTCGACCTCCTCCCCATGCCCTCTCGGCGTGCGCAGATCGGGGTCGCCATCGCGGTCCTCATCACCCAGGCGGGCATCGCCGTCACCGGTTCGGTGGTGCGTGTCACCGCCTCCGGTCTCGGCTGTCCCACCTGGCCCCAGTGCTTCCCGGGCAGCTTCACACCGGCGCCGCACACCAACGTCGCCGGGTTCCACCAGGCGGTCGAGTTCGGCAACCGGCTGCTCACCTTCGCGGTGGTGGCGACCGCCGCACTGATCGTCATCGCCGTGACCCGCGCACGGCGTCGGCGCGAGGTGAAGGTCTACGCCTGGCTGATGCCGCTCTCCACGGTCGCGCAGGCGGTCATCGGAGGCCTCACCGTCCTCACCGGGCTGCTGTGGTGGACGGTCGCGATCCACCTGCTGGTCTCCATGGCGATGGTGTGGCTGTCGGTCCTGCTCCTCGAGAAGGTGCGCGAACCCGACGACACCGAGGCGATCGCCGTCGTCCCCCAACCGCTTCGTGCGCTGACCGTGCTCAGCGCGGCCGTCCTGGGTCTGCTGCTCGTCGCCGGCACGATGGTGACCGGTGCCGGTCCCCACGCCGGCGATGCGAGCATCGAGAAACCGGTACCGCGCCTGGAGATCGCGATCACCTCACTCGTCCACTTCCACGCCGAGGTGATGGTCGCCTATCTCGCGCTCATCGTCGCCCTGGGGTTCGGACTGGCCGCCGTGGGCGCGCCGGCACGGGTCCGCAACCGTCTCTACGTCGTGGTCGCGCTCATCGTGGTGCAGGCCGGCATCGGGTTCACCCAGTACGTCACCGGCATCCCCGAGGCACTCGTGGTCGCCCACGTGGCCGGGGCCGGAGCGTGTGTCGCGGCCACCGCCGCCCTGTGGGTGTCGATGCGCCCGCGTCTACGGGTCGAGGAGGTCGCCGCGACGAGCGGGGCGGACCGAACGCGACTCGAGCGGACCGGACTGGGCGAGGTCGTCGAGAACTGAGCCGAGCTCAGGTCCGCGCGACCCAGCCCGCCATCTTGGCGTGGTGCCCGTCGCGCGGATTGGCCACCGAGCTCAATTCCCGATCCCACTCCGAGATCTCGAGTCCGTCGACGCGTTCGACGAGTGCGTTCGCGGTGGCGACGTCGTCGACCACCTGATCGCCCATCACACCGTTGTCGCCCACGAGCAGCACCCGCACACCGTCGGCGCCGACCGGCTCCACGACCGCCTTCGCGCTGCCACCGTTGCGCCGGACGAACCGGGTGACCGCGGCCAGCGTGCCGCGCGCGATGCGCACCTCGCCGCCTGCCTGCTCGGTGGTGGTCGTCTCGTCCGTCTTCTGATCCGCCATGTCGAAGAGCATATCCGCACCCCGGACCCGTGTTCCGCGGCGACGCGGCCCTCGCTGTCGTGCACGGTGGTGGCCGGGTAGAACTGGAGGCATGCGAGCGATACACGTCACCCGGCACGGCGGTCCCGAGGTCCTCGAGGTCGTCGAGGTCGACAGTCCCGTCGCCGGGCCCGGCGAGCTCCTCGTCGACGTCGCGGCCGTGGGCGTCAACTTCATCGACACCTACTTCCGTACGGGTCTGTACCCCTCCACTCCCCCGTACGTGCCGGGCAGCGAGGGTGCGGGAACGGTCGTCGCGGTCGGTGAGGGTGTGTCCGACGACCGGGTCGGTACCCGGGTCGCATGGTGCGAGGCGTCGGGTTCCTACGCCCAGCAGGTGACGGTGCGCGCGGATCGGGCCGTGGCGGTACCCGACTCGGTCGACGACACCACCGCGGCGTGTGTGTTGCTGCAGGGGCTGACCGCCCACTATCTGCTCGACGGAAGCGCCCACCCGGCCACTGGCGACACGGTGCTGGTTCATGCCGGAGCGGGCGGGGTCGGGCTCATGCTGACCCAGCTGGCGACGTCAGCGGGCATCCGGGTGATCACGACGGTCTCCACCGACGCCAAGGAAGAGCTCTCCCGCGGCGCCGGTGCCACCGATGTCCTGCGCTACGGCGACGACGTGGCCGAGAAGGTGCGTGACCTGACCGACGGCGCGGGGGTGGCCGTCGTCTACGACGGTGTCGGTGCCGACACGTTCGAACAGTCGCTGCGCGCCGCTCGCATCCGCGGCACGGTCGTGGTCTTCGGTGCGGCGAGTGGACCCGTGCCGCCCCTGGACGTGCAACGGCTCAACGCACTCGGTTCACTGCACGTCACACGGCCGACGCTGGCGCACTTCATCGCCGACGCCGACGAGTTCGCGTGGCGCACCGGTGAGGTGATGGGCGCGGTGGCCGACGGGCGGCTGTCGGTGCGGGTGGGCGCGAGCTATCCACTCGCGCAGGCTGCGCAGGCTCACACCGATCTGGCCGGGCGTGCAACGACGGGATCGATCGTCCTCATCCCCTGACACACCTCGCTCCGCGGGTCAGGAACCCGCGGGTCAGAACCAGGTGGCGATGGTCGGCAGGTGCACGACCGAGTCGACGGCCAGGCCGCAGAAGACGATGGCGAGGTACTCGTTGGACTGCAGGAAGACCTTGAGCGGGGTGATCGGTTCACCGCGACGGGTCGCGGCGAGGAGCTTGTGGACCGCCCGCAGGAACCATGCGCCCGCACCGATCGCGACGACCGCGTAGATCGGCCCGGTGGCCCACACGAGGACGAGCGTCGAGGCGACGGTGGCCCAGGTGTAATAGACCATCTGCTTGGCGACGTGGAGTTCGGTGGCGACCACCGGCAGCATCGGGACACCGGCCGCCTTGTAGTCCTCCTTGTAGCGCATCGCCAGCGCCCAGGTGTGCGGTGGAGTCCAGAAGAAGATGACGAGGAACAGCACGACCGGTTGCCAGCTGAGCGACCCGGTGACCGCGGCCCAGCCGACGAGTGTCGGCATGCAGCCCGCCGCGCCGCCCCAGACGACGTTCTGCCAGGTACGGCGCTTCAGGATCATCGTGTAGACGAAGACGTAGAACGCGATCGTCGCGGTGACCAGCAGTGCGGAGAGCAGGTTCGCGCAGGTCCACAGGACGGCGAACGAGGCCACGCCGAGGACGAGACCGAAGACGAGGGCGTGCATGCGCGACACCGCGTGCCGCGCCAGCGGGCGCCGCTCGGTGCGCTTCATCTTCTGGTCGATGTCGTGGTCGATCACCATGTTGAGGGTGTTGGCGCTCGCCGCACCCAACCACCCGCCGACGAGGGTGACCGCGATCAGACCGATGTCGATCGACCCGCGGTCGGCCAACAGCATCACCGGGACCGTGGCGACGAGCAGGAGCTCGATGACGCGCGGCTTGGTCAGCGCGATGTACGCGAACACGATCTGCCGGAGGCGACCGGCCCCCGACGCGGGTTCGGGAATGCCGGGTGACAGTCCGGGCCGGGTGGCCGCGGAACCGTGTCCGCCCACGCTGTGCCCCATCTCCACTGACGCTCCTGGCTGTCGAACTCGATACGAACGTGAACACCCGTTCGTCTACTACACGGAATGGTAGACGCCGACCGATCCGGATCGACAATTGGACGCTCCGACAACGGTCATCGATCCGACACCCCGGCGACCGCCCGGGCGCCGGACCTGCGGACTACGCTTGGGCACGGAGTTACGCGTCGCACACTGCGACCGTCGGCACAGGTGTGACCACACGGTGCCACGGACCGCAGGTCACCGACCGCGACAACTCCGTTCCGCACTCGACGCGACCGACACAGGAGACTTGCACATCGTGGCAGTGACAGATGAGATCCGCGCCCTGACCCAGCCGTCACATCCGGAGGGTTGGACCGATCTCGACACCAAAGCCGTCGACACCGTACGGGTGCTCGCGGCCGATGCGGTGCAGAAGTGCGGATCCGGTCACCCCGGCACCGCCATGAGCCTCGCGCCGCTGGCCTACACCCTCTTCCAGCGGATCATGCGCCACGACCCGAACGACACCGCGTGGCTCGGCCGCGACCGGTTCGTCCTGTCGTGTGGGCATTCCAGCCTCACCCTCTACATACAGCTGTACCTCGGCGGTTTCGGTCTCGAACTCGCCGACCTCGAGGCGCTGCGCACCTTCAAGTCGAAGACCCCCGGTCACCCGGAGTTCCGCCACACCCGTGGCGTCGAGATCACCACCGGCCCCCTCGGCCAGGGTCTCGCGTCGGCGGTCGGCATGGCGATGGCCTCGCGGCGCGAGCGTGGACTGTTCGATCCCGAGCCCGCGATCGGCGAGAGCATCTTCGACCACTACATCTACGTCGTCGCCTCCGACGGCGACATCGAGGAGGGCGTCACCTCCGAGGCGTCCTCGCTCGCCGGTACCCAGCAGCTGGGCAACCTCATCCTGTTCTACGACGAGAACAAGATCTCCATCGAGCACAACACCGACATCGCCCTGTCGGAGGACACCGCCAAGCGCTACGAGGCGTACGGCTGGCACGTGCAGACCGTGCAGGGCGGCGAGAACGTCACCGGCATCGAAGAGGCGGTCGCCAACGCGAAGGCCGTCACCGACAAGCCGTCGATCATCCTCCTGCGCACCATCATCGGCTACCCGGCCCCGACGAAGATGAACACCGGCGGCGTGCACGGTTCGGCGCTCGGTGACGACGAGGTCGCCGCCACCAAGGAGATCCTCGGGTTCGACCCGACCAAGACCTTCGACGTCGCCGACGAGGTCGTCGCCCACACCCGCGAGCTCGTCGCCCGCGGTCGCGACGACCACGCGCAGTGGAGCAAGGACTTCGACGCCTGGGCGACGGCCAACCCCGATCGCAAGGCGCTGCTCGACCGGCTCACCGCCGACGAGCTCCCCGACGGCTGGGCCGACGTCCTGCCGACCTGGGAGGTCGGCGACAAGGGGCCGGCGACCCGCGCCGCGTCGGGCAAGGTGCTCACCGCGCTCGCGCCGGTCCTCCCCGAGCTGTGGGGCGGTTCCGCCGACCTCGCCGGATCGAACAACACCACGATGGACGGCGCGAAGTCGTTCGGCCCGACGTCGATCTCCACCGACGACTGGGACGCCGAACCCTACGGCCGCACACTGCATTTCGGTATCCGTGAGCACGCGATGGGGTCGATCCTCAACGGCATCGTGCTGCACGGCCCGACACGCGCGTACGGCGGCACGTTCCTGCAGTTCGCCGATTACATGCGTCCGGCGGTCCGGATCGCGTCGCTGATGGACATCGACCCGATCTACGTGTGGACCCACGACTCCATCGGACTCGGCGAGGACGGCCCGACCCATCAGCCGATCGAGCACCTCGCGGCGCTGCGCGCCATCCCGAACCTGTCGGTGGTGCGTCCCGGTGACGCCAACGAGACGGCATACGCGTGGAAGACGGTGATCGCGCGCTCGTCGAGCAGCGGTCCGGTCGGCCTCGCCCTCACCCGTCAGGGTGTGCCGATCCTCGAGGGCACCAGCGCCGAGGGTGTCGCCAAGGGCGGATACGTCCTGGCCGACGCGGCCAACGGAGCGCCGGAGGTGGTCATCATCGCCACCGGGTCCGAGGTCCAGTACGCGGTCGAGGGACGCAAGAAGCTCGAGGAGCAGGGAATCGCCGCGCGGGTTGTGTCGATGCCCTGTGTGGAGTGGTTCTCCGACCAGGACCAGAACTACAAGGACCAGGTGATCCCGCCGACCGTCAAGGCGCGCGTCTCCATCGAGGCCGGCATCGCGATGCCCTGGTACAAGCTCGTCGGCGACGCCGGCGAGATCATCTCGCTGGAGCACTACGGCGAGTCCGCTGACGCCGAGACCTTGTTCCGCGAGTACGGCTTCACCGCCGACGCCGTCGTCGCGGCTGCTCAGCGCTCCATCACGAACGCGAAGGGATGACCAAAATGGCCCAGAACCAGAACCTGAAGAACCTGTCCGAGGCCGGTGTGTCGGTGTGGCTCGACGACCTGTCGCGCGAGCGCATCTCCTCGGGCAACCTCGCCGAGCTGATCGAGACGAAGTCGGTGGTCGGTGTCACCACCAACCCGTCGATCTTCCAGGCCGCGTTGTCGGCCGGTGACAGCTACGACGAGCAGATCAACGAACTCGCCGCCCGCGGCGCCGACGTCGACGCCACCATCCGCACCGTCACCACCGACGACGTCCGCAACGCCTGTGACATCTTCGCGCCGGTCTACGAGTCGACCAACGGTGTCGACGGGCGGGTGTCGATCGAGGTCGACCCGCGTCTGGCCCACGACACCGACAAGACCGCCGCCCAGGCGATCGAGCTGTGGAAGATCGTCGACCGGCCCAACCTGCTGATCAAGATCCCCGCCACCGAGGCCGGGATCCCCGCGATCTCCAGGACCCTCGCCGAGGGCATCAGCGTCAACGTGACCCTGATCTTCTCCGTCGAGCGCTACCGCGCGGTGATGGACGCCTACCTCGAGGGCATCGAGGCCGCGAAGGCCGCCGGACACGACGTCTCGACGATCCATTCGGTCGCGTCGTTCTTCGTCTCGCGTGTCGACACCGAGATCGACTCCCGGCTCGACGCGATCGGCACCCCGGAGGCGACCGAACTCAAGGGCAAGGCGGCGCTGGCCAACGCGCGTCTGGCCTATGTCGCCTACCAGCAGGTGTTCGAGACGGAGTCCCGGTTCCAGGGTCTGCTGTCCGACGGTGCGCGTCCCCAGCGTCCGCTGTGGGCCTCGACCGGGGTCAAGAACCCCGACTACTCCGACACGCTGTACGTCAGCGACCTCGTCGCCCCGAACACCGTGAACACCATGCCGGAGAAGACGATGGACGCCTTCGCCGACCACGGCACCGTCGACACCGAATCTCTCGTCGGCCGGGGACCCGAGTCGCAGGAGGTGTTCGACGCGATCTCCGCGCTGGGCATCGATCTCACCGACGTCTTCCTCACCCTCGAGAACGAGGGCGTCGAGAAATTCGAGAAGGCGTGGGGTGAGTTGCTCGACGCGACCACCGAGCAACTCGACGCCGCCAAGGGCTGACACCGGTGACGGCAGCCACCGACACCGGCTGGGCGAACCCGCTCCGGGACAGCCGCGACAAGCGGCTGCCCCGGATCGCGGGTCCGTGCAGCCTGGTCATCTTCGGCGTCACCGGCGACCTCGCCAAGCGGAAGCTGATGCCTGCGGTCTACGACCTCGCCAACCGCGGTCTGCTCCCGCCGAGCTTCGCCCTGGTGGGTTTCGCCCGGCGCGACTGGGACAACCAGGACTTCGGTCAGGTGGTCCACGACGCCGTGCGCGACCACTCCCGCACGCCGTTCCGTGAGGACGTGTGGGAGCGGTTGTCGGAGGGTTTCCGCTTCGTGCAGGGCGCCTTCGACGACGACGCGGCGTTCGATCAGCTCGCGACCACACTCGCCGATCTCGACGAGCAACGCGGCACCGACGGCAACCACGCGTTCTACCTCTCGGTGCCGCCCAAGGCGTTCCCGACGGTGTGCGAGCAGTTGCAGCGGTCGGGTCTGGCCCAGCACACCGGGGACAACTGGCGTCGCGTCGTCATCGAGAAGCCGTTCGGTCACGACCTCGCCAGCGCGAAGGAGCTCAACGCGGTCGTCAACGGTGTCTTCCCCGAGGACTCGGTGTTCCGCATCGACCACTACCTGGGCAAGGAGACCGTCCAGAACATCCTGGCGTTGCGGTTCGCGAACCAGCTGTTCGATCCGCTGTGGAGTTCGCACTATGTCGACCATGTGCAGATCACCATGGCCGAGGACATCGGGCTCGGTGGCCGCGCCGGCTACTACGACGGCATCGGTGCCGCGCGTGACGTGATCCAGAACCACCTGCTGCAGCTGCTCGCGCTGGTCGCGATGGAGGAGCCCGTCTCCTTCGAGCCGCGGGAGTTGCAGGCGGAGAAGATCAAGGTGCTCTCGGCGACCCGCAACATCCTGCCGTTGGAACTGAACACCGCCCGTGGTCAGTACGGTCCGGGATGGCAGGGCAGCCAGTCGGTGCCCGGCCTGGTCGACGAGGAGGGTTTCGCGGCCGACTCGATCACCGAGACGTTCGCGGCCATCGCGGTCGAGGTCGACAGTCGTCGGTGGGCGGGTGTGCCGTTCTATCTCCGCACCGGCAAACGTCTGGGCCGTCGCGTCACCGAGATCGCGCTGGTGTTCAAGAAGGCTCCGCACCTGCCGTTCGACAAGACCATGACCGAGGAGCTCGGCGAGAACGCCCTGGTCATCCGGGTGCAGCCCGACGAGGGCATCACGTTGCGCTTCGGGTCGAAGGTGCCGGGGTCGAGCATGCAGGTCCGCGACGTCAACATGGACTTCAGCTACGGCCAGGCGTTCACCGAGTCCTCCCCCGAGGCCTACGAGCGCCTCATCCTCGACGTGCTGCTCGGTGAGCCGTCGCTCTTCCCCGTCAACGCCGAGGTGGAGTTGTCGTGGAAGATCCTCGACCCGGTGCTGCAGGCGTGGGCCGCGCAGGGCACCCCCGACACCTACGAGTCGGGGATGTGGGGGCCACGGTCGGCCGAGGACATGATGACCCGCGTCGGGCGCGTGTGGCGTCGACCCTAGAGCTCTCGCGATCTTCTCCCGTGAAGGAACACTCCCGATGATTCTCGACCTGCCCGCGACGACGACCGAGAAGGTCAGCAAGAAACTCGTGAAGATGCGCGAGTCCGGTGGCGCGGTCACCCTCGGTCGGGTGCTCACCCTGGTGGTGTGCGCCGACGAGGGCGAGCCGACCGAGGGCGCGATCGAGGCCGCCAACGACGCCAGCCGCGAGCATCCCTGTCGCGTGATCGTGGTGTCGCTCGGGAACCGTGCTGCCGCAGCACGTCTCGACGCCCAGATCCGCGTCGGTGGGGATGCCGGCGCCTCGGAGGTGGTGGTGCTGCGTCTCTACGGCGAGCTCGCCGAGCACGCCGAGAGCGTCGTGGTGCCGTTCCTGCTGCCCGACACCCCGGTGGTCACCTGGTGGCCCGGGGAGGCGCCCAGCGAGCCCGCCGCCGACCCGGTGGGGCGCCTGGGCACCCGTCGCATCACCGATGCGGCGAAGGCGAACGACCCGAACACGATCCTCGGCGAGCGGCTCGCCGGTTACGCACCGGGTGACTCCGACCTCGTGTGGGCACAGATCACGTACTGGCGCGCGATCCTCACCGCCGCCCTCGACCGACCCCCGCACGAGCCGGTCGAGCGTGTCGTGGTGAGCGGACCCGATCGTTCGCCGTCGATCGACCTGCTCGCGGGATGGCTGCGCGCACAGCTCGGCGTGGACACCCAGCGGCACATCGGCAGCTTCGAGGTCCGCCTCGAGCGGGCGAGCGGGCCGTTGGTCCTCGCCGTCGACGGCAACAACAACGCCGTGCTGTCGAACCCCGGCAAGCCCGACGGTCGCGTCGCGATGAGCACCCGCGGTGTGCGCGACTGCATCGCCGAGGAACTCCGTCGACTCGATCCCGACGAGGTGTACCACCTGGCGCTCCAGGGCGCCGCGCAGATCAGCCGCGAGTCGGCAGAAGGGGTGTCGGCATGACATCGGTCGAGATTCCCGTCCCCGAGGTCGTCGTGGCCGACGACAAGGCCGCCCTGATCGACGCCGCGGGCACCCGCCTCGTGCAGACACTGGTGACCGCGCAGCGCGAGCGCGGTTCGGCGTCGCTCGTCCTCACCGGCGGAAGCAACGGCGTCGCGATCGCGGAATGGTTGCGCGACAACGCCGCATCGGCGGCCGACGATCCGCTCGACTGGGCCCGACTCGACCTGTGGTTCGGCGACGAGCGGTTCGTCGCGGGCGCCGACGACGAGCGCAACCACAAGCAGCTGTCCGACGCCCTCCTCGACCACGTCCCCGTCGACGCGTCGCGGGTGTTCGTGATGGCGCCCTCGGACGGCGAGTTCGGCGACGACATCGAGGCCGCGGCCGGCCAGTACCGGCAATGGCTCTCCGATGCCGGTCACGGCGCGGCGAGCCCTGCCTTCGACGTCCACCTGCTGGGCATGGGCGGTGAGGGCCACATCAACTCGCTGTTCCCCCACACCCCCGCCCTCGCCGAACGTGACGACACCGTCGTGTCGGTGCACGACTCCCCCAAGCCGCCGCCGCGACGGATCACTCTGACTGTCCCGGTGGTGTGTCGCTCCCGGGAGGTCTGGTTCCTCGTCGCCGGCGAGGACAAGGCGGAGGCCGCCGCCGCCGGCATCACGGGTGGTGACGCCGGGCAGTGGCCATGTGCGGCCGTCCACGGCAGCGAGGCGACCGTGTGGTTCCTCGACTCTCCCGCCGCGTCGTCGCTCGATCCTGACGCCGCCCATCCCCTGTGAGGGCGTAGATGGCGCGTTCCACCCGCCTGACGGTCGAGGACTGGGTCAATGCGGCGTTCGATCTGCTCGTCGCCGAGGGCGTCGCCGGGGTCAAGATCTCCCGGTTGTGTGAGCAACTCGGTGTCACCAAGGGCAGCTTCTACTGGCACTTCACCGACATCGACGGGCTCATGGTCGCCGTCGCTCATCGGTGGCAGGAACTGCAGGCCGCGAACATGGCGCGGGTCACCGAGCTGGGCTCGCTGCCACCGGCCGAGCGGATCGTCGCCATGGCCGGCACGCTGTTCGACGAGCGGGTCCGCGCGGTGGAGGTCGCGATGCGTGAATGGGCACGCAGTGACGCCACGGTCGCCGATGCCGTGCGCGCGATGGACCGTCTCGTCGTGACCATGGTCCGCGACGCCCTCGTCGAATCGGGATTCGACCAGCGGACGGCCGAGGTCCGCGCGGCGGCACTGCTGTTCGCCGGCATCGGATTCCTGCACAACCGCGATGCGCTCGGGCCGCTGCACGCCGACGAACTGCACGAGGTGTTCGCGGTCTTCACCGCCCGCTGAACCCCGAACCGCTACCCGCTGTTGCGCAGCGCGGTGGCGAGGCCGTTCATGGTCAGCTGGATCCCGCGACGGACCTGCGGGGAGTCGTCGCCGGCACGGAAACGGCGCAGCAGTTCGAGCTGCAGCAGGTTGAGAGGCTCGAGGTAGGGGAACCGGTTGAACACCGAGCGGGCCAATGACGGGTTGTCGGCCAGCAGGTCGTCGGACTCGGTGATCGCGAAGTACATCGCGGTCGTGCGGCGGTGCTCGTCGACGATCATCCCGAACACCCGCGCACGCAGTTCCTCGTCGGCGACGAGGTGTGAATACCGTTCGGCGAGACCGAGATCGGACTTCGCGAGCACCTGCGCCATGTTCGACATGACCGTCCGGAAGAACGGCCACTGCCGGTAGTAGCCGCGCAGTGTCTCGAGGCGCCCGTCGTCACCGTCGATCCACTCCTCGAACGCCGAACCCGTTCCGTACCACCCCGGCAGCATCACACGACACTGCGTCCACGACAGCACCCACGGGATCGCCCGCAGGTCCGAGATCTTCTCGGTCTGCTTGCGCGAGGCCGGTCGGCTGCCGATGTTGAGCGCACCGATCTCCGACAGCGGCGTCGAGGAGGTGAAGTACTCGACGAATCCGGGGGTGTCGTGGACCAGCGCGCTGTACGCCGACCGTGCGCGTGCGGCGAGGTCGTCGAGGATCTCGTAGGCGCCGTCGGCGGCGTCACCGAGCCCCTCGGTGTCGAGCAGGGTCGACTCGATGGTCGCGGCGAGCAGTGTCTCGAGGTTGCGCCGCGCCAGCACCGGCTCGGCGTACTTGGCCGCGATGACCTCACCCTGCTCGGTGATCCGCAGCGACCCCTGCACGGCGCCGGGCGGCTGCGCGAGGATCGCGTCGTAGCTCGGGCCACCGCCGCGACCGACGGTGCCGCCGCGGCCGTGGAACAGTCGCAGGCGGATACCCGACTTCTCGGCGGCCTCCACGAGGTCGAGCTCGGCGCGGTAGAGCGCCCAGTTCGCGGCGAGGTAGCCGCCGTCCTTGTTGGAGTCGGAGTAGCCCAGCATGATCTCCTGGATGTCGCCCTGCGCAGCGACGAGATCGCGGTAGAGCGGCACGTCGAGCACGGCGAGCAGTGTCGCCGCGCCCTGCTGCAGATCCTCGATGGTCTCGAACAGCGGCACCACGCGTACCGAACAGCGTGGCCCCTGCTCCGCCGACCCCGGGTCGAACAGTCCGGCTTCCTTGAGCATGATCATCGCCTCGAGCATGTCGCTGACCGAGGTGCACATGCTGATGATGTAGTTCGGGACCGCTTCGGGTCCGTAGTCGGCGACGGCTTTCGCGCCCGCGGTGACGATGGCGAGCTCCTTCGCGGCGAGCTCACCGAGCTCCGCGCCGGGCCGGATGAGGGGTCGACGGTCGGAGAGCTCACGGACGAGCAGTTCCACGCGCGCGGGCTCGTCGAGACCCGCGTAGTCGTCGTGGACACCGGCCCACGCCAACAGCTCGCCCACGACCTCCTCGTGGATGTCGGAGTTCTGCCGCATGTCGAGCCCGGAGAGGTGGAACCCGAACGTGCGCACCGCTTCCCGCAGGGTCAGGAGCCGGTCGTCGGCGAGCGCCGAATCGCGGTTGTCACGCAGCGAGGCGTCGATGACGTCGAGATCGGCGAGCAGGTCGGCGGCCACCGCATACGGCTCGGCGGCGGTGTCGACGAACGAATCGGCCAACGGCGCGACCTCGTCGCCGAACCGGTGCCGAGCGGTCGCCAGGAGGCGGGAACGGATGTGGCGCAGCGCGAGGCGATAGGGCTCGTCGGTCGCGACATCGCCCTCGTCACCGCCGCCGAGTTCGATGACCGCGTCACTGACCGTCACCAGGCGCGACGACATGCTCAGTTCCTGGGCGAGGGTCGTCAACTGCTCGAGATGATGGGTCAGGGCCGTCTGGGCGGCGCGGCCGGTCGCCATCGCCACGATCCGGTCGGTGACGAACGGGTTGCCGTCGCGGTCGCCGCCGATCCAGGAGCCCATCCGCAGGATGGGGTCGTCGCCGAGACCGGCGTCGGGGTACCGGGTGCGGAGATCGGCCCGCAACGATGCGTTGATCGCGGGGATCACCTCGAAGAACGCCGCGTCGTAGTAGCGAAGCCCGACCTCGATCTCGTCCTCGATGCGCAGTCGCTCGAGTCGGATGAGGGCCGTCTGCCACAGCGTCAGGATCTGGCGCCGCAGTCCGGCGACCACCTCGTCGTCCTCGGCGGGCGTCAGCTCGGTGCGACCACGGAAGCGCATGAGGTCGGTGATGCGGCGCTGGGTCTCGAACACCGTCCGACGTCGGGTCTCGGTGGGGTGCGCGGTGATCACGGGGACCACCACGGCGTCGGCCAGTGCCTTGCCCACGGCGGCGTCGTCGAGACCTGCGGCGTCGAGTTTGGCGTGGGTGGCCGCGAGACTGCTCGCTACCGGAGGATCCCCGGCGCGGACGTGGACGGCGCGTCGCCGCTCGCGGTGGATGTCCTCGGCGAGATTCGCGAGCAGCGCGAAGTGGCTGAACGCCCGGATCACCGGGATCGCCTCGGAGACATCGACGCCCGAGAGGGTGTCGGCGAGCTCACCACGGTCGATCTCGGACCTGCGGACACGGAACGACTCGACGCGCGCTCGCTCGACGAGATCGAAGATCTCGGTGCCGGCGTGTTCGCGGACGATGTCGCCGAGCAGTCCGCCGAGCAGGCGGATGTCCTCACGCAGGGGTTCGGTGGCCGCGCGCCCGGTGGCGGTCGAGGTGACCGGTGCGTCCGACGGCGCAGCGAAGGTCTCGGAGGGGGTGGTCGACTCGGGACCGCTTGGTGCCCTGCCCTGTTCCGTCATCGCGGACTGTTCCGTCATCCCACCAGTATCGCGCGTCCCGCCTGCGACGGCAGTCCGAGTGGCGCGTCGTCGGTCAGGAGAGCTTGATGTCCAGGCCGATGCCGAGGATGAAGATGAACCAGATGATGCCGACGAAGATCGTCAGGCGGTCCAGGTTGCGCTCGACGACGCTCGACCCGGACAGACTCGACTGGACGCCGCCACCGAAGAGCGACGACAGGCCGCCACCCTTGCCGCGGTGCAGCAGCACGAGGACCACCATGAGAACACTGGTGATCACCAATCCGATGTCCAAGACGAGCTTCACTGCCGAGGGTCCTTTGGTCGTCACGCGAGCACGGCGGATGCCGCGAACGCAATGGGAGTCTACGTGGTGATCGGCCCCGATCAGGGCAGGGGCCCACCGGCGGCGATCGCCGAGAGGGTCGCGAACTCGTCGGACTTGAGCGACGCACCGCCCACGAGGGCACCGTCGACATCGGTCTGACCGACGATCTCACCGACGTTCTTCGAGCTCACCGAGCCGCCGTAGAGGACCCGCACCGATGCCGCGACCTCGGCGTCGGCCAGCTCGGCGAGCGTCGAACGGATCGCCGCGCACACCTCCTGGGCGTCGGCCGCACTCGCCACCCTGCCGGTTCCGATGGCCCACACCGGTTCGTAGGCGATGACGACCTTCGCGATCTGCTCGGCGGTCAACCCGGCCAGCGAACCCTTGAGCTGCTCCACGTTGTACGAGACGTGATCGCCGGCCTCGCGGATCTCGAGCCCCTCGCCGATGCACACGATCGGAGTGAGGCCGTGGCGCAACGCGGCCGTGGCCTTGCCGAGGACGACCTCGTCGGTCTCGGCGTGGAGGGTGCGTCGCTCGGAGTGCCCGACCACGACGTAGGTGCATCCGAGCTTGGCCAGGAACGCGCCACTGATCTCACCGGTGTACGCGCCCGAATCGTGCTCGGAGAGGTCCTGCGCCCCGTAGGTGAGAAGCAGCTTGTCGCCGTCGATGACGGTCTGCACGCTCCGGATGTCGGTGAACGGCGGGATGACGGTGACGTCGACCTTGTCGAAGTACTTCGCGGGCAGCGCGAACGCGATCTTCTGCACCAGGGCGATGGCCTCGAGGTGGTTGAGATTGCACTTCCAGTTGCCGGCGATGAGCGGCTTGCGGGTGGCCACGATCGGGTCAGTCCTCCAGAACTTTCAGCCCCGGCAGCTCTTTGCCTTCGAGGTACTCCAGCGATGCGCCACCGCCGGTCGAGATGTGCGAGAACGCCTCGTCTGCGAGACCGAGATGGCGCACCGCGGCGGCCGAGTCGCCGCCACCGACCACGCTGAACGCGCCGTCGGCGGTGGCGGCGGCGATGGCCTCGGCCACACCGCGGGTACCCGCGGCGAACTTGTCGAACTCGAACACACCCGACGGGCCGTTCCAGAAGATCGTCTGGGCGCCCGAGAGCACCGCGGCGAACCTCTTGACCGATTCCGGCCCGATGTCGAGACCCATCCAGCCGTCCGGGATGTCCTGCACGGCAACGGTCTTCGCCTCGGCGTCGGCCGAGAACGAATCGCCGATGACCACGTCGACGGGCAGGTGGATCACATCGCCGAACCGCTCGAGGAGGTCTTTGCAGACCCCCACCTGATCGTCCTGCAGAAGCGAGTTGCCGACCGAGAGCCCCTGGGCCACCAGGAACGTGAACGCCATACCCCCGCCGATGACGAGTGTGTCGACCTTCGGTGCGAGGGCCTCGATGACCCCGAGCTTGTCGGACACCTTCGACCCACCGAGGACGACTGCGTACGGACGGGCCACCTCGGCGGTGAGCTTCTCGAGAACCTTCACCTCGGACTCGACGAGCCCACCGGCGTAGTGCGGCAGGAGCTTCGCGACGTCGTACACCGACGCCTGCTCGCGGTGGACGACGCCGAAACCGTCGGAGACGAAGGCGCCGTCGTCTCCGACGAGCTCGACGAGCGCCGCGGCGAGCTTGCCCCGCTCGGCGGGGTCCTTCGAGGTCTCCCGCGGGTCGAACCGGATGTTCTCCAGCAGCAGCACATCACCGTCGGTGAGTCCCTCGGCCCGAGCCAGCGCATCGGTACCGACGACGTCGGAGGCGAGCTGGACGTTGCGTCCGAGCTCCTCTCCGAGCCGTGTGGCGACAGGTCCGAGCGAGAACGCCGGGTCCGGCGCACCCTTCGGGCGTCCCAGGTGCGCGGTCACGATCACCGATGCACCCGCGTCGGCCAGCGCCGCGATCGTCGGTGCCGAGGCGATGATGCGCCCGGCGTCGGTGATCGTGGTGCCGTCGAGCGGGACGTTGAGGTCCGACCGCACCAGCACGGTGCGCCCGGACACACCGGAGTCGAGCAGATCTTTCAGCGATGCGAGTGCCATGAGTGGGATCCGGCCGACCTGTCAGAGCGACTTGCCGACGAGACCGATGAGGTCCACGAGGCGGTTGGAGTAGCCCCACTCGTTGTCGTACCAGGACACGACCTTGGCCTGGTCGTCGATGACCTTGGTCAGACCGGCGTCGAACAGCGAGCTGTGCGGGTCGGTGACGATGTCGGAGGAGACGATCGGCGCGTCGTAGTACTTGAGGATGCCCTTGAGCGGTCCCTCGGCGGCGGCCTTCATGGCGGCGTTGATCTCGTCGACCGTGGCGGCCTTGCGCAGGTGTGCGGTGAGGTCGGTGACCGAGCCGGTGGGGATCGGCACACGCAGCGCGTAGCCGTCGAGCTTGCCCTTCAGCTCGGGCAGCACCAGGCCGATGGCCTTGGCGGCACCGGTGGAGGTGGGGACGACGTTGATGGCGGCGGCGCGGGCGCGACGCAGGTCGGCGTGCGGGCCGTCCTGCAGGTTCTGATCCTGGGTGTAGGCGTGGATCGTGGTCATCAGGCCTTTGACGATGCCGAACTCGTCGTTGAGGACCTTGGCCAGCGGGCCGAGGCAGTTCGTGGTGCACGAGGCGTTGGAGATGATGTTCTGGCTGCCGTCGTACTTGTCGTCGTTGACGCCCATCACGATCGTGATGTCCTCGTCGGAGGCGGGCGCGGAGATGATGACCTTCTTGGCGCCGGCATCCAGGTGGCCCTGGGCCTTGTCGCGCTTGGTGAAGATACCGGTCGACTCGACGACGACGTCGACACCCAGATCGCCCCACGGGAGCGCCGCGGGGCCCTCCTTGACCGACAGGCTCTTCAACTTCTGGTCACCGATGACGATGGTGTCCTCGCCCTCGAGCGACACGTCGGCGTCGAGGCGGCCGAGGATCGAGTCGAACTTGAGCAGGTGCGCCAGAGTGGCGTTGTCGGTCAGGTCGTTGACGGCGACGATCTCGATGTCGGTGGTGCCCAGCGCTTTCTGCGCTGCGACGGCACGGAAGAAGTTGCGGCCGATACGGCCGAATCCGTTGACGCCTACCCGAACGGTCACAATGTGCTCCTTGCTTGTGGAGATGGAGTCGATCACTACGGTGACCCAAGCCTAAACGGAGCCCGCTCGCGCGGCGCCGCCAGGCCGGATCGTCAGGCCTCGTCGAGCAGTTCCGACGTCACGGCCGACTCGGTGTCGGGGATCCCGTCGGTGCGTGCCTTCTTGTCGGCCATGGACAGCAGTCGGCGGATGCGGCCGGCCACCGCGTCCTTCGTCATCGGCGGATCGGCGAGCTGGCCGAGTTCCTCGAGCGAGGCCTGGCGGTGCTGCACCCGTAGCCGGCCCGCGTTGAGCAGGTGGTCGGGAACGGTGTCGCCGAGGATGTCGAGGGCGCGTTCCACACGGGCTGCCGCGGCGACCGCGGCGCGAGCCGACCGACGCAGGTTCGCGTCGTCGAAGTTGGCGAGCCGGTTCGCCGTGGCGCGGACCTCGCGCCGCATGCGGCGTTCCTCCCACGTGAGGCGAGTGTCCTGTGCGCCCATCCGGGTGAGCAGCGCACCGATGGCCTCGCCGTCGCGGATGACGACGCGATCGGCGCCGCGGACCTCGCGGGCCTTGGCGGCCACGCCGAGTCGACGGGCCGCGCCGACGAGTGCCAGCGCCGCCTCGGGTCCGGGGCAGCTCACCTCCAGAGCCGAGGAACGGCCGGGTTCGGTGAGCGATCCGTGGGCGAGGAAAGCGCCGCGCCAGGCCGCCTCGGCGTCGGCGACACCGCCGCCGACGACCTGTGCCGGCAGTCCACGCACCGGGCGGCCGCGCATGTCGAGGAGGCCCGTCTGGCGCGCGAGTGCCTCACCGTCCTTGGTGACGCGGACGATGTAGCGGGCGCTCTTGCGGAGTCCGCCGCTGCGCAGGACGTGGACCTCGGAGTTGTAGCCGTAGAGATCGAAGATCTCTTTGCGCAGCCGTCGGGCGACGTTGCCGAGATCGACCTCGGCCTCCACCACCACCCGCCCGGCCACGATGTGGAGTCCGCCGGCGAAACGCAGCAACGCCGACACCTCGGCCCTGCGACAGCTGGTCTGCGTGACCACGAGTCGACTCAGCTCGTCCTTGACGGCTGCTGTCATCGCCACCGGTTGTCGTCCTCCTGCCGGGGTGATCCCCAGATGTGTCGCGTCGGGTTGCGGTGCGCGTCGCGACGGCGTCGTGCGGTGCCGGCCTCGCCCAGACGATCATGCCCGGGCCGGTGACTCAACGGGCCCCCGCGTGTCCGGCCGGGCCGTCGGTCCCGTCGACCGCCCCGACAGCGTAGCCACCTCCCGAACCTGCGCACAGCGTATGCACCATGGCCGCCAATTTCTCCGGATCGTGCACATGGGTGCCGTCTCGCGCGAGATCGCCGACGCGCAACTGCGCACCGAAACGTGCGGCCGCCCGTTCGACGTGGTCGCGTTCGCGGCCCGCCGGTGCGGAACCGACGTCGACGATGACGTCGTCGATGCGCAGATCCGACGCGTGTGCGTGCAGGACGTGCAGATGGCGTTCCACCGAGAATCCACTGGTCTCACCGAGTTCGGGCGCGAGGTTCACGAAGAGCATCCGGCGCGCATCGGTGGACTTCAAGGCCTGCAACTGATCAGGGACGAGAACGTGCGGGATCACGCTGGAGAACCACGAACCGGGACCGAGGACGACGAGATCGGCTGCGGTGATCGCATCGACGGCCTGCGTGCAGGCGGGTGGGTCGGCCGGGAGCAGACGCACGCGTCGCACCTTGCCCGGTGTCGTCGCGACCGCGACCTGTCCGGTGATGCTGCGGCTGATCCGCGGATCGACCTCCAGCCCCGAGACGTCGGCCTCGATGCTCAGCGGCACCGTCGACATCGGCAGGACGCGTCCGGTGACCCCGAACAGCTCCCCCATCGCGTCGAGCGCGGCGACCGGATCGCCCAGCACCTCGGTGAGTCCGGCGAGCACCAGATTGCCGACGGGGTGACCGGCCAACGCGCCGCGACCGCCGAATCGGTGCTGTAGCAACGTGACCCACAGTTCCGGGTCGGTCGTGGCGTCACCGTCGCCCGGATGTGCGCCGTCGGCGGCGAGCAGTGCGGCGAACGCCATCCGCAGATCGCCCGGCGGGATCACCGACAACTCCGAGCGCAGCCGACCCGACGACCCGCCGTCGTCGGCGACCGTGACGACGGCGGTGACATCGGTGCTGATGTGACGCATGGCGGTCAGGGTGGCGTAGAGACCGTGTCCGCCCCCGAGGGCGACCACCCGACCGACGTCGACGGCCCCCGTCGTGCGCGGGCCGGTCATTCGCGACCCAGGTCGCGATGGACCACACGTGCGTCGAAGGCTCGGTTCTCGGCGGCCGTCGAGCCGTTCTCGCCGGGGTCCGACGGGATCGATAACCGACCGCACATCTCGCGCGACATCGCGACGCTGCGGTGTTTGCCGCCGGTGCAGCCGATCGCGACGGTCATGTACCGCTTGCCTTCTCGCTGGTAACCGCGGGCGGTGAGTCGGATGACCTGTTCGAGTGCGGCGAGGTAGTCCTCGGCACCCTCCTGGTGCAGGACGTACTGCGACACGGGCTGGTCGAGTCCGTCGAGCTCGCGTAGTTCCGGGATCCAGTAGGGATTGGGCAGGAAGCGCACGTCGGCGACCAGGTCGGCGTCGATCGGCAGACCGTACTTGAAGCCGAAGGACTGCAGGGTGATCCGGACATCGGTCGCGCTGGGCTGGGCGAAGGCGTTGTCGACGATCTCGCGCAGGGCGGTGACCGACAGCGTGGAGGTGTCGACCACGAGGTCGGCCGACTCGGCGACCGCACGGAGCACCGAGCGTTCCCGCCCTATCGCCTCGATCAGGGTCCCGTTGTCCTGCAGCGGATGTCGACGACGCACCTGTTCGAACCGTCGTACGAGAGCGGCGTCGTCGGCGTCGAGGAACAGCAGGCGCGGGCGGTGGCCCGCGGCGGCCAGTTCACCGCGCAGCTCGGCGACCTCACCGGCGAATCTCGCTGCGCCGGCGCGCATCACCATGGCCAGCCGGGTGAGAGCGGGGTCGTCGGAGCGGGCGACCGACACCATGTCGGCGATCAGGGACGCGGGCACGTTGTCGGCGACGTACCAGCCGAGATCCTCGAGCAGTTTCGCGACCGTGCCGCGACCGGCACCGGACATACCGGTGACCAACAACACGTCCATCTCCGCGCCGGGGCCCACGCCGCCGCTCACGACTGCGCTCCCTCGGTGAGGGCCCGTTGGACCGCCAGCGCCGTCGATCGACCGATGCCGGGGACCCCGGAGATCTCCTCCACCGTCGCGCTGCGCAGGTTGGCCACCGACCCGAAGTGCGACACCAATGCCGCGCGGCGGCTCTGACCGAGGCCGGGCACACCGTCGAGCACCGACGCCGTCATCCGCTTGCTGCGCTTGCTGCGGTGGAACGTGATGGCGAACCGATGGGCCTCGTCGCGCACCCGCTGCAACAGGAACAGCGCCTCGCTGGTGCGCGGGAAGATCACCGGATCGTCGTCGTCGGGTGTCCAGACCTCCTCGAGACGCTTGGCCAGACCCACGACGGCGACGTCGGTGACGCCGAGATCGTCGAGCACGGCCGCGGCCGCACGCACCTGCGGGCCGCCACCGTCGACGACGAACAGGTTGGGCGGATAGGCGAATCGGCGCGGCCGACCCGTGGCGGGATCGATCGCGGCCTCGGGCGCCATGTCGCCACCGTTCGCCGGGTCGACCTCCACCTCGGTGTCGGGCAGGGCGGCGGTACCGGACTCGGCGGTGTCGGGGAGGTGATCGGTGCGGTGACGCAGGAACCGGCGTCGGGTGACCTCGGCGATCGAGGCGACATCGTCGGAGCGGCCGTCGCCGGCGGCCTCCTTGATCGAGTAGTGCCGGTAGTCGGACTTGCGCGGCAGACCGTCCTCGAACACGACGAGCGAGGCCACCACGTCTGTCCCCTGCACGTGCGAGATGTCGATGCACTCGATGCGCAGCGGCGCGATGTCGAGGCCGAGGGTCTCCTGGATCTCGGTCAGTGCCGCCGAGCGGGTGGTGAGGTCACCGGCGCGCCGCAGCTTGTGGCGGGTCAGCGCCTCCCCTGCGTTGCGCTCGACGGTCTCCATGAGCGCCTTCTTGTCGCCGCGCTGCGGTACACGCAGATCGACCGCGGCGCCGCGCAGATCGGACAGCCATCGGGTGAACTCGCCGGCGTCGGGTGGGAGCACGGGAACCAGCACCTCGCGCGGCACCGTGTCGTTGCGGTCCTCACCGCCGGAGCCCTTCACGGTCGCGTTCTGGTCGACCTGCTCACCGTAGAACTGCGTGAGGAACTGCCCCACCTGTTCGGCGAGATCGGCATCATCGGAATCGCTCCCGGCGCCGCCGGTCATGACGTCCGTGCGCTCGACGACCCAGCCGCGTTCGCCGCGCACACGCCCGTCGCGCACGTGGAACATCTGCACCGACACCTCGAGCTGGTCGGCGACCATGGCGATGACGTCGGCGTCGGTGCCGTCGCCGAGGACCACGGCCTGTTTCTCCAGGGCCCGGCGGAGCGCGCCGACGTCGTCGCGCAGACGGGCTGCGCGCTCGAAGTCGAGATCGGCTGCGGCGGCCGCCATCTGGTTGTCGAGCTGGCGGATCATCTTGTCGGTCTTGCCGGCGAGGAAGTCGCAGAAGTCGTCGACGATCTCGCGGTGCTCGGCGGCGCTGACCCGACCGACACACGGTGCGGCACATTTGTCGATGTAGCCGAGCAGGCACGGGCGGTCGATCTGCTTGTGCCGCTTGAACACACCGGCCGAGCAGGTGCGCGCGGGGAAGACGCGGGTCAGCAGGTCGAGGGTCTCGCGGATCGCCCAGGCGTGGGCGTAGGGCCCGAAGTAGCGGACCCCCTTGCGGCGGGGGCCGCGGTAGACGAACAGCCGCGGGTACTCCTCGTTGAGGGTGACCGCCAGCATCGGGTAGGTCTTGTCGTCGCGGTAGCGGACGTTGAAGCGCGGATCGAACTCCTTGATCCAGTTGTATTCGAGCTGCAGCGCCTCGACCTCGGTGCCCACCACGGTCCATTCGACCGATGCGGCGGTGGTCACCATCTGGCGGGTGCGTGGATGGAGGCCCGACAGGTCGGCGAAGTAGGACGTCAGGCGCTGCCGGAGGCTCTTGGCCTTGCCGACATAGATCACGCGGCCGTAGGTGTCCCGGAACTTGTAGACCCCCGGCGCCACCGGGATGCTCCCGGGTGCCGGGCGGTAGGTGGTCGGATCGGGCACGGGTCCCAGGTTAGTACGGAGGACCGACGACAGTGGTCCGCGATCGCCCCGCCGGTCGGGCACGTGGCCCTCGGCGAGGGGGTTACGATCACCGGCACGCCAGGACCGACGACAGGTGAGGTGGGCCGATGGCTCCGTTTGCACGAACATCGAGCGCCCCGGGAGGTCCGCGACGACGGACGTCACGTCTCGTCGCGATCGGGGCGGTCGCCGCTCTCACGCTCACCGCCGCCGCGTGCTCCGACGACTCCGGATCCGGGTCGGACAGCGCAGCCGGGACATGTGCGACCGTTCCCAACGGGACACCCGTGGCCGCCGCCGCGTCGGCGTCGGCCGGTGCCGGCCCGAGTCGCGACATCGCCACCAACCCGGAGGTGGCGACCGGCTATCGCACCCAGATGACCCCGGTGCGGACCGGTTCGTTCGCCGTCGCCACGGCCAACCCGCTGTCGACCGAGGCCGCGTGCGAGGTCGTCCGCGACGGCGGCACCGCCGCTGACGCGCTCGTCGCCGCCCAGGCGGTCCTCGGTCTGGTCGAACCGCAGGCGACCGGGATCGCCGGCGGTGCGTTCCTCATGTACTACGACGCGACGACGAAGTCGGTCCAGGCCTACGACGGTCGCGAGACCGCACCCGCGGCCGCCACCGGCGACTATCTCCGGTACATCAGCGCGACCGACCGGCGTGCCCCGATCCCGTCGGCGCGGGCCAGCGGCCGCTCGATCGGGACCCCCGGCGTCCTGCGGATGCTCGAGATGGCGCACGCCGACCACGGCGCGAAGAAGTGGCGAGATCTGTTCGAGTCCGCGATCACACTGTCGGGCAACGGCTTCCGGATCAGCCCACGGATGGCGGCCGCGATCGCCGACAGCCGGGCCGACCTCACGGACGATCCCGATGCCCGCGCATACTTCCTCAACCCCGACGGCAGCGCCAAGACGGCGGGGACCGTTCTCACCAACCCGGCCTACGCGAAGACGTTGGGCGCGATCGCCACCGACGGCCCCGACGCGTTCTACACCGGCGCCATCGCACGCGACGTGGTCGACAAGATCGGGTCCACGACCGACGGAATGACGCCCGGACTCACCACCACCGCCGATCTCGCCGCCTACCGGGCGAAGAAGCGCGAGGCGCTGTGCACCCCGTATCGCGGGCGGGTGTTGTGTGGCATGCCGCCACCGTCGTCGGGCGGCATCGCCGTGGCCTCGACCATGGGCATCCTGTCGAACTTCGATCTCGCCGCGCTCGGTCCACGCGCGGTGGACCGCAACGGCGGCGTGCCGCAGGCCCAGGCGGTGCACCTCATCTCCGAGGCCGAGCGCCTCGCCTACGCCGACCGCGACAAATACGTCGCCGACACCGATTTCGTTCCCCTTCCGGGTAATTCGCCCGCGGCGCTGACCGACCCGGCGTACCTGACGAAGCGCGCTGCCCTGATCGACCCGAACCGCTCGATGGGTACGGCGCAGGCCGGGGACTTCGGGCCCGTTCCGGCCGGTGTCGTCACCACCCCCGAACACGGCACCAGTCAGATCGTCGTGATCGACAAGAAGGGCGACGCGGCGTCGATGACCACCACCGTCGAGTCCGCGTTCGGTTCGTTCCACTTCGTCGACGGTTTCGTGCTGAACAACCAGCTCACCGACTTCTCGGCGCAACCGACCGACGCCATGGGTGCCCCGGTCGCCAATCAGGTCGCGGCCGGGAAACGTCCCCGCAGCTCCATGTCGCCGACCCTGGTGTTCGACGGCGCCGGCAATGGGTCCCGCGGCGATCTCATGGCCGCGCTGGGCTCGCCGGGAGGTTCGGTCATCATCCAGTTCGTCGTGAAAACGCTGGTGTCGCTGCTCGACTGGGGCCTCGATCCGCAGCAGGCGGTGTCGGGTGTCGATTTCGGCGCCGCCAACACCCCGGTGACGAACGTGGGCGGGGAGCACCCCGCCATCGACGCCACCGACAACGGCGACCGCGACCCGCTGGTCACCGAACTACGTCGGAAGGGCCACCAGGTCTCGGTGGCCGATCAGTCCTCGGGACTCGCCGCCGTCGTCCGCGACGGGAAGGGCTGGATCGGCGGCGCCGACCCCCGCCGCGAGGGCGAGGTCATGGGCGACCCCCGCTGACCCCACCCGGTGCTGACTGTGTGGAAACCGCCGTCGAGTGTGCTGACCACGCGCAGTGAGGTCCGTACTGAACGACGCACACTCGGCGTCGGCTTCGGCACTGTCGGCGGCTCTTCTCGACGACGGACACGCCGCTGAAGGTTCGGATACCGCCATCAGTGCGGGAAGCGACTCCAGCCGGTGCTGACTGTGTGGAAACCGCCGTCGAGTGTGCTGACCACGCACAGTGTGGTCTGTACGGAATGACGCACACTCGGCGTCGGGCTTGGGCACTGTCGGCGGCATTTCTCGACGACGGACACGCCGCTGACGGTGCGGAAGCGCCGCATCGAGTGTGCGCCGCCGATCACGCGGCCGGCCGTTCTGTGCCGAGCACACTCGATGGTCGCTTCCACACAGTCAGCCAACAGATGTAGCCACCCGAAACGCTGACGGTGTGGAGCCGTCGTCAACGAAGGAAACGACCGACCCCGGTGCTGACCGTGTGGAAACCGCCGTCGAGTGTGCTGACCACGCACAGTGAGGTCCGTACGGAACGACGCACACTCGGCGTCGGGGTTCCGCACTGTCGGCGGCATTTCTCGACGACGGACACTCCGCTGACGGTGCGGAAGCGCCGCATCGAGTGTGCGCCGCCGATCACGCGGCCGGCTGTTCTGTGCCCAGCACGCTCGATGGTCGCTTCCACACAGTCAGCACAACAGACCGAGCACACTCGATGGTCGCTTCCACACAGTCAGCAGGTTTGCTCAGGTGCGGTAGCGGTCGTGGAGTTCGCGGAAGGTGTCCATGGCCTGCACGGCGCGGATGCCGTCGTTGGCCTGGATGGCCATCACCGGGACGTGTTCGAAGGCGGGGAGTTCGAGGCGGGCCCAATGGCCCTTGTCCGGGTACCAGATGCCCTCGACGTCAGGCCATTCGAACAGCCTCTCACCGAGGATGTTCCGCACCTCGACACCGGCGGCGCCGACCCGCAGTCGCGGTCGCGCCAGCGTCATGATCGCTCCTCCGAGGACGACCCCGATCATCGCGAGACCGATCTGGTCGGTGACGCGGAAGCGGACCCCGGTGTCGGACACCCGAAGCAGGATCCCGACGACGACGTGAGCGATGACGAACAGCGCCGCGACGACCGTGGCCCAGCGCGGTGTGCGGACCGCGCGGTAGGTCAGATCCCACTCGACGGTTCCGGTGGTCGGGGGCACGGAACGGGTCACCGGGCGTCGAGGCGCGAGAGTTCGCGCAGGGTGATCGCCGAGGCGAGCGCGGCTGTCGTCGCCTGCGCTCCCTTGTCCTCCCCGGACCCGGGCAGACCCGCCCGCGCCAGTGCCTGTTCCTCGGTGAGGACCGTCAGCACGCCGTTGCCGACCGGCGTGCTCTCGTCGAGCGACACCCGCGTCAGGCCGGCGGTGACGGCATCGCACACGTACTCGAAGTGCGGTGTCTCGCCGCGGATCACGACACCGAGCGCGACGACGGCATCGTGGGTGCGGGCCAACGCCTGCACCACCACGGGCAGCTCGATGGCGCCCGCGACGCGCACGACGGTGGGCTCGGGGATGTCGGCGTCGGCGGCGACACGCAGTGCACCGTCGAGCAGCGCGGTGCAGATCTGCTCGTGCCACTGCGAGGCGGCGATGGCCAGGGTCAGCCCCGTCGCGGCGCCGAGTTCGACGACCGGTTCACCCGCGCCGCTCACGCGCCGGCCCCGCCGCTGACTCCGGTGTGGTCGTCGAGGCCGATGAGATCGTGGCCCATACGATCACGCTTGGTCCGGAGGTATCGCAGGTTCTCGGGGTTGGGGCGCACGGGCATCGGGACGCGCTCGGTGATCTGCAGTCCGTAGCCGTCGAGACCGACCCGCTTGGCGGGGTTGTTGGTCAGCAACCGCATCGACGTGACGCCGAGGTCGGTGAGGATCTGCGCGCCCAGACCGTAGTCGCGGGCGTCGGCGGGCAACCCGAGTTCGAGGTTGGCGTCGACGGTGTCGGCGCCGCTGTCCTGGAGTTGGTAGGCCTGCAGCTTGTGCAGCAGGCCGATCCCCCGGCCCTCGTGTCCTCGCATGTAGAGGACGATTCCGCGGCCCTCGGCGGCGACCATCTCCATGGCGGCGTCCAGCTGCGGCCCGCAGTCGCACCGAAGGGATCCGAAGACGTCCCCGGTGAGACATTCCGAGTGCACCCGCACCAGGACGTCGGCCCCGGCACCGTCGGGACCGGGGATGTCGCCGAGGACGAGGGCGACGTGCTCGACCTCGTCGTAGATGCTGGTGTAACCGACGGCGCGGAACGTGCCGTGGTCGGTCGGGATGCGGGCGTCGGCGACCCGGACGACGTGCTTCTCGTGGCGTCGACGCCACGAGATCATGTCGGCGATCGAGATCAGCGCGAGGCCGTGTTCGTCGGCGAACGTGCGCAGTTCGTCGGTCTGGGCCATGTGGCCCTCGTCCTTCTGGCTCACGATCTCGCAGATCACGCCGGCCGGGGTGAGTCCTGCCATGCGGGCGAGATCGACCGCGGCCTCGGTGTGGCCGGGTCGACGCAGCACGCCGCCCTCCTTGGCGCGCAGCGGCACGACGTGTCCGGGACGGGTGAAGTCGTTGGCGGTGCTCTCCGGGCGGGCGAGCAGACGCATGGTGGCCGCGCGGTCCGACGCACTGATACCGGTGCCGATGCCCTCGCGGGCGTCGACGGTCACGGTGTAGGCCGTCCCGTGCTTGTCCTGGTTCATGGTGTACATCGGCGGCAGCCCGAGACGGTCGCAGTCGGCGCCGTCGAGCGGCACGCAGAGGTACCCCGAGGTGTAGCGCACCATGAACGCGACGAGTTCGGGGGTCGCCTTCTCGGCGGCGAAGATGAGGTCGCCCTCGTTCTCGCGGTCCTCGTCGTCGACCACGACGACGGCCTTGCCCGCGGCGATGTCGGCGATCGCGCGTTCGACGGTGTCGAAGCGGTTCGTGCGGACGGGATCGAGCTGTGTCATGACGAGACCTCGTTGTTCTCCGGAAGGCTCTCCGGGTGGCGGGTGCCGGATGCGGCCGGGATGGCCAGGCGTTCCACGTATTTGGCGATGACGTCGACCTCGAGGTTCACCGTCGCGCCCTCGCGGAGGGCGCCGAGGGTGGTGACCTCGAGGGTGGTGGGGATCAGGGAGATCTCGAACCAGGCGTCCGCGGCGTCGACGGAGGCGATCGAGGAGACGGTCAGGGAGACGCCGTCGACGGTGATCGACCCCTTCTCGACGATGTACCGCGCCACCGTGGGATCGATCGCGATGCGGATGACCGTCCAGTTCTCCGACGGTGAGATCGATGCGACGGTCCCGGTGCCGTCGACGTGGCCCTGGACGATGTGTCCACCGAACCGACCTCCGGCGGCCATGGCGCGCTCGAGGTTGACCGGCGCGCCGGCGCCGAGGGCGGCCAGCGAGGAGCGATTGAGGGTCTCGGCCATGACGTCGACGGTGAACTCGCCCGCGTCGGGTTCGCCGACCACGGTCAGACAGACGCCGTTGACGCAGATGGAATCCCCGGGTCCGGCGTCGCTGGTCACGAGCGGGCCGCGGACGGTGAAACGTGCAGCGTCGGCGAGGTCATCACGAGACACAACCGTGCCGCGCTCCTCGACTATTCCGGTGAACACGTGCGCTCCTGTCGGTCGATCGACCCAGGGCGGCACGACCGCGGTCGACGACGACTGCGGGGGTTCTCTCTCATCCGGACTGTGACCGTCGGCTCCGGGTTCACACCGGAATCTGCTGACCCCGTCCGCACCGATCGTCGATCGGTGCGAGCGGGCGCTCGCGGGCTCGACGATCGCTCGTCATCACCGCCGGTGGGGAATTGCACCCCGCCCTGAGAACTCTGTTTTCGACGCTAGCACAGCACAGGGGTGCCACCGTGTCCGCGATGGGCGAAAAGCCCCGGTCAGACGGTTGGCGCCAGGGTGATCAGAAGGTCGTCGCCCAGGATCTCGACCGATTCGCGGGTGAATCGGTGGGCCTGGGCGAGGGTGCCGACCGAGGCGTCGAGGACCGCGGCGGCACCGGCGCCGAGCACGGTGGGCGCGAGGTAGGCCTGCACGCGATCGACGAGTCCGGCGGCCAGAAAGGCGCCGAGCACGGTGGGGCCGCCCTCCACCAGCAGCGACAGGGCGTCGCCGGCGGCGGCGACGGCCTCGGCGGGGTCGTGGGACGCCACGTGCAGCGTCCTCGCCTCGGGGCCGAGGATGCGTGCCCCGTCCGGCAGCGACCGACGGCCGAGGACGATCCGTGTCGGTTGGTGTCCCCGCAGCGATCCGTCGGCGTGGCGGGCGGTGAGAGCGGGATCGTCGGTGGCGACCGTCCCGGACCCGACGACGATCGCGTCCAGGCGGGCACGGTCGCGGTGCACCCGCTCGCGCGCGACGTCGCCGGTGATCCACCGGCTGGTCCCGTCGGGTGCGGCGATCCGGCCGTCGAGGGTCGCCGCGAACTTCGCGGTGACCAGGGGGCGCCCTGTGCGCAGTCGGAACAGCCAGGCGCGCAACGGATCGGCGGCGACGTCGTCGGCGAGGACGCCGCCGACCACCTCGACCCCGGCCGCGCGCAGTGTCGCCGCTCCCCCGGCGGCCACCGGGTTGGGGTCGGAGACCGCGTAGACCACGCGGGTGATCCCCGCCGCGATCAGGGCTGCGGTGCACGGCCCGGTGCGGCCGGTGTGATCGCACGGCTCGAGGGTGACGACGGCAGTCGCTCCCCGGGCGCGATCGCCCGCCGCCGCGAGCGCGACCACCTCGGCGTGCGGTCCGCCCGCGGGGGCGGTGCTGCCGACCCCGACCACGACGCCTGCGCGGTCGACGACGACGGCGCCCACCGGGGGGTTCGGGGTGCTGATCCCCCGCGCGGACTGCGACGCGTCGATCGCCGCACGCATCGCCGCCTCGTCGGTCGCGACCCTCTCGGAGGTCATCGACGTGGGTCAGCCACGGGCCGCGAGGGCCTGTGCGCGCAACTTCTCCACGGCCACGGCGGGGTCGTCGGCGCCGTAGACGGCCGAGCCGGCCACGAAGCAGTCGACCCCGGCCTCGGCGGCCTCGGCGATGGTGTCGGCGTTGATGCCGCCGTCGATCTCGACCAGCAGTCGCAGATCACCGGAGTCGATCCTGGTCCGGATCGTGCGCACCTTGTCCAGTACCTCCGGCATGAAGGACTGTCCACCGAATCCCGGCTCGACGCTCATCACCAGCAGGGTGTCGAACTCGCGCAGGATCTCCAGATACGGCTCGAGATCGGTGCCCGGTTTGATGCTGAGCCCGGCGAGCGCGCCCGCGGCGCGGATGTCCTTGGCCACCGACACCGGGTCGTCGGTGGCCTCGGCGTGGAAGGTGACGTTGCGGGCCCCGGCCTCGGCGTAGGGCGGCGCCCATCGCTTCGGGTCCTCGATCATCAGGTGGCAGTCGAGCGGGATGTCGGTCGCCTTGAGCAGGCTCTCCACGATGGGCAGACCGAGGGTGAGGTTGGGGACGAAGTGGGCGTCCATCACGTCGACGTGCAACCAGTCGCTGCCGCGCACGGCGTCGGCCTCGGCGGCGAGGTTGGCGAAGTCGGCGGACAGGATCGACGGGGCGATCATGGGCTGATCGGGGCGCTGCGGGGACGACATGGTCTGCAGAGTCTATGCACGCCCCGCGGTGGGTCAGGGACGGGTGAGAGCGGCCAGGAACATCGCGTCGGTGCCCTGGCGATGCGGCCACAGCTGGACGAAGGGGCCGTCGCCGATGTCGGCGACACCGACGAACGGTCGTGCGTCGATCACCCGTGCACCGGTGTCGGCGACCACCGATTCGACGACCCCGACGGTCTCGGCGGGGTGCGGCGAGCACGTCGAGTAGACGACGACACCGCCGGGCCGCACCAGTTCCAGTGCCGCGCTGAGCAACTGGCGCTGCAGGGCCACGAGTTCGGGTACGTCGGAGGGCTGTCGGCGCCACCGCGCCTCGGGGCGTCGGCGCAACGATCCGAGTCCGGTGCACGGCGCGTCGACCAGGACGCGGTCGTAGCCCGGCGTGAGTCCGCTGCTGCGGCCGTCGGCGACGTGGACGGTGACGGGAAGACCGTCGACCGACTGCCGCACGAGCGTGGCGCGGTGCTCGGAGGGTTCGACCGCGTCGAGACGGGCCCCGTCGATGTCGGCGACGGCTCCGACGAGCGCGGCCTTGCCGCCCGGCCCGGCACACAGGTCGAGCCAGCGCCCGGTGTCGGGGCCGTCGATCTCGGCGACGGTGAGCGCACGGGCCACCAACTGACTGCCCTCGTCCTGCACACCGGCGAGATGTTCGCGGACGGCGTCGAGCGCGCCCGGATCGCCACCGGGCAGGTACACGCAGTAGGGCGAGAACGCGCCGATGTCGCCGCCGGTCGCCGCGGCCAGCTCCTCGGCGCTGATCAGTCCCGGCCGCGCCACGAGGTGGACCAGGGGTCGTTCGTCGTCCGCGGCGAGAGCCGCCTGCAGCTCCCCCGCCCGGACCGGGGCGTCGGGTGCGCTCAGCGCCTCGGCGAACACCTCGGCGATCCACCGCGGGTGTGCGTACCGGAAGGCGAGGTGTCCGATGAGGTCGTCGGCCATCGTCGGGGCGAGTTCGTCGGTCCAGAGGTCCTCGTCGCGCTGGGAGATCTTGCGCAGTACCGCGTTGCAGAACCCGGCCGGACCCTGACCGGCCTCGGACCGGATGAGATCCACCGACGTCGAGACCGCGGCGTGGGCGCCGATCCGCGTGCGCAGCAGCTGGTAGGCGCCGAGACGCAGGACGTCGAGGACGGTGCCGTCGATGTCGGCGACGGGCCGGCCGGCGGCCGAGGCGATGATCTCGTCGAGTGTGCCCGCGCTGCGACAGGTGCCGTAGGCCAGTTCGGTGGCCAAGGCGGCGTCGCGCCCGGTGATCTTCCGCTCGCGCAACAGGGCGGGCAGCACGAGGTTGGCATAGGAGTCGCGTTCACGCACCGCGCGCAGGACGTCGCGGGCGACGGCGCGGACCGGGTCGACGGCCTTGTCCCGGATGTGGGCAGGCCGGGTCATGCGAGGACCATCCCGTCGGTGAGGTGGGCACCGCGTGCCCAGTCGGCGGCGGGCATCGGCTTCTTCCCGGGGGGTTGCACGGTGCCGAGTCGGACCGGCGTGGAACCGGTTCCGACGAAGACGGCCTTCTTGGTGACGAGCAGATGCCCGGGCGGGATCACCGCGGTACCGAACTGTTCGGGGTCGGCGACGGTCACCGGGCCGGTCTTGAGTCGCGTCCCGTCGAGTTCGGTCCAGGCACCGGGGGCCGGTGTCGCGGCCCGGATGTGGCGATCGACGATGTGCGCCGGGCGATCCCAGCGGACGCGGGCGTCGGCGACCTCGATCTTGGGGGCCAGGCTCACGCCGTCGGCCGGCTGGGGCACGGCGACCAGTTCGCCGGTCTCGATTGCGTCGAGGGTGGAGGTCAGCAGTTGCGCGCCGCCGTCGGCCAGGCGCGCGAGCAGGTCCCCACTGGTGTCGGTGGGGCGGATCGACTCGGTCATGGTCCCGAAGACGGGTCCGGTGTCGAGCCCGGCCTCGATGCGGAACGTGCTGGCGCCGGTCATGACGTCACCGGCGGCGATGGCCGCCTGCACCGGTGCGGCACCGCGCCACGCCGGGAGCAACGAGAAGTGCAGGTTGATCCAGCCGTGGGTCGGCAGGTCGAGGAGATCGGGCGGGACGAGCGCGCCGTAGGCGACGACCGCGCAGCAGTCCGGCGACCAGCGGCGCAGGATCTCGTGCGCGTCGTCGTCACGTAGGCGACGCGGGGTGGCCACCTCGATGCCGGCCGCGTCGGCCAGTTCGGCCACGGGCGACCGGGTCACCGTGCGACCGCGACCGGCGACGGCGTCGGGACGGGTGAGCACGCCGACGACCTCGTGGTCGGGGGAATCGAGCAGCCGACGCAGCGACGGCACGGCCGGTTCCGGCGTGCCTGCGAAGACGACCCTCACAGGGTCGCGTCGGAGGTCGCGGGGGCGTCGCCGGTGCGGGCGTCCTCGGTGGTGTCGGGGTCGCCCTGGACCCAGGTGGTCGGGTACGAGCCGGGATCGTCGGTCGAGGTGCGTCCCTCGGTGAACCAGGCGCTGCCCCGCACCACCCGCATCGCGGCCTTGCGCACGTCGGGGGCTAGACGCTGGAGGAACAGCACGCCGTCGAGGTGGTCGGTCTCGTGCTGGACGCACCGGGCCATGATGTCGTCGACGTGCAGTGTCACGGGTTGGCCGTCGCGATCGACGCCGGTCACGGTGACCTCGGCTGCGCGTGTTGTGTCGGCCTGCACCCCGGGTATCGACAGGCAGCCCTCGGGCCCGGTCTGGGTCTCGGTCCCGACCGCGGTCCACACCGGGTTCACGATGTGACCGCGCTGTCCGCCGCAGTCGTAGGTGAACACGCGCGCCCCGACACCGATCTGGGGTGCGGCGAGGCCGGCCCCGTGGTGGCGGTCCATCGTCTCGAGCATGTCGTCGACGAGGCGGTGCAGGTCCGGCCCGAAGTCGGTGACCTCGGTGGCCCGGGTCCGTAGAACGGGATCACCGAACAACCGGATGTCCGCCACCGCCACGTCGTACTCCCTCTCGCCTCGCCGATCGCGCCCGTGTCGGGCCGCTGATCGCCACATGTCCAGGTCACGAGTCTAGGTCGCCCCCGGCCCGACAGGTCGGGCAGGCCGCACGGGTCAGCCGACGGTGGGTGGATCGACCTGGACACGCAGCACCCCGGACTCGTGTGTGGAGGTGCGGTGGACCTGGGCGAGCCGGATGGCCTCGACCAGTTCGCGGCCGCCCGTGCGCGGTGCGCGCAGCAGCACGCGTTCGATGCGGCCGGTGGCGGTGTCGACCGACCCCGGTCGGTCGGCTCCCGCGGGTGGGCGGGCGTCGCCCGGCAGGTCCACCGGGCCCAGGATCTCGGCGGTGTCGGGCAGGGCGACCGAGCGGACGAACTCCCCCACCGTCGATGCCGAGCCGTCCACCGACACCATCGTGACCGCGGGCGGCAACCGGAGCTCGGCCCGCTGGCGGACCTCCTCGGCGGCGAACCCGACGGGGTCCCACCGGATCGCGGCCTGCACCACCGACAGCGACGCGTCGGCGACGACGACCGCGGATCCCGTGTGTGCCACGAGGGTGAGCACCGCGAGCCATCGACGCAGCGTCTGTTCCCCGGCGCGCAGGTCGGCGCGGTCGAGCTGCGCCCACGTGTCGAGGAGGATGGCCGCGCCGTAGCCGCCGGGGACCACCGGTTCGGCTCCCGGGGTGGCCACGACGACGCGCGCACCGGACTCGACGGTGTCGACGACGGTGCTCCCCCCCGAGGTCACCACGGGGACGCCGGGGAACGCCTTGCCCAGTTCCTCGGCGGTGCGGCGCGCCCCGGCCGTGAGGGCCCGCAGGTGCGTGTCGCCGCATTCGGCGCAGCGGAACGACGATTCACCGCGGCCACACCAGCGGCAGGTGATGGCGACCGGTGACCCGTCGCGCGGCGAGGTCGGACCGTCGGCGAACATCGGGCCACGACACCGCCGGCACCGGACGCGGGTGCGACACCGTTCGCACGCCAGCGACGGGTGGTATCCGCGCCGCGGGACGCTGATGAGCACACCGGTGTCGTCGGCGAGCGCACGGCGGGCGGCGTCGAACCCGATGGCGGGGATGCGGGCAACCCGGGCCATGGGGTCACGCGCGATCTGCCGGTCGTCGTCGCTGATGGCCGCGATGCGCGGCGCACGGTCGCGGACGGTCGCCCGCTCGGCGACGAGATCGTGCATCCACCCGGACTCGACGAGGATCTGGGTCTCGGCGGTGCGCGAGGTGCCCCCGATGACCAGAGCGCATCCCGTCTCGACGGTGCGCAGCACGGCGACCTCGCGGGGATGGGGGTACGGCGCGCGCGGTTCGGTGAGACTGTCGTCGCCGTCGTCGAAGACCACCATGAGCCCCAGGCGGTGGACCGGGGCGAATCCCGCACTCCGCGTGCCCACGACGACATCGGCGGTCCCGCGCAGCACCCGCAGCCATCGGCGGTAGCGGGTCGACGGACCGAGACCGGCCGACAACGCGACCACCCGGTCCCCCAGTGCGGCACGACACGCCGACTCGACCCGGTCGAGATCACGCTGGTCGGGCACGACCACGATCACCCCGTGCCCGCCCCGCACGGCGTGCGTGGCCAGCTCGGCGATCCGCAGGGCCCAGTCCTCCCCCGGCAGCGCCTGCCAGGCGGCACGCCCGGGACCGCCGGCCCCGATGAGCTCGGTGAACGCCGCGGCTCCGCGATACGCCGACCATCCCGCTGCATCGGGTGCCTCGGGGACGGGGAGTTCGGTCGCCGGGGGTTCGGCGAGGAGGGTGGGTGCCTGTTCGGTGCGGCCGTGTCGCGGGGGGATCGCCAGGCGCACCACGTCGGTGGTGGTGCCGGCATAGCGCGCGGCGACGGCACGGCAGAGTGCGAGGAGTTCGGGGGTCAACACCGGCTCGTCGGAGACGACGCGTTCGAGCCATCCCAGGCGGCCCAGGTGGTCGCTGGCCTCGAGCCGGTCGAGGACGAACCCGTCGACGAGGCGGCCGGAGAACCGCACGCGGACACGGGTACCGGGACGCGCGGCGGCGTCCTGCTCGGTGTCGACCTGGTAGTCGAACGGCCGGTCAAGATGGGCCAGACCGAGGAGTGGGAGAACCGACGCCACCGGCAGATGAGGCGCAGGGCTGCGGGTGGCAGCGCGTGCGCTCATCGTCCGGTGGCGTCGGGTGTCGTGGTCGCGGTCGTCACGACGGTGTGCACCGCGGGGGTGTCACAGACCGGCGGCGGCCTTCAGCTTGTCGGCGCGGTCGGTGTTCTCCCACGGCAGGTCGACGTCGGTGCGACCGAAGTGGCCGTAGGCCGCGGTCGGTGCGTAGATCGGGCGCAGCAGGTCGAGATCGCGGATTATCGCGCCGGGGCGCAGATCGAACGTCTCGGTGATGGCCGAACGGATCTTGACCGGGTCGATGGTCTCGGTGCCGAAGGTCTCGACGAACAGACCGACGGGCGCGGCCTTGCCGATGGCGTAGGCGACCTGGACCTCGATGCGCGTGGCGAGACCGGCGGCGACGGCGTTCTTCGCGACCCACCGCATGGCGTAGGCGGCGCTGCGGTCGACCTTCGAGGGATCCTTGCCCGAGAACGCGCCGCCACCGTGGCGGGCCATGCCGCCGTAGGTGTCGACGATGATCTTGCGGCCGGTCAGACCGGCGTCACCCATCGGCCCACCGAGCACGAACTTGCCGGTCGGGTTGACCAGCAGGCGGATGTCGGAGGTGTCGAGATCGGGCAGGTCGAGATCGGCGAGGACCGCATCGACGACGTTGGTCTTGATGTCCGGGGTCAGCATGTTGACGAGGTCGATGTCGGCGGCGTGCTGCGTCGACAGGACGACGGTGTCGAGCCGGACCGGCTTGTCGCCGTTGTACTCGATGGTGACCTGGGTCTTGCCGTCGGGACGCAGGTACGGCAGCGTGCCGTCCTTGCGGACCTCGGTGAGACGACGCGACAGGCGGTGCGCGAGTGCGATCGGCACCGGCATGAACTCGGGGGTCTCGGAGGTGGCGTAGCCGAACATCAGGCCCTGGTCGCCAGCACCCTGCTTGTCGATCTCGTCGGTCTGGCCGTCGACGCGCGCCTCGTAGGCGTTGTCGACGCCCTGGGCGATGTCGGGCGACTGCGCGCCGATCGCGACGTTGACGCCGCACGACGCGCCGTCGAAGCCCTTCGACGACGAGTCGTAACCGATCTCGAGGACCTTGTCGCGCACGATCTTCGGGATGTCGGCGTACGCCGAGGTGGTGACCTCACCGGCGACGTGGACCTGTCCGGTCGTGACCAGGGTCTCGACGGCGACGCGCGAGTGCTTGTCCTGCGAGAGGAGGGCGTCGAGGATCGAGTCGCTGATGGCGTCACAGATCTTGTCTGGGTGACCCTCGGTGACCGATTCGCTGGTGAAGAGCCTGGATGCTCCGGCAGAACTCATCTTTTCCTCTCGAACCTCGCGACGAGGTGCAGTCGTGGTGTGGTTGCTACAGATGTTGTGCAGGCACGCCCGGGCGTGATCTGTCCCCCGTGACAATCGTTCAAGGTACACACCCCCACCGACGGCCGGTGACCTGGCCGGGATGGGCGCGTACCCGTGTTCAGCCGGATCGACTCCCGCCCAGCAGGTCACCGACGGCGTCCAGTATTCGGCTCGCCATGAGTGTTTTCGATCCGAGCGGCAGTGCGGTCTCGCTGCCGGTGGTGGCGAGAAGCCATCCGGTGTTGTCGTCGGTCCCGAAGGCCTTGCCGTCGCCGACGGCGTTGACCACCAACAGGTCACATCCCTTGCGGGCCAGCTTCGCCCGACCGTGGTCGAGCACCCCACCCGACGCGTCGCCGGTCTCGGCGGCGAAACCCACGATGACGGTGGTGCCGCCGAGTTCGCCGCGATCGCGGGCACCGACGACGCCGCGCAGGATGTCGGGGTTGGTGTCGAGTTCGATGGGCGCGGGTCCCGACGCGCCCTTCTTGATCTTCGACTCCGCGACGCTCACCGGTCGGAAGTCGGCGACGGCCGCGGCCATGATCACCACGTCGGCGTCGCCCGCGCGTTTACCGACCTCCTCGGCGAGTTCGGACGCCGTCACGATCGGCACCACCTCGACACCGGCAGGCGCGGCGAGTTCGGTTGTGGCACCGGCGATCAGCGTGACCGACGCGCCCCGATGGGTGGCCGCGCGCGCCAACGCGTACCCCTGCTTTCCCGAACTGCGGTTGCCGAGGTAGCGCACCGGGTCGAGCGGTTCACGGGTGCCGCCGGCGGTGATGAGCATCCGCACGCCGGACATGTCGTGCGGCAGCGCGTCGGGACGTTCGAGCAGGACGTCGCCGAGGAGACCGATCTCGGTCGGTTCGGGCAGGCGGCCCGGTCCGGAGTCGCGGCCGGTGAGCCGTCCCGAGGCGGGACGCAGGACGATCGCGCCGTGACTGCGCAGGGCGGCGACGTTGGCGACGGTCGCGGGGTGTTCCCACATCTCGGTGTGCATAGCGGGGGCGTAGACCACCGGGCATCGGGCGGTGAGGAGCGTCGCGGTGAGCAGGTCGTCGGCCCGTCCGGACGCGGCACGCGCCATGAGGTCCGCCGTCGCCGGTGCGACGACCACCAGGTCGGCGCCCTGCCCGATGCGGACGTGCGGCACCTGTTCGACGTCGGCGAAGACGTCGGGGGTCACCGGGTTGCCGCTGAGTGCCTCGAACGTGGCGGCACCGACGAACTCGAGCGCGGCGCGGGTGGGGATGACGCGGACGTCGTGTCCGGCCTCGGTGAAGTGGCGGATGATCGAGCACGCCTTGTAGGCGGCGATCCCGCCACCGACACCGACGACGATGCGCCGCGACGGGCCGTTCCCGGTCATCGGCGTCGACCCGCGTCGCTGTTCGCGATCGACCTACTCGCCTTCGGTGTGCTCGAGCAGGTCGCTGTGGATCTCGCGCATGGCGATCGACAGCGGCTTCTCCTGCAGGCCCGGCTCCACGAGGGGGCCGACGTACTCGAGGATGCCGTCGCCGAGCTGGTTGTAGTAGTCGTTGATCTGGCGTGCGCGCTTGGCTGCGTAGATCACCAGGGCGTACTTCGACGATGCGCGGTCGAGCAGCTCATCGATGGGCGGATTGGTGATACCCAGCGGCGTGTCGTAGGCCGGGGCGTCGACGACGCCTGTCGCTGTGGCGTCGGAGCCGAAGGCTGCACTGCTGGTCGGGATGCTCACGCAAAGTCCTCACTTCGTTGTCGATCGGGCGCATCAGCGGGCAATCGGATGCAAACGCGCTGTTCAGGGGAGTCGGTCGGACACCGCACCATGTGGGTCACACTGCAGACGACCGGGGATCCTCACGCCCGACCAGCAAGGATACCAACTCGCGGGCCACGCGGTCGACTTCGTCGTTGACGATGACGTGGTCGAACTCGTCGGCGATGGCCAGTTCGGCGCGTGCGGTCTGCAGCCGACGCTCGATCACCTCGGGGCTCTCGGTTCCGCGGCCGGTGAGCCGTTCGACCAGCACCTCCCAGCTCGGCGGGGTGAGGAAGACGGTGATGGCGTCGGGGAGGCGGTCGCGCACGGCGTGTGCGCCGGCGATGTCGACCTCCACCAGAACGGGTTTGCCGGCGTCGAGGGCGTCGAGCACGGGGCGGGCGGGGGTCCCGGATCGTTGCAGCCCGCCGTGGATCTCGGCCCACTCGAGCAGATCGCCCGCGGCGAGCATGGCGTCGAATCCGTCTGTGCCGACGAAGTGGTAGTCGCGGCCGTCGATCTCGCCGGCTCGCGGGGCGCGGGTGGTGGCCGAGACGCTGAACACCAGGTCGGGCATCAGCTCCCGCAGACGCCGCACGACACTGGACTTACCGACGGCGGAGGGGCCGACCAGTACCACCAGTCGACCCCTCCGGTCGTGCGATGCCATCTAGTTCTGATCAGTCCTGATCGAACTTCGCGAGCAGCGCCTTGCGCTGCCGATCGCCCAGTCCGCGCAGACGGCGGGTGGGGGCGATCTCGAGTTCGGTCATGATCTCCTGCGCCTTGACCTTGCCCACCTTGGGCAGGGCCTCCAGCAGAGCGGAGACCTTCATCTTGCCGAGGATCTCGTCGGTCTCGGCATCCTTCAGCACCTGCGTGAGGTTGGTGCCTCCACGCTTGAGCCGCTCCTTGAGCTCGGCGCGCGCCTTGCGAGCGGCAGCTGCCTTCTCCAGAGCAGCAGCGCGCTGCTCAGCGGTCAACTGGGGAAGGGCCACGGGTTCCTCCGTATTCGTAGAACTGGGTCGAGTCGCCACCGGGTGGGCAGCGGGTGCTGTGGTTTGCCACAGCGACTGCGACCGTACCGACGTGAGCTGGGATTTGCGACCCCCACCCCGCCATTTCCGCACTAGAGACCGTGTTGTAGAGGATTTCGCCCCGGTCCGACGGCGTGATCGCCCCCGGCCGCCGCGTGAAGGCCGGGACGGGCGAAACCGCCTGTGGGACAGAGCATTCGCGATAGGCGGGCACGTCGACCCGGTCGGAGGCCGTCGAGGTGCCCATGGGACGTGTGTGACGGATGGTTCGAACCCGGATCGGTCGTATTCGCCCGACCCCTTCGAGCGTGTCGCTTTGCCCTCGTGAGCTGGGGCGAGAGCGCAGACGGCCTCAGCCGCGCAGGGCCGACTCCAGCGCGTCGCGCATCGACTCGGTCGCAGACACGAGAGCCGCGCGGTCGGGACCGGCGCCCAGGATCTCCCGCGACACCGCGGGCAGGACCCAGCGGTGTACACCGTCGAAGATGCGGGCGACGTCGTCGGGCGTGCCGCCCTGCGCACCGACACCCGGCGCGAGGATCGGTCCCCCCAGTGCCTCGAGCGACAGACCGTGCGGACGTGTGGCACCCACGACCACGCCGAGTGCGGCCGGTCCGGAGGCGTTGCGGGCCGCGGCGGCGTCGATCACCGACTGCGCGACGGTGCTGCCCCGGGCGTCGGCGAGTTGCAGCGCCGCACCCTCGGGGTTGGAGGTGCGGGCGAGGACGAACACCCCGCGGCCCGACTCCGCTGCGGCGTCGAACGCGGGATCGAGCGACCCGAACCCCAGATAGGGCGAGACGGTGACGGCGTCGGAGCACAGCGGCGACCGCGGTGACAACCACGCGTTCGCGTAGGCGGCCATGGTGGAGCCGATGTCACCGCGTTTGGCGTCGGAGATGACCAGCGCACCTGCCCCGGTGATCTCGGCGATGGCCTCCTCGAGCACGCCGAAGCCGGCCGACCCGAATCGTTCGAACAGGGCGACCTGGGGCTTGATCGCCGCCGCGACCGGCGCCACGGCGCGCACCACGGTCTCGGTGAACGCGCGCAGCCCGCTGACGTCGTCGGTGAGGCCCCACGAGGCCAGCAGGGCCGGGTGGGGGTCGACGCCGACACACAGACGGCCGCGGCGGGCCACGGCGTCGAGGTGACGACCTGCGTAGTTGGCTCCCCCGGTGCCGGAGCGACCGCCCGGGTCGGTCACGAGCTGCGCATCACGCGGTGGCGTTCCTGCAGGGACATCACCCCGATGTCGCCGCCGAGTGCGGCCTCGATGCCCTGCACCGCCGCGCCGGCGCCCTGGACGGTGGTGATGCAGGGGATGTTCACCGACACCGCGGCGCTGCGGATCTCGTAGCCGTCCACGCGCGGTCCGGAGTTGCCGAACGGGGTGTTGATGACCATCGAGACCTCACCGGCCCGGATGGTGTCGACGATGGTCACCGCGCCCTCGGGGAGGTCGGTGTCGGAGTGCTTGAACACCTGTGTGCACTTGATCCCGTTGCGGCGCAACACCTCTGCGGTTCCCTCGGTGGCGAGGATGTGGAAGCCGAGATCGGCCAGACGCTTCACCGGGAACAACAGGGCCCGCTTGTCCTTGTTCGCGACCGAGACGAAGATGTTGCCCGACAGCGGCAGCGAACCGTAGGCGGCGGTCTGGGACTTCGCGAACGACCGACCGAAGTCGGCGTCGATGCCCATCACCTCGCCGGTCGACTTCATCTCGGGGCTCAGCAGCGAGTCGACGCCGGTGCCGTCGGCGCGACGGAACCGGTTGAACGGCAACACGGCCTCCTTCACCGCGATGGGCGCGCCCACCGGGAGGTCACCGCCGTCACCTGTCGCGGGCAGCACACCGGAGGTGCGCAGTTCGGCGATCGACTCCCCCAGCATGATCCGGGCGCACGCCTTCGCCAGCTGGACCGCGGTCGCCTTCGAGACGAACGGGACGGTGCGGCTGGCCCGCGGGTTGGCCTCGAGGACGTAGAGGACGTCGTCCTTGAGGGCGAACTGCACGTTGAGCAGGCCCTTCACCCCGATGCCGTGGGCCAGCGCCTCGGTGGAGCGCCGCACCGCGGCGACGTCGGTCTTGCCGAGGGCGACCGGGGGCAGCGCGCAGGCCGAGTCGCCGGAGTGGATGCCGGCCTCCTCGATGTGCTCCATGATCCCGCCGATGTAGACCTCGGTGCCGTCGCACAGGGCGTCGACGTCGATCTCGACGGCGTCCTCGAGGAACCGGTCGACGAGCACCGGGTGTTCGGGGGTGAGCTCGGTCGCGCGGGAGATGTAGCCCTCCAGCGACGGCTCGTCGTACACGATCTCCATGCCGCGGCCGCCGAGGACGTACGACGGACGGACCAGCACCGGGTATCCGATGTCGGCCGCGATGGTGCGGGCCTCGGCGAAGGTGGTGGCCATCCCGTACTTCGCGGCGGGCAGGCCCGCGGCGTCGAGGACCTTGCCGAACTCGCCGCGGTCCTCGGCGAGGTCGATGGCGGCCGGGCTGGTGCCGACGATGGGCAGGCCGGCCTCCTCGAGGCGTCGCGCCAACCCGAGCGGGGTCTGGCCGCCGAGCTGCACGATCACACCGACGACGGTGCCCGAGGCGGACTCGGCGCGGTACACCTCGACGACGTCCTCAAACGTCAGCGGTTCGAAGTAGAGCCGGTCGGCGGTGTCGTAGTCGGTGGAGACGGTCTCGGGGTTGCAGTTGACCATCACCGTCTCGTAGCCGGCGTCGGTCAGCGTCGTCGCGGCGTGCACGCACGAGTAGTCGAACTCGATGCCCTGGCCGATGCGGTTGGGCCCCGATCCGAGGATCAGGACCTTGCCGCGTTCGGTCTGCGGGGCGATCTCGCTGGTGGCGGCGGGATCGGTCTCGTAGGTCGAGTAGTGGTACGGCGTCTTCGCCTCGAACTCGGCGGCGCAGGTGTCGACGGTCTTGTACACCGGATGGACGCCGAGGGCCTCGCGGTGTGCGGCCACGGCCGCGTCGTCGGCGAAATCGGTGCGTAGAGCCGCGATCTGGCGGTCCGAGAAGCCGTGTGATTTGGCCTCGCGCAGCAGGTCCTCGTCGAGGGTGTCGGCCGTGCGGACCCGTGCGCCCAGCGCACCGATGGCCTCGATCTCGGCCAGGAACCAGGGGTCGATCTTCGTCGCGTCGAAGAGCTGTTCCACGGTCGCGCCGAGGTCGAACGCCGCCATGATCCGGTAGAGCCGTCCGTCGCGCGGGGTGGCGATGTCGGCGAGGATCTCCTCGAGCGAGTCGTCGGTGGCCGGGTCGGTCCAGAAACCGCCCGCCTTGGTCTCCATCGACCGCATCACCTTGCCCAGTGCCTCGGCGAAGCTGCGGCCCAGGCTCATGCCCTCGCCCACCGATTTCATGGTGGTCGTCAGGGTGTCGTCGGCGCCGGGGAACTTCTCGAACGCGAACCGCGGTGCCTTCACGACGACGTAGTCGAGGGTGGGCTCGAAGCACGCCGGCGTCTCGCCGGTGATGTCGTTGACGATCTCGTCGAGCGAGTAACCGACGGCGAGCTTCGCGGCGATCTTCGCGATCGGGAACCCGGTGGCCTTCGACGCCAGCGCCGACGACCGGGACACGCGGGGGTTCATCTCGATGACGACCAGGCGGCCGTCGGCGGGGTCCATCGCGAACTGGATGTTGCACCCGCCGGTGTCGACGCCCACCTCACGCAGGATGTCGATGGAGAGGTCGCGCATCTTCTGGTACTCGCGGTCGGTGAGTGTCATCGCGGGTGCGACGGTGACCGAGTCGCCGGTGTGGACGCCCACCGGGTCGACGTTCTCGATGGAGCAGACGACCACCACGTTGTCGCGGCCGTCGCGCATCAGCTCGAGCTCGTATTCCTTCCACCCGAGGATGGACTCCTCGATGAGGACATTCGCCGTCGGCGAGGCCGCCAGTCCCCCGCCGGCGATGCGGTTGAGGTCGTTCTCGTCGTAGGCCATGCCCGAACCGAGACCGCCCATGGTGAACGACGGACGCACCACCACCGGGTAGCCGAGTTCGGCGACGGTGTCGTGGCACTCGGCCATCGTGAAACACACACGGGAGCGGGCGCTCTCGCCGCCGACCTTGGCGACGATGTCCTTGAACTTCTGCCGGTCCTCGCCGCGCTGGATCGCGTCGAAGTCGGCGCCGATCAGCTCGATGTCGTACTTGGTGAGAATCCCCTGCTCGTGGAGGGCCACCGCGGTGTTCAGCGCGGTCTGCCCGCCGAGGGTGGCGAGCACGGCGTCGATCGGGTGTCCGGCGTCGCGCTCGGCGATGATCACCTTCTCCACGTACTCCGCGGTGATCGGCTCGACGTAGGTGGCGTCGGCGAACTCCGGGTCGGTCATGATCGTCGCCGGGTTCGAGTTCACCAGGCTCACGCGCAGGCCCTCGGCGCGCAACACGCGACAGGCCTGGGTACCCGAGTAGTCGAACTCGCACGCCTGCCCGATGACGATGGGACCCGAACCGATCACCAGGACATGGTCGATATCGCTCCGGCGGGGCATCAGGCACGCACTCCTTGCATCACGGTGACGAATCGGTCGAACAGGTACGCGGCGTCGTGGGGACCGGCCGCCGCCTCGGGGTGGTACTGCACGGAGAACGCGCGACCGTCGACGAGCTCGACACCCTCGACGGTGCCGTCGTTGGCGCAGGTGTGGCTCACCCGTCCCCGCCCGAAGTCGGTGTCGAACTCCTCGCCGGCCTCGCCCTCGAGGGCGAAGCCGTGGTTCTGCGCGGTGATCGACACCAGACCGGTGGTGTGGTCGATCACCGGGATGTTGATGCCGCGGTGACCGAACTTCATCTTGTAGGTGTCGCGACCCAGTGCGCGGCCGAGAATCTGGTTGCCGAAGCAGATGCCCAGCAACGGGATCCGACGGTCGAGCACGCTGCGGGTCAGCGCGACGGCGTCGTCGGCGGTGGCCGGGTCGCCGGGTCCGTTGGACAGGAACACGCCGTCGGGAGCGAGGTCGGTGACGACCTGCGGGTCGACCGACGATCCGAACACGTGCACCCGGACACCGCGCTGCGCGAGCATCCTCGGCGTGTTGGTCTTGATGCCGAGATCGATGGCGGCGACGGTGAACCGGTGGTCCCCGACCGCGTCGACGACGTACTCGGAGTCGGTGCTGACCTCACCGGCCAGGTCGGCGCCGGCCATCGACGGCGCCGAGCGCACCCGGTCGAGCAGCACGTGGGGGTCGGCGAGAGCGTCACCGGAGAAGATGCCCGCGCGCATCGACCCGTGGTCGCGCAGCACGCGGGTCACGGCGCGGGTGTCGATGCCGGCGATCCCGACGACACCCTGCTCGACGAGCGCGTCGTCGAGGGTTCCCGTCGACCGCCAGCTCGACACCCGGCGGGTGGGGTTGCGCACCGCGTATCCGGCCACCCAGATGCGCCCGCCGCGGCTCTCGTCGTCCTCGGTGTTCCAGCCGGTGTTGCCGATCTGGGGGGCCGTGGCGACGACGATCTGCCGGTGGTAGCTGGGGTCGGTGAGGGTCTCCTGGTAGCCGGTCATCGCGGTGCAGAACACCGCCTCGCCGAGGGTCTGGCCGGTGGCGCCGAACGCCGTGCCGGTGAACACCTGCCCGTTCTCGAGCACCAACACCGCTGTGGTCATGATCGTTGCTCCTTCGCTGTGTCGGTGGGGTCGTCGCGGTCGGGGTCGTCGTCTGGTCCGTCGTCCGCCGGTCCGGGCGTGTCGGTGGTCTCCGGGGGGTCGAGCTCCACCCAGGTCGGATAGACGCTCTTGTCGTCGGCGCGCAGACCGGAGTCGATCTCGGTCCCCGACGGCAGACGCCAGCGGATCACCAGCACGCCGTCGGCGGTCATCACCTTGCCGGCGAGGCCGCGTTCGGTGCGGACCGCGACGAGCGACTCCCGTGGGATCCAGATGGGGTTCGCCCCGTGTCGGCTGAGCAGGATGCCGCCGTCGAACGCGGAGAACTCCGTCGACGCGCGGTCGCCGTAGTCGCCGACGGCCACCCGGTCCTGCCAGCTCGGTGCGACGGTGGACCCGACGTAGAGCCCGGTGTGCGGGCCGAACAGCAGCGCTCCGGGATCGAGGGGGACCTCGGGGAACGCACCGAGCAGATCCTGTTGTCGCCGTGCGCGATTGCGCCATCCGCGCAACATCAGCGCGATCACCCCCAGCCACGCCAGGACGACGATCGCCACCACCAGCACACCGCTCATCGGTATCGCACCTGTCCGTCGAGCGCGGTCACCCGACCGCGCAGGACTGTCGCGACCACCCGTGCGGGCAGCGTCATCGTGTCGAACGGCGTGTTGGCGCTGAGGCTGGCCAGCGCGCTGCGCGACACCGTCCACTCCGCGTCGGGGTCGACGACGGTGAGATTGGCCGGCTCGCCGACCGCGATCGGGCGCCCCTGATCGGGCAGGCCGACGATCTGTGCGGGTCGCTCGCTGAGCACCCGGGCGACGCCACGCCAGTCGAGACCGTCGGGTCCCACCACGGTCGCCGCGATCACCGACAGCGCCGTCTGCAGACCGAGCATGCCGGGGCGCGCCACCGCGAACTCGCAGCACTTGTCCTGCTCGGCGTGTGGTGCGTGGTCGGTGGCGACGCAGTCGATCACGCCGTCGACCAGTGCCTGTCGCAGGGCGACACAGTCGCTGCTCTCCCGCAGCGGCGGGTTGACCTTGTTCACGGCGTCATAGGTCTGCAGGCGGGAGTCGTCGAGGAGCAGGTGATGCGGTGTCACCTCGGCGGTGATCGCGATGCCCTGCGCCTTGGCCCACCGCAGCAACTCCACGGTCCCCGCGGTCGACGCGTGGCAGATGTGCACCCGCGCACCGGCGTCACGGGCGAGGATCGCGTCGCGGGCGACGATCGACTCCTCGGCCGAACGCGGCCAGCCGGCCAGACCCAGGCGGGCGGCGGTGGGGCCCTCGTGGGCGATGGCACCGACGGTCAGTCGTGGTTCCTCGGCGTGCTGGGCGATGAGGACCCCGAGTCCGCTCGCGTACTCCAGGGCGCGGCGCATGAGCAGCGGATCGTGGACACACTTGCCGTCGTCGGAGAACATCTTGACCTGCGCGACCCCGTCGGCCATCGCGCCGAGTTCGGCGAGGTGCGTGCCCTCGAGGCCCACGGTGACCGCACCGACGGGGTGGACGTCGACGAGACCGACCTGCTGACCGCGTGCCCACACGTGGTCGGTGAGCACGGCCGAGTCGGCGACCGGATCGGTGTTGGCCATCGCGAACACCGCGGTGTAACCGCCGAGAGCCGCTGCCGCCGAACCGGTCTCGATGGTCTCGGTGTCCTCACGGCCGGGCTCGCGCAGGTGGGTGTGCAGGTCGACGAAGCCGGGCAGCAGCACACCACCGTGGCCGTCGATCCTCTCGACCCCGTCGGCCGAGAGGTCGGTGCCGATCTCGGTGATGACGCCGTCGACGACGAGCAGGTCGACCGCGTCGCCCTCGCCGTAGGGACGCACATCGGCGATCAGCAGCTGCTCACTCACGACACACCCTCCTCGTCGGTCCCGACCAGGAGTCGGAACAGCACGGCCATCCGCATGTGCACCCCGTTGCTCACCTGCTGCAGGACCGTGGCGCGCGGCGAGTCGGCCACCGAGAAGCCGATCTCCATGCCGCGCAGCATCGGGCCCGGGTGCAACACGATGGCGTCGTCGTCGAGCAGGGCGAGGCGCCGCTCGCTCAGGCCGTATCGGATCGAGTACTCCCGCGCCGACGGGAAGAACCCACCGTTCATGCGCTCGGCCTGCACACGCAGCACCATCACCGCGTCGACACCGGGCAGGGTGGCGTCGAGGTGGTGGGACACCTCGACGGGCCATCCCGACACACCGACCGGCAGCAGTGTCGGCGGCGCGACGAGCACCACCTGCGCCCCGAGGGTCGCCAGGAGGTGCGCGTTCGACCGGGCGACCCGCGAGTGCAGGATGTCGCCGACGATCGCGATCCGCCTGCCCTCGAGGGAGCCGAGTCGCTGCCGCAGCGTCAACGCGTCGAGCAGTGCCTGTGTGGGGTGTTCGTGGGTGCCGTCGCCGGCGTTGATGACCGCCGGCCCGTCGCCGTCCTCGGAGGTCCACCGCGCGATCTGGTGGGCCGCACCCGAGGCGGGGTGACGCACGATCAACGCGTCGGCGCCCGCCGCACGCAGGGTCTTGGCGGTGTCGCGCAACGACTCCCCCTTGCCCGCAGAGGAACTCGACGCACTGACGTTGATGACGTCGGCGCTCATCCACTTGCCCGCGACCTCGAACGACACCCGGGTGCGCGTGGAGTTCTCGTAGAACAGGGTCATCACGGTGCGACCACGCAGCGTCGGCAGCTTGCGGACCTCGCGGCCGAGGAGCGCCTGTTCGAACCGTTCGGCCTCGTCGAGGAGTCCGTGCGCGGCCGCGGCGTCGAGGTCGTCGACCGAGAGCAGGTGCTTCATGAGCGGGGCCGCCTTTCGCCGACGGCCGGCCGTGTCGCTGCGGATCGAGCGGCCGGGGCGAGGACCACCTGGTCGATGTCGTCGTGTTCGACGAGCTGTACCGAGACGTCCTCGGTGCGCGAGGTGGGGATGTTCTTGCCGACGTAGTCGGCGCGCAGCGGCAGTTCGCGGTGTCCGCGATCGACGAGGACGGCGAGCTGTACCGCCGACGGGCGTCCGAGATCACGGAGGGCGTCGAGCGCCGCCCGGACGGTGCGACCGGAGTAGAGGACGTCGTCGACGAGGATCACCAACGCCGCGTCGACGCCGCCGGCGGGAACCGAGGTGCGTTCGAGGGGCCGGTGCGGCTGTGCGCGAAGGTCGTCGCGGTAGAGGGTGATGTCGAGGTATCCGACACCGACGTCGACGCCGGAGAACTCACGGATGCGGTCGACGAGACGCTGGGCGAGAGTCGTTCCTCGCGTGGGGATCCCGAGGACCACGACACGAGGCGCCTGCGGGTCGTCGAGCGCGGTCTTCTCGATGATCTGATGCGCCATCCGCGCGATCGTCCGGGTCACGTCACCGGAATCGAGGAGAATCCGCCGATCATCGGGCGCGCCGTCTGCCGGTGTCACCTACCCGACCTCCTTCTCCGCCTCACGGGACGGATCGTTAAAGGATGTCTGCTTCCGCGGAGAACCTTAACAGTCGCCGCGTGCCGAACCCGCCTCGAGCGAGCTGCGTCACTCGCCGGCGGTGTCGGTCTCCGATCCGGTCGCGATCGACGCCGCCCGTACCTGCGGGGCGAGCGTCACGATCCGACCGAGCACGCCGTTGACGAAGGCGGGCGACTCGTCGGTCGACAGCTCCTTGGCGAGCTCGACGGCCTCGTCGACCACGACGACGGGAGGTACGTCGTGGGTGTTGAACAGTTCCCACGCCGCGAGGCGCAGGATCGCCCGGTCGACGGCGGGCAGGCGAGGCAGGGTCCACTCACGCAGGTGCGAGGTGAGGACGGCGTCGATCTGCGCGCGGTCGGCGGTGAGGCCCTCGACGACCCGCGCGGTGTAGGGATGGATCATCCCGATGCTCTCGTCGTCGACGACGAGCTCACGCCGCTGCGCGATGAGCTCCATCGGCGAGACGTCCTTGGCCTCGGCCTCGAACAAGAGGTCGACGGCGCGCTGCCGCGCCTTGTGGCGGGTACCGGGTTGTTTCACGCGGCCCTCACACGCAGAGCGGACGAACCGAGGTCACGAGTTCACGCGACCGAGGTAGTTGCCATCGCGGGAGTCGACCTTGAGCTTGTCGCCGGTGTTGATGAACAGCGGGACGTTGATCTCGGCGCCGGTCTCGAGCGTCGCCGGCTTGGTGCCACCGGTCGAGCGGTCACCCTGCACGCCGGGATCGGTCTGGGCCACGAGCACCTCGACGGTGACGGGGAGCTCGACGTAGAGGGGGTTGCCGTCGTGCATGGCGACCTGGACCTTCATGTTCTCGAGGAGGAACTTGTGGCCGTCGCCGAGGGTCTGCGGACTGACCGAGATCTGCTCGTAGTTCTCCGAGTCCATGAAGACGAAGTCGGCACCGTCCTTGTAGAGGAACGTCATGTCGCGTCGGTCGACAGTCGCGGTCTCGACCTTCACGCCGGCGTTGAACGTCTTGTCGACGATCTTGCCCGAGAGCACGTTGCGGATCTTGGTGCGCACGAACGCCGGACCCTTACCGGGCTTGACGTGCTGGAACTCCTGGATCTGCCACAACTGGTCGTCCATCCGGAGAACGAGCCCGTTCTTGAAATCTGCGGTACTGGCCACGTGTGTGTCGCTTCCTTCCACCCGCGAGCGGGCGCATGGTCATCGTCGTCGGGGCGGCGGACGCCCCTAGATGACGGAGAATGATTTGTCGGTGGTGGTCAGCAGCTCGGGAACGCCCTCGCGGACCACCAGCGTGTCCTCGATGCGGACACCACCTCTGCCGGGCAGGTACACACCGGGTTCCACGGTGACTGCCGCACCGCATGGCAGTGTACCCGTCGCGCTGGCACCGATCGCCGGCGCTTCGTGGATCTGCAGTCCGACGCCGTGCCCGAGGCCGTGGACGTAGTTCTCGCCGTACCCCGCGGCGTCGATCACCGCGCGTGCGGCGGCGTCGACCTCACGCGCGTCGGCGTCGGGCGCCAGCGCCTCGCGACCCACCTGCTGGGCCGCGGCGACGAGGTCGTAGATCTCCCGCTGCCAGTCCGCGGCGTGATCGAGGACGTAGGTGCGCGTCATGTCGGAGTGGTACCCGCCCACGACGGCACCGAAGTCGATCTTCACGAAGTCGCCGGCCGCGAGCACCGCATCGGTCGGGCGGTGGTGCGGTACCGCGGAGTTGGCCCCGGCGGCCACGATCGTCTCGAAGGAGATGTCGTCGGCCCCGCACGCGTACATCTCCCATTCCAGGGCGCGCGCCACCTGACGCTCGGTCTGCCCGGGCACGATGACGCCGCGTTCGATGATGGTCGCCAGCGCCACGTCGGCGGCCTGACAGGCCTGCCGCAGCAGCTCGATCTCGCTCTCGTCCTTGACCATCCGCAACTGCTCGACCCGCGGCCCGAGGGCCACGAGGCGGATCGGGGGGCTCGTGGTCTCGGCGTCGGCGCCCAACGCACGCCACGTCGCGACCGTCATCGCGTGTTCCTCCACCGCGACCATCGATCCCGCGGTGAACCCGCCGAGCAGGGTCGCGGGGCAGTTGCGACCGATGACCGCTACCAGGTCGGGGACCTGCTCGGACACCTGCGTCACGTACCGACCGTCGGTGGCGATGCGGTCGTCGGCGGGACCGCTCGCGGCGATCGCGACCGCGGCGTTGGAACCGGTGAAGCCGGTCAGGTAGCGGACGTTGACGAGGTCGCCGATGAGGGCGTGATCGGCGCCGACGTCGGTCAGGGCCGCGCGCAGACGGTCGCGACGAGCCCGGTGGACGTCGTGCGGATCGGTCACCGACGGTGCCAGGGAGGTCATCGCAGCCACGCTACCGCGCAGGAAGTGTGTGTTGCGGCACACGGCGCTCTGGGCGTTGGGTACGCTTCCGCCCATGGTTGCCTGGTTGTTGCGTGGTGTGTCGATGTCGGTGGTCCACGTGGTGGCCCGGGTACTGCTCGGTCTTGCGATCGTGCACGCCCCGTTGCAGGGGACGTACTGGAAGACGATCGCCGTCGCGGTCGTCGTCCTGATCGCGATCATCTGGGGCGGTGTCGACGGCATCGCCGACGGTCGCGCCCACGACGACCCCGAGGACTACGACGACCTCACCATCCGCTGGCTCAAGGCCGGACTGTTCACCGGTGTCGTCTCGGCGATCGTCTCGTGGGCCCTGAGCAACTACCTGGTCGCGGGCATGGGTCAGAACTCGATCTTCGTCGAACTCTTCGCGGGCGGCTCGTTCACCACGCTGCTGGTGTTCCTCGCCGCACTCGTCGGCGCCGCACTCGGACGCCTGCTGGCACGGCGCCAGCGCGCCAAGAACACCAAGCAGAACGGCAACGCCGACACCTCGCAGCGCCAGACCGCCGACAGCCACTGAGGCCACGCCCGCGGACCGGCCCTCGAACGGTCGGCGCCCGCGGCGTGTGAGTCAGAGCAGGATGCCCCCGGGCGACGCCGACCGCGCGATCGCGGAGTAGGCGGCGACCAGCAGACCGGGATCGGGACCCTCGAGTCGTCCCGGCCGCGCCAGGCCGTCGAGCACCACGAACCGCAACATGCCCGACCGGTTCTTCTTGTCCCCCGCCATTGTCTCGAGCAACGCCGGGAAGGCATCCTCGTCGTATCCGGTGGGCAACCCCACCGACTCCAGGATGCTGCGATGCCGATCGGCGGTGGCGTCGTCGAGGCGCCCGGCCAGACGGCCCAGTTCCGCGGCGTACATCAGACCGACCGAGACCGCGGCCCCGTGGCGCCACCGGTACTGCTCCCGACGCTCGATCGCGTGGGCGAGGGTGTGGCCGTAGTTGAGGATCTCCCGCAGTGACGACTCGCGCAGATCGGCGGCCACCACATCGGCCTTCACCTGTACCGAGCGTCGGATCAGTTCGGGCAGAACCGATCCCGACGGATCGCGCGCGGCGACCGGGTCGGCCTCGATCAGGGTGAGGATCTCCGGATCGGCGATGAACCCGGTCTTGATGACCTCGGCGAGCCCGGCGATGATCTCGTTGGGTGGCACGGTCTCGAGGGTCGCGGTGTCGATGAGCACCGCACGGGGCTCGTGGAACGAGCCGACCAGGTTCTTGCCGGCGTCGGTGTTGATGCCGGTCTTGCCGCCCACCGCCGCGTCGACCATCCCGAGCAACGTCGTCGGCAGATGGATCACGCCGATACCGCGCATCCAGGTGGCCGCGACGAACCCGGCGAGGTCGGTGGCGGCGCCGCCACCGAGGCCGATGACCACGTCGTTGCGCTTCATGCCGATCCGACCGAACACCTCCCAGCAGAAGGCGGCCACCGACAGGTCCTTGCCGGCCTCGGCGTCGGGGATCTCGATGCGATGGGCGTCGAAGCCCGCTTCGGCCAGCACCTCGCGCACGGCCTCGGCGGTCTTGATCAGCGGCGGCTGGTAGAGGATCGCGATGTGGTCGGCGCCGCCGGCGGCCGTGACGAGATCGGTGAGGAGATCACGCCCGATCACCACGTCGTACGGGTCGGCCGTGGCGACCCGGATGCGGGTGGGCTCGCTGGTGGTGGGCTCGGTCACGTGGAGGCCTCTCGGGGATCGGGGTGGTGTGGGTGGGAGCGGTCCGACGGCGTCGTCGCGGGGTCGAGCAGCACACGGATACGCTCGGCGACGGTCACGGGGTCGGCGTCGTCGGTGTCCACCCGGAGGGTCGCCACCTCGGTGTAGACCGCGGCCCGTGCGGCGTGGAGGGCCACGTACCGCTCGCGCGGCGTGCGGCCGTCGGCGTCGACCTGCAGGAGTGGACGAGCCGACCCCTCGACCCGGGCGAAGCCCGCGGCGGGAGCGACGTCGAGGTGCACGACCCGATGTCCGGACAGGACGCGTCGGACCTCGGGGCTCAGAACGGCGCCGCCACCGAGGGCGACGACGCCGCGGTGGCTGGTGAGCACATCGGAGATGACGGCGGTCTCGACCTCGCGGAACCGTTCCTCGCCGTCGGTGGCGAAGATCTCGGCGATCGATCGGCCGGTACGCCGGACGATCTCGTGATCGGTGTCGAGGTACTCGACGCCGAGATGGGCGGCCAGCACCGATCCGACCGTCGACTTCCCCGCACCCATGAACCCGATCAGGACGACGGGTCCGGTCGTGTCGTTCGCGGGTGGGTCGGAGGTCATCCGGCGGCGGGACGCGGAACCGAGGCGGTGGCGTCGCCGTGGGCGAGGCGTGCGGCGACACGCTCTCGGTAGCGAGCCACATTGTCGGCGGTCTCGGTCACCGAGTCGCCACCGAACTTGTCGAGTGCCGCCTGGGCGACGACGAGCGCGACCATCGCCTCGGCGACCACTCCCGCGGCGGGGACCGCACACACGTCCGACCGCTGGTGGATGGCGCTGGCCTGTTCGCCGGTGGACATGTCGACGGTCGACAGCGCACGCGGCACCGTCGAGATCGGCTTCATGGCCACGCGGACGCGCAGGTCCTCACCGTTGGTCATGCCGCCCTCGAGGCCACCGGCGCGGTTCGTCGAGCGGAGCACGCCGTCGGGCCCGGGGACCATCTCGTCGTGGGCCTGGCTGCCGCGGCGGCGGGCGGTCGCGAAACCGTCGCCCACCTCGACCCCCTTCATCGCCTGGATACCCATCAGGGCCGATGCGAGACGTGCGTCGAGTCGGGTCTCACCGCTGACGTGGGAGCCGAGGCCGACCGGCAGGCCGGTCACGATGACCTCGACGACCCCGCCGAGGGTGTCGCCCTCTTTCTTCGCGGCCTCGATCTCGGCGATCATCGAGGCCTCGGCGGTCTCGGACGCGGCGCGTACCGGGCTGGCGTCGATGCGGTCGAGATCAGCCGGCGTGGGGCTCGGCCCGTCGAACGGGTCGGACGCCCCGATCGACACCACGTGGCTCAGGACCTCGGCGCCCAGCACCTGACGCAGGAAGTTGCGTGCGACCGTGGCGGCGGCGACGCGAGCGGCGGTCTCGCGGGCGCTTGCCCGCTCGAGGACCGGGCGGGCGTCGTCGAAGTCGTACTTGAGCATGCCGGAGTAGTCGGCGTGGCCGGGGCGCGGACGGGTGAGCGGCGCGTTCCGCGCCACATCGGCGAGCTCGGCGGCGTCGACGGGGTCGGCCGCCATCACCGTCTCCCACTTGGGCCACTCGGTGTTGGCGATCTCGATGGCGACGGGGCCGCCCTGGGTGAGGCCGTGGCGGACGCCGCCCACGACGGTGACCTTGTCGGCCTCGAACTTCATGCGGGCACCGCGGCCGTACCCCAGACGCCGGCGGGCGAGTTGGGTGGCGATGTCGTCGGACGTGACCGAGACACCGGCGATCATCCCTTCGACGAGGGCGACCAGGGCGGGGCCGTGGGATTCTCCGGCAGTTATCCAGCGCAACACGAGTGGTCATTCTTCCACGTCCGTGTGCGGCCCCCCGCCGCACGTACGTCAGCCCGTGGGGAGAAGGCCGCCCCAGATCAGCGCGGCCGCCACCAGGGCGGGTCCGTGGGCCTGCGGGGTGCTCCGCCCACTCCCCCGCCGTCGCAGGGCGATGATGCCGGCCACGCCGAGGCTCAGCACCGATGCGGCCACGACAACCAACAGAGATCGGCCCGGGTCGGCGACGAGGCCACCGAGCGCCGCGGCGAGCTTCACGTCGCCACCGCCGCACCCGCCGGCCAGGCAGGCGACGATGTAGGGCACCGCCAGGGCCAGCATCGACAGCGCGACACCACCGTGACAGGCCGCCGCGGCCACCGCCGCGATCACCGCGGGCACCGTCAGCCGGTTGGGCAGAGTTCGGGAGCGCAGGTCGTGGCCGGTGAGCACCATCAACCACGCCGGGACCACCAGCAGGGTCACCGCGCAGGCCGTCGAGGTCGAGATCACCCGGTGATCGTGGGCGACGGCAGCGGGCCTCGTCGCGTCCGATGGGGTCCGCCTGGGGACAACCGACGGTGTGAACACCGGTTTCGGCGGAACTGTGGATCGATGCGAATTGTCGACCCGACGTCGCGACGGTCAGGGGGTGAGGGCGGCGGCCATCGCATCGCGCGGGGCCGCTCGGCCGGTGAACAGTTCGACCTGGGTGACGGCCTGGTGGAGCAGCATCACGAGCCCGCCCGCGACCGCGCCGCCGCGGTCGGTGACGGCGGCAGCCAGTGGGGTCGGCCACGGGGCGTAGATGGCATCGATGAGGCGCGGCGACGCCGCCACCGACACCGCGAGCGGGGCCGCGGCCTGCGCGGGCACCGTGCTGACGGTGACCGCCGCGGCGGCGCAGTATGCCGCGAGGTTGTCCGAGGGCGCGAAGTCGACCACCTCGGAGGTGAGTCCGAGTGTGTCGGCGAGCTCGAGAAGTGTTGCGGCGCGAGCGGGTTCGCGGACCACCACCGTCACCGATCCCGCGCCGGCGGCGGCCAGGGCGGCCAGCGCCGGGCGCGCGGTCCCGCCTGCTCCGAGCACGACCGTCGAGGCGCCGTCGAGACCCTCGGCGCCGAGTTCGCGCAGCGCCCCGGTCACCCCGTCGATGTCGGTGCAGTCCGCCGACCAGCCCGCTGGTGTGCGCACCAGGGTGTTCGCCGAACCGACCATGACCGCCCGGTCGGTGACCTCGTCGGCGTGATCGAGGGCGGCCACTTTCGCGGGCATGGTCACCGACAGCCCGACCCAGCTGTCGTCGAGACCGTCGACGAGGTCACCGAGTTGGTCTGCGGTGCACTCGATCCGCTCGTAGGTCCAGTCGGCGAGACCCAACGCGCGATAGGCCGCCAGATGCAGATCGGGTGAGCGCGAATGACCGATCGGCGAACCGAGTACTGCGGCCCGCCGGACCGTCGACGGTGCAGCGGTCACCGGCATCCGACGGCGAGGACCTTGTTGTCGCAGGCCTTCTGCCGGTTGCGGAGGTGTTCGGCGTAGTCCTCGGTGAACAACGTCGTGCCCTGCGGATCGACGGCCACGAAGTAGATCCAGTTGCCGGCCGGCGGGTTGTCGGTGGCCTGGAGCGGGGCCTTGCCGACCGACCCGATGGGTGTCGCGGGGAGACCGTTGACCTGATAGGTGTTCCACTTCGTGTCGGCGGTGTACGCGTCGCCGGAGACGTCGATGTTCACCACCGCCGCGGTGTAGTTCGCGGTCGAGTCCATCTCCAGCTTCTGGTTCTTGCCCAGACGGTTGAGGATGACGCGGGCGACCTTGCCGTAGTCGTCGGGGTCGGCGACCTCCTTCTCGACCACCGACGCCGACACCAGGTTCTGGTACGGGCTCAACCCCGTGTCGTTGCGGTCGAGCAGTCCCCACTGATCGAACAGCGTTGCGCTGGTGGTGATCAGGTACTTGAGCATCGCGGTCGGCGACAGCGTCGGGTCGATGGCCTCGAACGCCACGGGCGCGATGAGTCCCTCGATGCGTCGATGGTCACCGTTGAGGCGTTCCACGTCGGCCGCGGCCCACGACGGCACCCCGAGGTCGGTGGGCGAGGCGGTCGCGGCGGCCTGGGCGAGCTGCTCCTGGGTGACCCCGGATCGGCGGCCGTCGATCGTGACCGTGGTGGCCTGCGCGATCATCGCGAAGATGCCCGTGCTCGGCGAACCGTCGGCGGTCTGCTTCGTGTCGAGTTGGCGGCCCGGTGGGATCACCACGCGACCCACGCGGTTCGCGTCGCCGTCGAGCATGGACACCGCCGTCGCCGCCGGGATCCCGGTCCGGAGTTTGTAGAACCCTGCGGAGATCGAGCCCGAGCCGGCGGCGTCGGTGAACGCACGCACGCTCGCGACCACGCCGCGGTCGCGCAGGATCTGGCCGAACTGGGTGAGGGTCGAGTCCTGCGGGATGGAGACGAGCACGTCCCCGGTACCGGAGGCGTTGGAGTAGTCGTCGTCATCGACGAAATAGCCGGTCATCCGCAGGCCCACGTACCCCAGCGATCCGATCACCGCGACCATGAAGACCATCACCAGCGCCAGCACGACCCGGCGTCGTCGCTTGCGGGCCTGCATCTGTGCGGTCGCGCGGCGACCGTGACCACCGCGGCGGCTGCGGGGCTCGGGGTCGCGGCGCGGGACGTCACCGGGGATGTCGGGACGGCCGATGGGCACCGTGGCCGGTTCGTCGGCCACCGGCGCCCACATCGCCTGCGCTTCGTCGGGTCTCGGCTCGACACCCGGTTCGCCGGCGCGATCACCCGGGTGGAACCGGTCGTCGTATCGGGGCCGGTCGACCGGGGGGATCGCCCGGGGCTGGGCCCGGCGCGGTTCCTGCCACAGCGGTTCGCCGGCGTCGGCACGCCCGTCGTCGGTGCGGGTACGTCGTGGGTCGAGCGGGGGGAGGTCGGGGCGCCGGGGCGGGGCACCGCGGGCCCGGCGATGGGTGTGGCCGCCGCCGTTCTCGGCGATGAGGCGACGCAGTCGCGCGGTCTCGGCCGGGTCGCGGCCGTCGTCATCGGCGCGGCGGCGGTGCGGACGCGGGGGTTGTTCGGTCACCGTTCGTCGCCTCCGACCGCCTGCAGGTCGAGCCACGACTGCAGGATCGCCACGGCCGCGGCCTGATCGATCACCGATCGCTGCTGCTTGGCCGACCGGCCGCTCGCCCGCAGCATCTGCGTCGCCGCCGCCGTGGTGAGGCGCTCGTCGTGGAAGGTGATGGGGACCGGCGCGATCCGGGTGGCCAGTCGGTCGGCGAATGCGGTCGCGGCCTGTGCAGCTGCTCCGTGCTCGCCCCGCAGCGTCGTCGGCATCCCGACGACGACCTCGACGGCCTCGTACTCGGCGACGATGTCGGTGATCCGATCGATGTCGGAGGCGTCCTTGCTTCGGGCGACCGTCTCGATCGGCGTGGCCAGCATCCCGTCAGGATCACACGACGCGACCCCGATACGCACGCTTCCCACGTCGACGGCGATTCGCCGTCCGCGCGGCCGCAGCGGGCTCACCCCTGCGCCCCGACCGTCTCCCGCACCCGCCGCAGGGCGGCATCGATCCCCGAGGCGTCCGATCCCGAGCCCTGCGCGAGGTCGGGTTTGCCACCGCCGCGGCCGCCGAGAAGCGGGGCGATGTCGGAGACGATCGATCCGGCCGAGAGGCCGGCGTCGCGCGCCGCGGCGGTGACCGCCACCGCGAACGGCACCTTGGCGTCGGACACCGAGAACAGGGCGACGACCGCGGCCTGCGCACCGAATCGACCGCGCAGGTCGGTCGCCAGACCACGCAGATCGCCCCCGGCGAGCCCGTCGTCGAGTCGGGCCGCGACCACGAGGGTGTCGCCGACGCGTTCGGCGTCGCCGACGAGCGCGGCCGCCGACGCCTTCGCGGCCTCGGCCTTCATGCGTTCGATCTGTTTCTCGGCGTCACGGAGACGTTCCACCAGGTGGGCCACGCGCTCGGGTACCTGGTCGCCGGGCACCTTCAGGGCCGACGACACCGACGACAGCAGTGCGCGTTCGCGGGCGAGATGGCGGTAGGAGTCGAGGCCGACGTAGGCCTCGACGCGCCGCACACCCGACCCGATCGACTGCTCACCGAGCAGCGTGACGGGACCGACCTGGGCCGAGCTGCCCACGTGCGTGCCGCCGCAGAGCTCCATGGAGAACGGCCCGCCGATCTCGACCACGCGCACCCGGTCGCCGTAGTTCTCGCCGAACAGCGCCATCGCGCCCATCGCGCGGGCCTCGTCGAGGCCGGTCTCGAACGTGTTCACCGCGTGGTCGGCCTCGACCGCGGCGTTCGTGATCTCCTCGATCTCGGTGCGCTGGGCGTCGGTGACCGGGCCCTGCGCGCGGAAATCGAACCGCAGATATCCCGGGCGGTTGAGCGAACCGGCCTGGGTGGCACCCGATCCGAGCACCTGTCGCAGCGCTGCGCCGACGAGGTGCGTGCCCGAATGACCCTGCGTCGCCCCGCGCCGGTGTCCGGCGTCGACCTGCGCGAGCACGACGTCGCCGACCACGAACTCACCGGCATCGACGGTGACGACGTGTCGCCACACCGACTTGCCGATCTTCTGGACATCGGTGACCCGCGCACGGGCGCCGGTGGTGGTGCTGATGGTGCCCACGTCGGCCATCTGCCCGCCGGACTCGGCGTAGAGCGGGCTGCGGTCGAGGATGATCTCGGCCTGCTGTCCGACCCCGACGACCGGTAGCGACGTGCCCCCGCCGACGATGCCGAGAACGGTGGCCTCACTGACGAGTTCGTCGAAGCCGGTGAACTCGGTCGGTCCCCGGTCGAGGAACTCGCGGTAGACTGAGACATCGGCGTGCCCGGCCTTGCGGGCGTACGCGTCGGCCTTGGCGCGCGTGCGCTGCTCGCTCATCAGGTCGGCGAAGCCCTGTTCGTCGACCTGCAGGCCCGCCTCGGCGGCCATCTCGAGGGTGAGGTCGATCGGGAAGCCGTAGGTGTCGTGCAACGCGAACGCGTCGGTGCCGGTGATGACCGTCGCCCCCGACGACCGTGTCGCCGCGGCCGCGTCGTCGAACAGCTTCGACCCGGCGGCCAGGGTGGCCGAGAAGGCGTCCTCCTCGGCGACCGCGGTCGACCGGATCGACGAGGCCTGTTCGGCCAGAACGGGATACGACGGCGACATCGTCGCGATGACGGTGTCGACGTAGTCGCCCATCGTGGGCTGCTGTGCGCCGAGCAGACGCGACGACCGCACGATGCGTCGCAGCAGACGCCGCAACACGTAACCGCGGCCGTCGTTGCCCGGCGTGATCCCGTCGGAGATGAGCATGACCGCGGTGCGCGCGTGGTCGGCGATCACCCGGAACCGCACGTCGGCCTCGGCGGCGCCCTCCCCCTCGGCGCCGTAGGTCCGACCGGTGAGCCGCTCGGCCACATCGATGACGGGCTTGAGCAGATCGGTCTCGTAGACGTTGTCGACGCCCTGCAGGATCGTCGCGACGCGCTCTATGCCCATACCGGTGTCGATGTTGTTCTGCGGCAGCGGACCCAGGATCTCGTAATTGTCCTTGCCGATACCCGGCCCACGCTGGTTCTGCATGAACACGAGATTCCAGATCTCTATGTAGCGGTCCTCGTCGGCCTCGGGTCCGCCCTCGACGCCGTAGTCGGGTCCGCGGTCGTAGAAGATCTCCGACGACGGACCGCAGGGACCCGGGACGCCCATCGACCAGTAGTTGTCGGCCATCCCGCGGCGCTGGATCCGTTCGGCGGGGACACCGATCTCGTCGCGCCAGATCCCGGCGGCCTCGTCGTCGTCGACGTAGACCGTCGGCCACAGGCGCGTCGGGTCGATCCCGAACCCGCCGTCGTCCACCGAGTCGGTGAGCAGCGACCACGCGAACCCGATCGCCTCGCGCTTGAAGTAGTCACCGAACGAGAAGTTGCCCGCCATCTGGAAGAAGGTGTTGTGGCGGGTGGTGATGCCCACCTCCTCGATGTCGAGGGTGCGCACACACTTCTGGATGCTGGTCGCACGCGGCGAGGGCGGGGTCCGTTCACCCAGGAAGTAGGGCTTGAACGGCACCATCCCGGCGTTGACGAACAGCAGGTTGGGGTCGTCGAGGATCAGCGAGGCGCTGGGGATCTCGGTGTGACCTGCGGCGACGAAATGATCGAGGAATCGCTTCCTGATCTCGTGGGTCTGCACCTGATGTCCTCACGCCGATGTCATCTGGCCGTGCACCGACCACCGAGCGGTTCGTGGGTGCACGACACCCCGCGCAACCGCAGAGCGAGTCCACCCTACCGTTTGGCGTTCCACGCCCCGACGATCGAGCGCAGGCGTCCGACCCGCGCGGAGATCTCACGCTCGTGGCCGTGGTCGGTGGGCGCGTAGTACTCGGTGCCGACGAGGTCGTCGGGCGCGTACTGCTGGGCCACGACCCCGCCGGGTGCGTCGTGCGGGTACCGGTAGCCCTGCGCGTTGCCCAGCTTCGCCGCTCCCGCGTAGTGGCCGTCGCGCAGATGCGGGGGCACCGCGCCGGCCTTACCGGCGGCGATGTCGCCCATCGCGGCGCCGATGGCCGAGACCACCGCACCCGATTTCGGCGCGGTGGCGAGGTGGATGGTGGCCTGGGTGAGGGCGAGTTTCGCCTCGGGCATGCCGACGAGCGCGACGACCTGGGCGGCGGCGACCGCGGTCTGCAGCGCGGTCGGGTCGGCCATCCCGATGTCCTCGCTGGCGTGGACCATCAGCCGTCGGGCGATGAACCGGGGGTCCTCCCCCGCGGTGATCATGCGCGCGAGGTAGTGCACCGCCGCGTCGACGTCGGATCCGCGGATCGACTTGATGAACGCGCTGATGACGTCGTAGTGCTGATCGCCGTCACGGTCGTAGCGCACGGCGGCGCGGTCCATCGCCGACTCGACGTCGGCGAGCTCGATACGCGGGACCCCTTCTCCCCCGGTCTCGTCGGCACCACCGCGGGCGGCGCCCGCGGCGACCTCGAGGGCGGTGAGCCCGCGCCGGGCGTCACCGCCGGCCAGGGCGACGATGTGGTCGAGGGCGTCGTCGGCGATCTCGACCGTCCCGGCCAGGCCGCGGTCATCGGTGATGGCGCGGTGCAGGACCTCGCGCAGATCGTCGTCGGTGAGGGGGTGCAGCTGCAGTACCAGCGATCGCGACAGCAGCGGCGACACCACCGAGAACGACGGGTTCTCGGTGGTCGCGGCGACCAACAGCACGATGCGGTTCTCGACGGCGTCGAGCAGCGCGTCCTGCTGGGTCTTGGAGAAGCGGTGCACCTCGTCGATGAACAGGACGGTCTGGCGGCCGTCGATGAGGGCGCGGCGGGCGACCTCGATCACCGCCCGGACCTCCTTGACGCCCGACGACAGCGCCGAGAGCGCCTCGAAGCGACCGCCGGTGGCCGTCGAGATCAGCGATGCCATCGTGGTCTTGCCGGTCCCGGGCGGGCCGTAGAGCAGGACCGACGCGGCGCCGGAGCCCTCGATGAGACGCCGCAGGGGCGATCCGGCGGCCAGGAGATGTTGCTGGCCGACGATCTCGTCGAGGCTGCGCGGACGCATCCGCACCGCCAACGGACCGGTGTCGGGCCCGAACGCCCCGGCCCCCGCGGTGACGGGGGCGAGATCGTGCCGGGATGGCGGCGTGGGGGCGTCGAAGAGGGCGTCCTGCGGCTCGCCGACCCCGTCGCGGTCCGCCATCGGGGTCACCGCAGCCAGGCTGCGTCCAACGCCGCACCGATGGCGTCGGCGTCGGCCGCGATGTCCTGGTCGCCGGTCCGGCGGGCCGCGGCGGCGAGATCGGTCCATCGCGCGACGACGACAGCCGGGTCGGAGGTGCGCAGCGCCAGCCCGCGCGCGTGGCGGTCGTCGCCGAGTTCGACCGGCAGCATCCACACCGTCGCCAGCCACACCCACAGCGCCCGGGCGGTCAGGACCTTGCGGTTGAGTTCGCCGTCGTGGCTCAGTGCCGGCCAGATCGCCTGGATCTCCGAACGCCAGGCGTCGACCATGGCGGTCTCCAGATCGGCACGACGGTCGGCCCAGCGTGGGGCCAACTCGGCCCCGAAGGTGACCACGGCGTAGCCGATGTCGAGGGTGGCGTCGCGGAAACCGCCCCACTCGTAGTCCATGAACTGCACGCCGTCGTCGTTGATGAGGATGTTGGGCGGCCCGACGTCCGACGGGCTGAACGCGCGGTGCTCACCCTCGGCGAAGAGCAGTTGCGCGCGGGTCAACAGCTCGACGAACCCGGTGGAGACGTCGACCCCGAGATGCTCGCCGAGCACCTCTGGCGCCCGCGACACCGCGATCTGCACCTGCGCGGTGAGCGCCTCGACGTCACCGCGTGCGGGTCCGTGGCGCAGCAGTGCGGCGAAGTCGTCCTCGCCGCCGACGGTCGCCGCGTGCATCCGGCCCAGTGCCTGTCCCCAGGCGCTGATGGCGTGGCTCGGGTCGGCCCAGTCGGTGCTGGCCAGCAGAGCGCTCATCGACCGACCGTGACCGAGGTCGCTGAGCACGATCAGCCGTTCGGCCGAATCGGAGGCGATGAGCTGCGGCCCCGGCCGCGACCGCATGGGCAACGCGGTGGCGTACTTGTACGAGGCGAGTTCACGGGCGAAGGCGTCGGCCGGTTCGTCGGCGGGCAGCACCTTGATGACGAGGCTGCGATCGGGCGACAGCGGGTTCTGGGCGACACGGACGCGGACCACGTCGGTGCGACCGCTCCCGGCCAGGTCGACGGGGTCGTCGAGTACGACCGGGCTCCCCGCTCGCGCCGACAACACTCGTTCGGCCGTACGGACCGCACCCGCGGTGCGCCCTTCGGCGATGACAGTCATTGCTCCCCAACCTACCCAACTCGCCACGTCGGACCATCCTCGAGGCGATGGACAGTCCACCACCCGCGTACAGATGTCCTACGGCGAGATCGTCGCGTCCTGCGGCCCCGGCGACTCTTCTTGCGACACGGTCGGCAGTTCGTGCGGCGCCACGTCCACCGACACCGAGATCGTGCTCGATGTCGAATCCGTGTAGATCACTCCACGGAGCGGCGGAACATCATCATAGTCACGTCCCCACGCGACTGTGACGTGCCTCTCATCGACGAGCTTGTCGTTGGTGGGATCGAAAGCGATCCACTGCCCTCCCGGGACCCACACCGCCGCCCAGGCGTGGCTGGCGTCGGCGCCGACGACCCGTTCGCGGCCGGGCGGCGGATCGGTCGCGAGGTAGCCCGAGACGTACCGCGCGGCAAGACCGTTGGCGCGCAGGCAGGCGATCGCGACGCGGGCGAAGTCCTGACAGACACCCTCGCGACGCTCCATCACCGTCGCGACGCGCGTGCTGACCGCCGTCGACCCCGACTTGTAGGTGAAGTCCTGGTTGATGCGCGTGGTGAGATCCCCGATCACCTCGATCAGGGGTCGACCCGGGGTGAACACCGGGGCCGCGTACTCGCGGACGGCGTCGGTGATCTCGGGCGGGAAGAGATCGAGGACGAACTCCCGCGCGTCGGCGTCGCCGCTCGCGGTGGGCCGGGCGTGCTCCCACGGCGCCACCGCAGGTCCGGTGCCGATGAGGTCGGGGTCGATCGGGTCGACATCGACCAGGGACGACCCGGTGACCTCGAGTCGGTGGTGCGGGGTCCGGACATGAAAGTAGATGTCGGCGTTGCCGAAGATGTCGGTGCCGGTCGACCGGTCGGCCGGTTCGGGGTCGATGGTCACCTCGGCGGAGAGAACCCGCTGGCCGGGCATCGAACGCGGCATCAGGAAGCACCGACCGAACGATGCGCTGACCACGTCGGCGTACTCGTAGGTCGTGCGGTGGGTGACCCGATAGCGGCGCGTCGACACCGATTCGACCGCGGGGGCCCTCACGGCGCGTCCACCGTGCCGCCCCACAGCGGCTGGATGTCGCGGGGAGGTGCGAAACGGGTGCGGCCGAGGACGTCGGACACCTCGCGCACACCGCGGGCCAGGGTCGTCATCAGCTCGGCGAGGTCGGCGCGGCGGTCGGAGTCGTCGACGGCGACCAGATCGGCGGGGTCGACGCGCCGCAGTTCGGCGATCAGGTCCTCCACGGTGCGCTCGACCGCGGCGGAGCGGATCTCGTCGGGCAGCGCGACGAAGTCGTCGCGCAACCGGCCGAGCTGGTAGATCATCGATCGCGGGTTGGTCTCGTCGAACATCGCCAGGACCAGCACCGAACGCAACCGCACCACCCCGCGGTTGCGACGGCGGTAGATGACGGCCGATTCGTTGGCGACGAGGAACGCCTCGAGCAGCGCCTGTTCGATCTCCGGGTCGTGTGCGTCCACCAGCGTCGTGCGCGTGATGTCGGCGAGCACCAGCGCCCGCTCGATGCGTCGTCCGGCGTCCATGAACAGCCACCCCGGGTCGTGCACCATCGACTCGGCCTGCAGACCCGCGAGCGCGAGCAACCCGTGCAGCATCGCCTCGTGGGCGTGCGCGAGGTCGTCGACGTCGACGCTGCTGTCATCGGGTGCGTCGGCGGCGACGGTGTGGGCGAGATCGGCGAGCGCCCGTTCGATCGTGCCCAGCACCATCCAGGTGCTCGTCGACATCTGGTCGCGGGCCGCGCGCGCCGCGGCGACGAGGCGGTCGACGGCGTGGGCGATCGAGCCGGGTGTCGAGCGCGACATGGTGAGTCGACCGAGTGCGGCGAGCGCGAGTGTCGCGTCGCCGACGGTGGTGTGCCCGGAGTCGACGGGGGGCAGCGGCCCCAGCCGGCCCGCGGTGGCCGTCGTCGTCGCCACTGCGGACAGGAACAGCGGCAGGGCTCCGGTGCCCGGCATCCAGGGGCGGTGGTCGCGGGCCTGGTAGCGCTCGCGGGCGACCGCGGTGAGGCGCACGGTGAGTTCGGCCCGTTCGCCGTAGCGACCGAGCCAGAACAGGTCGGCCAGCACACGCGGCGAGGTCGCCGACCGGTCTATGCCGAATCCGGTGGTCGGAAGCGACACCGGCTGTGCCGATTCCGCGACACGGGTCGTGTCACCGACTCCCTCGGGGCTGGTCACCCAGACGTCCTTGGCGGCCACGGCCCGCATCGTCGACCCGGCCGGGCCCTGTTCCAGCACCTGCCCGAGTCCGCCGGGCATCACGCTGTACCCCGAACTCGACGACACTGCGAACGTGCGGATCGCGACCGGCGCGGCGCGCAGTCGCATCCCGGCGCCCGGCGCGGCCGGGGCCATCGACGGGGCCACCGAGAACCCCTCGGGGCGACGCGCCACCCACTGCCAGGGGTCGGCGTCGATCCGGTCGCCGACGGTGTCACTCTGCGCCGACGACAGCTCGGGTCCGAGGAACTGTTCGCCGGTGCGGACGTTGTCGATCACGAGCTCGAGAAGTTCGGCGCGGATCTTCGATCGGTCGAGATCGTCACCGGCCCAATATGTCTCGACGGGACGCAGCAGCAGGTCCTCGTCGAGCAGTGCCCGGGACAGACGCTCGGCCACGGTGTGCAGCGCGGGGTTCTCGAGGACCCCGCTGCCCAGGGTGTTGACGACGGTGACGTTGCCGCGCGCGATCGCCTCGACCAGTCCCGCGACCCCCAGCCGTGAGTCGGTGCGCAGGTCGAGCGGATCGCAGAACGCGGCGTCGACGCGCCGCAGGATCACGTCGACCCGTTTGAGACTGCCCAGCGACCGCATGTAGACGACGCCGTTGACGACGAGAAGGTCGGCCGACTCCACGAGCGGGAAGCCCAGTTGTGAGGCGACGTAGGCCTGGTCGAACGCGGTCTCCGACAACGAGCCCGGGCTGAACACGACGACCGTCGGGTCGTCGGCGCCCGGCGGGGCGTGGTCGAAGAGGGCGAGCCGCAACGTGCCGGCGAAGGTGGTCATCGCCCTCGGCCCCACGCGGCCGAATGCCCGCGACAGCGCGCGGGAGGTGAGCCGGCGGTCGGCGATGGCGTAGCCGATGCCCGACGGGGCCTGGGTGTGATCGGCCCACACCACCGGCGAGCCGTCGGCGGTGCGTCCGATGTCGGTGGCGTGCAGGAACAGTGCGTGGGGGCCGGGGTTGCCGAGACCCGCCGCCTTGCGGATGTAGCCGGGATGCCCGAACACCATCTCCGGGGCTACGAGGCCCGAGGTGAGTGTGCGCCGTTCGCCGTAGATGTCGACGAGCAGTCGGTCGAGCAGCACCGCGCGTTGCGCCACAGCGGATTCCAGGGCCGCCCACTGACCTCCGTCGACGACGAGCGGCACACTGTCGAGTTCCCAGAGCTGCGCCGGTTGCGGCGGCGCGGTCGGCGACGCCACACGATCGCCGGTCGGGGTGTAGGTGATGCCCTCGTCGGCGACCATGGTCCGCAGACGGGTCGCGGTGCGGGTCAGACCGGCCTCACCGGTGCGGGCGACGCCGTCGACGAGGCCGTCCCAATGGGGACGCACGGCACCGTCGGCGTCGATGAGTTCGTCGTACGGGATCGACGCGTCGGCGCCGCCACCCCGCACGCGATCGGGGTCGAAGAGTCCGAAGCGGTCGGATCGATACCGGTCGACCACGGCCGAGACCTGCGCGGGTCGCCCGGAGGGCGGCGAGGGTGGGTGCACCGAGGTCACCGCAGGACCGTACGCGCCCGCCGCAGGTCGAGGATCGTCGGCACGCCGAGGTCGGTCGCGAGGCGCGCCGCCATCTCGCGCAGCGCCGCGGTGTCGACCGGGCCCGGGGTGTGGCCGATCGCCTCGAAGCGGCCGTTGCGCCGCGATTCGGCCTCGACGGCGTTGACGGGCGGCCGCTCATAGGCCCGGCCACCCGGGTGGATGACGTGATAGGTCGCACCGCCCACCGACCGGCCCGAGAACGTGTCGACCATGTCGAACACCAGCGGTGAGTCGATCCCCACGGTCGGGTGGAGCGCGCTGGGGGGTTGCCAGGCCCGGAACCGGATGCCCGCGACACGTTCGCCGGGGCGACCCGTCGGCGTCAGCGGCAACGGGAAACCGTTGCAGGTGAGGATGAACCGGTCGTCGTCACTGCCCTGCACCCGCACCTGCACGCGCTCGATCGACGAGTCGACATACCGGGCGGTGCCGCCGGCGGTCGACTCCTCGGCGAGGACGTTCCACGGCTCGATCGCCCCGCGCAGCTCGATCTCCTGGTCGCGGATCTGCACCGTGCCCAGGCGCGGGAAACGGAACTCGGTGAACGGATCGAGCCATGCGGTGTCGAACTCGTGGCCCGCCTCACGCAGGTCCTCGGCCACCTGCGCGATGTCGGCGATCACGTAGTGCGGCAGGAGGTGCTTGCCGTGCAGGTCGGCGCCGTGGCGGACCAGTCGACCACGGAAGGGGTGGTCCCAGAACCAGGCCACCAGACTCCGCACGAGCAACGACTGCACCATGGCCATCTGATGGTGCGGCGGCATCTCGAACGCCCTCAGTTCGAGCAGCCCGAGGCGTCCGCGCGCGGAATCGGGGCTGTAGAGCTTGTCGATGCAGAACTCGGCCCGATGGGTGTTGCCCGTGATGTCGGTCAGCAGATGCCGCAGCGCACGGTCCACCGTCCACGGGCTCGCGTCACCGTCCTCGCCGGTGAGACGGTCGATCTCGGCGAACGCGATCTCCATCTCGTAGAGCGCACTCTCCCGCCCCTCGTCGGCGCGTGGCGCCTGCGAGGTGGTGCCGATGAACCGGCCGGAGAACAGGTACGACAGCGACGGGTGACGCTGCCAGTAGCTCAGCATCGACACCAGCAGGTCGGGTCGGCGCAGCATCGGCGACTCGGCCGCGGTCGATCCACCGAGGGTGATGTGGTTGCCACCACCGGTACCGCCGTGACTGCCGTCGAGATCGAACGACTCGGTGCCGAGTCGGGCGTGGCGTGCCTCGCGATAGATCGTCTCCAGCAGGGTCGACTGCTCGGCGAACGACGCCGTGGGCTGGATGTTGACCTCGATCACCCCGGGATCGGGGGTGACGGTGAGTGACTGGACCCGCCCGTCGGCGGGCGGTCCGTAGCCCTCGACCACCACCGGCCGACCGATCGCGGTCGCGGCGGTCTCGATCACGCTGACGAGATCGACGAACTCCTCGAGCCGTTGCGTGGGCGGGAGGAACACGTAGAGGACGTTGTCGCGGATCTCGGCGACGAGGGCGGTCCGGGGAACCGGACGGTCCGCGGGATCGTCCTCGACGCTCTCGTCGGACTCGGCCTCGGTGTCGGTCTCCTCGGTGTCGTCCTCGTCGTCGGCGACGCCCGGTGTGGGAGGCAACGGTGGCGCGGTGATGCGCAACGGAGCGGCCGGCGCCGTCGGATCGGCCTCGAAGGTGACCGGCGCCGGACCCCACGACAGCGAGTCGAGCGGGAGTCGCAGCCCCGCGGGGCTCGTACCCGCGGTGAGGACGAGGCGACCGCGTCGGGTGGTCCAGGCCGCGCTCTCCCAGGCGGTGTCGTCCTCGGTGCGGCTCACCGGCAGCACGTGCGCGGTGGGCGCGGTGACCGGTTCGTCCAGCCGTGCCAACAGTTCCCGACGCGCGGCGGTGCCGTCGTCGATCGGTGTGAGGTCGCGGCCGCGTCCGCGGAACCCCGCGGTCGGGTCGTCGTCATCGGCGTCGGGTTCGGTCGTGATCGCGGTCGGTTCGCCCTCGGGGCTGCGGAGCAGCTCGGCCAGGCGCAGCAGAGGATCCTCGAACGCGGGCTGTACGGCATCGCGGGTGACGCCGATGGCGTCGGCGACCGCGTCCATGAACGCCCCGGTGACCTCCGCCGAGCCCGCGTCGGGACGGGTCACCGACGTCGACATCGACGCGGCGGCCGTCTCGGCGTCGGCCCAGGGGTCGGCGAGCAGTTCCGGCTGATGCCACAGCGCCTCGCCGTCGGTGCGCCAGAGCAGACCGATCTGCCAGCGCGGCAACGGTTCTCCGGGATACCACTTGCCCTGGCTGCGCTGCACGAGCCCGGTCGGCGCGTAGATCGGACGCAGCCGACCGGCCAGCACCGACGCCAGTCGTCGCTTGTCGGGGCCGTCGGCGGCGGTGGTCCATTCCGGCGCGGTCTGGTCGTCGATCGACACGAACGTCGGCTCGCCACCCATCGTCAGACCGACGCCGCGCTCGCGCATGCGGGTGTCGACCACGGCCCCGAGGTCGACGACCCGGCGCCACTGATCGTCGGTGTAGGGCAACGTGACCCGCGGATCCTCGTGGAAGCGGGTGACGACGTTGGAGAAGTCCATCGTCGCGTGGCACGGGCCCGTCGCACCGGTGATCGGCGCCGCGCCGCCCGGCGACGGCGTCGCGGCCAGCGGGATGTGGCCCTCGCCGGCGAACAGACCCGACGTCGGGTCCATGCCGACCCATCCGGCACCGGGCAGGAACACCTCGGTCCAGGCGTGGAGATCGGTGAAATCGGCCGACGGCCCCGACGGACCGTCGATCGACTTGACGTCCGACGTCAGCTGGACCAGGTACCCGGACACGAATCGCGCGGCCAGTCCGAAGCGACGCAGGATCGCCACCATCAGCCAGGCCGAGTCGCGACACGATCCGATGGCGCTGGTGAGCGTGTACTCCGGACTCTGCACCCCGGCCTCGAGGCGGACCGTGTAGTTCACGTCGTCGCGCAGGGCGCGGTTGACCGCGACCAGGAAGTCGATGATGCGGATCGGTCCGGTCGGGCGGTGATCGGCCACCCACTGCGCGACGGTGGGGCTGTCGTCGTCTGCGTCATCGCCACCGCCGGCGCTGTGGCGACCCGGCGTGGAGTCGGTGACCGGACGCAGGTAGGCCTCGAGGTCGGTGCGCATCGCGTCGGGGTAGGTGAACCCGAAATCCTCGGCCCAGTCCTCGATGAAGAAGTCGAAGGGGTTGATCGAGGTGAGGTCGGCGACCAGACCGACGGTGATGCTCAGCGACGTCGTCGGCTCCGGGAACACCAGCCGCGCCTGATAATTCGCGAATGCGTCCTGCTGCCAGTTCACGAAGTGACCGGCAGGCTCGACGGCGAGCGTGTACGCCTCGATCGGGGTCCGGGAGTGCGGTGCGGGGCGGAGTCGGACCACGTGGGGGTACACCTTCACCGGCCGGTCGAAGGAGTAGCTCGTCCGGTGTTCCAGTGCCACCTTGATGGTCAACGCCGTGTACCCCTGTCCGTCACCTGCGGCCGCGTCGCGAACCGACGCACCGCAGACGATCCCATCACAGATCCGGGGTTGTCGCCGCGCGCCGACGGGCCAGCAGACGGTGCACCGCGAGCACGCAGACCCCGGCCACCACGATGCCGACCATGTTGACCGCGAGCTGTGCCGTCGACTCCGCCGCGACGCGCCACTGGCCCAGCGTCGCGGCCACCACCGCGTAGCCCGCGGCCGGGACGGTGGTCACCGAGATGAACACCCCGACCAGTGCGGCGGACTTCGCCGACACCAGGGAGAGCATCCCCGCGGCCCCGGCCAGGATCGCGACCACCAGTGAGAACGGACCGACCTGATAGATGAAGTCGACCTGGTCGGCGGAGGTCACGTCGGTGATGTCGACGGTTCCGGTCGCCTCGCCGAGGACGGCGGCCAGGCCGGTGACGACCATGGCGACCGGGAACCCGAGGAGCAGTGCGTAGACCGACCGGCGTGCGAGGTCGAAGCGGCGACGGACGAACCCGACGGCGATACCGGCGAGCGGTCCGAACTCGGGTCCGACGACCATGGCGCCGACGACGGTCACCGGCGAATCGGTGATGACACCCACCGCGGCGAGGAGGCACGCCAGGGTCAGAAACGTGACGAAGGTGACGCTGAGCGTCGCGTCCTCACGCGTCCGACGGGTCAGTTCCTCCCAGATGATGGCGTCGTCGGGGTCGCCCGGCGCATCCTTCTCGGCACGCACGGCCGCATCGGAGATCACCGTGTCGAGCGGCTCCATGGTGATGGCTCCGTCGTGGGTGAGTCCCAGCGCGAGCAGGTCGTCGAGGACGTCGTTGACCGCCTCGCGGGTGATGTCGGCCTCCACCAGATCGCCCGCCGGTTCGACCGCCGCACCCGGGTGGACGATCAGGTGGGTGACACCGACAGCCTCACGCAGCAGGGTCACCACGTCGCCGGCGCAGTGGTCCGGCGCGATGATCCGCAGGTGCAGCACGGGTGACGAGTGTCGATCAGGCGGTGGCGGGAGGCGGTGTCTGCGCCTGCGCCGCGGGCTTCGGCGGCGGTGCGTCGATGCCCGACTCCTTGCGCTGCGCCGGGGTGATCGGTGCGGGGGCCTCGGTCAGCGGGTCGACGCCGCCACCGGACTTCGGGAAGGCGATGACCTCACGGATCGACCCCTCGTGGGCCAACAGTGCGGTGATGCGATCCCAGCCGAAGGCGATGCCGCCGTGCGGCGGAGCGCCGAACGCGAAGGCGTCCAACAGGAATCCGAACTTCTCCTGCGCCTGCGCGTTGTCGATGCCCATGAGCGCGAACACGCGCTCCTGCACGTCGCGCCGGTGGATACGGATGCTGCCGCCACCGATCTCGTTGCCGTTGCAGACGATGTCGTAGGCGTACGCGAGTGCCGCACCCGGATCGGCTTCGAGGTTCTCGAGCGACTCGGGCTTGGGTGAGGTGAACGCGTGGTGCACCGCGGTCCAGGCACCCGAGCCCACCGCGACGTCGCCGGTGGCGGTCGCGTCGGCCGTCGGCTCGAACAGCGGGGCGTCGACGATCCAGGTGAAGGCCCAGGCGGCGGGATCGATGAGGTCGAGCTTGCGGGCGATCTCGCCGCGTGCGGCGCCGAGCAGCGCCCGCTGCGCCTTGGTCGGTCCGGCGGCGAAGAACACGCAGTCCCCCGGCTTCGCGCCGACGTGGGCGACGAGCCCGTCGCGCTCGGCGTCCGACAGGTTCTTGGCGACCGGTCCACCCAGGGTGCCGTCCTCGCCCACGAGGACGTAGGCCAGGCCCTTGGCGCCGCGCTGTTTGGCCCACTCCTGCCAGGCGTCGAGCTGGCGACGGGGCTGGCTCGCCCCACCGGGCATCACGACGGCGCCGACGTACTCGGCCTGGAAGACGCGGAACGGGGTGTCGGAGAAGAAGTCCGCACACTCGACGAGTTCGAGGTCGAACCGCAGGTCGGGCTTGTCGCTGCCGTAGCGGCGCATCGCCTCGGCGTAGGTCATCCGCGGGATCGGGGTCGGGACGGTGTAGCCGATGAGCTCCCACAGCGACACCAGGATCTCCTCGGCCAGGGCGATCACGTCGTCCTGGTCGACGAAGCTCATCTCCACGTCGAGCTGGGTGAACTCCGGCTGTCGATCGGCGCGGAAGTCCTCGTCGCGGTAGCAGCGCGCGATCTGGTAGTACCGCTCGAGGCCACCGACCATCAGCAGCTGCTTGAACAGCTGCGGGCTCTGCGGAAGCGCGTAGAACGACCCCGGACGTAATCGCGCCGGCACGAGGAAGTCGCGGGCACCCTCGGGGGTGGAACGGGTCAGGGTCGGGGTCTCGACCTCGACGAAGTCACGGGCGCCGAGCACGGCCCGCGCGGCGGCGTTGACCTTCGAGCGCAGCCGGATGGCGGCGGCGGGGCCCTCGCGGCGGAGGTCGAGGTAGCGGTACTTGAGGCGTGCCTCCTCGCCGGGCGACTCGTCGAGCTGGAACGGCAGTGCAGCCGACTCGTTGAGCACGGTCAGTTCCGAGGCGTTGATCTCGATGGCGCCCGAGGCGAGGTTGGCGTTCTCGCTGCCCTCGGGACGGGTCTCGACGACGCCGGTGACCTGCACGCAGTACTCGGCGCGCAGGCGGTGGGCGATGTCGGCGACCTGCTCGTCGCGGAACACGACCTGCAGCAGCCCTGAGCTGTCGCGCAGATCGATGAAGATCACCCCGCCGTGATCACGACGGCGCGCCACCCATCCGACGACGGTGACGGTCTCGCCATCGTTGTCGGCTCGCAGAGATCCGGCGAAATGGGTGCGCAGCACGGGCGTCCTCTCATGGAAAAGGTGGTGCCGAGGGTCGCCTCGACGGTCGTGATCCTACGTAGGATCATCCTCCGAACACGAATGCGTTTCGCAGTCGTGCGCAGGCGACAGGAGAGCGATGACGTTCCAGGGTGACGGTCCACTCGACACCAGCGGGGTCTCCGGCGGCGGTGGCGGCGGACGTGGCCGCATCGCGCTCGGCGGCGGTGCCGGCCTGATCGTCGCGATCGTGGCGGTGCTGTTCGGCGTCAATCCCGGCGACATCCTCGGCGGCGACGGCGATTCGACGTCGAGCGTCTCGTCGGGGACGTCCGACTCGTCGGGGACGAACACCGCCATCCAGAGCCAGATCGACAGCTGCACCATCGCCAAGGCCAACACCGACACCATCTGTCGGATCGTCGCCACCACCAACAGCCTCGACAAGGTGTGGCCGACCCTCGTCGACGGGTACACCAAGCCCAAGACGGTGATCTTCGCCGACGCGATCACCACCGGCGGCTGCGGTTCCGCCACCTCCGCGGTCGGCCCGTTCTACTGCCCCGGCGACAAGACCGCCTACTTCGACCCGACCTTCTTCACGACACTGTCCGATCAGCTCGGGGGCAGCAACGCCCCGCTGGCCCAGGAGTACGTCGTCGCCCACGAGTTCGGGCACCACGTGCAGAACCTGCTCGGCACCATGGACCAGGCCCAGCGGCTCGGATCCCGCGGCGCCACCTCGGGTTCGGTCCGGCTGGAACTGCAGGCCGACTGCTACGCGGGCGTGTGGGCCGAACACGCCGACAAGGGCCCCGACGCGATGCTCGAGCCGCTCACGAGCGAGCAGATCGACGACGTGATCACCACCGCGAAGGCGATCGGCGACGACACCCTGTCGGGAAAGAACGACACCGAGGGCTGGACACACGGTTCGGCCGATCAGCGCGTGCGCTGGTTCACCACCGGGTACCGCTCCGGCGACCCCGCGAGCTGCGACACCTTCTCCACCAACCGCCTGTAGGACCTCAGTTGGGCACTTAAAACCTCAGTTGGGCACTTAAAGACCTCAGTTGGGCACCTAAAGACACCAGTTGGGCACGTAACGACACCAGTTGGGCACGTAACGCGCCGGCTGGGCTCCGCGGCACGCGACGGAGCGATCCGGTGCCCCACTGCGGTCGTTATGTGCCCAACTGCGGTCGTTTCCTGCCCAACTGCGGTCGGTCTGATTGCATGGGCTCATGACCGGTCCCGAGACGCCCCGCACCTCCACCGCCGTCGACGCCATCGCCGACGATTTCCTCGCGCGGTCGTGTGCCGCCGATCCGGTGTTCTCCACCCTCACCGGCGTGCGCGGCAACGACCACGCACTCACCGACTACTCCCCCGACGCGATCGCCGGACGGTCGGACCTGGCACGTGAGACCCTGCGCGCGCTCGCCGCGGCGACCCCGGTCGATGACGTCGACCGCGTGACCGTGGCGACGATGACCGATCAGCTCGGCCGTGGACTCGCCGTCGACGACGCCGGGCTCCGGGTGGGCGAGGTCAACGTCATCGAGTCGCCGTTGCAGGCGATGCGGGACGTGTTCGACCTCATGGGCACCGACTCCGACGACGACCGGTCGGTGCTGCTGTCACGTGTCCGTGCCATCCCGGGGTGCGTCGACTCGATCGTGGCCGGTCTGCGCCATCGGGTCGGTCGCGGAGAACCCGTGGCACGACGTCAGGTCGAGCTCGTCGCGGCCCAGTCGGGCGAGGCGGTCGACGCCATCTGGACGAACGTGGCCACCGCACTCGCCGGTTCACCCGCCTTCACCGACGATTTCGACCGCGCCCGACCCGCCGCCGCCGAGGCCTTCGATCGACTGCGCGAGGTCCTCACCACCGAGGTGCTCCCCCACGCAGTCGGGCACGACGGTGTGGGCCGCGACCGCTACCGGCTGCACTCGGCGGAGTTCGTGGGCACCGACATCGATCCCGACGAGTCCTACGCCTGGGGCCTCGATCACCTGCAGTCGATCGTCGCCGAACAGGAGACACTGGCCGAGCAGATCGCCCCCGGCGCCGGGGTCGCCGGTGCGCTCGCCGCCCTCGACGACGACCCGCGTTATCAGATGACCGATCGCGACGCCTTCGTCGCGTGGATGCAGGATCTCTCCGACCGGGCCACGAGCGGACTCGCCGGGACCCACTTCGACATCCCGGACGGTCTCACCGCGCTCGAGTGCCGTCTCGCGCCGTCGGCGGTCGGGATCATCTACTACACGATGCCCAGTGAGGACCTCACCCGACCGGGCCGCATGTGGTGGTCGGTGCCGCCGGAGCAGACGGTGTTCCACACCTGGCAGGAGACGACCACCGTCTTCCACGAGGGTGTCCCCGGGCATCACCTGCAGCTGGGCCAGGCCATGATCAGCCCCGAACTGAACCGGTGGCGCAAGCTGGCCTCGTTCACCTCCGGGCACGGAGAGGGCTGGGCGCTCTACGCCGAACGGCTGATGGACGAACTCGGCTGGCTGACCGACATCGGCGACCGCATGGGGATGCTCGACTCGCAACGTCTGCGCGCCGCCCGCGTCGTCGTCGACATCGGCGTGCACTGTGGACTGCGCGCTCCCGACTCGGTCGGCGGCGGCATCTGGGACGCCGACAAGGCGTGGCAGTTCCTGTGCGACGCGGTGGCGATGGACCGCAACGTGCTGCGCTTCGAGCTCAACCGCTATCTCGGCTGGCCGGGTCAGGCACCGTCGTACGCCCTGGGGCAGCGGGTGTGGGAACGCACCCGCGACGACTACCTCCGGGCCAACCCCGACCGAACACTGCGCGACTTCCACTCGCGCGCACTGCGATTGGGCGGGGTGAGCCTCGACGTGCTGCCGAGCGGCGTGGCCGGGACCACCGACTAGGGCCTGATCAGCCGACCGTGGCGACGACGTCGTCGACGACGGAGTCGAGGGCGACGGTGCGCTGCGACCCGTCGGCGAGATCCTTGATCTCGATCTGACCGGACTCGAGCTCACGATCGCCGAGCACCAACGCCAGTCGTGCGCCCGAGCGGTCGGCTCCCTTCATGGCGCCCTTGAGTGCCCGGCCGCCGTAGGCGATGTCGATGCTGACACCCTTGGCCCGCAGTTCGCCGGCGATCACGACGAGTCGGGCGAGCGCGGCCTCCCCCATCGGGACGCCGTAGACCCGACACCGCGCCGAGGTGGTGTCGGGGACGGCCTCGGCATCGAGGGCGAGAACCGTGCGGTCCACTCCGAGCCCGAACCCGATGCCGGAGAGCTCCTGCTTGCCGCCGAGCTGACTCATCAACCCGTCGTAGCGTCCACCGCCACCGATACCCGACTGTGCGCCGAGCCCGTCGTGGACGAACTCGAACGTGGTCTTCGTGTAGTAGTCGAGACCTCGCACCAGCCGCGGGTTGACCTCGTAGGCGACGCCGAGCCGGTCGAGGTGGCCGCGCACGACCGTGAAGTTCTCGCGCACCGAATCGGAGAGGAAGTCGATCATCAGAGGCGCGTCGTTGGTGGCCGCCCTGATCTCGGGCCGCTTGTCGTCGAGCACACGCAGCGGGTTGATCTCCGCACGCCGACGTGTCTCCTCGTCGAGATCGAGCCCGAAGAGGAACTGCTGCAACGCCTCCCGATAGGCGGGCCGGCAGGTGTCGTCACCGAGGGTCGTGATCTCGAGGCGATATCCGCGCAGGCCGCACCTGCGGAACCCCTCGTCGGCGATGGCGATCACCTCCGCGTCGAGGGCCGGGTCGTCGACACCGATGGCCTCGACACCGACCTGCTGCAGCTGGCGGTAGCGACCGGTCTGCGGCTTCTCGTAGCGGAAGAACGGACCGTGGTAGCTGAGCTTGATCGGCAGCTGCCCCCGGTCGAGCCCGTGCTGCAGCACCGCCCGCATCACCCCGGCCGTGCCCTCGGGACGCAACGTCACCGAACGGTCGCCGCGGTCGGCGAAGGTGTACATCTCCTTCGACACCACGTCGGTCGACTCCCCCACACCACGGGCGAACAGCGCGGTGTCCTCGAACACCGGGAGTTCGATGTGCGAGTAGCCGGCCAGTCGCGCCGCCCGGGTCAACTCGTCGCGGACGGCAAGGAACCGGCTCGAGTTCGGTGGCAGATAGTCGGGTATGCCGCGCGGCGCCTGGAACACAGAGCTCACAGTCCGTGTCGTCCTTTCCTCGGTCCGTTCTCGGCGCTGTCGTCGACGCCGGGGAGACCGACGAGGAACGGGTTGACCGCCCGCTCGCGACCGACACTGGTCTGCGGCCCGTGTCCGGGCAGCACCTGGGTCTCGTCGCTGCGGGTCAACAGCGTGGTGGCGATGCTGCGGAGCAGCTGCTCGTGATCGCCCCCGGGCAGATCGGTACGCCCGATCGACCCCGCAAACAGTACGTCGCCGGAGAAGCACACCGGTAACGTGCCGTCGCCGGTGTCGGCGAGGGTCGACAGCAACACCGACCCCCGTGTGTGGCCGGGCGCGAGATCCACGTCGAAACCGATCCCCGCCAGATCGACCGGCTCGCCGTCGACGAACTCGATGACCTTCTCCGGTTCACGGAACACGATCCCGCCGATGACCGACGCCAACGCCGGGCCGATCCCCGACGCCGGATCGGCCAACATGTGCCGGTCGGCGGGGTGGATGTAGGCCGGGATCGAGTACTCGTCGCACAGCACCGCGGCGTCCCAGGTGTGGTCGAGATGACCGTGCGTGAGCAGCACCGCGACCGGTGTCAGCGAGTGCTCGGCCAGCAGGGCACGGACACTCGCGGCCGAGTCCTGGCCGGGGTCGATGATGACGGCCTCGGCACCGGGACGGTCCGCGACCACGTAACAGTTGGTCGCGAACATGCCCGCGGCGAAACCGGTGATCAACAACTGCTGCTCCTTCGGTTGATCGGTCCATCATCGCAAAGGCGGCTGTGAACGGTGCTCTCGCGCCGCGGCCATGGGACACGCCCGACGTCCGCGCCCACCCCTGAGAGGTCCTCACAGGGTCGGCTGGCAGACTCGCAGGCGGCAGAGGTGGCTGACGTCACCTCCTCACGAGCCGTGCGTCGACGACGCACACGGCGTCCCAGTGGTCATCGATGGAGGTATCGCGGCTGTGCCCAGCGACCCAACCGGCAAAGACAACGCTTCGGACAACACGTCGAACGAACCCGAGGTCGGCGGTGAGCAGATGACCAACGAGCAGCGGCGAGCCGAGGCCAAGCGCAAGCTCGAGCATCGGCTCGGTACGCAGCAGGCGGCCGCGCGTCGCCGCAAGATCATCGTGGTCACGACGTCGGTGGTTGTCGCCGTGGCCGTCATCGCCACCGTCGGCACCCTGGTGACCAACAAGGTTCTCGACGACCGTGAGAAGGCCCGCTACACCGCGTGCGCCTACACACCGATCCCCGCCGACGCGAACCCGTTCTCCCAGCCGCCGCCGATCCCGCCGAACCTCAGCGGTGAGCAGCTGGCCCGCGCCAAGCAGTTCGTCGCCGATTTCACCGCCGGGAAGTCCAAGCAGCGCACTGCCACGATCCCCGCCGACCGTGAGCTCAAGAAGGGCGACCTCACGGCCACCTTCACCACCAGCCAGGGCACCATCCCGATCGAGCTCGACCGGGCGTCGGCGCCGTGCAATGTGGCCGCGGTGGCGTCGCTGATCGAGCAGAAGTACTACGACAACACCCAGTGCCATCGCATGACCGAGGGCGGGACGGGGAAGATCGCCGTGTTGCAGTGCGGCGACCCGACCGCCACCGGCGCCGGCACCCCGGGATGGACGAGCCCCGACGAGTTCCCAACCGATCTCAAGGTGATCCCGCAGGACCCGCAGATGGCGTCGCTCGGCGTGCCCGAGTCGGTCGTCTACCCCCGCGGCACGGTCGCGATCGCCAACAGCTACTCCCCCGGTCAGGGCGGCCAGGCCACGGGCGCCAACACCGGTTCGGCGCAGATGTTCCTGGTCATCAACGACAGTGAGCTCCCGGCGAACTACAGCGTCATCGGCAAGGTCGACAGCGCGGGGCTCGCGGTGCTCGACAAGGTCTACAAGGGCGGTGTCACCCCGGGTATCCAACCGTCCCAGAACCCCACCACCGGCGCGGTCACCTACGCACCGACCCCCGGCGACGGCAAGCCGAAGCTGGCCGTCGAGATCGAGAAGGCCACCGTCAGCTGACCGTTCGCGGCGACCGGTCGACCTCATGGTCGGCCGGTCGACGTGGTCCCTCTAGGACGCCGACGTGACGCGGTAGACGTCATAGACGCCCTCGACGTTGCGCACCACGTTGAGCACGTGACCCAGATGCTTGGGATCACCCATCTCGAAGGTGAACTTCGAGATGGCCACTCGGTCGCGGCTCGTCGTGACCGACGCCGACAGGATGTTCACCCGCTCGTCGGCGAGCACGCGCGTCACGTCCGACAGCAGTCGGGACCGGTCGAGTGCCTCGACCTGGATGGCGACGAGGAACACCGACGACGGCGACGGCGCCCAGGTGACATCGATGATCCGCTCGGACTGCTCCTGCAGCGCATCGGCATTCGTGCAGTCGGTGCGGTGGACGCTGATGCCGCCACCGCGGGTCACGAACCCCAGGATCTCGTCGCCGGGCACCGGCGTACAGCACTTGGCGAGCTTCGCCACGACACCTTCGGCACCGGGCACGAGCACCCCGGCGTCACCGGTCTGTCGCGTGCGCGTCGGCATCGTCGACGGCGTCGAACGTTCGGCCAGCTCTTCCTCGGCGTCGTCGAGACCACCGAGTGCGGCGACCAGTCGACCCACGACGTGGCGAGCCGACACGTGGCCCTCGCCGATGGCGGTGTAGAGCGCGGAGACGTCGGCGTAGCGCAGTTCGGTCGCGATGGAGCCCACCGACTCCGCACTCATCAACCGCTGCAACGGGAGTCCGCCGCGACGGACCTCCTTGGTGATCGCGTCCTTGCCCGCCTCGAGCGCCTCCTCACGACGCTCCTTGGCGAACCACTGCCGGATCTTCGTCTTGGCGCGGGGCGAGACCACGAAGCCCTGCCAGTCCCGTGAGGGACCGGCGTTGGGCGCCTTGGAGGTGAACACCTCGACCACCTCGCCGTTCTCCAGCGTGCGTTCGAGCGCGACGAGGCGGCCGTTGACGCGGGCACCGATGCAGCGGTGCCCGACCTCGGTGTGCACGGCGTAGGCGAAGTCGACCGGGGTCGAACCGGCGGGCAACGTGATGACGTCGCCCTTGGGTGTGAACGCGAAGATCTCCTTGACCGCGAGGTCGTAGCGCAGCGACTCGAGGAACTCGCCGGGGTCGGCGGCTTCGCGCTGCCAGTCGAGAAGCTGTCGCATCCAGGCCATCTCGTCGATCTCGTTGGCGTCGTCGACGTGCTTGGCGCCGTTGCGGCCGCGGGTCTCCTTGTAACGCCAGTGCGCGGCGATGCCGAACTCGGCGGTGCGATGCATGTCGCGGGTGCGGATCTGCACCTCCAGCGGCTTGCCCTCCGGGCCGATCACGGTGGTGTGCAGCGACTGGTAGACGCCGTAGCGCGGCTGGGCGATGTAGTCCTTGAACCGGCCCGCCATCGGCTGCCACAACGAGTGCACGACGCCCACGGCGGCGTAACAGTCCCGGATCTGCTCACACAGGATGCGCATGCCGACCAGGTCGTGGATGTCGTCGAACTCCTTGCCCTTGACGATCATCTTCTGATAGATCGACCAGTAGTGCTTCGGTCGTCCCTCGACGGTGGCGTCGATGCGGGATCCGGTGAGCGCCTTGGTGATCTCGGTGCGCACCTTCGCGAGGTAGGTGTCGCGCGACGGGGCGCGGTCGGCGACCAGACGCACGATCTCCTCGTAGCGCTTGGGGTGCAGGATCGCGAACGAGAGGTCCTCGAGCTCCCACTTGACCGTCGCCATCCCGAGCCGGTGGGCCAGCGGCGCGATGACCTCGAGGGTCTCGCGGGCCTTGCGTGCCTGCTTCTCCGGCGGCAGGAACCGCATGGTGCGCATGTTGTGCAGGCGGTCGGCGACCTTGATGACCAGCACCCGCGGATCGCGCGCCATGGCGATGATCATCTTGCGGATGGTCTCGGCCTCGGCTGCGTTGCCGAGGGCGACCTTGTCGAGTTTGGTGACGCCGTCGACGAGATGGGCGACCTCGTCACCGAACTCGGCACCCAGCGCCTCGAGGCTGTAGCCCGTGTCCTCGACGGTGTCGTGGAGCAGTGCCGCCACCAGGGTGGTGGTGTCCATGCCGAGGTCGGCGAGGATCGTGGCGACGGCGAGCGGGTGGGTGATGTACGGGTCACCGGACTTGCGGAACTGACCGTCGTGATACTGGTCGGCGATGTCGTAGGCGCGCTGCAGGACCGCGACGTCGGCCTTCGGGAAGAGGTCGCGGTGCAGGGCGACGAGGGGCTCGAGGACCGGGCGGATCGGGTTGCGGGTGGCGGTCATCCGGCGCGCGAGGCGGGCACGCACGCGGCGCGAGGTCGACGACCCGACCGGCGCGGAGGTGCTCACCGCGGGATGGGGGTCGGTGTCGGTGGCCACGTCGAGCGACGCCCCGTCGGTCTCGCGCACGTCGGGCTGATCGGTCACACGCACCTCCTCGACTCGCCGTCGGAACACCGACGTCCGGTGGTCGCGGCGCTGGTGGCGATGGTAGTCCTCAGCCGGTGGTGAGCGCGGTCAGCGTCAGATCAGGGTGCGCCGAGGCCACCGCGGCGCGGCCGGGCAGCCCGTCGATCTCCATGACCACCGCGGCCGAGGCGACGATCGCACCGGCGTCGAGCAACAACCCGATGGCCGCGTTGAGGGTGCCACCGGTGGCGAGCACGTCGTCGACGACGAAGACCCGCCGCCCACGCAGGTCGAGGCCGTCGGCCGGGATCTCGAGCGATGCCGAGCCGTACTCGAGGTCGTAGGTGGCCGAGTGGACCGGCGGCGGTAACTTGCCGGCCTTGCGGACGGCCACCACACCGAGACCGCTGTGCAACGCGATGGCGCCACCGAGGAGGAACCCGCGGGCGTCGATGCCGGCCACGAGGTCGACGTCACCGGACACCGAGGCCAGCGCTGCGGTGACCGACGCCAGTCCGGCGGGATCGGCGAGCACCGGCGTCAGATCCTTGAACTGGATACCCGGCGACGGGAAATCGGGCACCAGACGCGTGTGGTCGGCGATCGCCGTCCGCGCCCGTTCGATCGTCTCGGTCATCGGCTTCTGCGACGCTTGCCCGACGGGCGCTCGTCCGAGCCGGCCGACCGCGACGTGGCCGACGCGGTGGCCAGCTCCGGCTCGGTGAGACCGGCGTCGATGCGCACCCGGCGCGCCAACACCTTCTCCGTGTGCTTCTTGATCTCGCCGCGACGCTCCTTGAGCGTGACCAGCAACGGGGTGGCGAAGAAGATCGACGAGTAGGCACCGACCACGACGCCGACGAGCTGGATGAGACCGAGGTCCTTGAGCGTGCCCACACCCAGCAGCCACACGGCCACGATCATCAGCGAGATGATCGGGAGTACCGAGATGACCGTGGTGTTGATCGATCGCATCAGCGTCTGGTTGACGGCGAGGTTGGCCTGCTCGGCGTACGTCCGGCGGGTCGTCTTGAGGACCGCCCGCACGTTCTCCTCGACCTTGTCGAACACCACCACGGTGTCGTAGAGCGAGAAGCCCAGGATGGTGAGCAGACCGATGACGGTCGCCGGGGTCACCTCGAAGCCCACCAGCGAGTAGACGCCGGCGGTGCAGACGATGTCGAAGATCAGCGAGGCCATGGCCGCGGCGGACATCTCCCGGTCGAAGCGGACCGCGATGTAGATCAGGACGATGACGAGGAACACCGCGAGCGCGATGAGCGCCTTCTCGGTGATCTCGCCACCCCAGGTGGAGCTCACATCGGAGGAGTTGATGTCGTCGGCGGTCAGCTGGGGGCCGAACCGTTCGACGAGTGCGGCGGTGATCTTCTCCGTGTCGGCCTGCGACAGCGTCGAGGTGCGGATCTGCACGGTCGCGCTCGATCCCGACCCGGCGGTCTGCACCGTCTGCGGGTCGGTGCCCATGGCGTCGGAGAACGCCTTCTCGACCGCCGAGGTGGAGGTCTGAGGGGTCGAGGCGAACGAGATCTGGGTCCCGCCCTCGAAATCGATGCCGAGGGTGAATCCGCGGAACACGATGCTCAGCACGCAGATCAGCATGATCACGGCGCTGACGATGTACCACATCTTGCGTTTGCCGACGATCTCGAACGCACCGGTGCCGGTGTAGAGGCGGCTCAGCAGCGAGTGACGCTTGGCGATCTCGTTGTTGCGGGCCTCGCTGGCGCGGTCGTCGGTCGGGGTGTCGAACCCGGTGGTGTCGTCGCTCATCAGACGCTCTCCTTCTGCGATGCGGCGGCACCGGCACCCGACTGCGCGGCGGCCAGGCGGCGTTCCTTCGCGACCTCGGAGACACCCCCGAGACCGTTGACCGATGGTTTGGACAGGAACGACGACCGGCTGGCCAGCGCGACCAGCGGATGGGTCACGAGGAACACCACGACGAGGTCGAGGATGGTCGTCAGACCGAGAGTGAACGCGAACCCGCGGACCTCACCGATGGCCAGGAAATAGATGGCGGCGGCGGCGATGAAGCTGACCGCGTTGCCCGACCAGACGGTGCGGCGGGCGCGGGCCCAACCGCGGGGAACCGCGGACCGGAAGCTGCGTCCCTCACGCATCTCGTCCTTTATTCGTTCGAAGTAGACGACGAACGAATCGGCGGTCATGCCGATACCGATGATGAGGCCGGCGATACCCGAGAGGTCGAGCGTGAAGCCGATGTAGCGGCCGAGCAGGACCATGATCCCGTAGACCATGATCCCGGCGACGATCAGCGACAGCATCGTCAGGAACCCGAGCATGCGGTAGTAGAGCAGGGCGTAGAGCAGCACCGCGACGAGACCGATCGCGCCGGCGATCAGCCCGGCGCGCAGCGAGGACAGGCCCAACGTGGCCGAGACGGTCTGTGCGTCCGACGATTTGAACGACAGCGGCAGCGACCCGTACTTGAGGACGTTGGCGAGGTCCTTCGCGCCGGACTGCGAGAAACTACCGCTGATCTCGGTGGTCGGGGTGGTGATGGCGCCCTGGATCTGCGGTGCGCTCACCACCCGGGAGTCGAGGGTGAAGGCGGTCTGCTTGCCGATGTTGGCGCCGGTGTACTTGGGCCAGAAATCGCGCGCGGCGTTGCGGAACTCGACCTGCACGATCCACGCGCCGCCCTGCGAGCTGGTGGTGGCGGTGGCGTCGGCGATGTCGCGGCCGTCGATGATCTGCGGAGCGAGCAGGTAGACCTGCGCCCCGTCCTGCGAGCACGCCACGAGGTACTGGCTCGGGTCGTCGTTGCCCTGCAAGGGGTCGGTGTTGCGGGGGTTGCAGTCGGTCTTGGCCATCTGCGCGGTCAGCTTCGACACGGCCGCCTGGTTGGCCGCGGCGTCGCCGCCGGGAGCCTGACGCAGCGCCTTGGCGGCGGCGATCGCCTGCGCCGCGGTCTGCCCCGCCAGGGCGGGCGTCGCCTGCTGCGGGGTCGCCGGTTGCACGTTCTCCACCGGGCGGACGTAGAGGCGCGCGGTCTGTCCCAGGGTCCGGGCCTGACGGCCGTCGGTGCCCGGGACGGTGATCACGAGGTTGTTGCCGTCGGTGATCACCTCGGAACCGGACACACCGAGGCCGTTCACGCGCTGCTCGATGATCTGCTTGGCCTTGTCGAGCTGGTCCTTCTGCGGCGCGCTGCCGTCGGGGGTGCGCGCAGTCAGGGTGACCCGGGTACCGCCCTGCAGGTCGATGCCCAGTTTCGGCTCGGGCTTGCCGCCGCCGGTGAAGAACACCAGTGCGTAGACGATGACCATCAACAACAGGAAGACGCTCAACAACCGCACAGGCGGGATCTCACGTTTGGACGGTGCCACGGGTGCTACGACTCCTCGGATGGACTGTTTCGCCACCGGTTGATCCCCGGCGGCCCGCAGGACAGGCTACGTGGCCGGCCGGGGCGGTTTCGATCAGCTGTCGCTGTCGGCCTTCTTGTCGAGCGTGATCGGACGGTCGACGTCGGCGTCGTAGCCGGTGTCGTCGTCCTCGTCGAACGCGTCGGCCGGCGTGGTGTCGGCGCCGGGGAACGATCCGGCGAGATCGTCGGCGTGCACGACCTCACGGACCGCGAGGCGGTTCCAGCGCACCACGACCCCGGGCGCCAGCTCGAGGTCGACGACACCGTCGGCGAGGCCGACCACGGTGCCGTACATGCCGGAGGTGGTCTGCACGCGGGCGCCGGGCTGCAAGGCGTCCTGCATCTCCTGGACCTGGGCGGCGGCCTTCTTCTGACGGCGCACGGACAGGAACATGAAGCCGACGAGGACGACGAGGACGATCGGGAAGAGCAGTTCCATGGTGGTGGGTCAATCCTTGGTGTTGTCCGGCTGTGCGTGTGGCAGCGGCCGGGTCGGGAGGGTCACCGCCGCAACTCCCACGTGTGCGTGGGGCAGACGGTGCGCGAGGGCGTGGCGGCCGCCACGCTCGATCATCCAGTGTGCCATCTCGACGCCTGCCGCCGGGAATCTTCGTGCCTCACCGGACCGATGAGGCGCGTCAGAACTCGGGGCCGAACAGCGAGTCGCCGTCATCGCGGACACGGACACCGAACGAGGCGTTCAGCGCGCCCGCCGGCGGGGTGAGATCGAGGTGGTGCCAGGCCGCGGCCGTCGCCACCCGTCCCCGGGGGGTGCGCGCGATCATCCCGGCCCGGACCAGGAAGGGCTCGCACACCTCCTCGACGGTCGCCGGCTCCTCACCCACGGCGACCGCGAGCGTCGACACACCGACCGGCCCGCCCCCGAAGCCCTTGACCAGGGCACCGAGGACGGCGCGGTCGAGCCGGTCGAAACCCAGCTCGTCTACGTCGTAGACCCGCAGCGCCGCGCGGGCCACCTCGAGGGTCACGCGTCCGTCGCCGCGGACCTCGGCGTAGTCGCGCACCCGCCGCAGCAGGCGGTTGGCGATACGCGGGGTCCCGCGGGAGCGCCCGGCGATCTCCGCGCCCGCCTCGTGGTCGAGGCGCACCCCGAGGATCCCCGCCGAACGGGTGATGACCCGCAGCAGCTCGGAGGGCTCGTAGAACTCCATGTGCGCGGTGAACCCGAACCGGTCACGGAGCGGACCGGTCAGTGACCCCGAGCGGGTGGTCGCCCCGACGAGCGTGAACGGGGCGACGTCGAGCGGTATGGACGTGGCCCCGGGGCCCTTGCCCACCACCACGTCGACCCGGTAGTCCTCCATCGCGAGGTAGAGCATCTCCTCGGCGGGGCGCGCGATGCGGTGGATCTCGTCGATGAACAGGACGTCACCCTCAACGAGGTTCGACAGCATCGCGGCGAGGTCACCGGCGCGTTCGAGGGCAGGTCCCGAGGTCACCCGGATGGCCGCGCCCATCTCGCCGGCGATGATCATCGCCAACGATGTCTTGCCCAGGCCCGGGGGCCCCGACAGCAGGATGTGGTCGGGCGTGCCTCCGCGACCGCGGGCACCGGCGAGCACCAGTTCGAGCTGTTCGCAGACCCGGGGCTGGCCGATGAAGTCGGTGAGGCTGCGTGGACGGAGGTTGGTGTCGAGGTCGCCGTCGGAGGTGACGGTGAACGGGCTGACGTCGCGGTCGTCGGTGGACGATCCGGGGTCGCCGGCGCCACCGAAGGTGTCCTCGCTCATCGCGCGCCCCGGCCGAGGGAGGCCAGCGCGGTGCGCAGCGTGCGGGCGGAGTCGGCGTCGGGTTCGTCGGCGAGGACCGCGGCCACGGCGCGTTCGGCAGCCGGCGCGGGGAAGCCCAGACCGACGAGGGCCTCGACGACCTGATCTCCGACGCTCATCGAGGCCACGACACCGGTACCCGAGTCCGGTGTCGCGCCCGTCCGGTCGACCTTGTCGCGCAGTTCGACCACGAGCCGCTCCCCGACGCGCTTGCCGATACCCGGGACCGTGCACAGCGCCTTGACGTCGGAATCGGCCAGCGCGCGCCGCAGCGCAGCGGGTTCGAGCACTGCGAGGGTGGCCATCGCGAGACGGGGCCCGACCCCGGTCACGGTCTGCAACAGCGCGAACAGATCCCGCGCGTCGGGTTCGGTGAACCCGTAGAGCGTCATCGAGTCCTCGCGCACGATCATCGCCGTGAGGAGTGTCGCCTCACTCCCCCGCTGCAACGACGACAGCGTCGACGGAGTGGCGAGAACGCGGTAACCCACACCGCCGCAGTCGATCACGGCATGGTCGAGCGCGATGTGCAGGACGGGGCCGCGTACCGACGCGATCACCGTGCGGTCCTGTTCGCGGCGACCTTCGCGCGACGGTCGGCGTCGGCCGCGGCAGCACGCGCGACGGCGGCCCGGGCCGCGGCCACCTGCACCGCGGCGCGGGCCTCGGCGGCCGCGAGACGCTCGGCGATCGGTCCTCGCCAGCAGTGACAGATGGCCAGGGCGAGGGCGTCGGCGGCGTCGGCGGGCTGCGGCTTGGTCTGCATCCCGAGGATGCGGGTCACCATCGTGGTGACCTGCGCCTTGTCGGCGCGACCGCTACCGGTCACCGCGGCCTTCACCTCGCTGGGGGTGTGGAAGCGCACCGGGATGCCGTGTTGGGCGGCGGCGAGCGCGACGACGCCGCCGGCCTGCGCGGTCCCCATCGCGGTGCTCACCTGGTTCTGCGCGAAGACCCGCTCCACCGCGACGACGTCGGGGCGGTGGGTCTCGATCCAGTGGACCGCGGCGGTGTGGATCGCGAGAAGGCGTTCGGCGAGATCCATGTCCGACGGCGTGCGCACGACGTCGACGTCGAGCGCGGTGACCGCCCGGCCCCCACCGGACTCGACGAGTGCGATACCGCACCGGGTCAGGCCGGGATCGACTCCCATGACACGCACGCATTCTCCCGCCGCAGACGAACAACTGTTCGAGATACTAGCGGTCCGGGCCGACGTCGTCGCCGATCGACACGACACAATGGACGCCGATGCCCACCTACCGTCCGACCACCCCTGACGCCCTCGTCGACCTGTGTGTCGAGGTCATCACCCGACGCCCCGGGGTGGTCGTGGCCGGTGTCGACGGCGCCGACGCGGCGCGTCCGACCGACCTCGCCGAGCGTGTCACCGCCGCGTTGCGCGCGACCGGGCGGGCCGCGGCGGTGGTCGCGCTCGGCGACTACGTGCGTCCGGCGTCGGTGCGGAAGGAATTCGGCCACACCGACACCGAGAGTTACCGGACCATGTGGTTCGACTACGCCGCCCTCGACCGCGAGGTCATCACCGCGGTCCATCGCTCGGGCTCCTGGTTGCCGCGTCTGTGGGACGAGGCGACCGACCGCTCGCCGCGGGATCGGCCGACCACAGCCACGGACGACCAGGTGCTGATCATCGCGGGACCGATGCTGCTCGGACGCGGTCTGGCCCTGTCACCGACGGTCCGCCTCGAGATGAGTGCGGCCGCGCTCGGCCGCCGCACGCCCGACGCCGACCGCTGGACGGTCGACGCCCTCGTCGAACACACCGCCGATGTCGGTGACCTCGCCGACATCAGCGTCCGCTACGACCACCCGGACCGCCCCGCGGTGGGCGGGATCGTCTGATCAGTCCTCGTCGAGCTCGGCGAGGACCTCGTCGCTGATGTCGGCGTTGCTGTAGACGTTCTGCACGTCGTCGGAGTCCTCGAGTGCGTCGATGAGCTTGAACACCTTGCGTGCACCCTCGGCGTCGACCGGGACCTCCACCGACGCACGGAAACTGGCCTCGGCCGAGTCGTAGTCGATCCCCGACTCCAGCAGTGCGGTGCGCACGGCCACGAGGTCGGTCGGCTCGCTGATGATCTCGAAGGAGTCGCCGAGGTCGGTGATCTCCTCGGCCCCGGCCTCGAGAACGGCGTCGAGGACCTGGTCCTCGGTCTGGTCGGCCTTCTCCAGCGTGACCACTCCGCGCCGGGTGAACAGGTAGGAGACCGACCCGGGGTCGGCCATGTTCCCGCCGTTGCGGGTCATCGCGGTACGCACCTCGCCCGCGGCACGGTTGCGGTTGTCGGTGAGGCACTCGATGAGCACGGCGACACCGTTGGGGCCGTAGCCCTCGTACATGATGGTCTGCCAGTCGGCGCCGCCGGCTTCCTCGCCGCCGCCGCGCTTGCGGGCGCGCTCGATGTTGTCGTTGGGCACCGAGGACTTCTTCGCCTTCTGGATGGCATCGAAGAGCGTCGGGTTGCCCGACGGATCGCCGCCACCGGTGCGCGCCGCCACCTCGATGTTCTTCACCAGTTTCGCGAACATCTTGCCGCGCTTGGCGTCGACCACCGCCTTCTTGTGCTTGGTGGTGGCCCACTTGGAATGGCCGCTCATCGCCGGTGCCCCTCTCTCCTGGCCGCGCCGTGGAGTCCGCGCGTGCCGTACGTCATGCTGCGAGAAGCGATGTTACCCGCCGGGCCAGGCCGTTCCGTCGACGTCAGGCGCCTGCGGCGACGATGTCGGTGAAATAGCGGTGGATGCGCAGATCGCCGGTGACCTCGGGATGGAACGACGTCGCGACCACCGAGCCCTGCCGCACCGCGACGACGCGTCCGGCCGCGGGGCCGTCGGGGACCCGCCCGAGCACGGTCACCCCCGCGCCGGTCGCCTCCACCCACGGCGCACGGATGAACACCGCCCGCATCGGCCCGCCGGGGACGTCGGTGATGTCGATGTCGGTCTCGAACGACTGCACCTGACGTCCGAAGGCGTTGCGTCGCACCGTGATGTCGAGGGCGTCGAGGTGGTGCGCGTCGGGGCGGGTGTCGAGGACGTCGGACGCCAGCAGGATCATGCCCGCGCACGAACCGTAGGCGGGCATGCCCGCGGCGAGTCGGGTCCGCAGCGGCACCAGCAGGTCCAACAGGTCGAGCAGTCGACTCATGGTGGTCGACTCGCCGCCCGGGATGACGATGCCGTCGATCGCGTCGAGTTCGGCGGGTCGGCGGACCGTGACGGCGATGGCCCCGGCGGCCTCGAGCGCGGCCACGTGTTCGCGGACGTCCCCCTGCAGGGCCAGCACGCCGATCGTCGGCCTCCGATCGGTGCTGCTCACCCCTGTCGGGCGTGCTGATCAGTCGGCATGGTGCGCCCCACCCGGGCCAGACCCTCCTGGGTGACCGCGGCGACCATCCGGCCGCTCGTGTCGAAGATGCGGCCCTGGGTGAGGGCGCGACCGTCCTCGGCGGAGGGCGACGTCTGGTCGTAGAGCAGCCATTCGTCGGCGCGGAAGGGTCGCAGGAACCACATCGCGTGATCGAGCGACGCCGACTGGGGGTTGGAATCGGGGTGGGCGACCTTCGCCGAGCCGAGCAGCGTCATGTCGCTCATGTAGGCCAGGGTGCACACGTGGAACACCTGGTCGTCGGGCAGCCGGTGGCGGTATTTGAACCACACCCGCTGCTGGGCGGCGAAGCGCTCGGCGCGGACCATCTGATCGGCCGGGACGATCCGGATGTCGAAGTTCTCCCACTCACGGAACACCGATCGTTGTGCCTCGGTGCGTGTCTCGAACGGGTCCTCGAGCGTGTCCGGGTCGGGCGCCGGGGGCATCTCGTCCTGGTGCACCAGCCCCTCCGACGGCACCCCGAACGACGCAGACATCGTGAAGATCGCCTCGCCCGCCTGCACGCCGGTCACCCGACGCGTACAGAACGAGCGGCCGTCGCGGATCCGGTCGACGAGGAAGATCGTCGGCTCGTCGGGGTTGCCCGGGCGCAGGAAATAGCCGTGCAGGGAGTGGACGCGGTATTCCGGTGCGACGGTGTGGGTGGCCGAGACCAACGCCTGCCCGGCGACCTGGCCGCCGAAGGTGCGCAGCAGCTGGCTGGTGTAGGCCTTGCCGCGGTAGATGTCGGCGTCGATCGGCTCGAGTTCCAGGATCTCCTCGATCGTGGCCATCAGTCCTCTTCTCCCAGTTGACGAACCGTCGCGACGACGACGGTGACGTTGTCGCGAGCGCCGAGGGCCAGGGTCGCCGACACCAGTTCGGCGGCGAGCGAGTCCGGTGTCGCGGCGCGCTCGGCGATGATCTCCTCCAGCTCGGAATCGGGCAACTCGCCGGTGAGCCCGTCGGAACAGATCAGCACGACGTCGCCGGCGACGACCGGGAACACGAAGAAGTCGGCCTGGGCGTCCATCCCCGCGCCCAGTGCGCGCGTGATCACGTTGCGACGGGGGTCGACACGAGCCTGTTCCGGGGTGAGATGACCCGCGTCGATCAGCTCCTGGACCTGCGAGTGGTCGGTGGTCACCTGCTCGATGACGGCGTCCGACCACCGGTAGGTGCGCGAGTCGCCGATGTTGACCACCAGCCAGTGCGGGGCGCCCTCGTAGTCGACGATGAGTGCACCGGTCACAGTGGTGCCCGCCCGCCGACCGTTGGCCGAGTCGATGGCGCCGATGTCGTGCGCGGCGGTCCGCAGGGCGTCGAGGACTGCGTCGCGGGTGGTCGTGAGATCGGTCGGCTCGACGGCGCCGAGTGCGGCAAGTGCTGCCTCGCTGGCGATCTCACCGCAATCGTGACCGCCCATGCCGTCGGCCAGCAGGTAGCGCCGATCGGTCACCAGAGCCGCGTCCTCGTTGGCCTCACGGACCAGACCGACGTCGCTGACCGCGGCCCAGTCGATCCCGAAACCGCCGACCTCGTGGGACCCCGAGGCCGCGGAATCGCGCACCGTCGTCATCGCTGCCATCGTCACCGCCCGCCCGTCGTCATCGTCGCCACCCGCTCCTGCACCCCCGCGTGTGCGCCGCGGCTACCGGTTACCAGCCTCGTTCGGCGAGTCGGTGACCGACGGGCAGTTGCTCGACGTTGATGCCGACCATCGCCTCCCCCAGGCCACGCGAGATCTTGGCCAGCACATCGGCGTCGTCGTGGAAGGTGGTGGCCTGCACGATCGCCGACGCACGCTCGGCCGGGTTCCCGGACTTGAAGATCCCCGATCCGACGAACACACCGTCGGCGCCGAGTTGCATCATCATTGCCGCGTCGGCGGGGGTCGCGATGCCGCCGGCGGTGAACAGGGTGACCGGGAGGCGTCCGAGACGGGCCACCTCGACCACGAGGTCGTAGGGCGCCTGCAGTTCCTTGGCGGCGACGTAGAGCTCGTCGGCCGACAGTGAGGTGAGGCGACGGATCTCGCCGCCGATGGTGCGCATGTGGGTGGTGGCGTTGGAGACGTCGCCGGTGCCGGCCTCGCCCTTGGAACGGATCATGGCCGCTCCCTCGGAGATACGCCGCAGCGCCTCGCCGAGGTTGGTCGCACCGCACACGAAGGGCACGGTGAAGCGCCACTTGTCGATGTGGTGGGTGTAGTCGGCGGGGGTCAGGACCTCCGACTCGTCGATGTAGTCGACGCCGAGGCTCTGCAGGATCTGGGCCTCGACGAAGTGACCGATGCGGGCCTTGGCCATCACCGGGATCGACACCGCGGCGATGATGCCGTCGATCATGTCGGGATCGCTCATCCGCGACACGCCACCTTCGGCACGGATGTCGGCGGGAACGCGCTCGAGGGCCATGACCGCGACCGCACCGGCGTCCTCGGCGATCTTCGCCTGCTCGGCGTCGACGACGTCCATGATGACGCCGCCCTTGAGCATCTCGGCCATACCGCGCTTGACGCGCGCCGTCCCGGCACCGGTCGGCTGATCGTGCTCGGTGGTTGCCTCGCTGGTCACTGTCATGTCTCCTGACGTACGTACTCCCTCGGTCGCGGCGGCCACGACCGGTGAACCCGCAGTGGGGTGTCGGGTAATTCTAGGCCCACCACCGGCGGCGTCCCGCCGTGGCCTCCGGCGCGGTCACCAGCACCGATGACGATCATGATGGTGATCACATCGGCTGAGCTCGTCGGAGCTCAGCCCGACACGCGCTCGACGATCTCCAGGTACCGCGGCTCGGGAGCGGTCCCGCCGAGGCGCAGCAACCGCACCGGGCCGCGCCCGCGCAGCGCGAGGGTGTCGCGGACCGCATCGTTGTAGAAGCGGCGCGAGATCATGACGCGGGTGTCGGCGTCGGCGAGCTCGGCGACCAACTGGGCCCGCAGCGTCGACGAGTCGACCTTCGCGAGCTGGGCCGACACCTCGTTCTCGGCCAGGTCGCGGTCGGCACGGTCGGCCCGCTCGGCACGATCGGCGCTCGCGATCAGCTCGCGGCCGTCGGCGCCGAGGCCCGCCCCGATGGTGCGGGCGACCACCGCGCGCCGTGCGAGGGCGGCGTCGAGGGCCTGCCACGCGAGGTCGACGCGGACGTGGAGTCGGTCGAGACGGTTCGCCGTCTTGTAGATCCATCCGATGCCGACGGACACGATCGCCACCACGATGGCAACGATCAGGATCGTCACAGCTGAAATTGTCATCATCTGCCCCTTCGATGAGTGATCGGTCGTTGCGCCCGGTGCGAGCCGGGGCGGGTGTCAGTCGCTGACCGACACCTTCCCCGAGCCGACGGTGACCGACTCGTAGACCTGAAGGATCTGGTCGGCGATCCGCGACCAGTCGTACCGCCGGGCGCGCTGCTGTGCCCGGGCGACCAGTTGCTGCCGTGTGTCGTCGTCGGCGAGGACCTCGATGACACCCGACGCCAGTGCGGCCGGGTCCCCCGCGCGGACGAGTCGTCCGGCGCGGCCGTCGTCGAGGACGCGGCGGAACGCGTCGAGGTCACTCGCGATGACCGCCGCGCCGGCCGCCATCGCCTCGACGAGCACGATGCCGAAGCTCTCGCCGCCGAGGTTGGGCGCGCAGTAGACGTCCACCGACGCCAACGCCCGCGCCTTCGTCGCGTCGTCGACCTGCCCGAGGAACACCAGGTGGTCGGCGAGCGCGCCCGCACGTCGGCGCATCGCCCGCTCGTGGCCACTGCCGACGACGAGGACGGTGATGTCGGGGAACGATCGGACGATGCGCGGCAGGGCTCGCATCAGCACGTCGATGCCCTTGCGGGGTTCGTCGTAGCGGCCCAGGAACAGGATCGACCGGCCCTCGCGGGGGAAGCCCTCGAGCGGTGTCGCCTCGGCGAAGGCGTCGACGTGGATTCCGTTGGGGATCTCGACGGCGTCGGAGCCCAGCGATTCCATCTGCCAGCGGCGCGCGAGCTCCGACACGGCGATCTTGCCCATGATCCGCTCGTGATACGGACGCAGGATTCCCTGGAAGGTGCTGAGCCACAACGACTTCGTGGTGGAGGTGTGGAAGGTGGTGATGATCGGACCCTGCGCGACGAACAGCGACAACATGGAGATGCTCGGCGCGTTCGGCTCGTGGACGTGCAACACGTCGAAGTCGCCGTCACGGATCCAGGTACGCAGACGGCGGTAGGCCGCGGGCCCGAAGTTCACCTTCGACACCGAGCCGTTGTAGGGGATGGCCAGCGCCGGTCCGACCGACACGACGTAGTCCGGCAGGGCCGAGGTGTCGGCGGCCGGGGCCAGGACGCTCACGGTGTGGCCGCGCTCGATGAACACCTGCGCGAGTTCCACCACGTGCGCCTGCACGCCGCCGGGGGTGTCGAACGAGTACGGGCAGATCATCCCGATTCTCATCGCCGCACGATCCCCGTCATCGTCCGGTCTCCCCGTGGATCCGGTCCCGCCGCTCGGCCGACCAGTCGGCCTCCCACAGGGGCTGCAGCATGTGCCAGTCCTGCGAATGCGCGGCGATGTTGCGTTCGAACACCTTCGCCACCCGCTGGGTCGCGTCGGCGACCCCCCCGCTGACATCGACCGGCGGGTCGCACAGGATCTGCGAGGACGCGCCGTCGGTGAAGAAGTGGTGGACCGGCATCAGAGCGGCACCGGTCTCGATCGCCAACTTGGCCGGGCCCGCCGGCATCCGCGTGGGTTCTCCGAAGAAGGTGACCGGCACCCCGTGTCGTGCCAGGTCGCGTTCGCCGAGCAGACACACCACCCCACCGGCCCGCAGCCGTTCGGCCAGCAGACCGAACGGGGGTTGCTCGCCACCGCTGAGCGGGAAGATCTCGAAACCGAGACTCTCGCGGTAGGCCACGAACTTCTCGAACAGCGACTCGGGCTTGAGTCGTTCGGCCACGGTGGCGAACTGGCCCGTCTGCTGCACCAGCCACACCCCGGCCATGTCCCAGTTGCCGCTGTGCGGCAGCGCGAACACGACGCCCTTGCCCTGGTCGTAGGCGGTGGTGAAGTGCGCGAGATCGTCCGGCGCCACGTACACACGGGAAGCCGCGGTGGCGAAGTCCATCGCCGGCAACCGGAACGCCTCGAACCAGTACCGGGCGTAGGAGCGCATGGCCTCGCGCATCAACGACTCGGGCACCGCCTCGGGGGTCACGCCGAGCACGCGGGAGAGGTTCCGCCGCAACTGCTCCGGGCCTCCCCGGGATCCGATGCGTGCGCCGGCCGACTCGAAGGCGCGGCGCGTCCGGGCCTCGGGCAGCCGGCGGACCACCGACCAGCCTGCGCCGTACCCGAGGTCGGCGACGCGCTCGCCGAAGGTCACGCGGGCGACTCCGGGGTCGACTGTCCGGGACCGCTCGTGGTCTCGGGGTCGGCGGGGCGACCGATGGGCAGCAGGTCGCGGGCCCCGGGAGAATTCGAGATCGAGAGCATCCGCTGTCCCACGGTGACGACGCTGCCGACGGCCAGCAGCCACACGGCGACATCGATCAGCCACGGCATGCCGAGCTCGCTGAACCCGGCTCCGACCAGGATGATGATGAGCCGCTCGGGACGCTCGATGAGCCCGCCGTTCCCGTCGAGTCCACTGGCCTCCGCGCGCGCCTTCGCGTACGAGATGACCTGCGAGGTGACGAGGCAGATCATCATCCCGACGAACAGCACCGGATGGTCCTCGGTCTGCAGGCACCACCAGCCCAACGCCGCGAAGATCGCCCCGTCGGCGATGCGGTCGCAGGTCGCGTCGAGCACGGCGCCGAAGCGCGTGCCGCCGCCGCGTTCGCGGGCCATCGCCCCGTCGATCATGTCGAACATGACGAACAGCCAGATGACCAGCGCCCCGGCGAGCAGGTGACCCATCGGGAACAGGGTCACCGCCGCCGCGACCGATGCGACGGTGCCGATGACGGTCATCGAGTCAGGGGTCAGACCGACCTTCAGCAACACCCGCGCGATCGGCACGGTGATCTTGGACATCCCCGCGCGACCGGTGATGGAGAGGAATCTGGCCATGTCAGTCCTCGAGAGCCGTCCACGCATCGGCGAGCAGGACCCGGGTGTCGCGCAGCAGCTGCGGCATCACCTTCGTCTCGCTGATCACGGTGATGAAGTTGGCGTCGCCGCCCCATCGCGGCACGACGTGCTGATGGAGGTGCTCGGCGAGTGAACCACCCGCCGCGGCACCGAGATTGAGTCCGACGTTGAACGCGTGCGGCCGCGACACCGACTTGATCGCGCGGATCAGTCGCTGCGTGAACGCCATCAGTTCCGCGCTCTCCTGCGGCGTGAGGTCCTCGAGGTCGGCGACCTGCCGATACGGCACGATCATCGAGTGCCCGGGGTTGTACGGGTACAGGTTCAGCACGGCGTACACGCTCTCACCGCGCGCGACGACCAGCCCGTCCTCGTCGGACATCGTGGGGATGTCGATGAACGGGTGCGTCGAGTTCGCCGAACCCGAGCTCGGTTCCTTGATCGACGAGGTGATGTAGGACATCCGGTGCGGACTCCACAACCGCGACAACCGGTCCGGCTCTCCGGCGCCGCTGTCGTGGATCTGCTCGCCGGTCACGAGTCGCCGGCGGGTGCGGGTGCGAGGGCGGCGAAGAACTCCGCGGTGGGCGATTCGTTGCGCCGTGTGGTGATCCAGTCGGCCACCGCGGCGACCGCGGAATCGACCGGAACCGAGTTGACCTGGGTGCCGTCGCGGAACCGGAAGCTGACAGCACCGGACTGCTGGTCGCGGTCGCCGGCGAGCATCATGAACGGGACCTTACCGGTGGTGTGGTTGCGGATCTTCTTCTGCATCCGGTCCTCGGAACGGTCGACCTCGGCGCGGATGCCGTGCGCCCGCAGCTTCGCGATCACCCCGTCGAGGTGATCGGCGTAGTCCTCGGCGACGGGGATGCCGACGACCTGCACTGGCGACAGCCACGCCGGGAACGCGCCCGCGTAGTGCTCGGTGAGGACGCCGAAGAAGCGCTCGATGGAACCGAACAGCGCCCGGTGGATCATGACCGGACGGTGCTTGGCGCCGTCGTTGCCGGTGTACTCGAGTTCGAAACGCTCCGGGAGGTTGAAGTCGAGCTGGATGGTCGACATCTGCCAGTGCCGCCCGAGGGCGTCTTTGACCTGCACCGAGATCTTCGGGCCGTAGAACGCGGCGCCACCGGGATCGGGGACGAGGTCGAGCCCGGAATCGGCGGCCACCTGAGCCAACGTCGCGGTGGCCTCCTCCCACGCGTCGTCGGACCCCACGGACTTCTCCGGATTGCGGGTCGACAGCTCGAGGTAGAAGTCGTCGAGGCCGTAGTCCTTGAGGAGATCGAGGACGAAGGTCAGCAGCGACGTCAGCTCGCCGGCCATCTGCTCACGCGTGCAGTAGATGTGCGCGTCGTCCTGGGTCATGCCGCGCACACGGGTGAGCCCGTGGATGACGCCGGACTTCTCGTAGCGGTAGACCGACCCGAACTCGAACATCCGCAGCGGCAGTTCGCGATACGACCGGCCGCGCGACCGGAAGATCAGGTTGTGCATCGGGCAGTTCATGGGCTTGAGGTAGTAGTCCTGGCCCGGCTTGCGCACGGTGCCGTCGGGGTTGAGCTCCTCGTCGACGTGCATCGCGGGGAACATGCCGTCGCGGTACCAGTCGAGGTGACCCGACACCTCGAACAGATGGCCCTTGGTGATGTGCGGGGTGTTGACGAACTCGTAGCCCGCCGCGGAATGCCGCACCCGCGAGTAGTCCTCGAGCTCCTTGCGGATGATGCCGCCCTTGGGGTGGAAGACCGGCAGTCCCGAACCGAGCTCGTCGGGGAAGCTGAACAGGTCGAGCTCGACGCCGAGACGGCGGTGGTCACGCTTCTCGGCCTCGGCGAGCAGCTCGAGGTAGGCGTCCTGGGCCTCCGTCGACTCCCACGCGGTCCCGTAGATGCGCTGCAGTCCGGCGTTGGCCTGGTCACCGCGCCAGTAGGCCGCGGAGCTGCGGGTGATCTTGAACGCGGCGATGTACTTGGTGGTCGGCACGTGGGGACCACGGCACAGATCGCACCAGATGCGTTCGCCGGTGCGGGGATTCAGGTTGTCGTAGGCGGTGAGCTCTCCCCCGCCGACCTCCATCACCTCGGGGTCGTCGGCCGAGCCCTTGTCGTCGACCAGCTCGAGCTTGTACGGCTCGGAGGCGAGTTCGGCCTTGGCGGCGTCGAGGGAGTCGTAGACGCGGCGCGAGAAGCGCTGTCCCGACTTGACGATCTGCTTCATCTTCTTCTCGAGCGCGACCAGGTCCTCGGGCGTGAACGGATCTTTCACGTCGAAGTCGTAGTAGAAGCCGTCGGTGATCGGCGGACCGATCCCGAGCTTGGCGTCGGGGAACAACTCCTGGACGGCCTGGGCCAACACGTGCGCCGCGGAGTGCCGGATGACGCTGCGTCCGGCCTCGCTGGCGGCGATCACGGGTTCGACGTCGGTGTCGGTGGCCGGTGCCCACGACAGATCGCGCAGCGCACCGTCGGCGTCGCGCACCACGACGACCGCCTCGGGTCCCTTGTTCGGGGCGTCCGCCTCACGCAGCGCGGTGCCCGCCGTGGTCCCGGCCGGCACACGGATCGTGGCGGGGCTGGCGACCACAGAATTCTCAGGCACGGACTCGGACTCCTCGACATGGGTGAAGACAGGAACGAACCCCGCGGCCGGACGGCCACGGGACGAATGCCTGTAGATGGTATCGGCGATGGGGGGACGGTCAGAAGATCGGGCTGTCCAGCCACGACGGGTCGTAGCCGACCCACCCTCCGACCAGCGCGAGAGCACCGAGCAGCCAGAGCGTGGCCAGCACGATGGCGAAGGTGAAGATCCCGAACAACGCCTGTACCGACCAGTGCTGGACCTTGATCCAGTCGGCGAAGGCGTCGTACTTGCCGCGGGCGAAGATCAGGAGTCGGTGCGCCCAGGAGAACTCCGTCGCGAGGATGCCGAGGCCGGCGAACACGATCAGCCAGCCCGGTCCGGGGTACGGGATCGCGATGATCCCGACGACGAGGACGGCGGTGCCGATGACGCCGACCGCGATGCGATAGGCGAGATTCAGGGTCGGCTTCTCGGCGATCTTGTCGCGTCGACGCTGCAACGCGTCGGGCAGCAGCCCACCGGGATCGCCGGACGGTGCGGTGTCGGTGCGGGCGCCGTCGGTCGACCCCTCGGGCATCGCGGCAGGCTGGTCGGTCATCGCAGCGTCGTCCTCACTGACTCTTCCGGTGTGCACCACAACGAAACGGTGGCGTCGGGGACAACCCTACGGAATCGGACACACTCGGTGTCCCGTCCGAAAGGACGAGATGAGACGGGGGTGGTCCCGGCTGGGATCGAACCAGCGACCTTCCCGGTGTGAACGGGACGCTCTTCCACTGAGCCACGGGACCGCGATCGGCGTGGTGTTCCTCGCCGACGACCGCAGAACGTTATCACGACGACAGGGTCGTTCCGCCAATCGAGGTCGGACGCCTCGCGGCCTCCCGCGGCCTGTCCGGGCCGCCGAAACGGCGACGTCTCATCGGTCGCATGTTCCCGGTGACTCGCCGATGACCAGCGGATTTGTTGGGTCGCCCGCGATTCGGATAGTGTTTCGCTTCGCACCGCGAGCCCACAAGGTTTGCGGCGCACGCGGACGTGGCGCAGCTGGTAGCGCACAACCTTGCCAAGGTTGGGGTCGCGGGTTCGAATCCCGTCGTCCGCTCGGAAGAGCGATTGAGTCCACCGTGGCGGTGTGGCCGAGTGGTGAGGCAACGGCCTGCAAAGCCGTGCACACGGGTTCGATTCCCGTCGCCGCCTCCACGAGCGTTTCCCAATTAAATACCCGCGCGATTAGCTCAGTGGGAGAGCGCTTCCCTGACACGGAAGAGGTCACTGGTTCAATCCCAGTATCGCGCACCAGGTTTCAGACAGTGAGGCATCCGATCCGGGTGCCTCACTTTTTGTCTGCCCGGTCGGCCAGCCACCCCGCGAACCAACCCGGCATCTCGATGTGTGGCATGTGCGCGACACCGTCGAGCACGGTCACCGTGGCCGAGGTCGACAGCGCCGCGGACTCGCGGGCGATGTCCACCGGGATGCGGTCGAGCGTTCCGTGTAGGTAGTGCACCGGAACGGCCAGTTCGGCGAGATCGGCCCGCGGGTCCGCGGCGATCGCATCGACGGCGATCGCCAGGGCCTCGGTACGCATCTCCCCGATCTGCTCGGCAACCCAGTCGTGTACCCGTGGCCCCACCAGCGGACCGAACCAACCGGGCACGACCGCGGCGATGGTCGCGGCAGGATCATCCCGCAGTCCGCTGACCATCGCCCGCATCGCCGATGCCAGATCAGGATCGACGGTCGGGGCATGGCCGGCACCCCCCACCACCGACACGGCACCCACGAGATCCGGAGCCCGGTGTGCGACGGTCGTCGCGACCAACGAGCCGATGGAACTGCCCACGATCAGGGGACGCACGAGGCCGAGTGCTCCGATCAGTTCGATCACGTCGGCGACGTTCTCGTCGAGAGAACACGCGGTCGTGGTGGCCGAACGCCCGTGGTTGCGGGCGTCGAGGGCGACCACGCGATGGCGACGCCCGAGCATCGGCATCATCGGCTGCCAGACACGCGCCGAGGTGCCGAAACTGTGTAACAGCAGGATGTCCCTGCCGTCCGCGGCATCCGGGTCGGCGGGGCGGTCGTCGTGGTGCAGGACGGTGTCGTTGATCTCGATGAGAGGCATGGATCCAGCACACGGCACGCCGCGGACGCGAACAACGAGCATTTCGGGATTACTCTCATCACGAGAACTGATGGGTGGGTCGATGGAACTCCGGCAGGTGCGGTACTTCGTCGCGGTGCTCGACACCGGCAGCTTCACCGCGGCTGCGCAATCCCTGTCGATCGTGCAATCGGCGGTCAGCCAACAGATCTCACGACTCGAACGCGAACTGGGGACCGACCTGTTCGATCGCTCTCGACGTTCGGTGCGGCCGACGACGGCCGGCAGACGATTCGAACCGTTCGCGCGATCGATGCTCGACACCGAATCCGCAGCCCGGCGGGCGCTCTCGCCGTCGAGTGCCTCCGGACCGACACGGATCGGGGTGTCCACGGGACTCGGCGCACTCGCCACCGCGGCAGCCGCCTCGATCCGCGAGGGGCTGGTGCCATCGCCGATCGAGGTGATCGGAGTCCCCGGCGATGACCGTGAGCGGCGCGTCTCCGAGGGCGACCTCGCCGCGGCGATCGTCCGTTCGCCCCCGACGAGACCCGAACTGGTGGCCTTCCCGCTGCCCGCCGACGACGTGGTCGTCGGTGTGGCCACCGGACATCCTGCTGCGTCCGCCGACTCGCTGACGCTCGGCGACCTCGCCTCCCATCCGCTCGTACTGAGTGTCGGGGCCATCGGTGAACCGTTGTGCACCAGCGTGATCGCGGCGTGCCGCCGCGCGGGGGTGGAACCGCATCTGCAGGTCCTGACCCCCGGTGCCGACGCACTCAGTGCCCTGACGACGGTGCCCGACGCGTGGACGGTGTTCCTCGTGACGCACGCCCGTCAGCTGTACGCCGAGGCCCTCGGGGTGCGGTTCGTACGGTGCGTGGAGCCCCTCACGGTTCCGAAATCACTCATCGTGCGCAGGGACAGAACGGACGTCGGTGCCCGTCTCGCCGCCGCGATCACCGAGCTGGAGACCGCATGACCGCCACCCCGTCCTGGCCGCACGACACTCGACTTCACGCCTGGTGGGTCACACCCGGACTGCTCGCGGGCGAGTATCCCGGCGATCGTGACCGTGACTCCGCTCGCGAGAAGATCGACCTCCTCGCCGAAGCAGGTATCACCGCGATCGTCGACCTCACGACGCCTCAGGATCGCCTGCGTCCGTACGTGGACCTCCTACCCGACACGATCACCCGATCGGCATTCCCGATCCCTGACCTCGGTGTCATCGACGATGCGGGCTACGACGACATCGTCGCTCACATCCGTGCCGAGATCGCTGCCGGCGGCCGGGTGTACGTGCACTGCTGGGGCGGCGTGGGACGCACCAGCACGGTCATCGCCTGCGTTCTGGGTGCCGACGGGTTCGATCATGGTCATGCGCTCGAACGGATAGCCGAACTCCGTGCGGGCACGCGCAAAAGCCATCGCCGGTTCCTGCAGAGCGGTGCCCAGCAGGAGCTGGTCGCGCGTCGACTCGGGGCGCGAGACTGACCCGCGCCGCCCTCTCAGGCGACCGAGCGGTGCGATACGGGATGGTCCGGCACGCAGACAACGTCGGCCGCGTTGGCACGGAACACCGGCTCTATGTCGACCCCACATCGTTCGGCGGCATCGGTGAGCAGTCGCGTCCACTCGAGGTCGGTGGGCGTGATCGCATCGGCCCCCGGTCGGGTCATCAGGAACGCGACGCGCACCGACGACTGCGCGTCGATGATGTCGGCCAGCCGTTCCATCAACCGCTCCATGGGTCACCGTCCGGCACGGCCGGCAGCGGCAGCTGGTTGAGCGCCGGGATGATCCGGCCGTGGGTGTCGACGAAGGCGAACCAGAGGGTCTGCTCGCTGAATCCCAAGGGACCGAGCAGGGCTCGCCACCGATCGCGGAGCTGGTCGGTCGACCCGAACGGGTCGAGGGCGGTGACGATATCGGGGATCGGGTCGTGTGCTGCGTTCGCGGTGGATGTCATGTCCCCGACCTTGCGACGGCGACGGTCGTGTCGTCGAATGCGTTGTCCACAGGGCGATCTCCTGTGGACACCTCGGTTGACGAAGGTCGCACCGCGGTGTCCGATGGATGGTTCGGGTGGTTGACGGGCACCCGCACAACCAGAGTCTTAATGACAATGATTATCATCAGTGGATGACCACAGCCAGCCTGCCCGTCACCGTGCTCTCCGGCTTCCTGGGCGCCGGGAAGACGACTCTGCTCAACCACGTGCTCGCCAATCGGGAGGGACGCAGGGTCGCGGTGATCGTCAACGACATGAGCGAGGTCAACATCGACGCGGCTCTCGTCGATGGGCCTCGAGGTGCGGTCAGCCTCGACCGCACCGAGGAGAAGCTCGTCGAGCTCACAAACGGTTGCATCTGCTGCACGCTGCGCGAGGATCTCGTCGCGTCGGTGGGCGAGCTCGCCGCGCAGGGCCGTTTCGATCAGATGATCATCGAGTCGACCGGCATCTCCGAGCCCATGCCGGTGGCCGCGACGTTCGAGTGGGAGTTCGCCGACGGTCGCCGCCTCGGCGACGTCGCGCGGCTCGACACCATGGTGACCGTGGTCGACGCGTCGACCCTGCTCACCGAGATCATGCGCGGCGACTCCCTCGAGGGCCGGTCGCTGCAGGCCGCCGCCGAGGACCACCGGAGCATCTCCGACCTGCTCGTCGACCAGATCGAGTTCGCCGACGTGGTGGTGATCAACAAATCCGACCTCGTGACCGAGGCGGTCGCCGGGGCGGTGCGGGCCACGATCCGTCGGCTCAACCCCCGCGCGCACATCGTGACGACGTCGAACGGGGTCATCGGACTCGACCAGGTTCTCGACACCGGGCGCTACGACCCCGAGGCGGCGATCTCGCACCCGGACTGGGCGACCGAGCTCGCAGGCGGGCACACGCCGGAGACCGAGGAGTACGGCATCCGGTCGGTCACCTACCGCGCCGACCGCCCCTTCCATCCTCGTCGACTCTCTGAGGCACTTGTGGGCCTGCGCGGCATCCTGCGCAGCAAGGGGTTCCTGTGGGTCGCGACCCGACCGGAGACCGTCGCCATCTGGTCACAGGCCGGCCCGAACCTCGTGATGGAGCCCGCCGCGCTGTGGTCGTCGCTGCCCGACGAGACACCCGGACAGGAGATCGTCTTCATCGGCGTCGCACTCGATCTCGGCGCGCCCGCGAGAATCCTCGACCCGGCCCTGCTCACCGACGACGAGATGAATGCCGGGCCGCAGGCCTGGCGCCACTTCGACGACCCGCTCCCCGAATGGGCTGAGGTGTCCCACACCCACTGACGTGGCGCCGTCAGCATCTGCGGGTGACCGACGGGGGCACCTCGACGACGTCGGCGGCATTGGCGCGGAACATCGGCTCCATCGGGAGTCCGAACCGCTCGGACGCGCCGTGGAGCTGGCGCGACCATCCGCGATCCCAGGGGGCGATGCCGTCGACACCAGGGCGCATGAGCAACACCGCCGACCCGGTGACGTCGTGCCTGTCGCAGATCTCGCTGAGTAGATGCACGAGTCCTTCTGCGAGATCCGGATCAGGTGGGCCGGGGACCTCGAGTTGTACCAGCGGACGGCGAAGTGCTCGGGCCCGGTCGACGAAGCCCACCCACACCAAACGTTCGGAAAACCCCAACGGGCCCATCAGGGCCCGCCACCGGTCCCCCAATTCGTCGGCGGTGTGGAACGGGAGGCCGGCGGTCTCGATGGGTGGAAACGACGCGGGTCGCGCTGAGTTGTCTGTGGTCATCGCGCCACCATCCGGTGGCACGAGGTGATCGATCAAAGGCGTTGTCCACAGACCGATTCGCCTGTGGACGCCGTGTGTGCGAATCGCCGGCCGATCATGTCCGATGAGGGGTCCGGACTCGCCTGCGACGGATGTGTTGTGATCTACAACCGTGCCCCCTGCCGCCATCGTCACCATCGACACGTGCCCCGACCACGCCACCGAGCTCGCCGACGTCGCGGCGGTGACGTTCCCCCTCGCCTGTCCGCCCGGCACCACCGACGCCGACACGGCCGATTTCATCGGCAAGAACCTGACGGCGGCGCACTTCCGCGATCATCTGACCGCCACCGACCGCGACGTGGTGGTCGCGCGGGTCGACGGCGCGATCGTCGGTTACGCCCTTGTGCTGCACGGCGAGCCGACCGACACCGAGGTGCGGGCGGTGGTCACGCAACGTCCCGTCTCGGAACTGTCGAAGATGTATGTGCTTCCGCAGGCGCACGGCCTCGGCGTGGCGCACGAGCTGATGTCGACCGCAGTCTCGGCCGCCGGCGAGCGCGGGAGCGTCGCGGTGTGGCTGGGCGTCAGCAACGTCAACCTAAGGGCGCAGCGGTTCTACGGCAAGGCGGGGTTCGTCGAGGTGGGCCGTAAGTCGTTCTGGCTCAACGGCGACGAGCAGCGCGACTTCGTGATGGTCCGCGCACTGCGCTGACCGTGCGCAGCGGAGCCGACGTCAGTTCGTCGACTCGGCGAACCGGGAGAGCGCGAGCAACCGCGACGTCGCGCGCAGGTACTTCTTCTTGTAGCCACCCGCGAGCATCTCCTCGGTGAAGATCTCGTCGAGCTTGGAGCCCGAGACCATCAACGGGATGTTCGCGTCGTAGAGGCGGTCGGCGAGCACCACCATGCGCAGGGCGACGGTCTGATCAGGGGCCGGGTGCACACCCGACACGCATACCAGCGTGACGCCCTCGACCAACGCCTTGTACTTCGAGGGGTGCAGCGTCGAGAGGTGCTTGCACAGCTCGTCGAAGTCGTCGAGGGTCGCGCCCTCGGTCTTGCCCGCCAGCTCGGCCAGTTCGGCATCGGTGTGGGGTTCGGGCGCCGGCGGCAGGTCGCGGTGGCGGTAATCGGGTCCGTCGACGCGCACGGTCTCGAACACCGCCGCCAGCTTGCGGATCTCGCGCAGGAAGTCCTGCGCGGCGAAGCGTCCCTCGCCCAGCTGGCCGGGCAGGGTGTTCGACGTCGCGACGATCGACACGCCGCGGGCGGTGAGCTCGGTGAGCAGCCGCGACACCAACATCGTGTCGCCCGGGTCGTCGAGCTCGAACTCGTCGATGCAGATCACGCTGTGGTCGCTGAGGCGGTCGACCGCCGCGGTGAAACCGAGCGCGCCGACGACGTGGGTGACCTCGACGAAGGTCGCGAACGCCTTCGGGCCGGGCATCTCGTGGTAGATCGACGCGAGCAGGTGGGTCTTGCCGACGCCGAACCCTCCGTCGAGGTACAAGCCGATCCCCTGCCCGGGTGTCTTCTTGCCGAACAGCTTCCGCTTGCCCGCCCGCGCGCCGCGCGCACGCTCGACGAACTGCCGACAGCTCGCCACCGCCGCGGACTGCGACGGCTCGTTCGGGTCGGGGATGTAGCTGTCGAAGCTGACCTCGTCGAACATCGTCGGCGGCACCATCTCGTCCACCAGTTCCTCCGGCGGAACCTGGGGCGAGCGGTCGCTCAGACGTGCGGTCATGCGCCGACACTAGCGACGCCGTAGAAATGACCTGGTGTACCTCTTGCAGAAAGCGACTCAGCTCACAGTTGACCGCGACGCCCTGACCGATCTCTACGCCTACCCCGCCACCGACGCCGGCACGTGCCATGTCCGGGCGAACATGGTGACCTCGCTCGACGGTGCGGCGGTCGCCGACGGCGTCTCGGCCGGGTTGGGCGGTGACGGCGACAAACAGGTGTTCGGGCTGCTCCGTGACCTCTCCGACGTGGTCCTCGTCGGCTCGGCCACGGTCACCCAGGAGGGATACGGCCCGATCGACCCCGGGGGCGACGACCCCTCGGTCACCACGCTGGCGATCGTGTCCGGGTCGCTGCACCTCGACGCCGACCAGGACGGCGTCACCGCGGCGAGCACCGTCGTCCTCACCCACGAGGGCGCACCGACCGACCGACGTGCCCGACTGGTCGAGGCCGGCGCGACACTCCTGGACTGCGGAACCGACGATGTCGACCTGCGTCGCGCGCTGGCACACCTCGCCGACCGCGGCCGCACCCGGGTGCTGTGCGAGGGCGGGCCCGGTCTGCTCGCCGCGTTGTTCGCCGACGACCTCGTCGACGAGCTGTGCCTCACCACCGGCCCCACCCTCATCGGCGGGGACGCCGGGCGCATCACCCACGGCGACACCGGCGGCACGCGTCGCCTGCGCCGCGCGCACGTGCTCGCCGACGACGAGGGATTCCTCTTCACCCGGTGGGTGCGGGGCGAACGAGGCGAGAGCACCGCCGCCTCCGACGACAACTGAGTGCTCCTGCGGCGATGACTAGGCTCGCCGGTATGCCTCGCGTCCCCCTGCTCCGGTCCCCGCGATCGGCGACCGTGGTCGCGGTCCTCGCGATCGTCGGGGCCCTGCTCGCGGGATGTGCCGTCGGTCCCGACACCGGACCGGGTCTCGTCATCGACAACGGCGGCGGTGGTGGCGGCCCCGCCGCGAGCACCGAGGCGCCGGCCGCACCGGCACTGAACGCACCCCGCACCGATCTCGGCTGGCGCACATGTCCCGACGACGTCGCGGGTCGCTACGGGTTGTCGGCGACGGCCGCCGACGTGCGCATCGAATGCGCCGACTTCCAGGCCAGCATCACCCCCGGCGTCGCCACCATCGACGCCGTCGACGTGGCCGCGGTCCGGGTGCGACTCACCAGCACCCCGATGTCGGCTGCGCCGTTGGTGCTCACCTCGGGTAGCGACATCCCGTCGGCGTTGACCGCGGTCCTCGTCGCGAACAGCCCCGGCCGCAACCTGCTGGCCTCCCATCCCCTGGTCGCGGTCGACCGACGTGGCACCGGCGCCAGCTCACCGCTCGACTGCCTGACCGTGCGCGAGCGCAACACCCTGCTGGACAACGGGTTCGACAGCAGTGACGCCGCGAGCGGTGTCGGACCACGGCAGACCCGGCTCGCGACCACCGCGGCCGAGGCCTCCGACGGCTGTTCGGAGACGATCAGCCCGCATCAGCTGGCATACACCGCCGCCAACGCCGCCGGTGACCTCGAACGTCTACGGACGATCTGGGGTGTCGACCGGATCGGCATCGTCGGGGTGGGCGCCGGATCCGATGTCGCCCTGGCCTACGCCGGGCTCTACCGCAACCGGGTCGCACGGCTCGTGCTCGACACTCCCCCCGCCTACCTGGCGTCGGCACGGGACCGCGCACAGCAGATCGCCGCGGGTACCGACGCCGCACTGACGACCTTCGCGACCGACTGCGCGTCCGCGAACTGCTCACTCGGCACCGGCGCACGGGCCGCGGTCCTGTCGTTGATCGATCGCGCCGCCTCCGGACGACTCGCCACCCTCTCCGACGCCGACGTCCTCAGCGCGATCACCACCGAACTCGCGGTCACGACCACCGATCGGGCGAGCACGGTGGCCCGGGTGTCCCGACTGCTGTCGTCGGCCGCCGCCGGCGACGTCGGTGGGCTGACACAGGCCGCCACCCGGGCCCGCGCACTCCGCGGAACCGACGGACAGCTGCTGTCGCGGTGCAACGACACCTCGCAGCCGGTGGGTCAGAACGAGATCGGCGGCCTCGTCTCGTCGTGGAGCGGGCAGTACCGGTTCACCGGCACCGACACCGCCCTGTCGTTGCTGCGCTGCTCGGGGTGGCCGGCCGGCCCCGCCGCGCCGCGGCCGGAGGGCTTCGACGTCCCCGTCCTCCTGCTCACCAGCGGTTACGACACCATCAACGGTGGCACCGGTGCGGGCGCCCTCGAACCGCTGTTCGTCTCGGCGGGCGCGAAGACCAGCACCGTCACGTGGGACGGGCTCGGTTTCTCGGTCGCGGCCCACTCCGACTGCGCCGCCGACATCGTCACGCGGTACGTCGAGTCCGGCGAGATCCCCGACACCGGCGCCTGCCCGTCCTGACATCAGGTCGGACACGGCGGACCGCGGCGCGTCCGACCGCCCTCGTCCCCCTGCGCCCTCGGCCGTCGGTGCCGTAGTACGGTTCGTCGGTGCCGGTTGCCCACGAACCCGACCTGACCTCGCGGCGGCTGTTCCCGACGATGGACACCGCCCGGATCGTGTCGCTCGCGCTGTGGCCGATCACCGTGCTGCTGGTCATCCACCGCTCACTGATCCTCGGCGTCAACGGCGACCGGACCGACGACTTCACCCCGGTGTACAACGCGGGTCTGGCGTTCCTCCGGGGCCAGGCGGTCTACGGCGAGAACTACAACACCGTCGACCCGCATTACCTCTACCCGCCGTCGGGGACGCTGCTCATGGCGCCGCTGGCCTACATCGACCCCGAGCGCGCCCGCTGGCTGTTCATCGTCGTGTCGGTCATCGCTCTGATCGCCGCGGCGTATTTCCTCGTGAAGCTGTTCGGGTTCTCCGCGTCGTCGGTGGCCTTCCCCGCAGTACTGTTCTTCTTCTTCTGCACCGAGACCGTCTCGCACACACTGATCTTCACGAACTTCAACTCGTTCGTGCTGCTCGGCGAGGTGCTGTTCATGACCCTCGCGCTCAAACGCAAGGACCGCTGGGCCGGGGTCCCGCTCGGGATCACGTTCGCCGTCAAACCCGTGCTGGCGGTTCTGCTCCTGCTGCCGTTGCTCTCGCGGCAGTGGAAGGTGTTCGTGGGCGCCGTCGGTGTGCCGCTCGTGCTGACGGCGCTGGCCTGGCCGCTCACGGCCGATCCGATGGACTTCGTGAAGCGAACCGTGCCCTACCTCGGCGAGGCCCGCGACTACTACAACAGCTCGATCGCCGGCAACGGCGCGTACTTCGGCGTGCAGCCCTGGCTGCTGTACGTGCTGCGCATCGCGTTCGTGCTGATGGCCGCGTTCAGCCTGTGGTTCCTCTACACGCAGTACCGCCGCACCGACGAGCTGCTGTGGATGGCGACCTCGTCCGGCGTCCTGCTGGCGACGTCGTTCCTCGTACTGTCGCTCGGCCAGGGCTACTACTCGATGCTGCTGTTCCCGCTGCTCATGACCGTCGTCCGGCCAGGATCGGTGATGCGCAACTGGCCCGCGTGGCTCGGCGTCGCCGGGTGCATGACCTTCGACTCGTTCCTGTCGAGTCGATGGGCGGCGTTCGGGCGCGCGCTCGAGTACAACAAGGTCACGTGGGGCTGGTCGCTGCTGATGATCGCGGTGTTCTGTGTGCTGCTGTTCCGCTGGCTCGACCTGCGGGAGCAGCGCGCTACCGTGGAGGTATGACCACCGATTCCAACACCGCCGGTTCGACCCCCGTCTCCGATGCCGCGGGCCTGACCGACGAGCAGTGGCGCGCGAAGCTCACCCCCGAGGAGTACCGCGTGCTGCGCCAGGCCGGCACCGAGGCCCCCTTCGTGGGCGAGTACACCGACACGAAGACCACCGGTGTCTACCGCTGCCGGGCCTGCGACGCCGAACTGTTCCGCAGCGACCAGAAGTTCGAATCCCACTGCGGCTGGCCGTCGTTCTTCAGCCCGCTCGCCGGTGAGGCGATCATCGAGAAGGTCGACCGCTCGATGGGCATGAAGCGGACCGAGGTGCTCTGCGCCAACTGCCACAGCCACCTCGGTCACGTGTTCGAGGGCGAGGGGTACGACACCCCCACCGACCTCCGCTACTGCATCAACAGCATCTCGATGCGGCTCGAAGAGGCCTGACCCCCTTCGGGTCCGCCGGGACGGTGCCCGTCGGTCAGGGCCCGCTGGTCAGGGCAGGGAGCTCACCAGCTGCTCGACCGGCACCCTCGGCCCGGTGAAGAACGGGGTCTCCTCGCGCACGTGCATGCGGGCCTCGGTCGCGCGCAGGTCGCGCATGAGGTCGACGATCCGGTGCAGCTCGGGCGCCTCGAACGCCAGCAGCCACTCGTAGTCGCCGAGCGCGAACGACGACACGGTGTTCGCGCGCACGTCCTTGTAGGCACGCGCGGCCATCCCGTGATCGGCGAGCATCTTGCGACGCTCGTCGTCGGGCAGCAGGTACCACTCGTAGGAGCGCACGAACGGGTACACACAGATGTACGCGCCGGCCTCCTCACCGGTGATGAAGGCGGGCAGGTGGCTCTTGTTGAACTCCGCCGGACGATGCAGCGCGACGTTGCTCCAGACCGCGTTGCTGGCCCGTCCGAGCGCGGTGGTGCGCCGGAAATCGGCGTAGGCCCGTTGCAGGTCCTCGATGTTCTCCGCGTGCCACCAGATCATGAAGTCGGCGTCGGCGCGCATGCCGGCGATGTCGTAGAGACCGCGCACCACCACCCCGGTCGTCTCGAGCTTCTCCACGAACGTGCGGGTCTCGGCGATCACGTCGGCCCGGTCGTCGGGCAGCTCCCCCGGGCGCACGGCGAAGACCGAGAACATCAGGTAGCGGACCGTGGAGTTGAGTTCGGCGTAATCGAGTCGCGTCATGACCCCATCGTGCCACCGCCGTGTGGGCCCCGGTCGGCGAGATGGGTCACCACCTGTGCGGCCGCGACACCCGCGCGCGCGATGCACGCCGGCACGCCCACGCCGTCGTAGGTGGCGCCGCAGAACACCAGGCCCGGCGGTACGTCGGCGAGCGCGGAGGCCACCAGTTCCCGGTGGCCCGGCGCGTACCGCGGCAACCCGACCGGCCACCGCTGCACCGTCGCGTCGACCAGGTCGGCGGCGGTGAGCGGTCTCGATCCACCGGCCAGGTCGACGATCGTGGCCAGGTCCGTGACCGCCGCACTCACGAGGTCGTCGTCGCTGAGATGATCGACCGGATCGCCGTAGCGCCCGAACGAGGCGCGCACCAGTCCCGGCCCGCCGTCGGAGGCGAGGTGGGCCCACTTCTGCGACGACAACGTGATCGCCTTCGCCGTCGTGGCCTCGCCGGTGGCCATGAGCACCCCCGAATGGTCGGGCAGCGCGACACCGGGGGTGATCGCGAGCATCACCAGCGCCGTGCTGGCCGTGGCGACGGTCGCGACACCACGCGCCACCTGCGGGGCCGCGTGCGCGACCACCGTGGCCGCCGCCGGTGCGGGCAGCGCGATCACGACGGCATCGAAGGCGCGCTGCGATCCGGAGTCGAAGGTGACCGTCCACCGGTCCCCGTCGGCGTCCACCGACGACACGGGCGAACCGAGATGCATCGTCGCGCCACCGGCCTGCACCAGGCGATCGACGAGCAACCGGTATCCGCCGTCGAGCGCACCGAACACCGGCGCCGTCGACGGCGGCGGCAGCAGTCCGGTCACCGCCGTGGTCAGATCCGGTGCGCCGGAGTCGAGCCGGGCGGCCAACGCCGGTAACGACGCCCGGAGACCGATGTCGTCGGAGCGGCACGAGTAGACCCCAGACAGCATCGGGTCGACGCTGCGGTCGACGACCGAGCGTCCGAAGCGGTCGGCGACGAGCTCCCCGACCGAGCGGTCGGAGCCGGTCGTCCAGTCCATCGGGCGACCGACGTCACCGCGCATCCGTTCGACATCAGCGGCATCGACGAGGTCGACGACCTGATCGGCGTTCGCGGGGATGCCCATCAGGGTGGGTCGCGGGAGGTCCCGCAGCCGCCCACCGGCCAGGATCGCGGGGCGACGCGACGTGGGACTGACCACCCGATCGGCGAGACCGAGTTCCGAGATGAGGCCGACGGCCTCGGGGCGGCGCACGATGAACGACTCGGCGCCCGCATCGAGCAGCTGCCCGTCGAGCCGGCGTGACGCGAGGAGACCGCCCGGGGTGTCGGATGCGTCGAACACATCGATCACCGCCGCCGCGCCCAGACCCTGCCGCAGCCGGTAGGCGGACACCAGCCCGGAGACACCGGCACCGACGACCGCGACGCGCACGGTCCTGCCGCTGCCCGCGGTGGCGGCGGTCGTCGGGGCGGTCACAACGTGTGGACGAGCTCGACGATCCGCGTCAGCACATCCGGGTCGGTCGACGGCAGTACACCGTGACCGAGATTGACGATGTGGCCTGCCGCACCGGCCGCGACGGCGGCGTCACCCTCGGCGACGACGCGGCGCACGTGGCTCTCCACCACCTCCCACGGCGCGAAGAGCACCGCGGGATCGATGTTGCCCTGCACTGCTTTCCCGGATCCGATACGTCGCGCGGCGACGTCGAGGGGGATGCGCCAGTCGACGCCCACGACATCGGCACCCACCTCGCCCATGGCGTGGAGGAGTTCCCCGGTGCCCACCCCGAAGTGGATGCGCGGACGGCCGAAATCGGCGACCTCGGCGAGGACCCGACGGCTGTGGGGTGCGACGAAGCGCTCGTAGTCGGCCAAGGAGAGCATCCCCGCCCACGAGTCGAACAACTGCACCGCGTGCACGCCCGCCTCGAGTTGGACGCGCAGGAAGGTGATCGTGATGTCGGCCAAAGCTCCGACGAGTTCGTTCCAGACCTCCGGCTCGCCGTGCATGAGTGCCTTGGTGCGCTCGTAGTTGCGGCTGGGCCCGCCCTCGACGAGGTACGACGCGAGGGTGAACGGAGCGCCCGCGAACCCGATGAGGGAGGTGTGCTCGGGCAGCTCACCCAGTATGTTGCCCACGGCATGGGCGACCGACCCCACCGACTTCGGGTCGAGGCGGGGCAGGGCGCGCACCGCGGCGCGGTCGCGGACCGGGTGGGCGATCACCGGCCCGGTGCCGGCCACGATGTCGAGATCGACACCGGCCGCACGAAGCGGCACGACGATGTCGGAGAAGAGGATCGCGGCGTCCACATCGTGGCGTCGCACCGGCTGCATGGTGATCTCGGTGACCAGATCGGCGTCGAAGCAGGACTCGAGCATCCCGCGACCCACCCGCAACTCGCGGTATTCCGGCAGCGAACGGCCGGCCTGACGCATGAACCAGACCGGTCGGCGCGACGGTCGGTCACCGGTGGCGGCGGCGATCAACGGCATCCGTCGGACGTGGTCGGGAATCGAGGGGGTCATCACCGAATTCATGCTGCCATGTGCGACCCGTTCCCCGGACGGCGCGCCTCCGGCTGTCACGACGGCGCGCCTCCGGCTGTGACGACGGCGCGCCTCCGGCACGGGAGAGTCCGTTCGGCCTACCGTCTCCGGTGTGACCTCACCCGGGGCTTGCGCGGAGCCTGTCGATTTCCGCAGCGCGGTCGACTCGATGCATGCGGCACGGATCCGTCCCGACATCGAGGTCGGCAGCATCCGTCCGCCCCAGCGCCTCGCGCCCTACAGCCACGCCATCGGCGCCGAGGTCACCCAACCCGAACCCGACGGTGAGATCCCGACCGACTCCGACGGCAGCGCCTTCGGCCGGCTCATCCTGCTCTACGACCCCGACGGCCAGGACGCCTGGAACGGGACGATGCGTCTCGTCGCGTTCGTCCAAGCCGAGGTCGAAGCGGCACTGGCCACCGATCCCCTGCTCCCCGAGGTCGCGTGGAGCTGGCTGGCCGACGCCCTGGCGGTCAGCGAGATCACCGCCCTCGGCGGCACCGTCACCTCCACGACATCGGTCCGCTACGGCGACATCTCCGGTCCGCCCCGCGCACACCAACTCGAGCTGCGTGCGTCCTGGACCGCCACCGGGACCGACCTCTCCGCCCACGTCGAGGCCTTCTGCGAGGTGCTGTCGTCGGCGGCGGGTCTGCCGCCGACCGGTGTCACCAACCTCGGTGTCGGCGGCGCGGCCACCTGAGTGGTCGCCCCCATGACCGATCCCACAGCGTCCGATCCCACAGCGTCCGATCCCACAGCGTCCGATCCCACAGCGTCCGATCCCGGACCCGAGCCGGCCTCGGACGCCCCCGAGGCCGTCGCGGAACCGGAGATCACCCCGCTGACCCAGCCCGCCGAGGGCGTCCCACCGGTGCTGCGCACCCCGGCGGAGTTCGACGAGGCGGCAGCGCTTCTCGCCGCGGGCGAGGGACCGGTCGCCCTCGACACCGAGCGAGCCTCGGGCTTCCGCTATTCCGGTCGGGCGTATCTCGTGCAGATCCGCCGACGCGGGTCAGGCTCGTTCCTCATCGACCCCATCGATCACCCGGACGCGTTGGGCGGCGTGATCGCCGCCCTCGACGGACCGCAGTGGGTCCTGCACGCCGCCGATCAGGACCTGCCCTGCCTGCGCGAACTGGGTTTCGTGTGCGCCGACCTGTTCGACACCGAACTCGGTGGACGTCTCCTGGGTCTGCCCCGGGTCAACCTCGCGGCCATGGTGGCCCACCATCTCGGCCTCGGACTGGTGAAAGGGCACGGCGCCGCCGACTGGTCGCGCCGACCGCTCCCCGAGGACTGGCTGAACTACGCCGCCCTCGACGTCGAGGTGCTCGTGGAGCTACGCGATGCCGTCGCCGCCGACCTCCTCGCGGCCGGCAAGGACGAGTGGGCGGCCGAGGAGTTCGAACACGTCCGCACGAAACCCGAACCGCCGCCGCGGGTCGACCGGTGGCGCCGGACGTCGTCGCTGCACACGGTGAAATCGACTCGGGCACTGGCGATCGTGCGTGAATTGTGGTCCTCCCGTGAGGAACTCGCGATCGAACGGGACATCGCGCCGGGCCGGGTGCTGCCCGATTCGGCGATCGTCGCCGCCGCGCAGGCCTCCCCCACCACCGCCGAGGACCTCACCCGACTCCCGGTGTTCGGCGGTCACCGTCAACGCCGCCTCGCGCGCCGCTGGTTCGGTGCCATCGACCGGGCCCGCCGACTCCCCGACTCTGATCTCCCATCCCGCAACGCCGGCGGCGTCGGACTGCCCGCGGTGAACCGGTGGGCCAACCGCAATCCCGAGGCCGCACAACGCCTGTCGGCCACCCGTACCGCCCTGGCCGAGCTCTCCGAGCGTGTGGGCACCCCGGTGGAGAACCTGCTGCAGCCCGACCTGATGCGTCAGATCTGTTGGGACGGCGTCGGTGAACCGGTGACTCTCGACGCGATCACCGAACGCCTCACCCGCGGTGGCGCACGGCGATGGCAGCGTGAACTGTGCACGCCGCTGATGTTCACGGCGTTCACGGCGCCGCCGGAGCCGGAAACACCCGCCGACGACGCCGAACCGGCGGGCTGAGACCTACGTCTCGCGTCTAGTTCTCGGCGGTGACGTCGGAGTCGACGGGGACGTTCTTCGTCGCGGTGACGTCATCGCCCATCGGCGTCACCGACTGCATCGTCGACACCGTGGCGGTGATGGTGCGCGCGAGATCCTGCGCGGTGAGTCCGAGGTCGCCGAGGATCTCGTTGCGGCTGCTGTGGGCCAGGAACTCCTGCGTGATGCCGCGCTGCTGCACCGGCACGTCGACACCGGCTCGGCGCAGTCGATCGCTGATGGCCGATCCGACGCCGCCGTGCACCCCGTTGTCCTCGAGGGTCACCACCAGACGGTGGCTCTTCGCGAGGTCGACGATCGAGTCGTTCACCGGCAGCACCCACCGCGGGTCGACCACCGTGACGTCGATGCCCTGCTGTGCCAGACGGCCGGCGGTGTCGACGGCCAACGCGGCGAACGCGCCGACCCCGACGACGAGTACGTCGGACGGCCCCGTGCTCGACGAGCGGTAGAGGACGTCGGTGCCGTCGGCGAGTCGCTCGATCGACCGGATGTCCTCGGGCACAGCACCCTTGGAGTAGCGCAGCGCGGTCGGGCCGTCGGCGGTGTCGAGTGCCTCGCCCAGCTCTTCGCGGAGACGGACGGCGTCGCGGGGCGCCGCGACACGCAGGCCGGGGACCAGCGCCATGAGCGACAGATCCCACATGCCGTGGTGGCTCGGGCCGTCGGGCCCGGTCACGCCGGAGCGGTCGAGGACGAGTGTGACGGGCTGTTTCAGCAGCGCGACGTCCATCAGCAACTGATCGAACGCGCGGTTGAGGAACGTGGAGTAGATCGCGACCACGGGGTGCATGCCACCGAGCGCGAGCCCCGCCGCCGAGGTCAGCGCGTGCTGCTCGGCGATGCCGACGTCGAAGAGACGGTCGGGGAACTTCGCCCCGAACGGGGCGAGACCGGTGGGCCCGGCCATGGCCGCGGTGATGGCCACGACGTCGTCGCGCCGGGAACCGGCCTCGACCAGAGCCGCAGAGAACACCGAGGTCCAGTCCTGCGGGGGCACGCTCGTCGCACGACCGGTGAGCGGGTCGATGATGCCGATGCCGTGCATCTGGTCGGCCTCGTCGTTCTCGGCGTAGGCGTAGCCCATCCCCTTGCGGGTGACGGTGTGCACGATCACCGGGCCGCCGAACGACTTCGCACGCGCCAATGCGCTCTCGAGCGCCGACTGATCGTGCCCGTCGACCGGGCCGACGTACTTGATGCCGAGATCGGTGAACATCGCCTGCGGAGCCAGGAAATCCTTGATGCCGCTCTTCATGCCGTGCAACGCGGCGTAGGCCACCGACCCGACGACCGGCACGCCGGTCAGCATGCGGCGACCCTCGTCGAGGAACTTCTCGTATCCGGGCTGCAACCGCAGGCCCGCGAGGTGGTCGGCGAGACCGCCGATGGTCGGGGCGTACGAGCGACCGTTGTCGTTGACGATCACGACCAGGGGGCGGTCGCCGGCGGCGATGTTGTTCAGCGCCTCCCAACACATGCCGCCGGTGAGCGCGCCGTCACCGACGACCGCGACCACGTGGCGGCGGCGGCCGGTCAGCTCGAACGCCTTGGACAGACCGTCGGCGTAGGACAGCGCAGCCGACGCGTGCGACGACTCGACCCAGTCGTGTTCGCTCTCGGCACGCTCCTGGTAGCCGGTGAGACCACCGCGCTGACGCAGGGTGTCGAAGGCGTCACGGCGGCCGGTGACGATCTTGTGGACGTAGGACTGATGTCCGGTGTCGAAGATGACGGCGTCCGACGGCGATTCGAAGACGCGATGGATGGCGAGGGTGAGTTCGACCACGCCGAGGTTGGGGCCGAGGTGCCCGCCGGTGGCCGACACCTTGTCGATCAGGAAGGTACGGATCTCCGCGGCGAGCTCCTCGAGCTCCGCCGCCGTGAGGCCTGCGAGATCCCGCGGCGAATCGATCCTCTCGAGCACACCCATCGACGCTCCTTCCACCATGGTGATGTCGAGTCTACGGAAGGGGCTCGTCCGATCGGCCACCGCCGAGTGTGGGGTCGGGCACCAGGGCCGCGATCGCCTCGACGTGGTGGGTCAACGGGAAGGCGTCGAGCCCGACCAGCTCGACGGGCCGGTAGCCGAGTTCGCGGTAGGTACCCAGATCACGGGCGAAGGTGGCGGCGTCGCAGCCGACGTGGACGACCAGCGCCGGGCCCGCGGCGCAGATGCCCTCCACGACCGATCGGCCGGCGCCGCTGCGCGGTGGGTCGGCGACGACGACGTCGGGGGCGGGCAGGTTGACCAGGGCGGCGTCGACGGGTCCGCGGTACACCGCCACCCGGTCGTCGTCGGCGTAGGTGGCGCGCGCGGCGGCCGTCGCCGCGGCGTCGGCCTCGACCACCACCACCGAGGTCAGCGTGTCGACGGCGTCGCACAGCGCGCCGGCGAACACCCCGACACCGCCGTAGAGATCCCAGGCCGACGTCGCGGTCGGGGCATGACGCGCGGCCATGGCCCCCACGAGTTCGCCGTAGCGGGTCGGGGCGGAACGATGTGCCTGCCAGAAGCCGGTCACCGGCAGGAGCCACGTGCGGCCGCCGACGCGGTGCACGGCGGTGTCGGATCCCGCCACCACCGTCTCGCGGGACACCGAGCGCCCCGAGCGGGCCCGTTGCGCCCGGCCTCGACGGTCGTTGCCGCGTCGTCCGGACCGACCCCGCGCGGGTGTCGTGGGGCTCGTGACGAGTTCGGTCAGGTGCATCACACCGTCGTCCCCGCCCACGGCCACCACCTCCGCGCCCGGCGTCCACGAATGGGCGTCGAGCCCGTCGAGGAGTTCGACGATCGGCTGCGCGCACCGCGCACCGGTCACCACGGCATCCGACGCCGGGGCGTGCACGCCGACGACACCGGCGGCGTCGACGGGCATCCGCACCCGGGTACGCCAGTGCGTCGGGGCCCCGAGGGACGCCACCTCGACCGCGGCCGCACCGGACGCGCGCAGCGCATCCGGTGACCACCCGCCGAGTCGTTCGAGCTGTTCACCGATGACCGTCGCCTTGATGTCGCGGGCGTGGTCGGCGGTGACGAACGAGAGATCGCAGCACCCGGCGCCGGCCGCGGCCGCGGCGCACACCGATTCGATCCGGTGTGCGGACGGTTCGACGACCTCGACGACGACGGCGTGGCAGTAGGAGCGGTGGCGGTCCTCTGTCACCTCGACGAGGACGCGTTCACCGGGCAGGGCGCCGCGTACGAACACCGCGCGACCCCCGTCGCGACCGACCATCGCACCCCCGTGTGCCGGACGCAGGTCGGTGAGTTCGCGCCGCGACCCCGTCCAGCCTCCGGACTCCGCAGGCCGCGCGCTCACGGGGTGTCGCTGCCGGAGCCGCGGGCACCGGGCGGGGTGCTGCGGCTTTCCGCGCCGAGCGGTTCGGGGGCACCCACCATGCCGCGACGGAGGTCGCCGGGTGCGTTGTAGACGCGGTCCTTGTTCTTGCGGCGGTCCGACGAACTGAGCTGCCACGGAACCGATGTCACCATCACGCCGGGCTCGAACAGGAGTCGTCCCTTGAGGCGCAGCGCCGACTGGTTGTGCAGGATCTGCTCCCACCAGTGACCGACGACGTATTCGGGGATGAACACGGTGATGACGTCGCGCGGCGACTCGCGGCGCAGCCGTCGGACGTAATCGATGACCGGACGGGTGATCTCACGATAGGGCGACGCGATCACCTTCAGCGGGACGGTGATGTCGCTGCTCTCCCACTCGGCCACGAGGCGCCGTGTGTCGCGGTCGTCGACGTTGACGGTGATGGCCTCCAGCGCGTCGGGCCGGGTGGCACGGGCGAAGGCCAGGGCCCGCTTGGTGGGCAGGTGCAGTTTCGACACCAGCACCACCGAGTGGGTGCGGCTGGGCAGGATCGTCTCGTATTCGCTGTTGTCGAGCTCGGTCTGGACCGACGCGTAGTGCCGGTGGATGAGCTGCATCAACCCGAAGATCGCGATCATCGCGACGATCGCGATCCAGGCGCCGGCGAGGAATTTGGTGATGAGGACGATCACGAGGACGGTGCCGGTCATCGCCAGGCCGATGGAGTTGATGATGCGCGACCGTTGCATCCGTCCGCGTGCACCGGGGTCGGTCTCGGTGCGCAGGTGGCGGGTCCAGTGGCGCACCATGCCGATCTGGCTCAGCGTGAACGAGACGAACACGCCCACGATGTAGAGCTGGATGAGGGCGGTGACCTGGGCGCCGAACGCGACGACGAAGGCGATCGCGGCGATGGCGAGGAACAGGATGCCGTTGCTGAAGGCGAGGCGGTCGCCGCGGGTGTGGAGCTGGCGCGGCAGGTAGCGGTCCTGCGCGAGCACCGAACCCAGCACGGGGAATCCGTTGAACGCGGTGTTGGCGGCGAGCACGAGGATGAGCGCGGTCACGATCGTGACGAAGTAGAAGCCGGGGGTGAAGTTCGCGAACACGGCGTGGGCGAGCTGGGCCACCAGGGACTTCTGTTGGTATCCCGCGGGTGCGCCGGTGAGATCGGCGGCCGGGTTCTCCACGTACTTCGCGCCGATCTTCTGCGCGAGCAGGATGATCCCGAGCAGCAGCACGACCGCGATGGCACCGAGCAGGAACAGCGTCGTGGCGGCGTTGCGCGACTTCGGCTTCTGGAACGCGGGGACGCCGTTGCTGATGGCCTCGACACCGGTCAGCGCCGCGCAGCCCGAGGAGAACGCGCGGGCGATGAGGAACACGAAGGCGATACCGACGAGGTGGCTGTTCTCGGCCTTCACGCCGAAGTCGGCGGTCTCGGAGCTGATGTCGTCGCCGAGGATGAAGATCTGTACGAAACCCCAGATGAGCATGACGACCATGCCGGCGATGAACGCGTAGGTGGGGATGGCGAAGGCGGTGCCGCTCTCGCGGATGCCACGCAGGTTCACGCTCGTGAGCAACACGATGGCCACCACGCAGAACAACACCCTGTGCTGTTCGACGAACGGGATGGCCGATCCGATGTTCTCCGCCGCCGAGGAGATCGAGACCGCGACGGTGAGGATGTAGTCGACGAGCAGGGCACTGCCGACGGTGAGCCCGGCCTTGGGGCCGAGATTGACCGTCGCCACCTCGTAGTCGCCGCCGCCGGAGGGGTAGGCGTGCACGTTCTGCCGGTAGCTCGCGACCACCACGGCCATCACCACCGCGACCGCGACACCGATCCACGGGGTGTAGGTGTAGGCCGACAGTCCGGCGACCGAGAGCACCAGGAAGATCTCCTGCGGCGCATAGGCGACCGACGACATCGCGTCGGAGGCGAAGACCGGCAGCGCGATCCGCTTGGGCAGCAACGTGGCGCCGAGGGTGTCGCTCCGGAACGGACGTCCGAGGACGAGCCGTTTCGCTGCTACGGACAGCTTGGACACGGTGGACACTGGGCAACCATAGGACGTGGTCGTCACCGCGGCGACGTGGGGCGGTAGCGTTTCCGATCGCGGGTCCGGTTGTACCGAGGAGGACGCTGGTGCGGGTAGTGATCATGGGGTGCGGCCGGGTCGGTTCGTCCCTGGCCCTCGCCCTGGAGGGCAAGGGGCACGAGGTGGCGGTCGTCGACCGCGACTCCTCGGCGTTCCGACGTCTGGGCAGCGGTTTCGGCGGCACCACCGTCAAGGGCGTGGGCTTCGACCGGGACGTGTTGCGGACGGCGGGCATCGCCGACGCCGACGCGTTCGCCGCGGTGTCCTCCGGCGACAACTCGAACATCATCGCCGCGCGTGTCGCGCGCGAGACCTTCGGTGTCGAGAAGGTCGTCGCGCGGATCTACGACGCCAAACGCGCCGCGGTGTACGAACGTCTGGGCATACCCACCGTCGCGACGGTGCCGTGGACCACCCAGCGGTTCGTCGCCGCACTCGGTGAGGGCAGCCCGTCGACGGCCTGGCGGGATCCCTCCGGCTCGGTGCTGGTGACGCTGATTCCGTTCCACGAGAGTTGGATCGGGCAGACCGCGGCGGTGTTCCAGGAGGAGACCGGGGCGCGCATCGCGTTCATCAACCGACTCGGCAACGCGCTGTTGCCCGAACCGCGCACGGTGCTGCAGCAGGACGACAACGTGTTCGTCTCGGTGTTGCGCGACAACCGCGACAACGCTTTCGCGGTCGCCGCGGGCGAACGGGACGCAGGATGACCGGGGCCGTGATCGTCGGCGGTCCCCACGACAGAGGTGGTCAACGGTGAAGGTCGCCATCGCCGGGGCGGGTGCGGTGGGTCGCTCGATCGCCCGCGAACTGCTCCACAACAAGCACGAGGTGATGTTGCTCGAGCGCCGCGTCGACAACATCGACGAGGCCTCGGTCCCCGGGGCCACGTGGATCAACGGTGACGCCTGCGAACTCGACAACCTCGAACAGGCGCAGCTGCACACCTACGACGTGATGGTGGCCGCCACCGGTGACGACAAGGCCAACCTCGTGGTGAGTCTGTTGGCCAAGACCGAGTTCGCCGTGGACCGTGTGGTGGCCCGCGTCAACGACCCGCGCAACGAGTGGCTCTTCGACGAGGGGTGGGGTGTCGACGTGGCGGTGTCCACGCCGCGCATCCTCGCCTCGTTGGTCGAGGAGGCCGTGTCGGTCGGGGATCTCGTGCGGCTCATGACCTTCCGGCAGGGTCAGGCGAACCTCGTGGAGATCACGCTGCCGCAGGACACCTCGTTCGCGGGCAAGCCCGTGCGCAAGCTGGTGCTGCCGCGTGACGCGGCGCTGGTCGCGATCCTGCGCGGTGGACGGGTGATCGTGCCGCAGGCCGACGACCCGGTCGAGGGTGGCGACGAACTGGTCTTCATCGCGCCGGCCGAGGTGGAAGAGGCTCTCCGCGAGGCGATCCTCAGCCTCTAGGCGCCGTCGTCCCGCCGGTCTCGTGTGCCCCGTCGGGTTCGATCGTCTCGTCGGGCTCGGTCGATTCCTCGCGTTCGGCCCAGCGCACCAGCAGGACCGTCGCCAGGCCGGCGGCGATGGTGAGCGGCCATCCCATGCCGATGCGTGCCACGGCGAGCAGACCGGTCTGGTCGGAGTCGTAGAGGAACGACTGGACGAGGTAGCGGACGCCGAACAGCACCGCCCACACCGCGGTCGCGAGGTCGTAGGCGAGCAGGGTCCGCCGGTGCTTGCGCCACGCGGTCCCGTTGCCGTTCACCACGTTCCAGATGACGCCGACCAACGGCCAGCGCACCAGGATCGACAGCAGGAACGCGCCCGCGTAGACGAGCGTCGTCCAGATGCCGACGAGGAAGAACCCCTTGGCGTCGCCGGTGCGGTGGGCGATGAACACGCAGATCGCCACGCCGAACAGCCCCGAGACGGCGGGCTGGATCGGGTCGCGGCGGATGAGCCGGTAGGCGAAGATCGCCACCGATGCCGCGACGGCGGCGATGATGCCGGGGGTGAGACCGCCGATGGCGTTGGCCGTGACGAACACGACGATCGGCACGGTCGAGAAGATCAGGCCGGGTACGCCACCCATCTGCTCGAGCAGTGTGGGCGCCGCGGCCGCGGCTGTCGTGACGGTATCCGGGGTGTCGGGTGCGTGATCGGGGTCGGACAGGCCACGCGAGGGGTCAGTCGTCACCGAGGAGCTCGTAGTACGGGTTGTAGATCACCTTGGCGCCGTCCTTCTCGCCGAGGCGGCCGCGCACGGTGATCTTGCGTCCCGGCTCGATGCCGGGGATGCGGTTGCGACCGATCCACTTGAGCACGACGACGTCGGTGCCGTCGAAGAACTCCGCGACCACACCGGTCTTCGTCGCCTTCGAACAGGTCTGCACCGACCGCAGCTCACCGAGCATGCTGACCTCCTCGCCGCGCGAACAGTCGCACGCGCGCTGAGCACCGGTCGCCTGCGACTGCTCCGAGATCTTCTCGGCGTCAGCCTGCTCGAGATCCTCGGTGAGACGCCTGGTGAGGCGCTTGAGGTATCCGGCTCCTGCGGTCATCGCACCCTTTCACGGTCGCTGATCGGGGTCTTGATGGCGGCCCCTGGATCGCCAGGGTAGACCTCGCCCGATCACCACACCACCCACGGGGCAGGATCATGGGATGGACACCGTCACACCGTTCGAGACCAGCGGTCTCGCAGGCGCATCGGTGCTGGTGGGACTACCCGGGACGGGCTCCGACGCCGACTACGCCAGGCGCGCCTTCACCCCGCTCGCCGACGCCCTGGGCCTGCCGCTGACCGCCGTCGATCCCGGCCCCGACGGGGTCGGGACGTCCTACCTCCGCGCCCTCGAGGACGCTGCCGCCGGGGACGGTTCGGTCCTCGTCGCCGGGATCTCCAGCGGGGCCTGCATCGGCGTCGGATGGGCGCTCGGATCCGACGCGTGTGCAGGCGTGGTCGCCGCGCTGCCTCCCTGGCTGTTCGACGGGGAGACCGCACCGTCGCCGGCGGCACTGAGTGCGCTGGCCGCGGTCGACCTCATCGACCGCCTCGGGACCGACGGCGCCATCGCGGAGATGCGGACGCACACACCCCCGTGGCTGGGCGCGGAACTGGCGCGGTCGTGGACGTCGATCGGCGCCCCGCTGCGATCACAGCTCGCTGAGGCGGCCGCGATGCGCACACCGACATCGGGGATGCTGTCGGCGCTCGGCGTGCCGCTCGCGGTGGTGGGCGTGCGCGACGACCCCATCCATCCCCACGCCGTCGCCGAGCACTGGGCGAACCTGGCGCCGCGGTCGGCGATGGGATCGATCACCTTCGGCGACTGGGGCGCCGATCCGGGCTCGATCGGGCGAGCGGCGGCGTCGGCCTGGGCCGAACTGGCCTGAGCCGCCGTCCACTTCGTGCCGTGGGGGTCTACTTCTTGCCCTGCCGTCGGCGCAGGCGCTGCAGCGCCGACCCCGACGACCGACGCGACCGATCCGCCTCGGCTTCCGACGGCTCCTGTTCGGCGGCGTCGGTGACCTCGATGTCGGGGTGCATGTCGGTTCCGACGGGATCGTCCTCACCGATCACGTGCGCCCGCGCACTCTGGGCGATCGCACCCTCGGGCGCGACCTCGGTGTCGTCACCGGGAACGGCCTCGCCAGCCGTCGGCGCCGGTGTGGTGCCGGATTGCTCGGCGAGTTCCTCGGGGGCTGCGGCGAACTGCTCCATGACGCCGTCGGCCTGCATCTGCTGCTGTGCGGCGAACACCTGCTCGGCGAGCACGGGAGGCAGCGAGACGGGCAGTGGGTCTCGCGGCGGATGCGGGTCGGAGCCGCGTCGCACCACCGACTCGCTGAGGACGGCGCGCGCAACGGGCGCGAGGTCGTCCGCCGATTCCGGCGGACCGCTCGCGACGCAGCGGACCATCCACCGGGGTCCCTCGGCGCCGATGAACCGGTGCACCCCACCGGGCACCACGGCCACGACCTCGCGGCCCCAGTGTCCGTCCTCGGTGGACGCCTCGGCACCGTCGGTGCGCAGGGTGTCGACCAACTCCCCCACCACCTCTCGCCACAGGCCGGGCGACCGCGGTGCGGCGAACGCCGCGACGCTGATGCGGCCGTGCGGGGTCACGAGGTGGACCGCCTGGGGCTGGTGGTCGGCGGTCATCTCCACGGTGACCTGCCCGCCCTCGACCACCGGCACGAGCACCGATCCCAGGTCGAGATGCGAGTTGGACAGGTCGACGTCCTCGGCCAGATCCTCGATGTCGTAGGGGCCCCGCCCCGAACCGATCTCCTCCGTCATGCTCGTCATCCTTCCCGACGCGGATCGGCGAGCGACGCGTGACCACCACTCGAGCCGTGGCCGCCGGTTCCCCGACTGGTCTCGTCGAGTGTCTCGACCTCGACGAACTCGGGCAGCTCGACGCGCTGGACCAGCAGCTGCGCGATGCGGTCGCCGCGCTCGATGGTGATCGGCTCGGCCGGATCGAGATTGATCAGACACACCTTGATCTCGCCGCGGTAGCCGGCGTCGACGGTGCCGGGGGCGTTGACGATGGAGAGTCCGACGCGCGTGGCGAGACCCGAGCGTGGATGGATCAGGCCCACCGTGCCGACGGGCAGCGCGACGGCGATCCCGGTCGGGACGAGCTCGCGCGCGCCGGGGGCGAGAACGGTGTCCACGGTGCTGCACAGATCGACCCCGGCATCGGAGTCGTGTGCGCGGTGCGGAGGGGGGACCGAGGGGTCGAGTCGTCGGAATGCAACCGTCTCGACCTGCGCATCGACTGCCACACGCGAAGACTACGCTGGCCTGGTGGCATCGTTTTCATCGACCGACGAGCGCGGGTTGTCCCCTGTCGCCGACCGTTTCACCGAGCGTCTGCGGGTCCCGTGGTGGTGGTGGCCGGCGGCCGCGGTCGTGGTCGGCGTGTTCGGGTACGAGATCCAGCTCGCGGCCCGGCAGGCGTCGTGGAGCGCCATCGCCTATGTCGTCGTCGCGGTGCTCGCGGTGTGGATGCTGTGGTCGATGGGCCGTGTCACCGTCCGTGTGACCGCCGACGGCGAATTGTGGGCCCACAAGGCGCATCTGCCCGTGTCGCTGATCGCCCGCGGCGCCACCATCCCGGCGACGGCGAAGAGCGCGGCGCTCGGCCGGCAGCTCGACCCGGCGGCGTTCATGATGCATCGGGCATGGGTCAAGACGATGGTGCTCCTCGTCCTCGACGACCCCGACGACCCGACTCCCTACTGGCTGGTCAGCACCCGGCATCCCGCCGAGCTGCTCGCCGCGATCGGACTGTCCGACGCCTCGGACCGCGACCGGGACTGACGGACCTGACACCCTCTGACACACGACGAGCGCCGACCCGCCCAGTGGGCGAATCGGCGCTCGTCGTGTCTCGCGTCGCCGTGTGACGGCGACGTCGTCTCACTCCCGCGTCGGGAAGACCGTGACGATCAGGCGCAGTCCACGCAGATCAACGAGTTGCCGTTCTCGCGGGCGAGTCGGCTGCGGTGGTACACGAGAAAGCAACTCGTGCAGGTGAACTCGTCGGCCTGCTTGGGCACGACCCGCACGGAGAGTTCTTCTCCGGACAGATCAGCACCGGGCAGTTCGAAGGACTCGGCCGTGTCGCCCTCGTCGACGTCGACCGACGCGGCCTGCGCCTCGCTCCGTCGCGCTTTGAGCTCCTCGAGCGAGTCCTCGCTGAGGTCTTCGGTTTCGGTTCGACGTGGGGCGTCGTAATCAGTAGCCATGTTTCCGCCTTCACTCAATACCTGTGGCCGGCGCGACTGCGTTCCGCTTGTTTCGCGAGATCGTCGGGCGCCGTGTGTGGACGACCCGTTTGACTCGAGTCGCCCTGTCCCTCACGGGCGTGCCATGTAGTAACGACACATCCGTCGGATTTGTTGCCCTCACCGGGGTGTTGTGCAGTGACCTTGACCACATGGGCCGAGTTTCTGGACCACAAGACCAGTTACGCTGAGGCGGGCGAAGCGTAGCTCAACCACCGGACCGGGTCAACTGCGGATGTCGCACCGGCGCGGCGGCGTGCTCGCCGCCTATGGTGAGGGTCGCCGCCGGGACCATCACCGGACCCCGGCCACCTGCGAAGGGAAGTCAGTCGAGCGTGGTTTCGCAGATCACCATCGGATACCCCACCGACGACCACGGTCGTCCTTTCCGACGCCGCCGTTTCATCCCGTTCGTCATCGCCGTCGTCGTGCTGCTGGTGTTGGCCCTCGTCGTGTGGATCAGCGCGCTCTCCGACGGCGGTGCGGAGTCGGCGACGACCAGCTGCAACCCGCCGCCGGTCCCGTCCTCGGCAGCAGCCGCGGCCTCGGGCGCCCCGTCGCCCGCGCCCACGACCACGGTCGCCAACAGCGATCTGCTCGACGTGGCCCCGGGCGCGCTGTCGACCTTCCAGGTGCGCGTCCTCAACGCCTCGGCCGAACGCGGTCAGGCACGCAGCGTGCTCGACGACCTGACCTCACAGGGCTTCACCCCGGCGACCGACACCCCGTACGCCGACGACACCGTCTACCCCGATCAGAACCTCGACTGCGTCGGACAGATCCGGTTCGGTCAGGCCAGCCGTGCCGCCGCGGCGGCGTTGTGGGTGGCCGAGCCCTGCGCCCAGCTCGTCGACGACGGCCGGTCGGGTTCGGTGGTCGACCTCGTGCTGGGAACCCAATTCACCGGCCGCGAGCAGTCGCAGGACGCCCAGGCCGTTCTCGAGGCGCTGCGGCAGGCCGACCCGTCGAACCCGCGTACCGGCGCCGACCCGGCGTTGGTGTCCGCGGTGCACAACGCGTCCTGCTGACGCGTCCCCCACATCCGGTCAGCTGATCGGTCCCGACGCACCGATCTCGTCGAGCAGCGCCAGGAACTCGTCGGCGATACCCGGTGCGACGGCGATGGTCACCGGCCCCTCGTCGCCCCGCGACCGCGGGCCGGGTGTCCGGACCGCCGCGCCGGCCTCCTCGGCGATCAGGGCCCCCGCGGCCCAGTCCCACGGGTTGAGCCCGTGCTCGAAGTGGGCGTCGACCGCGCCGGAGGCCACCATGCACAGATCCAGCGCCGCCGACCCGACCCGACGGATGTCACGGATGCGCGGGAGCAACTCCGCGATCACCCGGCCCTGCGCGCGGCGCCGGTCCTCGCCGTAGCCGAAGCCGGTCGCGACGAGCGCGAGCGAGACCGACGACACCGCGTTGGCCCGCAGGGTCTGCGGCCCGGTGCCGTCGTCGCGCACGGCGCCACCGCCCCGGGCGGCCGAGTAGACGACCGACCGTGCGACATCGACGACGGCACCCGCGACCGACACGCCGTCGATCTGCGCGGCGATCGACACCGAGTACGCCGGGATCCCGTAGAGGAAGTTGACCGTCCCGTCGATGGGGTCGACGACCCAACGCACCCCCGAGGGCACGTCCACCGAACCGCCGTCCTCCTCGCCGAGGAACGCGTCGTCGGGGCGCAGCCGGAGCAGATGGGCACGGATGGCCGCCTCGGCCTCGGTGTCGACGACGGTCACCGGATCGGTGGGTGTGCTCTTCGTCGACACCGCCGAGGAGTGCAGCGGTGCCGCCGCGTGGTCGATGAGGTCACCGCGGCGGGTCCGGATCAGTGTGGCGGCGTCGCGGGCGACGTCGACGGCGATGGCGGTCAGTTCAGCGGCAGTGGTCACGCGTCCATGTCAGCACACCCGTGCGGGCGGTGCCGTGGTCGCACCCGCCGTGGCACCGGCGCGGGCGAGACGCAGACGGCCCGTGGATCGGTGAGCCCGCAGCGCGCGGTCGCCGTCATGACTAGCCTTGAGCGCGAGTCGGAGTCGGCCACCATCGGTGACCACCGACGGCCACATCCACGAGCCACGCCGGGCGCGAGAATCGTTCGGACGCCGTCTGCCGAGAGGACCTCGCCATGAGCGACGCGACACCCGCCACCGACCCCGCGACGCCGCTGGGCGCCGACGTCCCGCGCGACGGATCGGGAGGTCTGGCCTTCGGCGTCGACGTCGGGGGTTCGGGCATCAAGGGCGGCATCGTCGACCTGTCGACCGGTGAGCTCGTCGGCGAGCGGTTCAAGGTGCTGACCCCGCAGCCGTCGACCCCCGCCGCCGTCGCGGGCGGTATCCACGAGGTGACCGAGCACTTCGCCTGGACCGGGCCGGTGGGTGTCACGCTCCCCAGCGTCGTCTCCGGCGGTGTCGTGCGCAGCGCCGCCAACATCGACAAGTCGTGGATCGGGACCGACCCTTACCCGCTGCTCGCCGGTGTCCTCGGTGACCGCGACTTCTCTGTCCTCAACGACGCCGACGCGGCCGGGATGGCCGAGGACGCGTTCGGTGCCGGCAAGGACGCCGCGGGCATGGTCATGCTGTTGACGTTCGGCACCGGCATCGGTTCGGCGATCCTGTTCCACGGGAAGCTGGTGCCCAACACCGAACTCGGCCACATGGAGGTCGGCGGGGTGGAGGCCGAGCACCAGGCGTCGTCGAAGGTCAAAGAGGACAAGGACATGTCCTACGAGAAGTGGGCGGGTCACGTGTCGAAGGTGCTCACCGCCTACGAGAACCTCTTCTGGCCCGACCTGTTCATCGCCGGGGGTGGCATCAGCCGCAAGGCCCACAAGTGGGTACCGCACCTCACCAACCGCACGCCCGTGGTCCCGGCGACACTGCTCAACACCGCCGGGATCGTCGGCGCGGCCATGGCTGTGGGTGCCCGTCTGCGGCCCTGATCGGCGGTTATGGCGACGCCAAGCGTGGTGTGGCGAACGGTGGGGCCGTCGAATCGTTACAATGGGTCGGTCGGCCATCGAGCCGGCCCATCACGCCCCCGCTCCGCCGAGGTGATCTCTCGGTGTGACGCCACATGATTCCAGTCCCGAAAGGTCGTACGTGGCAGCCACCAAAACTCGCCAGGAAACGGACAGCGACGAGTCCTCGGACGTGACCGCACCGCGAGCAGCAGCGAAGAAGACCACTGCCCGGAAGACGGCCGCCAAGAAGGCACCCGCGAAGAAGGCCCCGGCCAAGAAGGCGGCCCGCAAGGCCACCGCCAAGGCCCCGGCCGCCGCCGATCCCGCCACCGATGGCGACGAGAACCCCGAGTCCATCGACGATCTCGACGCCCCCGAGGGTGAGATCGACGAGGAGATCGTGGTCGACGACATCGAGGTCGAGGAACCGTCCACCGACTCCGACGGCGCCACCGCCAAGGTGAAGCCGGCCGCCAAGGCCGACGCCGAGGAGATCGAGGAGCCCACCGAGGAGGACAAGAAGTCCGGCGACTTCGTGTGGGACGAGGACGAGTCCGAGGCACTGCGGCAGGCCCGCAAGGACGCCGAGCTCACCGCCTCGGCCGACTCGGTCCGCGCCTACCTCAAGCAGATCGGCAAGGTCGCCCTGCTCAACGCCGAGGAGGAGGTCGAGCTCGCCAAGCGCATCGAGGCCGGACTCTTCGCCACCGAGCGCATGCGCCGCATCGCCGACGCCGGCGAGAAGCTGACCGTCGCCCAGCGACGCGACCTGTCCTGGATCTCCCGCGACGGCAACCGCGCGAAGAACCACCTGCTCGAGGCCAACCTCCGTCTCGTCGTCTCGCTCGCCAAGCGCTACACCGGCCGCGGCATGGCGTTCCTGGACCTCATCCAGGAGGGCAACCTCGGTCTGATCCGCGCGGTCGAGAAGTTCGACTACACCAAGGGCTACAAGTTCTCGACGTACGCCACCTGGTGGATCCGTCAGGCGATCACCCGCGCCATGGCCGATCAGGCCCGCACCATCCGTATCCCGGTGCACATGGTCGAGGTCATCAACAAGCTCGGTCGCATCCAGCGCGAACTCCTGCAGGACCTGGGCCGCGAGCCCACCCCCGAGGAACTCGCCAAGGAGATGGACATCACGCCCGAGAAGGTGCTGGAGATCCAGCAGTACGCGCGTGAGCCGATCTCGCTCGACCAGACCATCGGCGACGAGGGCGACAGCCAGCTCGGTGACTTCATCGAGGACTCCGAGGCCGTCGTGGCCGTCGACGCCGTGTCCTTCACCCTCCTGCAGGATCAGCTGCAGTCGGTGCTCGAGACGCTGTCCGAGCGTGAGGCGGGCGTGGTCCGTCTGCGCTTCGGTCTCACCGACGGGCAGCCGCGCACCCTCGACGAGATCGGCCAGGTGTACGGCGTGACGCGTGAGCGCATCCGCCAGATCGAGTCTAAGACGATGTCGAAGCTGCGTCACCCGTCGCGCTCGCAGGTCCTGCGCGACTACCTCGACTAGTCACACCCGTTCCACCGACTCGGCCGCCCCGGAGATCTTTCCGGGGCGGCCGCGTCGTCGGCGTGGTCAGGAACGGGCACGGCTCCCCTGGTCGAACAGCGCCCACACGGGTCCGGTGACGAGCCAGATCGCGGTGATGATGCCCAGCAGCGGGAAGATCCCGAAGAGGTCGCGCGCCTGATCGGAGTCGGCGACGGTGACGGCCAGCCCGAGGATGCAGGCTCCCGCGACCACCGCGGCGAGCAGCCATCGCCCGAACTCGGTCACCTCGCGACGCACGGCCTCCGGGCCGTGCTTCACCCGTGGCGGTGGCGGCGGACCGTCGAAGAACCAGTGCGCGCACCGCACATCGGCCCACCGGATCATCGAATGACCGAACGCGACGGTGACGCCAAGGTAGATGCCGGCGATGCGGTGGATCTGTTCGACCTCTGCACCGGCGTGCAGATCGAGGGCGACAGCGGCCAGCAACACGAGATCGACCACGGGTACGAGCCGCAGCACGATCGTCGACGCGCGCTGTGCACGCAGTCCGTACCGCACGGCTAGTCCGGCGATCACGACGACCCAGAAGCCGATCTCGCAACCGATGATGACGAAGAGCACGGGGGAATCCATGTCCCCCAGCGTCGTCGAACGACTTCGGCCCCCGCGTCGGCCGCGGGCCCGATCTCGCAGCCCGGGGCTCATCACTTCGGACGATCCCCGGGTCGGGGTACCCGTGGTGAGATGGGATACGTCGGGTGAAGGAGGCGGACGAGGTGTGGAGTGCGGTGGCCGATCGGCCGCGGTCACGGGATCTGTGCGTCTGTCTGGCCTTCGGCGCCCTCGGTGTCGTCCTCTACGCCGCCGATCTGAGCGTGATCGGCGGCAACTCCGGCGCACCGTTCGACCTGCCCCGGTGGATCGGGCTGATCACCCTGGCCGCCGCCTGCGGAGCGCAATCGCTGCGTTCCACCTCGCCGGGTACGGCCCTGACCCTGTGTCTCGCCGTGGTCGCGGTCGACACCGTTGTGGCGCAGTCGCTCTCGGTGTGGTTGGTGCTGTCGGACGTGGTGTACGCCGTGGCGTTGTACGCAGGTCGTCGCACCGTCCACACGATGTACGCGGTCCTCGGTGCGATCGCCGTCCTCGCCTTCGCGACGGTGATCGCGCTCGGGGCAAGCTGGCAGACGGTGTTGCTCGCCGGACTGTGGGTGCTGGCCCTGGTGATCGGCCCCATCGGGTACGGCCGCGCCATCGCCGAACACCGCGTGGCCGCCGCGGCCGAACGGGAACGATCGGCGATCCTGGCGCAGCTCGCCGACCGCGATCGTGCTGACGCCGTCACCGAGGAACGGCGACGCCTCGCCCGCGATCTCCACGACATCGTCGCCGGCCACCTGTCCGGCATCGCCCTGCAGTCGGCCGCAGCCCTCACCGCGGGCCCCGCCTCCCCCATCACCGCCGAGGTGTTGGCATCGGTACGCGCCAACAGCGTCGCCGCACTCGGCGAGATGCGTGCCCTCATCGACGTCCTCGACGCGGATGACAGCGCGACGAACCGCCACGACACCGATGACCACGACGGCTCGCCACGCACCGCGTCGCTGCGGCGTATCGACCACCTCGTGACCACGGCGAGGACCGCGGGATCTCCCGTGGCCGTCACTCCGGAGGTCCCGCCCGAGCTGCCGCCCGCGATCGATGTGTGCGCTTACCGTATCGCGGCCGAGGCACTCACCAACGCCACCAGACATGCTCGGCGGCAACCGATCTCGATGGAATTCGCGGTCGATCCGCGCGGACTGACGCTCACGGTCCGCAACGCCGTGCTCGACGAGGCGGCCGCATCGGGCCCAGGCGGGCACGGTGTCGCGAACATGGCGCTGCGGGCGAGGGCCGCCGGCGGCCGCTGCACCGCGGGACGCGTGGGCGGCGACTGGGTCGTCACGGCGTCGTTGCCCCTCCCCGACAGCGGGGCCGCCGCGTGACGATCACGGTCGTCATCGCCGACGATCACACGGCGATCCGCGCCGGACTGTCGATGATGCTCGGACAGGCCGACGGCATCGAGATCGTCGGTGAGGCCCCCGACGGTGACGAGGCGGTCCGGCTGGCGCGGTCGCTGCGACCCGACGTCGTGGTGATGGACATCCGCATGCCCGGCACCGACGGCATCACCGCCACCACCGAGATCGTGCGGGCCGGTCTCGCCTCAGTGCTGGTGCTGACCTCGTTCGACATCGACGACCACGTGTTCGCGGCGCTCGACGCCGGTGCGGGCGGGTTCCTGCTCAAGACCGCCGAGACCGAGGCGATCGTCGCGGCCATCGAGTCGGTCGCGCGGGGCGACGCGGTGTTGGCACCCGAGGTGACCCGCCGCGTGATCGACCGATTCGCCCGGGGTCGGTCGACCACCCGGTCGTCACCGGCGGTGGACCTGTCGGTCCTCACCGATCGTGAACGCGAGGTGCTCGACTGCATCGGTGACGGCCTGTCGAACGCCGACATCGCCGTGCGTCTGTTCGTCAGTCCGACGACGGTGAAAACCCATGTGTCGCATGTCCTGGCGAAGCTCGACGTCCGGTCACGGGTGCAGGCGGCGATCATTGCCCGCGAGTCGCGATGGACACGGCAGGCTCGTGGTGCGGATGTACGGCCCGACGTGATCCACTGACCGGGTGCTGGGGATCCTGACGCCGTGCCTGCGTGGAGCCGACCGCGACGTCGTCGACCTGTGGCGCGCGCACATGTGTGGCGCCTGCCTCACGCTGCGTGACCGTCACTGGCAGGTCGCCCGTGCGACCCTCAACACCGACGCGATCGCCGCGTCGGTGCTCCTCGAGGCACAGCAGGCGGTTCCCGACATGCGGGTGCGCGCCGGTCGGGCCGCACTGCGCGGGATGCGGCCGGCGCAGGTCATCCCCGCCGAGGCGCTCAGTGTGCGGCTCGCGGCCACGACATCGTTGACCCTCGCTGCGGCCAAGGCCACCGACGAGGTCGGCGAGGCGGCGCTCGCGCTGTCCGGCCGGTCGCGTCTGCGGACCTCTGTCGCACGAGGCGTCGCCGGGCCGTTGCGACGTGGAGCGTCCCGTGACCTGGCGGTCGGCGACGCCCTCGACACCGCCGCCGTCATCACCGGTGTCGCCGGCCAGGCAGCCGTCGAACAGGCCTCGACCGACATCGACGAGATCACGGCCGCCACCGAACACGCTTGTGCCGCTGTGTTCGCCGCGACCGCCGACCTCGCGGACCGGCCGGAGAACCGCGCCGCGCTCGCCCGCATCGGGGCGGCCTTCGGGCGGTGCGGCCACCTCCTCGACGCGGTCGAGGATCTCGCGACGGACCGCGATTCCGGCGCCTACAACCTCATCGACGCGACCGGGGTCACGATCGACGAGCTGGAGGCGGAGTGTCTGCGCCTGCACCGGACCATCGCCGAGGAGATCGACGGACTGGGTCTGCGCGACGACCGTCTGGCCCGCGCGCTCGTGGTTCGCGGCTTGCGGCACTCCATCACCGACACCTTCGCCGGCCGCTCGACGGGCTCGCGCAGCAACACCCGGACGGTGCGCGGGTACCGCACACTCGGCGCCATCGGCGTGGCCCTGTGCGTGGTGGGCCCGCAGACCCCGGCAGCAGACGAGTCCGAGGACGGATGGTGCACGTCCTTTCGCAAGCAGTGCTGCGACTGTGCGGACTGCTGCGATTGCGGTGACTGTTGCGACTGTTGCGATTGTTGCGACTGCAGCTGAGTCAGTGCGCGTCGAGGGTGGTGCGCGGGGCGAACGTCCCGTCGGGCCCCGGCTGGTAGTCGTGCACGCGGATCACCGCCGTCACCGGGAGCGGACCATAGAGGTGCGGGAACGCGATGCCGTCAGGATGCGGCGGATCGCCGTCCTCCCACACGATGTCGGCGGGTACGCGCTGCGGGTCGATCTCGAGGAGCACGAGGTCGGTGCGACCGGCGAAGACCGCGTTGGCCGGGATGTGCACGTGGCGGAGGTCGGAGAGGTGGATGAACCCGACGGTCGACAGTGACTCCGGCTCGAGCCGTCCGTGGCTCGACGCGTGGACCCAGTCGGGTTTGGGACACAGGTGCACGACCGGACCGGGGTCGTCGACAGGAGGCGATGTCATCGACGTCCACGGTGCCACATCGGCCGGGGCGTGCGGTCGTCGATCGGGCGATTCGGGCGTCACGCGCCGAGGTCGACCCGCCGAGAGCGCGATCGCCGCGATGACCAGCGCGATGCCCACGAGCTCGAGTGGGGCCGGGATCTGCGCGAGCGTGATGGCGCCGACGATCACCGCCGTGGCGGGCAGCAGCGACAGCATGAGCGCGAACCGCCCGCGGTCGATCCGGGTGAGGACGATCTGGTCGAGCACGTACGGGACCGCACTGGAGAGCACCCCGACCGCCGCCGCCAAGCCGACCAGGCCGAGAGACAGGTTCGGTGCTCCCGTGACCACACTCACACCGAGGACGAACGGCGCCGAGAGCACACCGGCGATCGCGAGGCCGACACCGAGATCCTCGACACCGTGCCGCCATCCGCTCACACCGCTCTCAGCGGCTGCACCCGCCGCCGAGACCCGGGCACCGAACACGATGTACCCGCCCCACAGCGCGCCCGCGAGCAACGCCCAACCGACCCCGATCGCCGACCCCTGCAGCGACACCCCGCTCACCAGCACGACACCGAGCGCCACCGCGACGAGTGCGGCAATCGCACGTGCTCCCCGGGCGGCGAGCGCGGCGACGGTGATCGGGCCGATGAACTCGACGGCGACGGCGACACCGAGGTCGACCTGCGAGATCGCGAGGTAGAACGCGATGTTCATGGCGGTGGTGACGAGTCCGAACACCGTCGCGCGGCGTAGGCGCACACGGTCGCCCACGATCGCGACCGGGCGCGTCAGGACGACCAGCACCACCCCGCCGGACAGCGTGCGCAGCCACGCCACGACCTCGGGATCGGTCCGGTCGAAGAGCGGGACGGCGATGGCGGCACCGAGGTACTGACACACCGCGCCGACCACGAAGAGGACCCAGACGAAGCGGGCCCGGTCGCCGCCGGGGTGTCCGGCGCTCCTCGGCGTGCGCCCGATCACCGCAGGCCCCCGGTTGTTAACGATGAATGACGACCGGTGTGCTGCGGCGCGGGAACAATACGGGGAGCTGATTCGTCTGAAAGAGTGAGAGAAGCCCACCACTCCTGGTGGGTCAGCTCGCGAAGGGAAGCGTTCGCGCTCGCCCGGGACGGAGGAACCATGTCAGATGTCATCACCACCACCTCGATCTCCATGCCCCTCACCGCTGCCGACCGTTGTGACCGTTGCGGTGCAGCAGCACGTGTACGCGCGACCCTCCCGGCCGGCGGTGAACTGCTCTTCTGCCGCCACCACTACAACGAGCACGAGGCCCGACTCGCTGACATGGGTGCCACGGTGACCCGTTCCGAGGAAGAGCTGGTCTGATCGTCCGACCGCCCCGCGGTCTGGAGAGCTGTCGTCAACGGCATCGTCGCATCGCGGCGGTGCCGTTGACGTGTCTCCGGGACCATCGCTGGTAGACCACGTCACTTCCAGGTGCGCAGCGCGCTGATCCGCTCCTTGAGTTGATCCGCGGTCGCCATGGCGGTGGGCGGACCGCCCAGGCGGGTGCGCAGCTCGTTGTGCACCATGCCGTGCGGCTTACCGGTGCGGTGGTGGTGCATCGCCACGAGGCTGTTGAGCTCTCGACGCAGCGCCGACAGCTGCTGGCCCGTCGATTCGGTCTTCTCCCGCGGCGGCGGCGGGGGTGCCGCGGTCCGGGTGGTGATCTGATCGGTCTGCCGCTGCCGCAGCAGGTCGCGCACCTGATCGGCGTTGAGCAGACCCGGCAGGCCCAGGTAGTCGGACTCCTCGTCGCTGCCGGCGAAGGTGGCCGTGCCGAACGACGACCCGTCGAAGATGACCTGGTCGAGTTCGGCGTCGGCGTGCAGGGAGATGAACGCCGGGTCGTCGTCACCGGGTTCGTCCTCGGTCTTGTTCGCCTCGGCGATCAGCTCGTCGTCGAAGCCCTCTTTCTCGCGGTGCGGCTTCCCGAGGACGTGGTCGCGCTGCGCCTCGAGCTCGCTGGCCAGGCGCAGCAGGACCGGCACCGACGGCAGGAACACGCTGGCGGTCTCGCCGGGACGCCGTGATCGCACGAACCGACCGACGGCCTGGGCGAAGTACAGCGGGGTCGAGGCGCTCGTCGCGTAGACGCCGACGGCCAGCCGCGGGACATCGACACCCTCGGACACCATGCGCACGGCGACCATCCATCGGTCGTCCGACGCCGCGAACTCGTCGATGCGGCTCGACGACGACGCCTCGTCGGAGAGCACGAGCGTGACCGGCGACGCCGAGATCTCCTCGAGCAGCTCCGCGTAGTCGCGGGCGGTCTTCTGGTCGCTCGCGATGACCAGTCCACCGGCGTCGGGGACGCCCGAGGTGCGCAGCTGGCCCAGGCGGGTGTTGGCGGCGGTGAGCACGGCGGGGATCCAGTCTCCGTGCGGGTCGAGCGCGGTGCGCCACGCACGGGCCGTGTGCTCGGCCGACAGCGGCTCACCGAGTCGGGCGGAGAACTCCTCGCCGGCGCTCGTGCGCCAGCTGGCCTGGCCCGAGTACGCGAGGAACACCACCGGCCGCACGACGCCGTCGGCGAGGGCGTCGGCGTAACCGTAGCTGTGATCGGCCTTCGAGCGCAGCGCCCCGCCCCCGTCGGGTTCGTAGGTGACGAACGGGATCTGCGCGTCGTCGGATCGGAACGGTGTCCCGGTGAGCGACAGACGGCGGGTCGCGTCGGAGAAGGCCTCGGAGATCGCGTCGCCCCAGGTCTTCGCGTCGCCGCCGTGGTGGATCTCGTCCAGGATCACCAGCGTCCGCCGGTTCTCGGTGCGCACGCGGTGTCGTGAGGGGTGGGCGGCGACCTGGGCGTAGGTCAGCACCACGCCGTCGAAGTCGCTGCTCGTGACGCCGACGGTGTTGCGGAAGTTGGCGTCGAGAGCGATGCCGACACGCGCGGCGGCCTGCGCCCACTGGAATTTCAGGTGCTCGGTCGGCGCGACCACGGTGATCTGATCGACCGTGCGGTCACCGAGCAGCTCTCGTGCGATCCGCAGACCGAACGTCGTCTTACCGGCACCGGGCGTGGCGACGGCGAGGAAGTCGCGCGGCGCGGTCGCCAGGTACTTGGTCAGCGCACGGCGCTGCCAGGTGCGCAGCGACTCGGTGGCCTGGGGAACCATGACCTCGGAAATCTCAGAACTCCTCGACATATGTCGAAACGGGGGTGGGCAGTCGCGACGGGCGTTCGTGATGTGATGGGCGGGGGTGTCGACGACCCGTGGGCGACGAGAGGCTCGCCGGTCACACCGATCGCGTCAGCCATCCGGGTGGACCGACTGCCGAACGCGTCTGATCGTACCCTCGCGGCGGCACGAATCGTCCCGCCGGAGACCGGCGACACGGTCGTCGGCGCGACCTCCTGCGCCCACCGCGCGGCTCGATCGGGGATGCTGAACCCATCACCTCCACCGGCGACGATCCCGACCTCGAACCGACACGCACCGCGTCGCCGGGACGTCGGCCTGTGCTGAGGTCGCTCCCGCGGGTGATGTGGCGGGCGATCGTCAAGGCGTGGGACGACTCGATCTTCGGCATGTCGGCGCAGGCCGCCTTCTGGCAGACGTTGTCGCTCCCGCCGCTGCTCCTCGGACTGCTGGGCAGCATCGGCTACATCGGAGGGTGGTTCGGTCCGGGCACCACGGAGATGATCCGCACCCGGATCATCAACTTCGCCGGTCAGACCTTCAGCGACAACATCGTCGACGAGATCATCACCCCGACGGTCAACGACGTCCTCGCTCGCGGGCGCGGTGAGCTCATCTCGCTGGGATTCGTGTTGTCGCTGTGGTCGGGGTCGTCGGCGATGTCGAGTTTCGTCGACTCGATCAACAAGGCCCACGATCAACACGATGTGCGAAACGCGGTGTGGCAGCGCGTCTTCGCGCTCAACCTCTACATCGTGTTCCTGGTGGTCGCGACCTTCGTGTTGCCCCTCGTCGCGCTCGGCCCCACCTACGCCGCCGACATCGCACCCGACTCGTGGAGACCGTTCAGCACGCAGGTGATCCACATCGGCTACTACCCCGCTGTCGCGATCCTGCTGATCCTGGGGTTGACCACCCTGTACCGCGTGTCGCTGCCGAAGCCGCTCCCCTGGCATCGGCTCGTCGGCGGAGCGGTGCTCGCCGGCATCGTGTTCTGGTTCGCCAGTGCCGGCCTACGTATCTACCTGGGGTCGATCACGAAGACGGGATACTCCTACGGCGCACTGGCCACGCCGATCGCGTTCCTGCTGTTCACGTTCTTCCTGGGGTTCGCCATCGTGATCGGAGCGCAGTTCAACGCGGCCGTGCAGGCCACGTGGCCCACGGCGGGACCGACCCACATCGAGCAGGTCAAGGACTGGGTGTCGGCGCAGACCACCGATCTCACCGACCAGCTGAAGTCGGTGCCCAAGCGCATCCAGACCGGTCCGATCCGCCGTCAGTCCCGACCGGCCGAGGCCGATGCACCCGAGCGTCGCGAGCACATCAGACCGCGCTGATCACTCGCCCTTCTTGAGCTTCTCGTAGATCTTCTTGCACTTGGGGCACACCGGCGAACCCGGTTTGGGTGAGCGCGTCACCGGGAACACCTCGCCACACAACGCGACGACATGGTTGCCCATGACCGCGCTCTCGGCGATCTTGTTCTTCTTCACGTAGTGGAAGAACTTCGGGGTGTCGTCATCGGTGGTCTCGTCGGTGTCGATGTCGACATCGGGGCGTTCGATGGTCTGCGTTCCCATGGCCCCATTCTGCCTGATTCCCAGAGGTGACCAACGTCGTATGTGAGCTGCATCGATGCATTGTTGGACAGAAAGTGCAACAGTGGAGCAATGGCACACGAAGAGGCACGAGAAGCGATCCTGATCACCCAGGCGCAGGTCTCTCAGGAAGACCAGCACAAGGCCCGGGTCCGTCGCTACCTGAGCCTGATGGCCTTCCGTGTCCCCGCCCTCGTGATCGCCGGGATCGTCTACGGCGCGACCGGGTCGGGTCTGCTGGCGCTCGCCGTCATCGCGCTGTCGATCCCGATACCCTGGGTGGCCGTGCTCATCGCCAACGACCGCCCGCCGCGCGAGAAGGGCGAGGTCCCCCGCTACAAGTGGTCCGGCGACGCCGACCCGCCCGCGGTCGCCGCCACGCACTTCCGTCAGCTCAAGGGTCACGACGACTGATCCACCCCCGGTGTGCCAGTCATCGTGTGACACGGTCGTGCCATGACCCAGCCCGCGCCGACCGACGTCGCGCACCTGCACACCATCGCCGACGATCTGCGGGCCGCGTTCGTCGCCCACCGTTACGACGCCGACGGCGTCCTCGACCTGCTCGGCGACGACGCGCATGCCGCATTGGGTCGCGGTGAACCCGTTCCGGTGCGGCGCGCGTGTGCCGGCGGCGGCGAACTCGGAACGCTGACCCGGCTGCTGCTGATCGGTGACACCTGCGACCGTTCGGAGGTGGCGGCCGCTCTCGGCCCGCTCGACCTCGACACCGCGGAGTCGGTCGGACTCCTCCGTCCCGACGGCGACGGTGTGCGCGCCGCCGTCGACGTCCGTCCCCTCGACACCGGCCGCGGCACACGCTGGCTGTTCTCCGACCTCGACGGCGCCACCCGCGAGACCACGATCGCCCCGGACCACGTGCTGGGCGTCGGCCAGGCGTCGTTGTCGCTGCTGCGCGCCTCGGTGACCGCGTCGGGATCGGTCCTCGATCTGGGCACCGGATGCGGGGTGCAGGCCGTGCACGCCCTCGACACCGCCGATCACGTGGTCGCCACCGACATCACCTCGCGCGCCGCGGCGATGACGCGCGCGGGCATGGCGATCAACGGCATCGGCGCCGACCGGTACGACCTGCGCACCGGCCCGTGGTTCGCACCGGTCGACGGCGAACGGTTCGACCACGTCGTCGCGAACCCACCCTTCGTCGTGGGCACACCGACGGTGACCCACAGTTATCGCGACTCCGGACTCGATCTCGACGGCGCGAGCGCACTCGTCGTGTCGACGGCCGCCGACCACCTCGCCGACGGCGGCACCGCGTGCCTGCTGGCCTCGTGGGTCGTCACCGGAGGCGACTGGCGCGAGCGGGTCGCCGACTGGATCCCCGACCACGGCGTCGACGCCTGGGTGGTGCAGCGCGACGTCGCCGATCCCGCTCTGTACGTGGGCACCTGGCTGCGCGACGCCGGCCTCGACCCACGGTCGGGCGAGGGGGCGCGCCGCGCGCAGGAGTGGCTCGAGCACCTCGACCGTGCCGGCGTCGAGGGCGTCGGGTTCGGATTCGTGTTCCTGCGGTCCACGGGCGAGGCGACCGATCTGCTTGCCGAGGAGATGTCGCATGCGATCTCCGACCCGATGGGACCCGAGGCCGATGCCTACCTGTCCCGCGCCGCGTGGCTGCGCTCCCACGACATCGATGACGCCCGACTGCAGCTCGCCCCCGACGTGGCGCTGGAACAGATCTCGACGATCGGCGTCGACGGCGCCGGGTGGTCGGAGGTGGTGTGCCGGCTGCATCGCACCGACGGGCCGCGGTGGACGCACGAGATCGACTCCTGGGGCCGCTCGCTCGTCGCCGGTCTCTCCCACGACGGGTTGTCGGTCGCCGACGTCGCCGATCTGCTCGCCGCGGCCACCGGCGAGTCGCTCGACCCCGCGGTGCTGCGAGGTTTCGTGGGCGACCTCGTGCGCCACGGGATCCTGCTCCCACCCGGCTGACCGGCGAGGCGAGGGGTACTCTCAGCAACTTCTCAGACCGGTCTGGACATCGCCACAGGTCAGGAGTGTTTGGTCAGGGGACAGCGGGGAACTATTCGCGTAGAGCGAACCGTTGAACCCCATGAAGACACACGCTCGCGAGGAGGCCGACATGCCCAGTTCCACCGCCACGACGATCAGGCCCGCAGACACCATCCGCCCGCAGATGACCGACGCGGATCTCGACGCCCAGAGCCCGGCGGCAGATCTCGTCCGGGTGTACCTCAACGGGATCGGCCGCACGGCTCTCCTCAACGCCGAGCAGGAGGTCGACCTGGCCAAGGCCATCGAGGTCGGTCTCTACGCGAAGCACGTGCTCGCCACGAAGAAGCGGCTGTCCCCCACCAAGAAGCGCGATCTCGCGCAGCTCGTCCGCGAGGGCGAGTCGGCGCGGTCGCATCTGCTCGAGGCCAACCTGCGCCTCGTGGTGTCGCTGGCCAAGCGCTACACCGGTCGTGGCATGCCGCTGCTCGACCTCATCCAGGAGGGCAACCTCGGATTGATCCGCGCGATGGAGAAGTTCGATTACGCCAAGGGATTCAAGTTCTCGACGTACGCGACGTGGTGGATCCGCCAGGCGATCACCCGCGGCATGGCCGATCAGAGCCGTACCATCCGGCTCCCCGTCCACCTCGTCGAGCAGGTCAACAAGCTCGCCCGCATCAAGCGCGAACTGCACCAGCAGCTCGGGCGTGAGGCCACCGACGACGAGCTGGCAGAGGAGTCGGGCATCCCGGCCGAGAAGATCGCCGATCTGCTCGACCACAGCCGCGACCCGGTGAGCCTCGACATGCCCGTCGGCACCGACGAGGAGGCGCCCCTGGGCGACTTCATCGAGGACGCCGAGGCCACCTCGGCCGAGAGCGCTGTCATCGCCGGTCTGCTCCACACCGATGTCCGCACCGTGCTGGCCACCCTCGACGAACGCGAGCAGCAGGTCATCCGTCTGCGTTTCGGTCTCGACGACGGCCAGCCTCGCACCCTGGACCAGATCGGTCGCCTGTTCGGCCTGTCGCGCGAGCGGGTCCGTCAGATCGAGCGTGAGGTCATGTCGAAGCTCCGTCAGGGTGATCGCGCGGAGCGTCTGCGCGCCTACGCCAGCTGATCGATCGCATCAGGCGCTCGCTCGCGAAGCGATCACGCAGGTCGTCCGATCGCGCAGCGTTCACGCAAGTCTCCTCGGCCCGGTATCCGCTCTCGTGGGTACCGGGCCGATGCGTATCCGGCCGGAGAGCACCTCGGCGCCGTGCTCCGAGCACAGGATCGGATCGAGGGCGACCTCACGGATCTCGGGGAGGTCGTCGACGAGGGTCGAGACCCGTATGAGCAGGTCGGCCAGGGCGTCACGATCCACCGCGGCCTGTCCGCGATACCCGGTGAGCAGCGGCGCCGACCGGGGTGCGGCGATGAGTTCGTACGCATCGGCCTCGGTCAACGGGATGGCCCGGTGCGCGTGATCGCCGAGCAGATCGAACGTCGCACCCGACAACCCGAACGAGATCAGTGAACCGAACGACGGGTCGTCGCGGACCCGGATGATCGCGGCCACCCCGCGTGCCGCCATGCGTTGAACCTGCAGGTATCGCTCGCCGGTGACCGCGATCAACTCGTCGAACGCCGCGCGCACCGTCGCGGCGGTCGAGAGGTCCAGGCGCGCGCCCTCGCCGTCGAGTCGACCGCGCCAGGTGGTCGAGACGGCCTTCACCGCGACCGGATAGCCGAGTCGGTCCGCGGCCGCGGCGGCGGAGTCGGCGTCGTCGACCTCGACGAATTCGGTGACCCCGATCCCGTAGGCCGCCAACACCTGCGCCGACCGGCGTTCGTCGAGGGCGACGGTCTCGCGGTGGGTGTCGTCGCCGACGGCGCGCACCGCCTCGCGGGCGGCGTCGGCATCGACGTCGGCCGGGCGGATCACGGGTGACTCGGGGCGGGCACGCCACTGCGCGTAGCGCCACGCCTGCCCCAGCGCCGTCGCCGCCCGCTCGGGCGCCGGATAGGACGGGATGGAGCCACGCACGGGGGTGCCGTCGCCGTCGCGCACGGTGAGGTTGGCCGGGATGCCCTCGACCGCCAGGAACGTCGAGACGATGGTCTTCGCGCTGCCGGCAGTGGCGTCGGTCAGAGCTCGGGCGTAGCTGTCGGCGCCCACCGCGACCGGCGGTACGAACACCGCGACGATGGCGTCGACCTCGTCGTCGGCGACCACCTTGCGCAGCGCGGCGGCGAACTCGCCCGCCCCGGCCCCGGCACCGAGATCGATCTGCTCCACCACGCGCAGCCCGAACCGTTCCCCGGCGCTGCCGGCGAGCACACCGAGGACCGTCGAGTTCCCGACGATCGCCACGCGGGGGCCCTGCGGCAACGGTTGGTAGGCCAGCACGGTCGCGCAGTCGAAGAGGTCGGCGATCGTGTCCACCTGGATGACGCCGGACTGTTCGAGAACCGCACGCGCACTGGCGTCGTCGAGGGTGGAGTCGCGTCGCTCCTGCGACGGGGCCACCGCCGACCGCCCGGCCTTCACCGCGACGATCGGCTTGTTCCGCGACACCCGCCGCGCGAGCCGGGAGAACTTGCGCGGGTTACCGAAGCTCTCGAGGTACAGCAGGATCACGTCGGTGCGCGGGTCGCTGTCCCAGTACTGCAGGAGGTCGTTGCCGGAGAGGTCGGCACGGTTGCCCGCCGAGACGAAGGTCGACAGACCGAGATGCCGCCGTGCCGCGGCGTCGAGGATCGCGATGCCGAGCGCCCCGGACTGACAGAAGAACCCGACGCGGCCGGGACCGGGCACGCGCGGTGCGAGGGTGGCGTTGAGGGCGATGTCGGGGTCGGTGTTGATGACGCCGAGGGCGTTGGGACCCACCAGCCGCATGCCGTGGGCGCGGATCTCGTGGACGAGGGTGCGTTCGGCGACCGCACCGGCGTCGCCGGACTCGGCGAACCCGGCCGAGACCACGACCATCGTCTTGACCCCCTTCGACAGACAGTCCTGCAGCACGTCGCCGACGGTGTCGGCGGGTACCGCGACGACGGCCAGGTCGACCGGGTCGGGGATGTCGCGGACCGAGGCGTAGGCGCGGATGCCGCGCACGGCGCGGGCCTCGGCGTTGACCGGGAACACCGGTCCGTTGAAGCCGCCCTCGATCACGTTGGCCAGCAACGCGTTGCCCACCTTGCGCCGGTCGGCCGAGGCCCCGATGATCGCGACCGATCCGGGCGCCAGCAGGTTCGAGACGCTGCGGGCCTCCGAGCCGACCTCGCGGGAGTTGCGCACGGTGAGCAGCGCATCGGTCGGGTCGATGCGGAACTCGACGTGCACGGTCGAGCCGTCGAAGCTGCGGGAGAGCTGATACCCCGCGTCGCGGAACACCGCGAGCATCGCGCGGTTCTCGGTGAGGACCTCCGCCTCGAAGCGGTCGAACCCGTTCTCCGCCGCGGCCCCGGCGAGGTGCTCGAGCAGCACCGTGCCCAGACCACGGCCCTGGTGGTCGTCGGCGACGACGAACGCGACCTCCGCGGCGCGCGGTCGACCCGCGAAACGGAGGCTCTCGTAGATCCCGATCGCGATGATCCGGCCACCCAGCAGCGCCACGAGGGCCACCCGGTCGTGGTGGTCGACGGTGGTCACGTGACGCACGTCCCGTGCCGACATCTCCGGGTACGGGCCGAACCAGCGCATGTAGCGCGTCCGCTCCGACAACGTCGCGTGGAAGGCCACGATGCGGTCGGCGTCGTCCGGGACGATCGGCCGAAGATGCACCGCTCCCCCGTCCGACGCCAGCACGTCGGCGGTCCAGTGCTGCGGGAAATCCCAGGGGCCGTTGCCGGTTCCGGCCGACCCGTCCACCGGCGACGGCGTGGGGCCGTCCGGCGACATCTCGTCGCGATCAGTCACGCGGATCCTCCGGGTCGAGGCCGCGCAGGGGGAACACGGCGCGGCGGCTGGCGAGGATGGCGGCATCGGTCGCCGAGTGCAGGTGGGCGGAGATCCCGTCGGCGGGCTCCTGTCCCCAGTTGCCCTCCCACCGGTCGAAGTCGATGTCGCCGCCGTCGGACATGGTCTCGGCGGAGACGTCGGTCGCGAAGTCCTCGTGGACCGCCGACGCCGCGGCGTGTGCCGAGGCGCGCCACGCCTCGCCGGTGGGAGTCGTCGGGTCGACATCGCGGTCGAGAGCCGCGGCGATGAGGTGGGTCCAGATGCGCGGCACCACGTCGACCACCCCGTATCCGCCGCCGCCCACCGCGAGCCAACGGCCGTCGCAGTGGCGGTCGGCGAGGTCGCGCATGGCGTGGATCGCCGCACGTTGACCGTCGATGGTGAGCGCCAGATCGGTGAGCGGGTCGGCGCGGTGGCTGTCGACGCCGCACTGGCTGACGATGATCTGTGGCCTGAAGTCGGCGACCAGGCTCGGCACGATCGCGTGGAAGGCCCTCAGCCACAAACGATCCGGGGTGCCCGGCGGCAGCGGTACGTTCGAGGTGGTGCCCGCACCGTCGCCCTCACCGACGTCGCTCGCGTACCCCGTCCCGGGGAACAGCGTGGTGGGGTGCTGGTGCAGCGACACCGTCAACACCCGTGGGTCACCGGCGAAACAGCGCTCGACACCGTCGCCGTGGTGGGCGTCGATGTCGATGTAGGCGATGCGGTCGAAGCCCGCGGCGAGCAGTCGGTGGATGGCAACGGCGCAGTCGTTGTAGACGCAGAAGCCCGAGGCACGGGCGGGCATCGCGTGATGCATCCCGCCGCCGATGTTCACCGCACGACGGGCGACCCCGCGCGCGATCGCGTCGGCCGCCGCGACCGTCCCGCCGACGAGGAGCGACGCCGCCTCGTGCATCGCCGGGAAGACCGGGTTGTCGGCGCCGCCGAGGCCGAAGATGCGTTCGCCGACCGCGGCGGAGTACCCGGGGACCACGTCGCCGGAGGCGGTCGCCCCCGCGGCCCGCACCGCCTCGATGTACTCGGCACGGTGGACGGTGGTGAGCATGTCGTGTGACGCCGCGTCGGGGACCAGCGGGTCGACACCGGCGAGCACGCCGAGGTGATCGGCCAGCGACATGGTCAGCGCCAGTCGGATCGGGTTCATGGGGTGGCTCGGACTCCACCGGTAACCGAGGAAATCGTCGGTCCAGACCACCAGCGTGTCGGTGCGTGCACCCGTTCCGATCACTGCCGATCGCTGTTCGCCGCCATGCCCCCAGGCTAGAGCGACTCGCCTCGGCATGGAGCGACCCGGATGCGGGTAATCTGTCCGATGTGACGATGATGCCCCGAGTGGCGGAGGGATGGGCACCGTGAACGATCTGGTGGACACCACCGAGATGTACCTGCGCACCATCTACGACCTCGAAGAGGAGGGCATCGTGCCCCTCCGTGCGCGGATCGCCGAGCGCCTCGAGCAGAGCGGACCGACGGTCTCGCAGACGGTGGCGCGGATGGAGCGCGACGGCCTGCTGCGCGTCGCCGGGGATCGCCAGCTCGAACTCACCGAGCAGGGCCGGTCGTTGGCCATCGCGGTGATGCGTAAGCACCGTCTGGCCGAGCGGCTTCTCGTCGACGTGATCGGGATGCCCTGGGACGAGGTCCACGCCGAGGCGTGCCGCTGGGAGCACGTGATGAGCGAGAACGTCGAGCGACGTCTGCTCGAGGTGCTCGAGCACCCGACCACCTCGCCGTACGGCAACCCGATCCCCGGGCTCGATCTCCTCGGCGTCGAGGGCGCCACGATGGACAACGCGACGCGGCTGTCGGACCTGCCCGAGGGTGAGCCGGTCGCCGTCATCGTGCGACGGCTGTCCGAGCACGCCCAGGACGACCGCGACCTCATCAGCAAGCTCCGCGAGGCGGGTGTGGTGCCGAACGCCCGCGTGACCGTGACCAGCGAGCACGGCGCGGTGACCATCAACGCCCCCGGTCACGGTGGACTGCACCTCTCCTCGGAGATGGCGCACTCGGTCCACGTGGAGAAGGTGTGACGCGGCCGGTGACCGCATGAAGCTGCTGGTGACCGGAGGGGCCGGCTACGTCGGCAGCGTCTGCGCCCGGGTGATGATCGAGGCCGGTCACGAGGTGACCGTCGTCGACAACCTCATCACCGGCAACCGCGATGCCGTTCCCGACGCCGCGGACTTCGTCGAGGGCGACGTCAGTGCCGTCGCCGCCGACGTCCTCGGCGGGTCGCGGTTCGACGGTGTCCTGCACTTCGCGGCACAGTCGCTCGTCGGCGAGTCGGTCGAGCAGCCCGAGAAGTACTGGTACGGCAACGTCGTCGAGTCCCTCGACCTCCTCGAGGCGATCCGCAGGACCGGCACACCGCGTCTGGTGTTCTCCTCGACCGCCGCGACCTACGGTGAACCCGAGTCGGTTCCGATCCTCGAGTCGTCGCCGACCCGTCCGACGAATCCGTACGGGGCCACGAAGTTGGCCATCGACCACGCGATCACCTCCTACACCGGTGCTCACGGTCTCGCCGCGGTGAGCCTGCGGTACTTCAACGTCGCCGGCGCCCACGGCGGCGCCGGGGAGAACCGGCGCGTGGAGACGCATCTCATCCCGATCGTGCTGCAGGCCGCCCTCGGCCATCGCGAGTCGGTGAAGATCTTCGGCACCGACTACCACACCGACGACGGCACGGCAGTCCGTGACTACATCCACGTCTACGACCTCGCGCGGGCGCACGCCCTGGCCCTCGAATCGGCCGTCGCGGGCCGCCACGAGATCTACAACCTCGGCAGCGGGTCGGGTTTCTCGGTCCGCCAGGTGATCGAGACCTGCGCCGACGTCACCGGTCTCGAGATCCCGGTCGAGGAGGCACCGCGTCGTGCGGGTGACCCGGCGGTGCTGATCGCCTCGAGCGACAAGGCGATCAGCGACCTGGGGTGGTCGCCGACGAACACCGCGCTGCCGACGATCGTCGCCGACGCGTGGGAGTACACCCGAGCACTCGGCGACCGCGCGCACTCCGCTCCCCGGGCCTGACCCGCCCCTTCGCGGTGTCAGGCGCCGCGACGCATCCGGTGCTGCGTCGGGGGTAGTGCGACACCGAGTCGACGTGCGAGATCACGACTCGTCGGCAACAGTTCGGCGAGTACGTCCGGTCGCATACCGGCCCGGAGCGACTCGTCGAGCAGTGTCGCGAACGAGTTCCCCGGATCGGCGGCGAGCGCGGCGTCGAGTGCGATGCCCGCCATCGCACCGTCGCCGGCGACATAGTGCAGGTGGGCGAGCAGCGTTGCCGCCGTGGCGCGGCCGCGTCCGCGTAACCGTCGGGTGAGATCGGCCCACAGATGCTGTGCGTCGTCGGCACGATCGCTCGCGGCCAGGGCCAGCAGCGCGTCGCGGACGTGCACCGACCGGATCGCGTCGCCGAGGGCGACCACGTCAGCGCATCGCGGATCCGTGCCCAGACCGGAGTCGACGGCCGCCAGCACCAGCCGCAGACGTGTGGTGTCGTCGGGCGTGGGTCCCGACACGGTCGCGTCGGCGGCACAGATCCCTCGCTCGCAGTGCGCCCCGGGCTCGACGGCGGCGGTCATCTCTGCGCGCGACCCGGCCATGACGCGTCCGGTGGTGACAGCATGGGCCACGGCCGTCGGCGTGAACCGTGGATCGGCGAGTCGACCTCCGGCCAGATGGTGGTCGGGATGTCCCCACGCGGTGTACCAGCGTGCGCCCGAGGCGATCTCGTCGGTGGCGAACCCGGCGGCGAGCCCCAGATCGGCGAGACCGAGGTCGATGACGTCGAACACCGACGCCCAGCGCGGGTCGTCGCCGGGGATGCGGTCGTCGACGACGACGGCCACGACCGCCGACGCGCGCTCGCGCAGACAGACGCCGCAGAGGTGCTCGATGACGGCGCACATCGCCTCGCTCGGTTCGCCGAACGGATCGAGATCGATGTCGTGGCGCATCGTCACCTCGACCCGTGAACCCGAGCCCCCGAAGGTGAGCAGGACCAGGGAACGCTGCGGGACGAAGCCGAGCATCGCGGGCACGGCCGCGATGAGGTCCCCGGGATCGTGGAGGGTGACGGTGGTGGGTTCGATGCTCATGTGACGACCGTGACCCACCACGGCGACACGGTCGCACGGGCGAGAGGCGATCAGGCGCAGTTGTGCACAGATCACCCCGATCCCCACGTCACCGACCGCGGGAACGCTCCACGGCCGTGGTGAACACCGCGTCGAGAGCGGCTCCGTCGGGTCGCGACCCGGAGAACGACAGGTAGGACGCGTACACCCGGATCCCGTCGTTCTGCGCGGCGAGGACCGTGGTGGTCTGCGTGAGGGTGACCGGGGCCCGCCCGGAACTCGACACTCGGCGGAAGGCGATGGACTCCTGCGAATCGACGGGTGAGGCGGGCAGCACCTCCTGGGTCACCCTGGAGGTGACCCCGCCGATGTCGGCGGTGTAGCTCCCGCACCGCGACACGAGGTCCGACAGCTGCGACAGCGGAGTCTGCGCGCGCGTGGTGACGACGGTGAGATTGCCACCGGTGGTCGACATCCCGGTGATCACGACCGAATCGCCCGAGCCCGACGGGATCTGCGGCGGCAGGCACGATGCGGGATCGACCGTGCCACCGAGGGGTCGACCGGCGAGATCGGCGAGGGCGTCACCGGCCTGCTCGCTGCGCAGTCGGGTCGCGGGGTAATCCGACGGGAAGTCCGACGGTGACAGCGCCAGGCGGTCGATGGCCTGCGCGCCGTCGGACGCCGAGGCCCCCGAGGCGGCGACCGGTGTCCCGTCGATCCCGTCGGTGCACCCCGCCAGCAGGCACACCGCCACGACCGCTCCGACCAGTGCGGCACCGAGCGGTCGGCGGGTGTGGAGGGTACGTGCGGCGGTCACCGTGACGACTGTGCCATCTCGCCGCACCCCACCCGCGGACCGACACGTCCTCGGCCTCAGCTGCTCCCGAACACGAGCAGCCTCAGCTGCTCGGACCATGAGCAGCCTCAGCTGCCGCGGGCGATCCACTCCTCGAGGTGCGGTGCCTCCTCGCCGACCGACGTCGAATCACCGTGTCCGGTCCGCACCTCGGTACCCGGGTCGAGGGTGAAGATGCGCTCCCGGATCGAGTCGATGATCGTCGGGAAGCTCGAGAACGACCGTCCGGTGGCGCCGGGCCCGCCCGCGAACAGGGTGTCGCCGCTGAAGAGCACGCCCGCCTCGGGCAGGTACAGACAGCACGACCCCGGCGAATGGCCCGGGGTGTTGATCAGCACCAGCTCGGTCCCGGCGACCGGGATCCGTTGTCGGTCCTCGATGTCTCCGTGGGCGGCGTCGGGATGGGTCTCGCGCCACAGCATGTCGTCACCGGGGTGTAGCAGGACAGGCGCGTCGAGTCGCTCCGAGAGCTCCGGGGCGACGGTGATGTGATCGTTGTGGCCGTGGGTGGCCACGATGGCCCGCACCGTTCGGCCCGCGACGGCGTCGACGATCGGCTCGGCCGAGTGCGCCGCGTCGATGATCACGACCTCGTGCTCGTCGCCGACGATCCAGATGTTGTTGTCGACATCCCAACTGCCGCCGTCGAGTTCGAACTTCCCGGAGGTCACGACGTGGTCGATGCGGAACGTCACAGCTCGACCACCGATCGCAGGACCTCGCCGGCCTCCATCTTGTGGAACGCCGATTCGATGTCATCGAGCGAGATCCGCTCGGAGACGAACTTCTCCAAGGGCAGACGTCCCTGCCGGTACAGATCGACGAGCATCGGGAAGTCACGCTCGGGCAGGCAGTCGCCGTACCAGGAGGACTTCAGCGATCCGCCGCGGGAGAAGAAGTCGACCAACGGCAGTTCGAGTCGCATCTCCGGGGTGGGGACACCCACGAGGACGACCGTGCCGGCCAGATCGCGCGCGTAGAACGCGGTCTCGTAGGTCTCGGGACGACCGACGGCGTCGATCACGACGTCGGCGCCGTTGCCGTCGGTGAGTTCCTGGATCGCGGCGACGACGTCGTCGACCTGCGACCCGTCGATGGTGTGGGTGGCCCCGAGATCGGTGGCCCAGGCGAGTTTGCGGGCGTCGCGGTCGACGGCGATGATCGTCGACGCACCGGCCAGGCGGGCTCCGGCGATGGCGGCGTCGCCGACACCCCCGCACCCGATCACCGCGACGCTGTCGCCGCGCTCGACGTGACCGGTGTTCATCGCCGCACCGAGCCCGGCCATCACGCCGCAGCCGAGCAGTCCGGCGACCGCGGGATCGGCCTCGGGGTCGACCTTGGTGCACTGCCCCTCGTGGACGAGGGTCTTGTCGGCGAACGCGCCGATACCCAGTGCAGGGGTCAGTTCGGTGCCGTCCTCCAGGGTCATGGGGGCACTGGCGTTGTGGGTGTCGAAGCAGTACCAGGGACGTCCACGCTTACAGGCACGGCACTGTCCGCAGACCGCGCGCCAGTTGAGCACCACGTAGTCGCCGACGGCGACATGCGTCACCTCGTCGCCGATCTGCTCCACGGTGCCTGCGGCCTCGTGACCGAGCAGGAACGGGTACTCGTCGTTGATGCCGCCCTCGCGGTAGGCGAGGTCGGTGTGACACACGCCGCACGCCGCGATCGCGACGACGACGTCACGGGGCCCCGGATCGGGCAGCGTGATGGTGACGACCTCGGTCGGTGCACCCTTGCTCTTCGCGACTACCCCTCGCACCTGCTGTGGCATGAAACGTCTGACCCTTCGTCGGTGTGTCGTGTTCGTGCTCTCATGCCGATCTTGGCATGAGTGATCGACGACACGCGATCGTCGCCACACCCGCCCGCGCGCCGCACACGGGAATCGCCGGTGGTGTCGCGGTCGTTGAGGTCGGTGACACCGACATCTCCCCGTCCGTTGGTCGCCGCGATTGTGGTGACCACCGTGGGCATGGGCGACAATGGACAGATGCGGCCGAGGGTCCAGCCCTCGTCGTCGCGATCACAGGAGGACAACCATGGACGAGAAGTCCACGCTGTACGAGCTCGAGTTCCCCGTGCCCCAGGTGGCGGGCGAGGAGGGAACCGGCCCGGTGCTGGTGCACGCCATGGAGGGATTCGCCGACGCCGGACACGCCGTCGCCCTGGCCGCCGAGCACCTGCGTGACAGCCTCGAGTCCGAGCTGGTCGCGACCTTCTCCGCCGACGAGCTGATCGACTACCGCTCGCGTCGCCCCACGATGACGTTCTCCGGCCAGGAGTTCACCGACGTCGACATGCCCGAACTGACGATCCACGCGATCCGCGACAACGCCGGGCGCCCGTTCCTGTTGCTCGCCGGTAACGAACCCGACCTGCGGTGGGAGCGTTTCGTCGAGGCGGTGCGCGGCTTGAGCGACCACTTCAACGTGTCGTCGGTGGTCGGTCTCAACGCCATCCCGATGGCGATCCCGCACACCCGTCCGTCGACCATCACCGCGCACGGGTCGGATGCGTCGATGCTCGGCGACCTCCCGCGGTGGGGCAGCCCGCTGAAGATCCCCGCGAGTGCGTCGATGCTCGTCGAGCTCCGTCTCGCCGAGCACGGGTACCCGACGGCCGGCCTGTCGGTCCACGTGCCGCACTACCTCTCGCAGGCTCAGTACCCCGGTGCGTCGGCGATGCTGATCGAGTCGTTGGCCACCGTCACCGGGCTCGATCTCCCCGTCGCCGCCCTGGAGAACGCCGCGGCGAAGGTGCGGGTGCAGATCGACTCCGAGGTGGAGGGCAACGCCGAGGTCGAGTCGGTCGTGTCGGCGTTGGAGAGCCAGTACGACGCGTTCACCTCGTCGGAGACCGAGAAGGCCTCCCTGCTCGCCGCCGATGAGTCGCTGCCCAGCGGTGACGAACTGGGCGCCGAGCTCGAGGCGTTCCTGGCCGATCAGACCGCGGGCGACGATGTCGATGTGGACGGCGCGCGACGCGAGCTGCCCGAGGACCACGACGGCCCGGACAGCCAGAACCCGACCCCGCCGACCGGAGACGGTGTCTGATCGCCGGACCCGCCACTCTCCCGACCCCGGCGTCCGCCGACGCCGACGACCTCTTCGACGCACTCGGTGAGTGGGTCTCCGCGCGCGGCATCTCGCTCTATCCCGCGCAGGAAGAGGCGCTGATCGAACTGGCCTCCGGTGCCAACGTGGTCCTGTCGACGCCCACCGGATCGGGGAAATCGCTCGTCGCGACCGGCGCCGCCTACTTCGCGCTCGGTCGAGGGCAACGCACGTTCTACACCGCCCCGATCAAGGCGCTCGTGAGCGAGAAGTTCTTCGACCTCTGCGCACAGTTCGGCGCGGAGAAGGTCGGCATGATGACCGGCGACGCCACGGTCAACCCGGGTGCGCCGATCATCTGCGCGACCGCCGAGGTGCTCGCGAACCTCGCGTTGCGCACCGGCGCCGACGCCGATGTCGGTCTCGTGGTGATGGACGAGTTCCACTACTACGGCGACACCGAGCGTGGCTGGGCGTGGCAGGTGCCGCTCATCGAGTTGCCGCACGCACAGTTCCTGCTCATGTCCGCGACGTTGGGCGACGTGTCCTTCTTCGTCGACGACCTCACCGAGCGCACGGGACGTCCGACGGCCGACATCAGCGGCACGCAACGACCGGTACCGCTGGACTACAGCTACGTGCTGACCGCGGTGCACGAGACCATCGAGCGGCTGATCGAGGCCGACCGCGCGCCGGTGTACGTCGTGCACTTCACCCAGCAGTCGGCCGTCGAACGTGCGCAGGCCCTGCTCAGCGCCAAGATCATCACCCGCGAACAGCGCGACGCGATCGCCGCCGAGATCGGCGACTTCCGCTTCTCCGCCGGCTTCGGTTCGACGCTGTCGAAGCTGGTGCGTGCGGGGATCGGCGTCCACCACGCGGGGATGCTGCCCCGCTACCGACGTCTCGTGGAACGGCTTGCGCAGCAGGGACTCCTGCGGGTCGTCGCCGGTACCGACACCCTCGGCGTCGGCATCAACGTCCCCATCCGCACGGTGCTGTTGACCGGGCTGACGAAGTACGACGGCGTCCGCACCCGCCATCTGCAGGCGCGTGAGTTCCACCAGATCGTCGGACGCGCGGGCCGAGCGGGCTACGACGATCGCGGTTACGTGGTGGCGCAGGCCCCCGAACACGACGTCGAGAACGCCCGGGCGACCGCCCGCGCGGGCGACGACCCGAAGAAGCTCAAGAAGATCCAGCGCAAGAAGGCGCCCGAGGGCTTCGTCTCATGGGGTGAACCCACTTTCGAACGGCTCATCGCCGCCCCGCCGGAGCCGCTGCGGTCGCATTTCCGTGTGTCGACCTCGATGGTCATCGACGTGATCGCCCGTCCCGCCAACTGTTTCACCGCCATGCGTCACCTGCTGGAGTGCAATCACGAGCCACGGGAGCGGCAGCGGCGACACATCCTGCGCGCCATCGAGATCTACCGCGGGTTGCTCACCGCAGGGCTGGTCGAGCCGATCGACCCGTGGACCGCCGAGCCCTCCGACACCCCCGGCGGCAAGACCGTCCGCCTCACCGCCGACCTGCCCGCCAACTTCGCGCTGTCGAATCCGTTGTCGTCGTTCGCGATCGCCGCTCTCGAACTCCTCGATCCCGCCGACCCGGGTTACGCGCTCGACGCCGTGTCGGTGATCGAGTCGATCGTGGAGGACCCGCGGCAGGTGTTACGGGCGCAGCGCTCGGCCGCCCGCGACGTCGCCATCGCCGAGATGAAGTCCGACGGCATCGAATACGAGGAGCGGATGGAGCTGCTCGAGGAGGTCGACCACCCCAAGCCGCTGGCCGACATGCTCGACGCCGCCTTCGAGATGTACCGACGCGGCCACCCGTGGGTGTCGGGCACTCCCCCGGCCCCGAAATCGATCGTGCGCGAGATGGTCGAGGGCGCCATGGGTTTCACCGATTTCGTGGGCACCTACAAGCTGGCGCGCAGCGAGGGTGTGGTGCTCCGCTACCTCACCGACGTGTACCGCTCGGCGCGACACGGGCTGCCGACCGCACTGCACACCCCCGAACTCGACGACCTCATCGAGTGGCTCGGGGACCTCGTCCGACGGGTCGACTCGAGTCTCATCGACGAGTGGGAGCAGTTGACTCATCCCGACGACACCGGCGACGGACGTGCGACTCCCCCGCCCATGGCGGGTCCGAACGTCCGCGCCCTGCGGGTCGGTGTGCGCAACCACATGTTCGCACTGGTCTCGGCGTTCGCGCGTCGCGACGTCGCGACCCTGTACCGCAAGCACCCCGACGTCGAGTGGCGCGACGACCTCGATGACTACTTCGACGAGTACGACGAGGTCGGGATGGGTCCCGACGCGCGGAGCCCGCAGCTGTTCACCCTCGACACCTCCGAGCAGCCGTGGCGGGTGCGACAGACGCTCGACGACCCCGAGGGTGATCACGGGTGGGCCATCACCGCCCTCGTCGACCTCCCCGATGTCGAGGCCGACGATGCCGATGGCGCGGTGTCCGACGGTCAACCGGTGATCCGCGACGTCGAGGTGGTCGCGGGCTGACGCGAATGCGGACCCACTCCGGGGTCTCAGGTATTGACAGCAGCCTGTCAAGACGACAGTGTGTTGTCATCTGTTGACCACGTCAGGAGTTCCCCATGAGCACCGCACCCCGCCCCGTCCTCCTCGCCATTTACGACACGCTCGCCGACTGGGAGTACGGACTCGCCAGCGCGCACATCAACTCCGGCGCCCACCAGGTCGACCCCGGTCGGTTCACCGTGGTCACCGTCGGGCTCATCGACGCGCCGATCCGCACCATGGGCGGGATGCGGGTCGTGCCCGACATCACGATCGACGAGGTCGACGAATCCACCACGGCCGCACTGATACTGCCCGGGGCGGAGGCGTTCTCCGCCGGCTACGGAGCGCAGTGGGCCGACCTCGCCGAGCGGCTCCTCGCCGTCGGCATCCCGGTCGCCGCGATCTGCGGGGCGACCTCGGCCCTCGCCCGCCACGGGCTGCTCGACCATCGCCCCCACACCAGCAACGCCGCAGAATATCTCGGCGCGCAGCCGGGATACCGCGGTGAGGAGTTCTACGTCGACGAGCTCGCGGTCACCGACGGCGACCTGATCACCGCGAGCGGCATCGCGCCGGCACACTTCGCGCGCGCCGTGCTCGCACGGCTCGGCCTCTACCGACCCGAGACGCTTGCGGCGTGGTTCGACCTCTATGAGAACCACGACCCGGCGGCCTACCCGCGCCTGATGGCCGAGTCCGCGTGACGCACCCCCAGAGGTTGCTGAGCGATTCCGCGCTGCTGGCGTTCCGACTCAACGGGCAGTTCCTCGCCCTCGCCGACGACCTCGCGGCGCCCGCCGGACTCACCGCGACGCGGTGGCAGGTGCTCGGGGCGGTGGTCTCCGAGCCACTCCCGGTGTCGCAGATCGCGCGCGACATGGGCATCACCCGGCAGAGCGTGCAACGCACCGCCGATCTGCTGGCGCACGACGGCCTCGTCGAGTATCTCCCGAACCCGGCACACCGTCGGGCCAAACTGGTCACCCCCACCGTCGAGGGACGGGAGGCGATGGCGCGCATCTCCCCCGGTCACGCCCGCGCCGCCGCACGGCTGACCGACGAGGTGGGGGCGCAGCGATGGGAGACCATCGTCGAGGGACTGCGCGCGCTGTCGGCGGCCCTCGACGCGATCGAGGACCGCCCGACCTGACCGGACGGAATGGGTGTTCGACCGAAGGTCAGACGAGTTCGTCGAGCCCGTCGGACATGCGCTGGGCCAGTTCGTGTGTCTGCTCGGTGGTCATCACGAACGCCGGCGAGATCTGCAGCGCTCCCGCGCCCGCTGCGCGTCCGCTCACACCGTGACGGCGCAGCGCGGTGACCGCGGCCGGCCCCTGGGCGGGGTCGGCCAACTGCACCGCCGCCACGGCCCCGATGCCGCTGCGCACCTCCGACACCACGGTGTGCTCGGCGAGCGGCGCGAGCGCGGTGTGCAGGTCGGACTCGAGTCGTCGTGCCTCGTCGAGCAACCCCTCGCGCTCGATGATGTCGAGGTTGGCCATCGCGGCCGCGGCCGCACCGGCGTGGCCGCCGTAGGTGTAGCCGTGGCGCCACCACACGCCGCCGGAGAAGAACGGCTCGGCGATGTGGGGGGCGACGAAGACCGCACCCATCGGCACGTAGCCCGAGGTGAGTCCTTTCGCGGTGGCCATCATGTCGGGCTGCAGGTCGAAACGCTGCGAGGCGAACCAGGACCCGCCGATGCGCCCGAAACCGGTGACGACCTCGTCGGCCACGAACAGCACGTCGTGGTCGCGGCAGATCTGGCGCACCTCGGTCAGGTACCCCTCCGGTGGGAGATAGATGCCGCCGGCACCGATGACGGGTTCGCAGAAGAACGCGGCCACGGAGTCGGGGCCGACGCGCTCCAGGAGTCCGAGCAGGCTCTTGGCGTCGTCCCACTCGACGGTGGCCGCGTCGGCCATCAGGGTGCCGTAGCCCTCCCGGTTCGGCGGCAGCCCCGACAGCGCGGTCCCCGCGACGTGCATCCCGTGGTAGGCCTTCGTGCGCCCGATGATCAGCGTTTTGTCCGGTCGACCCTTCTCGTGCCAGTACCGGCGGGCCAGTTTCGCCGCGGTGTCGATCGAGTCGCTGCCGCCGGAGGTGAAGAACACCTTGCTGTCCGCGATGGGCGCGATCCCGCCGAGTCGCTCGGCGAGCTCGATGGTGACCGCGGGCGCGACGTCACCGAAACCGGAGTAGTGCGCGAGAGTGCCGAGTTGGCGTGCCACCGCGTCGGCGATCTCGGTGCGACCGTGCCCGACGTTGGTGAACCACAGACCCGCGGTCGAGTCGATGTACTTGTTGTCGTCGGTGTCCCAGATGTGCACCCCCGAACCGCGAGCGATCGCGAACGGTCCGGAGGAGCTGACCGCCCCCATGTCGGCAAACCCATGCCACAGCGTCGACGTCATGGGCCAATCATGCCTGTCGCCCACCGGCGTGGCGGGGGCGCGGTCCCCTGTGGCGAGGAGTCGTCGCGCACACGGCGCGGGGCCCGACGCAGAGGGAACGAATATCGTAGGAGACATCATGTCCCGACCCCCTCGCGCGCGTTCGACCGACGACCGGTCGGCACGTCGCCGTCCGAACGGCCCCCGGGGTCCCCACACCGACTCGACGGCCACGCCATCCGAGCCACTCGTCATCGACGAGGACGAGGTCTCGATCGTCGATGCCCACCGGTTGCGGCGCCGCGTGTCCGGGGCGCGCGACGACCGTTCCCGCCACCGGCTGGCCGGTTCGATCGACGCGGCGCGGGGGCGTCTGGCCCGCAGGAAGACGCTCGTCCCGGAGCTGAGCTATCCCGACGAGCTGCCCATCTCGGGGGCGCGCGAGGAGATCGCGGCCGCGATCGCCGCCCACCAGGTCGTGGTCGTCGCCGGGGAGACCGGATCGGGCAAGACCACCCAGCTGCCCAAGATCTGTCTGGGCCTCGGGCGCGGCGTCCGCGGCGCGATCGGCCACACGCAGCCGCGCCGAATCGCCGCGCGCGCCGTGGCCACCCGCATCGCCGAGGAGACCGACACCGAGTTGGGCGCCGCCGTCGGGTTCGCCGTCCGTTTCGACGACCGGTCGGGCGCGGACACCCTCGTGAAGGTGATGACCGACGGCATCCTGCTGCGCGAGATCGGACGCGACCCGCTGCTGCTCGCCTACGACACGCTCATCATCGACGAGGCCCACGAGCGCAGCCTCAACATCGATTTAATCCTCGGCTTCCTCAAGCAGCTGCTGCCCCGCCGACCCGATCTCAAGGTCGTGATCACCTCGGCGACCATCGACCCCGGCCGCTTCGCCGAGCACTTCGCCACCCCGGACCATCCGGTCCCGGTCATCTCGGTCTCCGGCCGCACCTACCCGGTCGAGATCCGATACCGACCACGGGACGCCGAGACCGACGACGGCGACCCCGACGGCGACACCCGAGGCGGGGGCGACCACGACGACGTCGACCAGATCCAGGCGATCGACGCCGCGATCGGTGAACTCACCCGTGCCGGACCCGGCGACATCCTGGTGTTCCTGGCCACCGAGCGCGAGATCCGCGACACCGCTGACGCCCTGCGACGGCGCCTCGACGACCGTGTCGACATCCTCCCGTTGTTCTCACGGTTGTCGACCGGCGATCAGCAGAAGGTGTTCACCACCTCGCAGCGCCGACGGATCGTGTTGTCCACCAACGTCGCCGAGACCTCGCTCACCGTGCCCGGCATCCGCTACGTCGTCGACGCCGGCACCGCGCGCATCTCCCGGTACTCGTTGCGTACGAAGGTGCAGCGGCTGCCGATCGAACCCGTCTCGCAGGCCAGCGCGCGCCAGCGAGCCGGCCGGTGTGGACGCGTCGCCGACGGGATCTGCATCCGTCTGTACTCCGAGGAGGACTTCGACAGCCGCCCCGAGTTCACCGAACCGGAGATCCTGCGCACCAACCTCGCGTCGGTCATCCTCACGATGACCGCGCTGAATCTCGGTGACATCGCCGATTTCCCGTTCGTCGAGGCTCCCGACGCACGGTCGATCCGCGACGGGATCGGCCTCCTGGAGGAGCTCGGCGCCGTCGACGGGTCCGGCACCCGCCGCGGTCTGACCCCGGTGGGTCGCGACATCGCCGACCTGCCCATCGATCCCCGGTGGGCGCGCATGGTGGTCGCGGCGCACGAGAACGGCGCGCTGGCCGAGGTGCTCGTCATCGTCGCCGCCCTGTCGTTGCCCGACGTCCGCGAGCGTCCCACCGAGAAGCGACAGGCCGCCGACGAGTCGCATGCGCGGTTCGCCGTGGCGGGGTCGGACTTCCTGTCGATCCTCGCGCTGTGGCGACACCTCGAACAGATGCGGGATGAGCTGTCGAACAACCAGTTCCGCAAGCGGTGTGAACGCGAGTTCCTGCACTGGCTCCGGATCCGCGAATGGCGGGAGCTGGTGCGACAACTCGAACGCATCACCGCCGACAAGGGATGGACACCCAACACCTCCGACGCGTCGCCCACCGCGGTGCACCAGTCACTGCTCGCCGGGTTGCTCGGACACATCGGCGTCCGCGACGGCGACACCCGCGAGTTCCTCGGCGCCCGCGGAACCCGGTTCGTGGTGTTCCCGGGGTCGCCGCTGGCCAAGAAGCCGCCGCGTTTCGTGATGGCCGGTGAGGTGGTGGAGACCTCGCGGTTGTTCGCGCGCACGGTCGCGGGCATCGAACCCGAGTGGGCCGAGAAGATCGCCGGACCGCTGGTGAAACGTTCGTACAGTGAGCCGCACTGGTCGTCGAAGCGGGGTTCGGCGATGGCCTACGAGCGCGTCACGCTCTACGGCGTACCCCTCGTCGCGCACCGCGCGGTCCCGTTCGGCCGGGTCGATCCCGAGACATCGCGGGACCTGTTCATCCGGCACGCGCTGGTCGAGGGTGACTGGCGCTCCCGACACCCCTTCTTCGACCGCAACCGGGCCCTGCTCGAGGACGCCCGTGACCTCGAGCACCGTGCGCGCCGCGGCGACCTCGTCATCGACGACGACCAGCTCTTCGACTTCTACGACCAACGCATAGGTCGAGAGGTCGTGTCGGCGGCCCATTTCGACACCTGGTGGAAGTCCGCGCGCCGCGGGGACCCCGAACTGCTCGACCTCACCCCCGACACGGTCGCCGACACCGACGCGGTCTCGGCGACGGAGTTCCCCGACCGGTGGCAGCAGGGCGAGGCGCACCTCGATCTGACCTATCAGTTCTCGCCCGGCGCCGAACGCGACGGGGTCACCGTCCACATCCCCCTCGCCCTGCTGCCGCGGGTCCGTCCGTCGGGCTTCGACTGGCTGGTCCCCGGACTGCGCACCGAGCTGGCCGTGGCGATGGTGCGGAGCCTCCCCAAATCGGTGCGCAGGCGGCTCGGTCCCGCCGCCGATGTCGGGGCTGCGGCCATGGCCGCACTCACCCCGCGCAGCGAACCGGTCGCCGTCGGTCTGGCGCGTGAGGTGAGTCGCCAGACCGGTGTCGCGGTGTCGCCGAACGATTTCGACCCGACCACGTTGCCCCGCCATCTGCGCATGACCTATGCCGCGGTCGCCAACGACGGATCGGTGGTCGCCACCGCCGAGTCGCTCGCCGAGCTGCGCGACGCCGTCGGGGGATCGGCGCCCGCGGCGCCGCGGCGTGGTGTCTCGACGTCCCGGGGCGGTGCGTCCGCCGCACCTGCGCCGCCGCCGATCACCGAGTGGACGGCCGCCACCATCGGGACCATCGCACCGTCGGTCGTGGAAACCGTCGCCGGTCAGCAGGTCACGAGCCATCCGTGCCTGCTGGTGGTCGACGGCGGTGTCGTGCGGGCGGTCGCGACCACCGCCGCCGAGGCCGACCTGCAGACCCACCGGGCCATCCGACGGCTGCTCGAGATCTCGATCCCCGTCCTCAAGCCCTCGGCCACCGGCCGGCTACCCGTCGCGGCGCGGTTGGCGTTGTCGCAGAGTCCCTACCGCTCGACCGAGGACCTGCTGCGTGACTGCACACGGGCGGCCATCGGCGATCTCACGGGGTCGACCGGCACGGTGCGCGACCCCGCCGCGTTCGCGGCGCTCCGGGCGTCGGTTGCCCGTGACACCCCGGCGGTCGCCCACGCCGCACTGGCAACCGCGGCCGACGTGCTGATTCGCGTCGCTCCGATACGGGCGGAACTCGACCGCCTCCGCTCGGGAGCTGCCGTCGCCGACATCACGCGCCAGCTCGACGATCTCGTGTTCGACGGGTTCATCGCCGCCACCGACGCCGAGCACCGCGCGCGTGTCGCGGTGTATCTCGACGCCATCCTCGTGCGATCGGCGCGCCTGCCCGCTGCGTCGGCGACCGACGCCCGGGCGATGGAATCGTTGGACCGCGTCCTCGACAGGTGGGCCGAGGTGGTCGAGAGAGCGACGCCGGCACGGCGTGTCACGCTCGGGGAGCAGATCCACTGGATGGTGGAGGAACTGCGCATCGGGCTGTTCGCCGAGCGCATCCGGCCCGCCTATCCGGTGTCGGAGCAGCGGATCCTACGTGCGATCGACGGCCTCGCCCGCGGAGCCGACGGAGGCGGTGGCGGCGCGCGACGGTGACGACCGCAGGTCGTCGATCTCGCGCTGGAAGTCGTCGACGGACTCGAACGACCGGTAGACCGAGGCGAAGCGCAGGTAGGCGACCTCGTCGAGTTCACGCAGCGGCCCGAGGATCGCCAATCCCACCTCGTTGCTGGGGATCTCGGCCGAACTCGAGGCACGGACGGCGTCCTCGACCTGCTGGGCCAGCAGCCGCAACCGGTCCTCGTCGACGGCACGGCCCTGGCACGCGCGACGGACGCCGAGCATCACCTTCTCGCGGCTGAACGGCTCGGTCACCCCGTTGCGCTTCACGACAGCGAGCACCGCGCTCTCCACCGTGGTGAACCGACGGCCGCAGTTCGAGCACGAACGGCGGCGGCGGATGGCCTGACCCTCGTCGGCAACACGCGAGTCGACCACTCGGGTGTCCTCGTGCTTGCAGAAGGGGCAGTGCATCGACGTGTCCTCGAACCTGATCCGCGGGCGACGCGCGTCGAGGACGGACCCCGGGGCGTCACAGGGTCCGATGTGGACCCACGGTCGCGAGGATACCGACCCGGGTCGAGCGTCACACACCGGTCAGTTCCGGTAGAGCGGTGCGAGCAGCGGTTGGCCCGCGGTGAGGGCCGATCCGCTCATGTGGTTGAGCTCCCTGATGTCGGCGACGACCGCCGACGTCGACCGGTCCGGGGCGACGCGCTGCGCGAGCTCGCCCAGCGACTCCCCGCCACGGACGTGGACCACCGAGGTACCGGCGATCGGCGCGGCCGTCGAGTCGGTGGCGGCCGCCCCACCGATGACGACCGCCCACACCGCGATCGCGAGGGCGATGCCGGCGACGATGGCCGCGCCCCATCCGATGGGGGCGGGCCGGCGCGACACCGGTGCGTGGCGGCGTCCGTCGGCGCACACGACGCCCGCGGGGCGCGCCGCGACCGGCCGACCCGAGGGGCGGCGGCGTGCGGGCACGGGGCGCGGCGCCGGACGCGGCGCGCGCTCGACCGTGGCTCCGGCGGGCCGGTGACCCGCGTGTGCGGTGGTGCTGCTGTGACGCGTGAGAGTCTGATTCATGACGTGCTCCTCATCGACCAGACGTTCGAGTGAACGTGTGTTCGATTTGTATCACGCACCTCCGACAATGTCCCGACACGGTCGAACAAATGTTTGAAAGTTGTTATCTGCTGCACTACTGTCCCAGGTGACAGCAGGTCCGCGCGTCATCCGAACCGTTCGAACAGACCGGTCGGGAGCGGGCCGCGACAGGAGGGACACCGTGTCCGACACCACCGTCACCACCACCGACTTCGCCGACGGCCCGATCAGCGAGGCCGATCTGACGCCTCGGCAGGCGAAGGTGCTCGAGGTCATCCGTGCGTCGGTCCGCGAGCGCGGCTATCCCCCGAGCATCCGCGAGATCGGCGACGCGGTCGGCCTCAACTCCACCTCGTCGGTCGCCCATCAGCTCCGCACACTGGAGCGCAAGGGCTTCCTCAAACGCGACGCGAACCGCCCCCGCGCGGTCAACGTCCAGGACGCCGATCCCGGTGACGGCGGGGGGTCGGATGCACTCTCGCTGCCGACCCCGACCTTCGTCCCGGTCCTCGGCCGGATCGCGGCCGGCGGGCCCATCCTCGCCGAGGAGGCCGTCGAGGAGGTCTTCCCACTCCCCCGCGAACTCGTCGGCGACGGTGCGCTCTTCCTGCTCCGGGTGGTCGGTGAGTCGATGATCGACGCCGCCATCTGCGACGGCGACTGGGTGGTAGTCCGCCAGCAGAACGTCGCCGACAACGGCGACATCGTCGCGGCGATGATCGACGGCGAGGCCACGGTGAAGACCTTCAAGCGCACCGACGGACACGTGTGGCTGATGCCCCACAACCCGCAGTTCGACCCCATCCCGGGAGACGAGGCGGCCATCCTTGGCAAGGTCGTCACCGTCATGCGTCGCCTCTGATCGACTGCACACACCCCGCAGATCCCATCTGACCACGCCGCGTGTCACACTGAGCTCCCCGTTCGGCGGACGACAGGAGAAGTGATGGGCACGCAGCGATTGGTCCTGGACGGGGCGGTGGTCATCGTGACCGGCGCCGCGGGCGGCATCGGGCGAGAGGTCGTCCGTGAGGTGCATCGTCGCGGTGCCCGGGTGGTCGCACTCGACCTGGTCCAGGCGGCGGTCGACGACGCCGTCCGCGGACTCGATCCCGACCGCGTGCTCGCGGCACGCGCCGACGTCACGGTCCCCGCAGACCTGTCCGACGCGGTCGATCGTGCCGTTGCGCGATGGGGACGGATCGACGTGGTGTTCGCCAATGCCGGTATCTCCAGCGGAGATTCGGCCGACACCGTGGCCAGCGTGGCCGACGGCGTGTTCGAGCGCGTCATCGGCGTCAACCTGATGGGTGTGTGGAACACGGTGCGGGCGGCACTCCCCCACATCATCGACTCCCGGGGGCATGTCCTCGTCACCTCGTCGACATACGCCTACCTCAACGGGATGGTGAACGCGCCCTACGCGGCATCGAAAGCCGCCGTCGAGCAGATTGGACGCGCGTTGCGCAGCGAGCTCGCGGCCCACGGCGCGACGGCCGGGGTGCTCTACCCCGGATGGGTCGCGACCCCCATCGCCGACGTCGCCTTCGGCAAAGACCAGCTGGCCACCGCGCTGATCAAGCGGGCCTTCCCACGTCCGCTGCTCACGCCGATCAAGCCCCGACGCGTCGGGCTGGCGGTAGCCGACGGGATCGAGGCCCGGTCACCGCGCATCCAGGTGCCACGCCGGTGGATCCCGGTGTCCGCCCTGCGCGGGATCGTCAACCCGCTGTCGGATGCCGCCCTGCACCGTGATCCGACCATGATCGGCCTCGTGCGTGAGGTGGAGGACCGGGCTCACCGGCGGTGAGCCCGACCGGTCGCCGTCAGGCGTGCAGGGCCGCCGCCGCGGCGGCCCGTGCGTCTGCCGGATCTGCGGTGGCCAGCGCCGCCTGCGCCGCGGCCCGGCACTGCGCAGTGCTCACCTGACCCAGCGCCGCACCCACCCCCGCGGCGGCCGCGGGTGCGCTCGACAGTGACGTGGCGCCCATGCCCACCAGCACACAGGCGAGCAACGGGTCGGCGGCGGCCTCACCACACACGCCGACGGACTTGCCGGTCGCCGAACCCGCTGAGGCGACCATGTTGATCAGTGCGAGGACGGCGGGCTGCCACGGGTCGGTGAGGTAGGCCAGTTCGGCCGACATGCGGTCGGCCGCCATCGTGTACTGCGTGAGGTCGTTGGTGCCGATCGACACGAAGTCGACCTCGGCGAGGATCGACGGCGCGAGCAGTGCGGCCGAGGGGATCTCGATCATCACCCCGGCGATGAGGCCCCGGGCACGCACCTTCGCCGCGAAGTCACGCGCCTCGGTCGCGGTGGCCACCATCGGGGCCATCACCCACGGGGACGAGCCGGTGGCCTCGGCGGCGGCCGCGATGGCGTCGAGCTGCCGATCGAGCAGACCCGGGTTGCCGAACGCCACCCGCAGACCGCGCACACCGAGCGCGGGGTTGGCCTCGGTTCCGTTGTCGGCGAACAGGAGCGGCTTGTCGGAGCCGGCGTCGAGGGTGCGGATCACGATCTTCGCGTCGGGCTCCCCCGCGGAGGGGACGAACGCTTCGATGACCTCGCGGTAGAGCGCGGTCTGCTCGGCGGCGTCGGGCTCCTTCGCGCGGTCGAGGAAGGCCAACTCGGTACGGAACAGCCCGATGCCCTGGACCGGGAAGTCGGTCGCGGAGCGCGCAGATGTCCCGTCCTGGACGTTGGCGAGGATCGACACGTCGAGTCCGTCGGCGGTGCGTCCCGGTCCGTTCCAGCGCGACACCAACTCCGCGGCGTCGCGAGACCGGGCGACGGCGGTGCGGGCGGTCTCGGCGTCGGGACCGACGGTGACGGTGCCGGCCTCCCCGTCGAGCATCACCGGGGTGCCCGCGGCGACCGAGGTCAGGGCACCGACCGCGACGACACACGGAATCCCCAACTGGCGGGCGATGATCGCGGTGTGGCTGGTCGGTCCGCCCAGACGCGTGGCGAGGCCCCGCACGAGGGCGGGGTCGAGCCCGGAGGTGTCGGCCGGAGCGAGGTCGTCGGCGAAGAGGATGACCTCGTGGTCGGGCTGGGCCAGGCCGGGTTCCGGGTCACCGGCGAGTTCGGCGAGCACACGATCGCGCACGTCGAGCAGGTCGGTCACCCGCTCGGCCATGAGACCGCCGAGCTTGGTGAACATGGCGACGAACTGTTCGGTGGCGTCGACCGCGGCGTTCGGTGCAGGTGATCCCGCGCGGATGAGCTTCTCCGCCGAGGAGATCCAACCGCGGTCCTGTGCGAGGGCGGCGGTTGCCGAGAGGACCTCCGAGGCCACCCCGGTGCCCGCGGAAGCACGGGCACGCAGGCGGTCGGCGACGGCCGCCGCCGCGGCGACGAACCGCGCGCACTCGGCCTCCACATCCGCCGGTGGGGTCCCCGGGCCCGGCAGGGCCGGCCGCTCACCGGGCCACATCACCGGCGCGAAGGCCACACCGGACACCACGGGGGTGCCGGTGAGGACCGTCGGGGCGGCGGGATCGGTGGAGGTGGTCACGTCCGCCGAGGAGAGGTCGTTCGCTGTCGCGTGGGGAGCCATGGGGTGCCTATCGATCGTTGCTGTCGGCCGATCATCCGCCGCGGCGTCCGATGTGGACTCTCGACGAGGTGATTGTCATTGCGGTGCTGCTGTGTGACTCAAATTACAAGAAAAGCTTGACTTGTCAACACATCCAGGCGTAAACACAACGATATCAACATTCAAAGCCACACATTCCAACCGAAACGGGGACGCGTGTACGCCGAAGAGCGACAGCAGGCCATCGCCGACCAGGTACTCGCCCACGGTCGCGCGTCGGTGACCGCGCTGGCCGAGGAATTCGATGTCACCAGCGAGACCGTGCGTCGCGATCTCGCCTCGCTCGAGCGGGCCGGATTCCTGCGTCGCGTACACGGCGGCGCCGTCCCGGTCGACGCCGTGCGGGTCACCGAGCTCGGTGTCGCCGAGCGCGCCGATGCCCATCCCGACGAGAAGGAGCGCATCGGCACAGCCGCGTGTCGCTTCGTGCCGTCCGACGGCGGCAGCCTGGTCATCGACGCGGGCACCACCACCGTGCAGGCCGCCGCCCGGCTGCCGCGCGATCGAGCGCTCACCGTGTTCACCAACTCGCTGCCCGTCGCCGCGTCGGTGGCCGATCACCCGGGCGCGCAGTTGCACTTCCTCGGCGGTCGCATCCGCGGGCTCACCCAGGCCGCGGTCGGACCCGCCCCCATCACCGCACTCGCCTCGTTCCGCGTCGATGTCGCGTTCATCGGCACCAACGGCATCACCGAACGCCACGGGCTGTCGACACCCGACCCCGACGAGGGTGCGGTGAAGTCGGCGATGATCGCCGCCGCCAATCGTGTTGTCGTGTTGGCGGATTCCTCCAAGCTCGGCGCCGAGGACATGACGCGCTTCGCCGGCCTCGAGGAGGTCGACGTCCTCATCACCGACGACGGCATCGACCCGGGCTTCTCCGCGCAGCTGTCCGCGCGCGGTGTCGAGGTCGTGATCGCATGATCGTCACCGTCACCGCCAATCCCAGCGTCGACCGCACCATCGTGCTCCCCGGAGAACTGGTCCGCGGATCGGTCATCCGCGCCGCCGACGCGCGTGTCGAGCCCGGGGGCAAGGGCGTCAACGTCTCCCGCGCCGTGCAGATGGCCGGCGCGGCGACCACCGCGATCCTGCCCGCACGCGCCGGCGATCCGTTGCTCGTGGGACTCGACGCCGTGGGGCTCGTCCACCGCACCGTCGACGTCGCCGTCGACGTCCGCAGCAATCTCACCATCACCGAACCCGACGGCACCACGACCAAGCTCAACCTGCCCGGCGCGGTGATGTCGCCGTCCGAGCTCGCCGAGATGACCCGCCTGGTTTTGGACTCCGCCTCGACCGCGACCTGGGTGGCGCTGTGCGGATCGCTCCCGCCGGGGGTGCCCGACAACTGGTACGCCGACCTCGCCGACCAGCTGGCGTCGATGCCCTGCCGGGTCGCGGTGGACACCTCGGGGACGCCATTGACCGCAGTGCGCGCGGCCATGCCCGGGGTGTCGGTGGATCTCATCAAGCCCAACAGCGAGGAACTCTGCGAGATCACCGGCGCAGATCTCGATTCCCTGGAACGGGCCGCCGACGCCGGCGACTTCGGTCCCACCCACGACGCGGCGCGCGCCCTGCACGACCTCGCCGGCTGCGCGGTCCTCGCGACACTGGGTGCGGCCGGCGCGATGCTGGTGACCGAGACCGGCGCCTGGCGCGCCACACCCCCGCCGATGATCCCTGTGAGCACCGTCGGGGCCGGTGACGCCACCCTGGCCGGTTACCTTCTCGCCACCCTCGACGACGCCTCCCCGGCCGACGCCCTGCGTCGTGCCGTCGCCTACGGATCGGCGGCGGCGGGGCTCGCCGGCACCCAACCACCCCGACCCACCGACCTCGCACTGTCCGCGGTGCGCGTGAGCGAGGTGGCGACACCCCACGCGGTGTGAGGCCCTCGCGCCGCATCCCTTGACCCGACCACCCGCTTCACCGAACAACCAGAAGTCGACCAGCCTCCACCGTGGAGGCTCCCATCGAGAAAAGGCACAACGATGTCCGACACCCATATCGGCACCGCCCCGACCGGGGCGCCCGAATCCGCCGATCCACCGCAGATCATCGAGGCCGCGACCGTCGCCCTCGACGTCGCCGCCGGATCGGACAACCAGGCGGTGATCACCTACCTCGCCGACCTCCTGGTCCGCAGCGGCCGGGCCACCGACGCCGACACCCTGGTGAGCGCGGCGATGGCGCGGGAGGCCCAGTCGGCCACCGGCCTTCCCGGCGGGATCGCGATCCCCCACTGCCGCACCGAGTCCGCGGTGCGCGCGAGCCTGGCCTTCGCCCGTCTCGCGCCGCCGGTCGATTTCGGCGCCACCGACGCCCCCGCCGATCTGGTGTTCCTGATCTCGGCGCCCGCCTCGGGCGGCTCCGAGCACATGAAGCTGCTCAGCGCACTGGCCCGCGCCCTCGTCCGTCCCGACTTCGTCGCGAAGCTGCGTGCCGCGTCCGACGCGGACGCCGTGGTCGCCCTCGTGTCCGAGGTCGTCACCCCGGCGGCGCCGAAGGCCCCTGCTGCGACAGGCACCGCAACCGCGGGCGCTGCGGCGACCGCCGCGGTCGCGACCTCGGCCGGCACCACCCCGCCCGCCGCGACCGGTTCGGCGGCTGCCACGACCGTCGTGGCCATCACCGCCTGCCCGACCGGCATCGCGCACACCTACATGGCCGCCGACGCCCTCACCTACGCCGCGCAGCGCGCCGATGTGGACTTCGTCGTCGAGACCCAGGGGTCGTCGAAGACGACCGCCATCGATCCCGCCGTCATCGCCCGGGCCGACGCCGTCATCTTCGCCACCGACGTGGGTGTGAAGGGCCGGGAGCGTTTCGCCGGCAAGCCCGTCATCGAGTCGGGGACCAAGCGCGCCATCAACGAGCCCGACACCATGATCGCCGAGGCCGTCGCCGCGGCGAAGGACCCGAACGCCAAGCGTGTGGGCGGCTCGGCCGCAGCGGCCGACGCCGGCGCATCGGCAGGCTCGAGCGAGCTCGGCTGGGGCACACGCACCCGGCAGATCCTGCTGACCGGTGTCAGCTACATGATCCCGTTCGTCGCCGCGGGCGGCCTGCTCATCGCACTGGGCTTCCTGCTCGGCGGATACGAGATGGCGCTCAAGCCCGACGGCGCCACCGATCCCCTGGGTGCGACGATCGCGCTCAGCAACAGCCTCACCAACCTGCCGTCGGGCGGGTTCGCCCAGTACCTCGGTGGCGTGTTCTTCGAGATCGGGTCGCTGGCGTTCTTCTTCCTGGTGCCCGCGTTGGCCGGCTACATCGCCTTCGCGATCGCCGACCGTCCCGGTCTGGCTCCCGGTTTCACCGCCGGCTACATCGCCTCGGTCGTCGGCGCCGGCTTCATCGGCGGCCTCGTCGGTGGTCTCATCGCCGGCTTCGTGGCCCTGTGGATCAGCCGGATCCCGTTGCCGCAGTGGGCGCGTGGACTCATGCCCGTCGTCATCATCCCGCTGCTGGCCACACTGATCACCGGCGCGCTGATGTTCATGGTGCTCGGACGCCCGCTGAAGTGGATCACCACCTCGCTGCAGGACGCGCTGTCGAACATGTCCGGCAGCTCGGTCATCATCCTCGGCATCATCCTGGGTCTCATGATGTGCTTCGACCTCGGCGGTCCGGTCAACAAGGCCGCCTATGCCTTCGCGGTCCAGGGGCTCGCGATCGGTGGCTCGGCCGACCTCCGGATCATGGCGACGGTGATGTGCGCCGGCATGGTCCCGCCGCTGGCCATGGCGCTCGCGACCACGATCCGTCCGAAGCTCTTCACCGAGCCCGAGCGGGAGAACGGCAAGGCCGCATGGCTGCTCGGAGCGTCGTTCATCTCCGAGGGCGCGATCCCGTTCGCCGCGGCCGACCCGCTGCGGGTGATCCCGTCCATGATGGCCGGCGGTGCCGTCACCGGCGCGCTGACCATGGCATTCGACGTCGGTCTGCGTGCCCCCCACGGCGGCATCTTCGTGTTCTTCGCGATGAGCAACGTGTTGGGCTTCCTCATCTCGCTCGCAGCGGGCACGATCGTCGGAGCCGTTCTCGTGGTCGCGGCCAAGCAGATGCGGTCCAAGCCGGTCGTCGCGACGTCCGAGGTCGCCCTCGGCGCTCCCGTCCCCGCGTGATCTCCTCCCACCCGACACCTCCACACAGAAGGAACTGAACATGCCCAGTACCACCATCGCCGTCGGGTCCGCCGTCGGACTGCACGCCCGTCCTGCCACGATCATCGCCGAGGCCGTCGCCGCGGCCGGCTCGGCGGTCACCCTGGCCGTCGAGGGCGGCGAGCCCGTGGACGCCGGTTCGGCGCTGATGATCATGACCCTCGGCGCCGAGAAGGGCACCCAGGTCGTGGTCAGTGCCGACGATCAGGCCACGCTCGACGAGATCGCCGGACTGGTCGGCAAGGATCTCGACGCCGAATAGATCGTCGACAGAGCAGAACGGGCAACGGCCGGTGGGACATCCCACCGGCCGTTGCTCTGTCTGTCGTGTGCGGGTCTCGCTCAGCGCCAGGCGATGTCGACGAGGTCGCCGGCCAACGCGGCCGGCACCTTCACCCGCATGTACGTCCCGTCGTCACGGTGTTCGGTCTCGAGGACGTCGCCGTGGGCGTGGATACGCGAGACGAGGTCGCCCCGCGAGTAGGGCACGAGCACCGACATCTCCACGTCGTCGCGCCCGATGACGTCGCGCACGCGGTCGAACAGCTCGTCGAGCCCCTCGCCGGTGACCGCCGAGACGAACACGGCGTCGGAGAACTCGCCGCGCAGCGCGGCGAGGGTGAGAGGGTCGGCGGCGTCGATCTTGTTGACCACCAGTATCTCCGGCGGTGCGGTGGCCTTCTCGCTGCGCACGACCTCGTCGATCACCGTGCGCACCGTGGAGATCTGGTCCATGGGCAACGGATCGGACGCGTCGACGACGTGGAGCACCAGGTCGGCGTCGACGACCTCCTCGAGGGTCGAACGGAACGCCTCGACCAGCTGCGTCGGCAGGTGTCGCACGAACCCGACGGTGTCGGTGAAGACGACCTCACGGCCGTCGTCGAGCGTCGCACGACGGGTTGTCGGATCGAGCGTCGCGAACAGGGCGTTCTGGACGAGCACGCCGGACCCGGTCATGGCGTTGATGAGACTGGATTTCCCGGCGTTGGTGTACCCGGCGATGGTCACCGCGGGTACCGACGACCGACGGCGGCCACTGCGTGACACCGTTCGCGCCGTCTTCATGCCGCGGATCTCGCGACGCAGCTTGGCCATCCGTTCACGGATGCGCCGTCGATCGGTCTCGATCTTCGTCTCACCGGGACCACGCAGGCCCACACCGCCGTTGCTACCCGCCCGACCGCCGGCCTGACGGGACATCGACTCACCCCAGCCGCGCAGCCGCGGGATCATGTACTCCATCTGCGCCAACGCGACCTGCGCCTTGCCCTCGCGGGAGGTGGCGTGCTGGGCGAAGATGTCGAGGATCAGGGCGGTGCGGTCGATGACCTTGACCTTCACCACCTTCTCGAGCGCGTTGAGCTGGGCCGGTGTCAGTTCGCCGTCGCAGATCACCGTGTCGGCGCCGGTGGCCAGGACCACCTCGCGGAGCTCGTGCGCCTTGCCCGATCCGATGTAGGTCGCGGGGTCGGGACGATCGCGCCGCTGCATGACCGCGTCGAGGATCTCCGAGCCGGCCGTCTCGGCGAGTGCCGCCAACTCGGCCATCCGCGCCTCCGCGGTGGAGGCGTTGCCATCGGTCCACACCCCGACCAGCACGACCCGTTCGAGGCGTAGCTGTCGGTACTCGACCTCGGTGACGTCGGTGAGCTCGGTGGACAGTCCGGGTACGCGCTGTAGCGATGACCGCTCGTCGAGCTGCAGCTCGCCGGTGGTCGGCGTGCGCCGCCGGAACTGTTCGGTGATCCCCGCTGTGCGGTCGGTCTCGCCGAACGCGTCGGTGTCGTCGGTGTGGTCGATCGTGTTCGTGTCGGTGAAGAAGGTGTTCTCCTCTGTGTCGTGCGCGGTGTCGTGATGGTCGGCACCGGTGTCCGGTGATGCCGGGTGTCCGGCCTGTGGTGTCAGTGATCTCATGGATCGGTGGGCCCCCGCATCCGATTTTCCGTCGGGCATGAGGTCGCCGTCGTCGGCAACGCGCGGTTCGGCTTCCCGCGAGGACGTCACCGGGTGGTGGTCCGGGGTGGGTTCGAGGCCCGGTCCCACCCGGGTCGCAACACACCCGAGCCCACGAGGACCGACGGACCGGTCAGGTAGGCGGCGTCGGCCTCGAGGCAGACGGTCACCCTGCCACCGGGTACGTCAACGTCGATGGTGCCCAGCTGATTCCCGGTCGACGCCAGCAGTGCGGCCGCCGCGGCGGCGACGGTTCCCGTGCCGCAGCTACGCGTCTCACCGACGCCGCGCTCGAGGACCCGCATCGCCACGACACCCTCGCTCGGTGGCGTGACGATCTCGATGTTGACGCCGGACGGGAACACGTCGGTGTCGAACCGTGCACCCGACGCGAGATCGACAGCATCGAGGCCGGCGCGGTCGAGATCCGGTACGACACAGGCGAGATGCGGATTGCCGACATCCACGGCGACGCCCGCGACGGTCAGATCGCCGAGCGTCGCCTTGCTCTCGACACCCACGGCAACCGGCCCCATCTCCACGGTGACGGTAGCGGTCGTGGCATCGGCGTCGGAGACGTGCACCGCCCGCGCGCCCGCGCGCGAGCCGACGACGAAATTGGGTCCCTCCACGAGTCCGGCGGCGACGAGGTGGTGAGCGAACACACGCACCCCGTTGCCGCACATCTCCGCGATCGACCCGTCTGCGTTGCGGTAGTCCATGAACCAGTCGCGGGTCCCGACACCGGCCGGCAGTTCGTCGAGCGCTCCGGTCACACACAGCGCGTCGGCGCGGGCGACGCGCAGCACACCGTCGGCACCGATACCGCGACGTCGATCACACAGGGCCACCACGAGGTCGGCAGTGAGATCGAGGCGCGCGTCGGCGTCGGGCAGCAGCACGAAGTCGTTCTGGGTGCCGTGCCCCTTGAGGAACGCCATGCCCTCGGTGTCGACGTCTGCTGCCATAGGCCCAGGTTACCGTTCGTGTCCGTCGCGCGCGGCCGGTGCTCCGGGCGCGGGGGTGGCGTCGACCAGGGCCGAGACGGCGTCGAGCATCGACGGGTCGGCGGCGTCGAACCAGTGGATGCGCGGATCACGCCGGAACCACGAGCGTTGGCGGCGGACGTAGCGACGGGTCCCCGTGAACGTGAGCTCGCGCGCGGTCGCCATGTCGAGTCGTCCGTCGAGGGCGTCGAGGACCTGCGCATAGCCGATCGCCCGGGGCGCGGTCGTACCCTCCCGCAGCCCGCGCCCGACGAGCGCGCGGACCTCCTCGACGAATCCGTCGTCGAACATGGCGTCGGTGCGCCGACGCAGGCGCTCGTCGAGGGCGTCGGTGTCGCGGTCGAGCGCGACGATCGTCGTCGCCCATCGCGGGGCGCGGCCGATCGGCGGCGCCGACGCCGCGAACGGTTCCCCGGTGATCTCGACGACCTCCAGCGCCCGCACGATGCGACGGCCGTCCGACGGCAGGATCGATGCCGCGGCCGCCGGGTCGACCTGCGCCAACCGTCGGTGCAGTGACCCCACCCCGTCGGAGGCGAGCTCGTCCTCGAGTCGCGCGCGCACGGCGGGGTCGGTGGCCGGGAAGGTCCAGTCGTCGAGGAGCGACTGGATGTACATCATCGACCCGCCGACGATGACCGGGCGGCGATCGGCGGCGATGATTGCCTCGACGTCGGTGCGGGCGGCCGACTGATAGCGGGCGACGGTCGCGGTCTCGGTGATGTCGAGGACGTCGAGTTGGTGGTGGATGACCCCGCGGCGCATCTCGGGCGGCACCTTGGCCGTCCCGATGTCCATGCCCCGGTACTGCTGCATCGCGTCGATGTTGACGATCTCGCCGCCGTGGCGCTGCGCCAGGTCGAGGGCGAGCTCGGATTTGCCGGTGCCGGTGGGACCGATCACCGCGATGGGTGTGCGAACCGGGTCGCGGGGCCGAGGCGCTGACGGCCCGGTCAGCGTTCCCACCACGCGACCTGATAGCCCACCCCGAACGGCGCCCCGCGGTAGAGCGATACCGAGGTGGTCGACGCGTCGCCGGACGCGGTCCACGCCGCGGCCGCGACCTGCCAGGCCGCGCGGCCGGCGATCCGCATCTGCGCGCAGGTCTGCTCCTCGAGCCGGGCGAGGGCCTCGAGGTCGGCGGCGGCGAGCGCGTCGTCGATCCGGTCCTGCAGTGCGGCAGCGCCGTCGAGGAGTCCGGCCGGCGCCCGGTCGGTGAGTCCGGTCGACCCGTCGCCGACGACGAGGATTCCGATCGTCGCATCGGATGTCGCGCACCGACGTGCGAGCCGTTGCCCGATCGCGGTGCACTCCGTGCCGGTTGTCGACGGGTCGACGAGCACCGGGTCGATCTCGACGCCGTCGGCCACGCGGCCGCGCAGCCAGGCGGCGATCAGCATCGGGGTGGGCATCGTGTCGCCGTCCGGTGGCGCGACGGTACCGGGGTCCAGCGACACCGTCAGGTCGACCCCGAAGCCCGCGAACGTCCCCGTCCGCGGCGTCGGGGATCCATCGTGCGGGGCGACGCCGATCGCGATCCAGGTACTCGCCCGGGCGGCCAGGCGTCGGCCCACCTCGAGCACGGCATCGCGGATCGGGTCGACGTCGGCGACCGCTCCGGGACCCGACACCTCCGGGACGATCAGCGGGGCACCGGGGACGAGGGCGACGGCGGTGAGCACACCGCAAACGCTAGTCGACGCGGCCCCGCACCCCGGCGCCCGCGCACGGCCCACGGCGTTGACGCGACTGCGCACGAAATCGGCGCCCGCCTGCTTAGATGGGGTCCACGACCACCCGGGTGGGGACGCATCGGGTGGTCGGACGACAGTGGCAGCCGTGACGCGCGGCAGGGACGAGGTTGTGACGGACATGAGTGAACCGACAGCGCAGAGCGCGGACTCCGCGGCCGAGACCACGGACGCTCCGAGCGCGACCGTTCCGGATTCGACGCCCCCCACCGAGTCCGTTGCTGCACCGCCCGCGCCGACCGCAGCCCCCGCATCGGCGCTCACCGGATCCCCGGCGACCGAGTCCGCTCCTGCCACCACGACACCGAGCACGCCGGTGGCCGGTGCGCCGAAGCCGGGACCACGCCCGGGACCTCGACCCGGCCCCCGTCCCGGTGCGCCCCGGCCGGGCTCGACGAGCCCCGCGTCGGGCAACGCTGCGCCGGTTGTCGAGCATCCGGTACGGGTGCGCCCGGCGAGCGACCCACGACAGTTCGGTCGGGTCGACGACGACGGGACGGTGTGGCTCACCGCCGGGGACGAACCGCGCCAGATCGGTTCGTGGCAGGCCGGCACCCCCGCCGACGGCCTCGCCCACTACGGCCGACGGTTCGACGACCTCGCCACCGAGGTCGAGATCCTCGAGGAGCGTCTGACGGCGGGGACCGGTGATCCCCGCAAGACGAAGACGGCCGCGGTGGCCCTGCGCGATTCGCTGCCCACGGCTGCGGTCATCGGTGACGTCGGGACCCTCGAGCGACGGCTGACGGCCATCATCGACGGCGCCGACAGCATCGCCGAACAGCGCACGAAGGAACGCGACGCCGCCCGGTCGGCGGCCATCGCCCGCAAGGAGACGCTCGCCGGCGAGGCCGAGCAGATCGGCGCCGAGACCACGCAGTGGAAGCACGCCGGCGACCGGCTGCGCGAGATCCTCGACGAGTGGAAGACGATCAAGGGTGTCGACCGCAAGACCGACGACGTGCTGTGGAAGCGCTACGCGAAGGCCCGCGACGCGTTCAACCGCAGGCGCGGTGCGCATTTCGCCGACCTCGACCGTGAACGTGCCGGTGCGAAGGCCCGCAAGGAGGAGCTCATCGAGCAGGCGCAGGCCCTGTCGGACTCCACCGACTGGGGTCCCACGGCGGGTCGCTTCCGCGACCTGCTCACCGAGTGGAAAGCGGCCGGACGCGCGCCCCGCGACACCGACGACGCCCTGTGGGAGCGCTTCAAAGCCGCCCAGGACGTCTTCTTCGCGGCCCGCAACGCGGCCAATTCCGAGCGCGACGAGGAGTTCGGGGCGAACGCGGCGGCCAAGCGCGAGCTCCTCGAGGAGGCGAAGTCGATGGCCGACCCGGCCAAGGACCTCGACGCCGCACGCTCCCAGTTCCGGGCGCTGCGCGACCGGTGGGACGCCATCGGGAAGGTCCCCCGCGAGCAGATGCAGTCGCTCGAGAAGGGCATCCGCGCCATCGAGAAGCGCATCGCCGACGCCGAGAGCACGCACTGGCAGCGGACCGACCCCGAGGTGAAGGCCCGCGCCGATCAGTTCGCCTCGCGCGTGGCCCAGCTCGAGGAACAGGCCGAGAAGGCGGCCGCGCGCGGCAAGGACCGCGAGGCGGCGGATCTGCGGGCCCAGGCCCAGCAGTGGCGCGAATGGTCACAGGCGGCGCAGAGCGCCGTCTCCGACCTTTAGGAACCGGGTCGCGGGACGCTCAGTCGCCGAGACGGTCGGTCGGCTCGGGGTCGTCGGCGGGCGCGTCGGCGACGCGGGCCTGCGATGCACGCCGCTGCAGTGCGCGGGCGCGGTCCTCGGCCTCGGTGGCCTCACGACGACGACCCTCTTCGAGCGCGAGCTGATAGTTCGTGCGCGCCCAGACCACCCGCGCCCAGTGGAACGTGATGACGAGCAGCGCGAACCACCCGAGCACCAGCCCGACACCGACGCCGTGCGGCGGGGCGATCCCGTCGACACCGGGGGTGTTCCGCGACCACCAGGCGAGCATCCCCGCGACGCATCCGACCGCCGAGCCGCACAACGCGACCCACGCGATGACCCACCGTCGGGTCACCAGGGCCAGCATCGAGAAGCCGATGCCGAAGATGACCAGCAGATAGATGAACACCCGCGAGGTGATCGTCACCCGCTCGGTCGTCGAGTCCGCAGCGAAGGTCAGCACATCGATGCCGTTGGCCGAACCGGTGTGCGGCAGGATCATCGCCAGGATCGCCGCGAGCACCGCGACCGCCACCACGACGGCGCGTCCACCCGGGTCGATCTCACCGGCCACCTTGCGCTCGGCCTTGCGCAGGTCCCCCTCGAACGCCGAGAAGCCGTCACCGTCGGTCGATCGTGCATCACTCATGACTCACATCCTCCTCCGCATGACCCGGCGGCGGCGACGCCGGGCGCATCCGCGGCCACCGGAGCCCCCATCGCGGGCATTCCGAGACCCACCCCGATCGGCGGGGTCTGGGCAGTACGTCCGGCCGCCGAGGCGTCACCTGCGCGTGTCCGCCGGTGCGACAGCACCCCGTCGTCGGCGATCAGATGGTGCGGCGCCGCGCCGGTCACCACCGTCTCGATGACGTCACCCGCGCGGATCGTCTCGGGATCCCCCGCCGTGAAGTGCACCAGGCGACCGTCACGGGCGCGGCCGGTCCGACGCTTGGTCTCGGCGCTCTTGCGACCGCTGTCGGCGGTCACGAGCAGCTCGACGCGATTGCCGACCGTGCGCCGGTTCTCCTGCAGGCAGATCTCGTCCTGCAGCGCGGTCAGGCGCAGATACCGTTCGGTGACAACCTCTTTCGGCACCTGGTCACCCATCGTCGCCGCGGGCGTTCCCGGACGCGGCGAGTACTGGAAGGTGAACGCCGACGCGAAGCGTGCCGTCGCGACCATGTCGAGCGTCTGGGCGAAGTCCTCCTCGGTCTCCCCCGGGAACCCGACGATGATGTCGGTGCTGATCGCGGCGTCGGGGATGCGGTCACGCACCTCGTCGAGGATCGACAGGAACCGGGTCCGTCGGTAACTGCGGCGCATCGACCGCAGCACCCGGTCGGAGCCGGACTGCAGGGGCATGTGCAGCTGGGGACACACCGCGGGGGTCTCGGCCATGGCGTCGATCACATCGGTGGTGAACTCCGCCGGATGCGGCGACGTGAACCGCAGACGTTCGAGGCCGTCGATGTCGCCGGTGGCACGCAGCAGGTCGGCGAAGGCCGAACGCTGCCGTCCCAGGGCCGGGTCGACGAACGACATGCCGTAGGCGTTGACGTTCTGGCCGAGCAGCGTCACCTCGAGCACACCCTCGTCGACGAGGGCCTGCACCTCGGCGAGGACGTCGCCGGGGCGGCGGTCGACCTCCTTGCCGCGCAACGCGGGCACGATGCAGAACGTGCAGGTGTTGTTGCACCCGACCGACACCGAGACCCACCCCGCGTACGACGACTCCCGGCGTGCGGGCAACGTCGAGGGGAACTCCTTGAGTGAGTCGAGGATCTCGACCTCCGCCGCGGCGTTGTGGCGGGCGCGCTCGAGAAGGACCGGCAGCGATCCGAGATTGTGCGTGCCGAACACGACGTCGACCCAGGGCGCCTTGTCGACGACGGCGCCGCGGTCCTTCTGGGCGAGGCAGCCGCCGACGGCGATCTGCATGTCGGGGCGCTGCTGTTTGATCGGCGCGAGATGCGAGAGGTTGCCGTAGAGCTTGTTGTCGGCGTTCTCGCGCACCGCGCACGTGTTGAACACCACGAGGTCGGCGTCGGTGCCGTCGCTCGCGCGCACGTACCCGGCATCCTCGAGCACACCGGAGATGCGCTCGGAGTCGTGCACGTTCATCTGACAGCCGTGGGTGCGGACCTCGTAGCTGCGGGCGCCCTGTCCGGCGGGCGCGGTCGGCGGTGAATACGCTTTCATCGCAGCCCAGGGTACGTCCGCGGGAGGGCACAACCGGAATCGGCGACGCCGACGAGCCCCACGGGCGGACCGGGTAAAGATTTCGTTACCCACGGCCGCGCTTTCGGGTCACTTCGGGTCATGGTGACCGTAAGGTGCCCTGCATGACCGCTTCGCAATCCGGACCGGCCGCGTCCGCGACATCGGCCACCACGCCGATGATCTCGCTACACGGTGTCGACAAACACTTCGGTGACCTCCACGTCCTCAAGGACATCAACCTCGACGTCCCGGCCGGGCAGGTGGTCGTCGTGCTCGGCCCGTCCGGCTCGGGCAAGTCGACGTTGTGCCGCACCATCAACCGCCTCGAGCCGATCGACAACGGCGAGATCCGTATCGACGGCGAGCCGCTGCCGTCGGAGGGCAAGGGGCTCGCCGCGCTGCGCGCCGAGGTCGGCATGGTGTTCCAGTCGTTCAACCTCTTCGCCCACAAGACGATCATCGACAACGTCACGCTCGCGCCGATGAAGGTGCGCAAGAAGAGCAAGGACGCCGCCCGCAGCCGCGCGATGGAGTTGCTCGAACGGGTGGGTATCGCGGCGCAGAAGGACAAGTACCCGGCGCAGCTCTCGGGCGGGCAGCAGCAACGCGTGGCCATCGCGCGATCGCTCGCCATGGACCCGAAGGTGATGCTGTTCGACGAGCCGACGTCGGCTCTCGACCCGGAGATGGTCAACGAGGTCCTCGACGTCATGGTCTCGCTGGCCAAGGAGGGCATGACGATGCTCGTGGTCACCCACGAGATGGGCTTCGCACGCAAGGCCGCCGACCGCGTCATCTTCATGGCCGACGGTGCCGTCGTCGAGGACACCGATCCGGAGAGTTTCTTCACCCGCCCGGAGTCCGAGCGTGCGCGGGATTTCCTCGGCAAGATCCTGGGCCACTGATGCGGGGATCACCACGGTCGTCGACGACGGCACATCCGCGCCGCCGCCGGTGGTCGACCGTCGCCGTGCTGGCCGTGACGCTCGCCGTCACCGCGGCGTCGCTGACCGCCTGCGGCAACACCAATCCGCGCGACCTCATCGCGTCGATCAAGGACGGCTCGGTCATCCTCGGCACGAAGTACGACCAGCCCGGTCTCGGGCTCCGGGAACCGAACAAGGACTTCACCGGCTTCGACACGCTCGTGTCGCGCTACGTGGTCGACTCCATCGCCGACGACCTCGGCGTGAAGCACCCGAAGATCACCTGGCGCGAGACGCCCTCGGCCCAGCGCGAGACCCTCATCGAGAACGGCGAGGTCGACATGATCGCCGCCACCTACTCGATCAACGCCGCACGTTCCGAGCGTGTCGCCTTCGCCGGCCCCTACCTGGTGAACTACCAGGGCCTGCTGGTCCGCAAGGACGACGACAGCATCGCGACGCTGACCGACCTCGACAAGGGCAAGAAGCTCTGCTCGGTGACCGGGTCGACGTCGGCGCAGAACGTGAAGGCCCAGCTGCCACGAATCCAGCTGCAGGAGTACGACTCCTACTCCGGCTGCGTGGAGGCCCTGCGCCTGGAGAAGATCGACGCGTTGACGACCGACGAGGTGATCCTCGCCGGGTTCGCGAACTTCGACATCTACGACGACCAGTTCAAGATCGTCGACATGACGTATCCGAAGAACGCGTGTGCCACCTCCTCGGGCAAGAAGGTGTTGCGCAAGCAGGGGGCCCCGTTCTCCACCGAGCGCTACGGGATCGGCATGCCGAAGAACTACCCCGCCAACGTCACCGCGGCCAACAAGGCGTTGGACAAGATGCTCACCCCCGACGCATCGGGGTCGTCGCCGTGGGAGCGCGCACTGCGCGAATCGATCGGCGACGACGAGGTCGACGGATTGATGCGTCGGGCCGATGCCCCGAACTCGCCGTTCACCTTCACCCCGAAGCCGGGCGACCTGTCGTTCCTCGACTCGAAGTCCACCCCGTGCCCGGCAGGTCTGTCATGAACGAACTGTGGTCGGACATCGGCCCCGCCCTCTGGCCGGCCTACTGGGTGACCCTGAAACTCACCTTCTTCGCGGCCATCGGAGCGCTGGTGTGGGGCACGATCCTCGCCGGCATGCGCGTGTCGCCGGTGCCGGTGATGCGGATGTTCGGGACCTGGTACGTCAACATCGTCCGTAACACCCCGCTGACCCTGATCGTCATCTTCTGCTCGATCGGCCTGTACCAGAACCTCGGTCTCACGTTGGCGCCGGAGAACGCGAACTTCATCAAGAACAACAACTTCTGGCTCGCGGTTCTCGGGTTCGTGGTCTACACCTCCACCTTCGTGTGCGAGACGCTCCGGTCGGGGTTCAACACCGTCCCGCTCGGGCAGGCCGAGGCGGCCCGGTCGCTGGGTCTCGGGTTCTCGAAGGTGTTCGGCATCATCGTTCTGCCGCAGGCGATCCGATCGGTCATCGGCCCGATGGGCAGCGTCCTGATCGCACTCACGAAGAACACCACGATCGCGTCGGCGATCGGTGTCGCCGAGGCGTCGCTGCTGATGAAGGAACAGATCGAGAACCACGCCGACCAGATCGTCGCGATCTTCGCCATCATCGCGGTCGGCTTCATGATCATCACGTTGCTCGAGGGCTACGTGTTCGGCTTCCTCGCGAAGAGATTGGCGGTCCGACGATGAGCGGCAGCGCGACAGTCCTCTACGACGCACCGGGCCCCAAGGCGCGGCGTCGGTACCAGGCGATCGCCGTCGTCTTCGCGGCGATCCTCATCGCCGTGGTGGCGTTCGTGATCGTGACGTTGGCAGGCAACGAGCAGCTGACCTCCGAGAAGTGGAAGCCGTTCGTCGAGGTCAACACCTGGACCACGTACCTGCTACCCGGACTGTGGGGCACGCTCAAGGCGGCGGCCCTATCGATCGTGTTCGCGCTGGTCCTCGGCGCGGTCCTGGGCATCGGGCGGCTCTCCGAGCACCGCGCCGTGCGCTGGGTCAGCGGCGGTGTGGTCGAGATCTTCCGCTCCATCCCCGTCCTGATCCTGATGATCTTCGCCTACTACCTGTTCGCGCAGTACGCGGTGTTCCCGTCGCAGCAACTGGCGTTCGCGGCCGTGGTCACCGGACTCACGCTGTACAACGGGTCGGTGATCGCCGAGATCCTGCGATCGGGCATCAACTCGTTGCCGTCGGGACAGCTCGAGGCGGCGAACTCGTTGGGACTGCGCAAGTCGCAGACCATGCGGATCATCCTGCTCCCCCAGGCCATCACCGCGATGCTGCCGGCCCTGATCTCACAGATGGTGATCGCACTGAAGGACAGCGCGCTGGGGTACGCCATCGGCTACATCGAGGTCGTGCGTTCGGGCATCCAGTCCGCCTCGTACTACGGCAACTACCTGCCCGCGCTGGTCGTCGTGGCCATCGTCATGATCACCATCAACTTCGGTCTGTCGGTGCTGGCCACCACCGTCGAGCGGCGTGTCCGCGAGGGACGCCGCAAGGAGCCGACGGTCACCCCGACCCAACCCGATCCCCTGCCCGTCTGACGAACGAGTCGCCCGGCCTCCCCGACCTCGTCAGTCGGGGTCCGGGAGATCGTCGAGCGCGGTGCGGACGATCTCGAAGGCATCCGACGACCCGTAGCCCCGGCGTGCGAGCATGGCGACGAGGCGACGGGTCCGCCGGTCGCGTTCGTCGCGATCGGCGATCACGTCAGAGGTCCAGCCGCTGACCTTGCGCGCGATGAGATCGGCTGCACGGGAACGTTCCTCCTCGGCATCGATCGTGGCCAGTGCGGCCTCTGCGACGGCAGGATCGACACCCTTCGTGCGGAGTTCGTGCCGCAGGGCGGTGCGACCGCGGCCACTGTGCTCGTGTCGTGCCCGAACCCATTGCAGGGCGAAGTCCGCATCGTCGACGAGGCCGACGGCGGCGAGCCGGTCGAGAACCGAGTCCACCTCGGTGGGCTCGAACTCCTTGCCCAGCAGTCGGGTCCGCAGCTCCGACCGGCTCCGCGCGCGTAACCCGAGCAGTCTCAGCGCGCTGTCGTAGGCGGTCGCCTCAGGTCGCGACCCACCTCGTGTCGACGGCTGTTTCTCGGGCGCAGCGGGAGCCGACGACGAACGGGAGAGGATCTCGCGGGTCGCACCCTGTAGGCGCGCCCGGACATCCTCCCCCGTTCGGGAGTCGTGAGACCGATCAGAAGTCAACGGGCGCGGGCGCCACGTCATCGGTCAGGACAGCACCGATGCCGAGCTTCTCCTTGATCTTCTTCTCGATCTCGTCGCGCACGTCGATGTTCTCGAGCAGGAACTTGCGGGCGTTCTCCTTGCCCTGGCCGAGCTGATCACCCTCGTACGTGAACCACGATCCGGACTTGCGGATGAAGCCCTCGTTGACACCGAGGTCGATCAGCGAACCCTCCTTGCTGATGCCGTGACCGTAGAGGATGTCGAACTCGGCCTGCTTGAACGGCGGCGACACCTTGTTCTTGACCACCTTCACGCGGGTGCGGTTGCCCACCGCGTCCGTGCCGTCCTTGAGGGTCTCGATGCGACGGATGTCGAGGCGGATCGAGGCATAGAACTTGAGAGCCTTACCGCCGGTGGTGGTCTCAGGCGAGCCGAACATCACGCCGATCTTCTCGCGGAGCTGGTTGATGAAGATGACCGTGGTGCCCGAGTTGCTCATGGCACCGGTGATCTTGCGCAGCGCCTGGCTCATCAGACGCGCCTGCAGGCCGACGTGGCTGTCGCCCATCTCGCCCTCGATCTCCGCACGGGGCACCAGGGCGGCCACCGAGTCGACGACCAGGATGTCGAGCGCACCGGAACGGATCAGCATGTCCGCGATCTCGAGCGCCTGCTCACCGGTGTCGGGCTGCGACACCAGCAGCGCGTCGGTGTCGACACCGAGCTTCTGGGCGTAATCGGGGTCGAGCGCGTGCTCGGCGTCGATGAAGGCCGCGATGCCACCGTTGGCCTGCGCGTTGGCGACCGCATGCAGTGCCACGGTGGTCTTACCCGAGGATTCCGGGCCGTAGATCTCGACGACGCGGCCGCGGGGCAGACCGCCGATGCCCAGCGCGACGTCGAGCGCGATCGACCCGGTGGGGATCACCTCGATCGGTGCACGCACCTCGTCGCCGAGGCGCATCACCGAACCCTTGCCGAAGTTCTTGTCGATCTGCGCGAGTGCGAGGTCGAGCGCCTTCTCGCGATCCTGCGGTGCTGCTGCCATGGGGTTCTCCTGTGTCTCTGGGAGGCCGATCCTGTACGTGTCGACAGGCCGGTGTCCTCGGTGTGCGCCACGCTAGGCGGGACCACCGACAACGACATCGATCGTGCGTGCCGCCCTGTGCACCGACGTCATCTGTGGACCGATCCACCCGATCGGGATCGCCTCGCGTAGTCGAACAGGGTCCAGACTAGACGAACATCTGTTCGATGCGGGGATTCGCCACGCCGACACGCCGCCGGATCGGATGCGCGTCACCAGCGGTCACGGGGGACGTCGAAATCGCGGCAGTAGGCCTGCCACACCTGTTTCGGGTCGTATCCCGCATCGACCGCGTCGGCGCCGTTGCGCCCACCGAACTCGGGGAAGACGTGGTCTCGCAGCATGGAGTACGCGGCGGTGGAGCCGAACTCGGTCTCCATCAATTCGGTGAACTCGGTCAGACGCATCGCCGACCACCCTAGCGACGATCCCCCGCCGGGTCGTCGCGGTGTGCGTCGGACACGGCACGACACACCGCCACCGGATCGGCGAGGTCGTCTGCCACCCCTGCTGCTCGTGCGGCGGCGCGGATAGCAGGGTCGTCGAGAACCTTCTCGACGGCGTGTCGCAGCGTGGCGGGGGTCAGCGGCCGCACGCAGACACCGACCCCGGCCCGCGCGGCGCGGTTGGCGAGTTCCCACTGGTCACCGCCGCCCGGGACGGTGACCACCGGCACCCCCGCGGTGAGACATTTGGCGAGCATGCCGTGGCCTCCCCCGCAGATCGCGACCGACGCCGTCGCGAGCAGGGCGTCCTGGCGGCCGGTGGTGGCGGTCGCCCACCGGGGCAACGGGGTCGACGGCTCGGCGAGTGCGGAGACGACGAGTCGTACGGGCCGGCCGGTCGTCGACGGATCGAGCGCCTCGAGCGCGGTGTCGAGGAGATCGGCGACACCGGTCTGGGCGGTCGAGGGGGCGAGCACGACCAGCGGGCCGTCCCCCGCCGGCGGTTCGGTCGCGACGTCGGTCGGTTCCCACAGGAGCGGTCCGATGACATGGGCGTTGTCGGGCCAGTCGGGGCGCGGCACCTCGAGCGACGGGAGTGTCGCGACCAGACGGGCGTCGGGGCCCCGGTCCTCGGCGGGCAGACCGACCGACACCCGCGCCTGCCCGCGCTGGCGTTCGCCGAGCCGGCGGGACCGTGCGGTCGCCGCCCGCATCAGCGTGTCGCGCAGACGTCCGCCCACACCGGTTCCGGGAGCCAGTCCGCTGCCGATCGGCGGCAGTCCGCGGGACGGCTCGTAGAGCGGGTGTGGCGACAGCTCGATCCAGGGCAGTCCCAGCAGTCGCGCCGACCATCCGCCGCAGACGGTGATCACGTCGCACACCACCAGGTCGACCCTCTCCGCCTCGAGCAGTGGGGTGAGCGCGGTGGTCATCCGCGCCGCACGGACACTCAGTCGCGCCCCGGCGTCGGTGTCGTCGCCGTCACCGTCGACCAGGTCGAGCCCGGGCAGTTCCACGATCGCGACGGGCGGGAGGCCGACGGCGCGCGTGGCACGGATGTCGGCCCACCGGGTGCCGGTGTAGACGATGACCTCGTCACCCGCCGCGGACAGTCTCTCGGCCAGCGCGATCGCCGGGATCGCGTGTCCCGCATCGGGTCCCGCGACAACCGCGATCCGCACGTGAGGACTCCTCGTTGTCGGTTCGTCGGTGGTGACGCCGGTCTAGCGGTCGGCGGGCAGGTCGGCCGAGGGTTCACCCGACCGGGTGAACCACTTGACCACCGTCATGACACCCAGTGCCAGCAGACCGAGGACGGCCAGCGCCGCCACACCTTTCACGAGCGCCACGATCAACCCGAAGGCCAACCACACCACGACGACCGCCACCGCAATCTTCCACCACATGTCCCGCACCTCTCGATCGGTTGTCCGAGCCGATCGATGTGCCGGCCCGTCACCCTCGACAGTGCCGGTCGCCGAGGCCCGAGTCACCACTTCACGACCGAGTCGGGGGAAAGATCCGGGATGACCCCGACACCGCGGTGAGAGAACTCAGGGCACCGCCGACCCGCAGGTCAGGACTGCTCGGGACGCTTGTTCAGATCGGGTGTGGCCGGGTCGATGGCCGGGTTCGACGACGTTCCACCGGGCAGTGCGTCGTTCTTCATGCCTGCGCGGATCTGCTCGAGACGTGAATGTCCCGCCATCTGGACCGAGGCCTGCTGGACCTCCATCATGCGACCGCCGACGGTGTTGCGTGAGAGCTCGGCCGATCCGAGGGCGGTGGCGTAGCGCCGTTCGATCTTCTCGCGCACCTGCTCGAGGTTGGGGGTGTTGCCCGGCGCCGAGAGCTCGCTCATCTGCTGCAGCGACGAACTGACCTGCTCCTGCATCTTCGCCTGTTCAAGCTGGCTCAACAGCTTGGTGCGCTCGGCGAGCTTCTGCTGCAACATCATCGAGTTCTGCTCGACGGCCTGCTTGGCCTGGGCCGCCGCCTGCAACGACTGGTCGTGCAACGTCTTGAGGTCCTCCACGCCCTGCTCGGCGGTCACGAGCTGGGCGGCGAACGCCTCGGCGGCGTTGGTGTACTCCCCCGCCTTCGCGGAGTCACCGTTGGACGCGGCCTGATCGGCCAGCGTCAGGGCCTGACGGGTGTTCGCGTTGAGCTTCTCGACGTCCTCGAGTTGGCGGTTGAGCTTCATCTCCAGCTGACGCTGGTTGCCGATCACCGCTGCGGCCTGCTGCGACAACGCCTGGTGCTGACGTTGCGCGTCCTCGATGGCCTGCTGGATCTGGATCTTGGGATCGGCGCGTTCGTCGATCGTGGCGTTGCCCGCGGCCATCAGGTAGCGCCAGGCCTTCACGAATGGGTTCGGCATCTTGTCCCTGTCGTCGGTGCTCGTACGTGGTGTCGTACCCGGCCGCTCTCATCGAGGAACCGGGCGTGCGGTGGACACCAATCTAGCCGCTGACGTCACCGCACGGGGCGACGTGCGCCCCCGAGCGTGGTGCGGGTCAGGCGGCCGACAGGGCGGAGGTGCCCCGGGGGCGCCCGGCAGCTGCGGAGTCGGCGGGCGGCGGGATGACCACCTTGGTGTCCTCGGCGATGGTCGTCCGACGACGCATCGCGGTGCTGACGTCGAGGAGGAGGTCGGCGACCTCCACGTCGAGGGCGTGGCAGATGGCCGAGAGCAACTCGCTCGACGCCTCTTTCTGCCCGCGCTCGATCTCGGACAGGTAGCCGAGGCTCACCCGCGCATCGGTCGAGACCTCTCGTAACGTGCGACCCTGATCCGTCCGGACCCGCCGCAGACTGCCACCGAGAGCCTCACGAAGTAGTGCTGCCATTGGAGTCCTCCTCACTTACTGACGTACAACGCGATCACACCCCGTGGAAGTTCCCGATTCGCTCGCCCCGGTCGTTCCGACGACCCTAATCGACGCCCCACGACTCCGCCGGTCGGTTGTGCGACGGCACGCGGTCGCGACGACGGCACCGGAAGCGCCCGGCGCTCACGCGGCGCGGCCGGCCGATCGCAGCTGCAGTGCGCGCCAGACGTAGTCGAGGCCGGTGACGACGGTCGCGACGATCGCGGCCACCATCATCACGATCGCGACCCAGTGCACCGCACCGGGCAGAGGGAGGATGTACAGGCCGATGGCGATGACCTGCAGCAGTGTCTTGAGCTTGCCGCCGCGACTGGCCGGGATGACCCCGTGCCGGATCACCCAGAACCGCAGGAGGGTGACGCCGACCTCGCGGGCGATGATCACCGCGGTGATCCACCACGACAGGTCGCCGAGGAGCGACAGACCGATCAGCGCCGAACCGATCAGCGCCTTGTCGGCGATCGGATCGGCCATCTTGCCGAAATCGGTGATCAGTCCGCGGTTGCGCGCGATGCGTCCGTCGTAGCGGTCGGTGATCGCCGCGATCGCGAACACGACCCAGGCGGCGATCCGCCAGCCCGGTTCGTGGCCGTCGCCGGCGAAGAGTGCGGCGAGGAACACCGGCACGAGCACGATGCGGAACACCGTCAGGATGTTGGCGATGTTGACGATCGGGACGTTGCTGACCGGGTCGGCGATCGGATCGTCGGCCACCGGCTTCATGGAGTTGCGCAGCCGTTCGGCCACCGGCGAATCCTCTCCCGCCGCTCGACCGACGACGCCTCGGCGCCGATCATCGGTGCGTCCTGGATCACCCACGCCCATGACGATATCCGTCACACTGCCGCACCCCGAGCGCAGGTCACGCGAGCACCTCGCACGCGTGTCGCCGACGCCCCCGCGAGGACGCCCGCCCCGAGGCGCCCGTACTACTGTTTCCCCATGGCAGCCGACGAGGGGTCCGCCGACACCGGCGGCGTCACCGGTGCCGCGTCGGTGACGATCCGGCGAGCCCGGACCTCCGACGTCCCGCACATCAAAGCGGTCATCGATCTGTACGCCGGACGCATCCTCCTCGAGAAGAACCTGGTGACCCTGTACGAGGCCGTGCAGGAGTTCTGGGTCGCCGAGATCGACGGTGAGGTGGTGGGATGCGGTGCGCTGCACGTGCTCTGGGCTGATCTCGGCGAGGTCCGTACTGTCGCCGTCGATCCGGCGTGGTCGGGTCACGGCATCGGCCATCGCCTGGTCGGTCGACTCATGGAGGTCGCACGCGACCTGCAACTGACCCGCGTGTTCGTGCTGACGTTCGAGACCCACTTCTTCGCCCGACACGGTTTCGCCGAGATCGACGGGACACCGGTCACCGCCGAGGTCTACGAGGAGATGCGGCGGTCGTACGACGCCGGTGTCGCCGAGTTCCTCGACCTGAGCTACGTCAAACCCAACACCCTGGGAAACACCCGCATGTTGGCCTCCCTGCGCTGACATCCCACCCGCACACACCTGAAGGAGCGCACCATGACCGTCTTCGCCGTCGAGTACACCTACGTCGACGCCACCTCCGACACCCGCGACACACACCGGGCATCGCACCGCGAGTGGCTCAAGGGCCTCGTCGACACCGGGGTGGTCCTCGAGACGGGCCCCTACCCCGACGGCAGCGGAGCGCTGCTGATCTTCCGCGCCGACGATGCCGACGCGTTGGCGGCCATCCTCGCCGACGACCCGTTCCACGCGGTCGACGCCATCACCGCGACGCGGGTCACAGAGTGGAAGCCCCTCTTCGGGCCCCTCTCCGACTGAGACGGGCGAAGCCGACTGAGACGGGCGAACCCCGCACCACCGGGTGGGTGGGCGGGGTCCGCGACGTGCTCGGTGGAGGTTAGGCGCTCGGTATCGAGTCCTGCTCCTTCTTGTCGTTCGACTTCGCCTTGATGAGGCTGGCCACCGTCGTGACCACCAGGACGCCGACGATGATGCTCAGCGACAGACCGGTCGAGATCTCGGGGACCTTGATGTGCTCGCCACCGTTGAGGAACGGCAGCGTGTTCTCGTGGAGTGCGTGCAGCACGAGCTTCACACCGATGAACCCGAGGATGATCGACAGGCCCCACGAGAGGTACACGAGGCGGTCGAGCAGGCCGTCGAGCAGGAAGAACAGCTGACGCAGACCCATCAGCGCGAACGCGTTCGCGGTGAAGACGATGTACGGCTCGGTGGTGAGGCCGTAGATCGCCGGGATCGAGTCGAGGGCGAACAGCACGTCGGTGAAGCCGATGACGATGAGCACCATGAGCATCGGCGTCGCGAGGCGCTTGCCGTTGGCCTTGGTGAACAGCTTGTCGCCGTTGTACTCGTCGGTGGTGCGCAGGTACTTCTTGACGAACTTCATGATCGCGCTGTCTTCGTCGTCGTCGTCCTCCTCGGAGGCCGTGGCCTCGCGGATGAGCTTGACGGCGGTGTAGATCAGGAAGGCGCCGAACAGGTAGAACACCCAGCTGTAGGCGTTGATCGCCGCGGCACCGACGGCGATGAAGCCACCGCGCATCACCAGGGCCATCACGATGCCGAGCAGCAGCACCTTCTGCTGGTATTCACGGGGAACGGCGAACTTCGCCATGATGATGACGAACACGAAGAGGTTGTCGACCGACAACGCCTTCTCGGTGATGAAGCCGGCGTAGTACTCACCGCCGTAGGTGCCGCCCCACTGCCACCAGACGTAGCCGCCGAAGATCAGGGCGATGGTGATGTAGACCGCCGACCAGGCCCCGGACTCCTTGAGCGACGGGGCGTGCGGGGTGCGGACGTGGGCGAAGAAGTCGAAGATGAACAACCCCAGGATCACCACGAGCGTGATGATCCAGGTTGTCGCGGACACGTTCATGTACTCGTAAACCTCCAGCTAACCGAACACGGGTGCCAGAGGTCTCTCCCGCCGTGTGGATGACCACACGGCCGACGTCCCGGAACGACATGCGAACCCGGTGATGGCACCGGTTCGATGACGAACGTATTGACGAGATCGCCGCGACAGGGATACTCCCCTCGAAAGCAAAATTTACTTTACCTTTGCCGTGGGGGGCTCGCCATTGTCGCAGGTCAGCGAAGTTCCGTTCCGGACAATTCAGTCACCGACCGTCGCGCCGTTGATCGAGGCGATCACGCCGGCGAGGTCCTCGGGCTTCACCAGGACCTCCCGCGCCTTGGAGCCCTCACTCGGTCCCACGACACCTCGGGTCTCCATCAGGTCCATGAGTCGCCCGGCCTTCGCAAATCCGACGCGCAGCTTGCGCTGCAGCATCGAGGTCGACCCGAACTGACTGCTCACCACGAGCTCGATCGCCTGTAGCAGATCGTCGAGATCGCCACCGATGTCGCCGTCGATGTCCTTGGAGTCCGACACCTTCTGCGCGGTGACGCCCTCCTGATACTGCGGATCGCCCTGCTCCTTGGCGAACTCGACGACCGCGGAGATCTCCTCGTCGGTGATGAACGCGCCCTGCATGCGGATCGGTCGATTCGAGCCCATCGGGATGAACAGTCCGTCACCCATGCCGATCAGCTTCTCCGCGCCGGGCTGATCGAGGATGACCCGCGAGTCGGTCAGCGACGACGTCGCGAACGCCAGGCGTGAGGGCACGTTGGTCTTGATCAGACCGGTCACGACGTCGACCGACGGTCGCTGCGTCGCCAACACCAGGTGGATGCCCGCGGCACGCGCCTTCTGCGTGATGCGCACGATGGCGTCCTCGACGTCCTTCGGCGCGGTCATCATCAGGTCGGCGAGCTCGTCGACGATGGCGAGGATGTAGGGGTAGGGCCGGTACACGCGCTCGGATCCCAGCGGGGTGCTGATCTCACCGGAACGCACCTTCGCGTTGAAGTCGTCGATGTGCCGGACCCGCGACGCCTTCATGTCCTGGTAGCGCTGCTCCATCTCCTCCACCAGCCACGCGAGAGCGGCCGCGGCCTTCTTCGGCTCGGTGATGATGGGGGTGATGAGATGCGGGATGCCCTCGTAGGGAGTGAGTTCCACCATCTTGGGGTCGATGAGGATCATCCGGACGTCGTCGGGAGTCGCGCGGGTCAGCAGCGACACCAGCATCGAGTTCACGAAACTCGACTTGCCCGAACCGGTGGAACCGGCCACCAGGAGGTGCGGCATCTTGGCGAGGTTGGCGCTCACGAAGTCGCCCTCGATGTCCTTGCCGAGCCCGATCACCAACGGGTGGGCGTCCTTCCGCGTGCTCGGCGACTTGAGGACGTCGGCGAGGCGCACCATCTCGCGGTCGGAGTTGGGCACCTCGATACCCACCGCGGACTTGCCGGGGATGGGTGCGAGCAGTCGCACGTTGTCGGTGGCGGCGGCGTAGGCGATGTTGCGGGCCAGCGCGGTGATCTTCTCCACCTTCACGCCGGGGCCGAGTTCGACCTCGTAGCGCGTGACCGTCGGCCCACGGGTGAAGCCGGTGACGGCGGCGTCGATCTTGAACTGCTCGAGCACGGCGGTGATGCGGTCGATCATGTCGTCGTTGGACGCGCTGCCCATCTTCGGCGGGTCACCGTCGATCAGCAGCGACGCCGGCGGCAACCGGTAGTCGCCCTCGACGGCGCGCTCGACGAGTTCCTCCATCTCGTCGGCGGCCGGCACGACCGGTGCCGGGGCCGCCTTCTTCGCGGCGGCGGTACGCCTGGGTCGACGGGTGACCACCTCGGTGGGCTGGGTGGCCTCCGCGGGCGGCGCGGCGCGGACACCGTCGTCGATGAGCGGTTCGGTCAGGGCGTCGCCGGCGGTGACGCCGCTGCGTCGACGCAACCGCGTGGTCGGCGCGATGTCGTCGACCGTGTCGTCCGGTGGGTAGTTCGCGTACGGGTCGCCGCCGTAGGGCGCCTCGGCGAGATCGTCCTCGTGGCGGTCGTCGTCGTAGCGCTCCGGCCCCAGCTCGTCGAGGTCGTCGAGGTCGTCCCGCAGACGACCGATCCCCAGGTAGTCCCGGGACCGGTCGACGGCCTCGCGCACGGTCAGCCGCAGCCCGAGCAGCACGCCGAACACGATGCACAGCAGCAGGGTCGGGATCGACACCCAGACGGTCAGCCCGCTCGTGAGAGGTCCCGCGGCGGCGAAACCGAGGAAGCCGCCAGCCCGCAGACGTCCGTCGAACGCCACGGGCGCACCGGCCACCAGATGCCAGAGGCCCAGCACGGGGAGACCGATCAGCAGTGCGGTGCCGATGCGGCGTCCGCGCTGTTCCGGATTGGGACCGCGACGCATCAGCGCGACGCCCAGACCCGCGGCCGCCACCGGCACCAGCAACGCGGCCTGCCCGACGATCGAGCGGACGGCGGTGTCGACGAAGGCACCGATCGGACCGGCGGCGTGGAACCAGACTCCGGCACCGATCAGGATGGCGGCGGCGATCAGCGCCAGCGCGACCCCGTCGCGACGGTGGGTGTGTTCGGGTGACGGCGTCGCGACATCGGGGGCGAGATCGTCGTCGTCGAAGTCGAGATCGGGGATCTCGAGGTTGTCGTACCGGTCGTCGACGTCGGCACGGCTCGTCGGTCGCCCGCTGCGCGGAGCGGATCCGACCCGGGCCATGCCGCCCACGCCGCGGGCCATCATCAGCCACCCGGCTCCGACACCGCGACCGACCGATCGGACGACCGAGCCGCGAGGGGCCTCGTCGGTCGGCGCGATCGCGGCCGTGCGGGCGGTCTGGGACCTGCCGGTGGGGCGGGTCGATGCCGGTGCCCGCTTCGCAGCGGTACGCCCGGTTGCGCGCGCGGCGGCCCCGCGGGAACCGGAGGATCGGCTACCGGCCGCAGAGGCCGACCGTGCACGGGTCGACGAAGCAGTTGAACTGGGCTTTCCGGCGGCGCGGCGAGTCGACGACCCCGACGAGGTGCGTTTCGCGGCCGCAGTGGAACCGCGGGCCGAGGACTTGGGGCTCATGCCGCTCAGGATAAACCGCATCCGTCACATAAGCCTCGTGCGCCTCACTGGTTACCGGGGGCGTGTCGCTTTTGTGACCCGGACACTAGGCACTGCGGTCGGAGGCCTTCACCGCGGCGATCGCGTCCTCGTCCCCGGCGAATTCGCAGGCGACCTCGTCGCGACCGAATGCGAACAGCAACAACTCGCCTGGTTCCCCGGTGACGGTGACCGCCGGGCCGGAACCCACCGTGGTGACCGTGGCGCCGTCTGGGGTGCGCAACTCCACCCGTGCGGGCGCCGAACCCAGGCTCTTCCTGGCGATCAACGGCAGGGGGCGTCGCAGGGCGGCGGTCAGGTCGGGGTCCAACGGTCGGACCGTCCAGCCGGCGACCGCCCGGCGGACGTCCTCGTGGTGGACGAACATCTCCGCGGCGTTGACGAATCGGTCCAGCGGGCGCAGCGGCGAGTACCAGGGCGGTCCTGCGGCGAGCTGGTCGACCAGTCCGGTCCAGTCCCGCCGGGCGTACCCCTTCTGGACCCGTTCGGTGTATCCCGCCAACGGCGGCAGGAGGATCCCCGGGGCGGCGTCGAGCCGTGCCTCGCGGATCACCATATGCGCGGTGATGTCCCGGGTCGCCCACCCCTCACACAGGGTGGGTGCGTCCGGCCCGGACAGGCGCAGGGTCTCGACGAGAGCGGCGCGTTCGGCGCGTGCAGCGGTCATCTGTCGACCCTAACGTCCGCACACACCTTGCAACCCTCAGGAAGGGTCACCGTGGCTAGGGCCTGTCAAGTTTCACTTGATTTTCACGCAGCAAACACGTAAGCCATCAAAGAACCCAGCCGATCAATCAGCCAGCCGTTCACGTGCGGCCCCCTATGACGAGATAGCACCCAGCCGCAGCCAAGAGGTGAGATCATTTAAGAGAGCCTTGATCGTCGGGCGGCGACCACTGCCGCGTGCAGACAAACTTTTCGAGCAACGACAACGCAGGAGCTACTGACTCATGAGCCCGACAAATCGTAGGATGCCCGCCGACATCAATCTAGATCAACATAAATTCTACCTAATTTACAATTTCGAAGCCGCGAACTTCATCGCCACTCAAACAAAATGGAAACCCTATACCGAGCGACTCTTCGCCGCCCAAAGAATCAAGTCCGCGATAGACGAATCCCTTGCATTCTATCCTTCATCGCGCCCAGCCTTCTACCCGGATCTGGTTGACCTTCAGTCTCATCAGTTACGAACCCAAACGACCGAGGTTACAGCTAGAGAGGTAGCACACGCGGCCAGTGTAACCGAGAAGCGATATCTCGCGGGCCTATCGGGACGACGCCTCACTCTAACCAACGAGAACTTCGAGAAATATAGGCCCACCAGTGCTCGCATAGACAGGGCCGTCGGTGACGAATTTAACGTTGCGCTCAACTGTGAATGGATTGACGTTATCCTGATGCCCCCCGGTGTTGGCTTTCTGATCATAAAACTGACAACCGAGGGCCTAAGCCTTAGTACCGCCGGGGATGTTCACAGAGGAATCAAAAAGATATACTATCGCGAACGCCTACGGGTGCAGCCCGCGAAGATCACAGTAGGCAATTTGGAATTTGAATGGGCTCAAATCATACCTGACATTCTCGCAGATTTGAAGACCGATAAGCCAGCACCCGATAACGCTTCGTTTCGGGTGATCTCTGCGTCCATGAGTAGTGAGCTTCGCGATGATAGCGACGTGAACTTCGGCAACATGAAAGGCCATTATGAGCCCTACCTTCTGAAACTCGTCACCGGAGAACAGCTCGCCGATCTGTCACACCCTGGAACAGACTTAGTCGAAAAAGTGCGCAACAATGGACTAATCCGGTATTGGGACCGTTGGCAGGCAATCATCTGGGGTGATGATGTCGCGTACCTGACGCAGAGCTCGAAGTTTGCAAGGAAGTCCCTCTGGTTAAATATCGATACGCTTTACCTACCGATATTCTTACTCACCTTTTACCAACACATTCGACTCCAGAAAATTTCCGCGGAGCTATACGAATTAGCGTCCCAAAAGATTGAGAGTAATCAACGCCAGATCGCGAAGCTCAGACGACTGTCAGAGATGTTGCTCGACTATCGCAGCAAGTATGTTTTCTCTGAGGTCACGCGCGCACCCGTCCTAGCCACCTTGCACGAGAGGTTTTCGGAACATTTTCGTACAGCCAGCTCGTTGCAAGATATCGAGACCGAACTAGACCGTCGGTATACTGAGGAGCGCACCTTGGCCCAGGAACGCCTAGGAACCGCAGTTGCCCTAATAACGGTCTTGGTTGTACCCCTCACTATCTTGACCGCCGTGTACGGGCAAGCAATCCAGACTGTAACGCAGAAAAATCATCTACTGTCCGGTCTAATAATTGGACTGAGCATTGTCGCAACGCCACTGTTTTTTCTCGCACTGCGAAGAAAAAAGAAGTTCTGAGATGGATCTGAAACGCGGCCGACTAGATTTGCACTGCACCTCCGGCCAGGGCACATTATGGCAGTGACCGCAACGTAAAGAGCGGCTAATTCAACGGCGCGACCACTGAAACCGTGCAAGTACCGAACCGGAGCTTTCAGACGCCGACGCGTCCGACCCACATCGGAACGGTAGTGACCTCCGGACCCGGGTGACCATGACCAAGGCGACCTTCCTCGCCGAAACTCTCCCCATGATCCGCGCACACGATTACCAAGGTTCGACGGCCACGCCGCTCCAATTCGCTGAACAATCTGCCTAGATTCTTGTCCACCTGCTCCAGAGCGTCAACTTGCATCTGCTTCAACAACCCGGCGGACGCTACTGACAACCCGCGTGCGGTCTCGCCTGACCGAACCAGGCTTTGACAGCGCAAGTAGTCTTCGAGAACCTCCGACACCTCCGACCACCTTCGGGTGGTCGACGGTATCGAGTAAGGAAAATGCGTCTCTGAAAAGTTTGCAAAAGCAAAAAAAATGGCATCGCCAAGTAAATCATGGGTCAACGCTTCATTCATAACGAACGACGGCAGATCCTGTTCCTCCCGCGGGGTGAGCATAGAAGAGGTTGATGCCAAACCTACGTACTGAAAATTTGGAAATAGAGCGGGAAGCGAGTTTCCCGGCTTCGGATCGAAAAACTGTACGCCGCCCAGTCCCGTGACCAACCTTCCCTGCTCTACGTAGTGCGCGACAATGGTCTCTTCGTCGAAGTAGGTGTGCACTGCGTAATCGGACTTCCGAGCCATTGAAGACCTCCAAATCCTGTCGTACTGGCCCGCTAGCAACGTGCGCGATATTGGAGTTGGGAGATAGCCGGACAGAATCGACCAATGTGAAGGTAGGGTGAAAGTCGCGGTTGCGTGACACGGAATACACGTACTTAAAGAGTCGAGGGTTGGCGTGTGGGCTCGCATTGCCGTATCGAATCGACAAGAATCCAGAGTCAAGAGCAGCATGTTATCCAGAACCGACAATCGCGTCATTTATATCATTGCCAACTTTCTGTTGGTGTGATCCAGCAGCGATATAGGCAAATTGCTCATCGTGTCAGCGAGACCATTCAAAATGGTAGACCGCATTTCCGCGGGATCGTAGTTGTTATCGAGAATCTGTCGGAATATTATGCGTATCTCATGGTCTTCCATCATCGCGAGCAGTTCGCATATTGCTGTATCGTCGAGTCGTCTTGCTGTGTTGCCCAACTTAATGTCCAGCGCCAGCCATCCAGGCGTGCTGTCGATGCGCGTGGTCACTTCGCGAAAACGCTCACCACGGGAGGTCCGCAGGAGCATCAGCAACGCCTTTGCAGTCGCGTAGTCGAGCGTTCGTCCGTTGCTAATGCCTCCCGCTCGGCTTGCTGCACTGGCCGCCGCGAATCCCGCGAGGTTTAAAAACCGGTCTGCCGCCATCGAAACATCAAGTAAGTCATCGTGCTGACGAAAGTTCACTCTGAGTGCTGACCACATAGCAAAGCGCTGCTGTACATCCGTTGTCAATTCATTCCAGCACTCACTAGGCAACAAGGCGACCGTCACATCGACGTCGCTAAATGATTCGCCATTCGAACAGTCCAGGTGAAAGTCATTTGCCAAGAATGAGCCGTACAGCATATCCGCCGCTGTGTAATGTCGGAAGCGAACCGAACTCCACACGCGTCGTTTAAATTCCGCCCGGGCTTGTTGAACGACGGGGTTTGACGCCACACCAGTCATCGTATTAGTTCAATCAGGCTTGCAATCGTTTCATCTGCCTTTAACCCGGAAGTACCAACGTCGACGTGTCGATTCCGTAGCCAAATCGTTCGCATTCCGACATTCGCCGCGCCAGCGATATCGTCGAGCGCACGGTCGCCAACAAAAACCACGTTTTGAGGAGCGAATGATCCGAGTTGCTCAGCCGCAGCCAGAAAAATAGATTCATGTGGTTTCCGCGCACTGAACTCACTGGAGTACACGCGGACGTCTAAAAACTGAATGAGACCGTCTCGCCGCAGGAGCTGATCATGCCAGCACGAAGGAAAGAGTGTGTTGCACACGAGACCCAGCTTCAAGCCGCTTCGCGAGAGACTGTCTAAAACAGCACCGGCGTTGCCGTCGTGACGAATTAAGTGCCCCAGGTGCGTCAGGAAACGTCCAACAAATCTAGGGCTTACTTGATCTACCTCTTCGACTCCGCAGGTCGTGAGAGCACTATGAACAATTTCTTTAATTGTAGGAGTCCAGTCATATACCGAGGAGTCCCAATACCGTTGAGCGGAGAGTTCGATCAAATCGACCGCCGTTTGTCGCCATCTGCTGTGCAAAGTGTCACCCGCGGCTGACATGAGCGCCAAGCTCTGCGCGGGTCGAATGTAGTCAGTCAAAGTACCGCCCCAGTCAAAGAGAACAGCTCGGTCTGCGCTTTTGATTAGCGAGCTGTTTACGTTCACAGGGGCCCCCACTCACTCGACAAGTTCAGTCAGACTCGCATCGTGCAGTTTGCGCATGACTGAGGTCAATAAGAACTGGTATGACAACCGGCGCGCGGTCGTAGTTGCTCTTTATCCATCGAGATGCAGAGTTGGTAACAATACGAGATAGGTCGCTTAGCTTGGTTTGTTGTCCCAGTAGGCTTTTTTCGAAGTCTTTTCGAATCGCAGTGAGGAGATGTGACGAAAAGCTGTCTGCGGAAGTTAGGCCCACACTTTTGATGCGGGGTTCTCCCACAATTACAGCTTGGTCGCTGTCGTAATAAATGGCGATAGCGACTGCACCACCGTCGGCAAGCCGGCCTCTCTCTTCTAGGATCTGGTTCGTAATATCGTCAAGACGATTACCGTCCAGATAGACACTCTTTAGCGGAATTCTTCCCGCGAATCGCGCGACGCCCTGTAGGAGATCGACTACAACTCCGTCTTCCGCGACGAGAACCTGGCTAGCCGTGGTCCCTGCCGCAACTGCGATCCCATGGTTCGCGACCAGGTGCTTCCACTCCCCGTGAACAGGCATAACATTCTTTGGACGGAGAATGTTATATAGATACTTCAGCTCACCGACAGCCGCGTGACCGGTCACGTGGACCTTCCGGTTCGATTGACTGACCACTTGGGCACCCCTCCGCACTAATCTATTAACGACCGAAGTGACTGCTTTCTCGTTTCCTGGAACAATGGATGAGGAGAAGATGACTAGGTCCCCAGGATCGATCGACAGTTGACGATGCTCTCCTCGGGAGATTCGTGTGAGTGCCGCCAACGGTTCTCCCTGAGAACCGGTGCATACGAGAACCGTCTTTGTCGGTGAGAGATTTTGATACTCGGAGATATTTACTACGTCAGAAGCAGCGTAGCTGAGGTATCCTTCATTAGCTGCAATTTCCGTGTTTCGCACCATCGAACGACCAAGGAAACAGACCTTTCGGCCAGTTTCAAGCGCGGCGTCTAAAACGCTCTGGACGCGATGGATATTGCTTGCGAACGCAACGACTAATATGCGCCCATCGGCAGATTTAATTACTTCCCGAAGATTTTGTCCAATCTCCGCCTCCGAGCTAACGAACCCGGGAATTTCTGCGTTGGTAGAGTCCATCAAAACCAGATCAACTCCGCTTTCTCCCGCGAAGCTCGCCATGCGATTAAGATCAGTCTTCCGACCGTCTAGAGGCGTTGGATCAATCTTTAAATCACCGCTGTGGAAGATTTTTCCGCCCGGATATTGTATTGCCACCGCGAAAGAGTGCGGGATCGAATGCGTCACCGAAATGAACTCACTCTTGAACGGGCCGTGGATATTTTCGGTCTTTTTATCGACAACGACTAGCCGTGGCGTCTGTCTGTGCTCTTGACACTTCGCTCTTAATAGAGCGAGGGTGAAACGCGAACCGTAGATAGGTATATCTGCGCGGAGTCTGAGTAGATAGGGCAGCGCACCGATGTGGTCTTCGTGGCCGTGCGTCAAGAGCACCGCCTCCACTTGATCTAGCCGGTCCGCGATGTATGAGAAATCCGGGATCGACAGATTGATACCTGGTTCACTGTCCGGGAACTGGACGCCACAGTCGACGATTAGCAGTTTCCCGTCGAACTCGAAGACGGTCATGTTCCGGCCGATCTCCCCGATGCCGCCGAGCGCGACCACACGGAGGCCGCCACGCGGCAACTTGTTCGGCAGACCGAGGCGATCGGTGGCGTCACCGACCGGTTGCGACGCCGCGCGGGGCGAACGGTCGCGGCCGGGTTCGGACCGGCGGTTGCCGCCGCCCTTGCGGTTGTCCGAGCGTGACGACCTCGCCGGGGCCCGGTCGCCGGATCCCTTCGCAGGCGCTGACTTCCCGGACGACTTCTCAGGCGCGGACTTCTCGGGCGCGGCTTTCGCCGACGCCGACTTCTGACGCCGTGACCTCGACGGGGCCGATTGTTGCTCGGCCGGGGCTGGGGCCGAGGACGACGACTGCGGTTCGGCCGGTGCATCTGCGGGCGCGGATTCGGCAACCGGCTGTGGGGTCTCGGTGACCTCGGGGGTGGGCTCGGGCGGGCCGCTGCGACGGGTGGCGGCGCGACGGGGGCGGCGTCCGGCGTTCGGGGTCTCGGTCACGAAAGAACCTGCGCTGCACGCAAATCAGCGATGAGAGCTTCGATCTGCGGTCCGGTCGCAGGCATCTGCGGCAACCGCGGATCACCCACGTCCAGTCCGATGATGCGCAGTGCGGCCTTGACCATGGTGACTCCTCCGAGGCGACCCATCGCATTCACGAGAGGGATCAGTGACAGGTTGATCTCGCGGGCTCGGACCATGTCGCCTTTGTCGACCGATTCGAGCAGCTCACGAAGGCGATCGGGCACGAGATGGCCGATCACCGAGACGAATCCGGATGCGCCGACCGCCAACCATGGCAGGTTGAGGGCGTCCTCACCGGACAGATATTCCAGATCCGCGTCGGCCATCAGTGCGGCGGCCGAGTTGAGGTCTCCCTTGGCGTCCTTGACGCCGACGATGTGACGGTGGCGTGCGAGCTCGAGCAGCGTGCGGTGCTCGATGGGCACGACCGACCGGGGCGGGATGTCGTAGAGCAGCACCGGGAGCTCGGTGGCGTCGGCGATCGCGGTGAAATGCGCGAGCAACCCGGTCTGCGGCGGCCGTGAGTAGTACGGCGTGACCACGAGCAGACCGTGGGCACCCCGCGCGGCGGCCTCGATCGCGAAGCGGACGCTCTCGGCGGTGTCGTAACTACCCGCGCCCTGGGTGATGCGGGCACGATCGCCCACTGCGTCGAGCACCGCGCTGAGCAGGTCGAGCTTCTCGTCGACGGTGGTCGTCGGCGACTCGCCGGTCGTACCGGAGACGACGAGCCCGTCGACTCCGCGATCGACGAGGTGCGTCGCGAGTTCGACGGCCTTGCCGATGTCGAGGCTGCCGTCCGGCGCGAACGGGGTCACCATCGCGACACCCACGGTTCCGAACGGATGCAGCCCGTGCTGCGTATGGCCGCTGTTCATGGTGGTCAGGCTACCGCCCGGGGGCGGGGCCGAGCCGCACAACCCACCTGCGGCCGCGTCGGTCAGCTGTCCACCACGAACGGCGAGGTCGCGACCTCGGTGCCGTCGGCCAGGGTTCCGATCTCGAAATCGCCGAAGACCGTCGGGGCGAGGCCCGACAGCTGTCGCAGACACTCGATCGCGAGCTGCCGGATCTCGACGTCGGCGTGCTCGGTGGCCCGCATCCCGACGAAGTGCCGCCAGGCACGCAGGTTGCCGCTCACCACGATCTTCGTCTCGGTCGCGTTCGGCAGCACCGACCGCGCCGCCTGCCGCGCCTGCTTGCGTCGCAGGATCGCGTTGGGCACGTCGGCGAACTTGGCCTCGAGCGCCTCGAGCAGTTCGGTGTAGGCCGCGCGGGCGGCGTCGGTGGCGGTCACGAACAGGTCCTCGAGCTCGGCGTCACCGCGGATCGCCGGCGGTGGGACCACGTTCGAGTCGTGTTCGGGGACGAAGCGCTGCGACAGCTGCGAGTACGAGAAGTGTCGGTGTCGGATGAGTTCGTGGGTGCACGACCGCGAGATCCCGGTGATGTAGAAGGTGACGGTCGCGTGCTCGAGGAGGGAGAGGTGTCCGACCTCGAGGATGTGACGCAGGTATCCGGCGTTGGTCGCCGTGCGCGGATTGGGCTTGTCCCAGCTCTGATAGCAGGCCCGCCCCGCGAACTCGACGAGCGCCTCGCCCCCGTCGACGTCGGTCGACCACGGGATGTCCGCGGGCGGATGGAACTCGGTGTGCGCGATCATGTGCACCTGCAACGGGACCAACTGCGACACCTGACTGCACTCCTCTTCGACGGGCCGACCGGCGACTCGATCGGCTCCGATTGTCCCGTGCCGCACCTCGACGCAGAACGCGGGTGTCGGTGTCGCCTATGCGAGAGCGCGACGCAGGACCGGCGCCAGGTCGCCCCGCCTGCCGACGGTGACGTCGTCCATCCCGAGCCATCCCGCCATCGACCGCAGGTCTGCGGCCAGTCGGGTCGCGACGTGATCGCGGTCGACGCCCTCCTCGGCGAAGGCGCCGAGCACCCGCAGCACACCGGCGGATCGGTCGGTCTTGAGGTCCACGCGAGCGGGTATCTCCTCGTCGAGGAGATACGGGAAGACGTAGTACCCGTGCACGCGTTGCGGTTCGGGCACGTAGATCTCGATGCGGTAGTGCATGTCGAACAGGCGGTGCAGGCGCGGCCGGAAGAACACCAACGGGTCGAACGGGGCGAGCAGGGCCGACGCCTCCACCCGACGCGGGGTGCGTGCCGCAGGATCCAGGTACGCGGTGCGGTCCCACCCCGCCACGGTCACCGGCGTCAGCTCGCCGGCATCGACGAGCTCGGTGACGGCGCGGCGGGCGTCGACGACGGGCAGTCGGTAGTAGTCGCGCAGGTCGGTCTCCGTCGCGACGCCGAGCGCACCGATCGATCGCCGAACGAGTTCACGGATCGCGACGTCCCGGTCGATGGTGGTGCTCGCGAGGTCCGGCCCCACGATGTTCTCGGCGAGGTCGTAGTGCCGGGCGAAATTTCCGCGCCGTATCGCCGAGAGATCGCCCGCGGCGAGCATCACCTCGCACGCGTGCTTCACCTCGCTGCGATCCCACCAGCTGCCCCGGCGCGGTTGATCCCGGCGTCGACCGAGCAGTTCTTCGAGTTCACCGCCGGTGGTCGGGCCCGTCTCGGCGAGGACGCGAGCGATCTCGGCACGGAGCGCGGTGCGTTCGGGCGGCTCGGCCACGGGCTTGCCGTACCGGCCGTAGCGGTAGTCGTCCATCCGCCAGCGGAACAGCGGCCAGTCCTCGACCGGGATCAGTGCGGCCTCGTGCGCCCAGTACTCGGCCAGCAATCGAGGTGCCCGAGCCGTCGATTCGGCCGCCGCACGGTCGAGGAGCGCAGGGTCATACGGCCCGAGTCGACTGAACAGCGGCATGTAGTGGGCGCGGACGGCGATGTTGACCGAGTCCATCTGCAGGAACCGGATCCGTCCGAGCACCCGCTGCAGGTGTCGACGCGTGACCGCGCCGCCGGGGCGTGGATCGGCGAAGCCCTGTGCGGCTAGGGCGATCCGACGCGCTCGCGCGATGGACAGGGCGGCTGCGCTCACGATGTCGGCGGGGTCGCTGTCGGCGCGTCGGGGCGGGCCCGGTAGTCGAGGAACCGGTAGCGCAACCCGCTCGTCGACTCCTGCCACTCACCGTGCGTGGTCGCCACCCACCGCGTGGGGTCGATCTCCGGGGCGTGGGCATCGGCGCCGTCGACATCGACATCGATCTCGGTGACGTGCAGGACATCGGCGAACGTCATTGCGGCGTCGTAGATCTGGCTGCCGCCCATCACCATGACGGTCTCGTCTCCTGCGAGTGCCTCCGGGAGGTCGTGGGCGACCACCGCGCCCGGTGACGACCAGGTCCGGTCGGTGGTGAGGACGACGTTGACGCGGTCGGGCAGTGGCCGGAACCGCTCGGGCAGCGAGTCCCAGGTCCGGCGCCCCATCACCACCCGATGGCCGCGGGTGAGTTCGCGGAAGTGCCGGGCGTCCTCGGGGACGCGCCACGGGATGGTGTTGTCGCGACCGATGGCGCGGTTGTTGCCCTGCGCCCAGATCAACGCGACCGTCATACGGCGACGGGCGCCTTGATACCCGGGTGGTGCTGATAGTCCACGACCTCGATGTCGTCGAACTCGTAGTCGAACAACGACTCTCGTGGCGCCAGCCGCAGGGTCGGGTACGGGTACGGGTCACGCGAGAGCTGCAACTGCACCTGGTCGACGTGGTTGTCGTAGATGTGGCAGTCGCCGCCGGTCCACACGAACTCACCGACCTCGAGCCCGGCCTGCGCGGCCATCATGTGGGTCAGCAGGGCGTAGGAGGCGATGTTGAACGGCACGCCGAGGAACAGATCGGCGCTGCGCTGATAGAGCTGGCAGGAGAGTTTGCCGTCGGCGACGTAGAACTGGAAGAACGCGTGGCACGGCGGGAGCGCCATCTGCGGGATCTCCCCCACGTTCCACGCCGAGACGATGTTGCGCCGCGAATCGGGATCCGACCGCAGGAGCGCCAGTGCGTTGGAGATCTGGTCGATGTGGTCGCCCGAGGGGGTCGGCCAGCTGCGCCACTGGACCCCGTAGACGGGTCCGAGATCGCCGGAGGAGTCGGCCCACTCGTCCCAGATCGTCACCCCGCGCTCCTGGAGCCACCGCACGTTCGAGTCACCGCGCAGGAACCACAGCAGTTCGTAGAACACCGACTTCACGTGTACCCGCTTGGTGGTGATCAGTGGGAAACCGGCCGCCAGGTCGTAGCGGAGCTGGTGGCCGAACAGGCTGCGTGTCCCGGTACCGGTGCGGTCGGCCTTGGGTGTCCCCTCGGCCAACACCTTCGCCAGCAGGTCCTCGTACGGGGTGTCGATCACGTGTCCGAGTCTAGGACTCCGGGCCGACGCCCGTGCGCAGGCGCCTCAGCTCATCAGGTGGGCGGCGACGACGCCGCCGAGTTCCCGGCACGCGGCGAGTGCACCGGTGTCCGGTTTGTTGGAGGCGATCACGTACTCGGCGGCCTTGGTCCAGCCGAGGCCGGTGGTGATCGAGTCGATGGCGCGGACGGCACCCTCTGCGCCTTCGTTGCCGTGCAGGTAGACCCCGAACGGACGGCCCCGGGTGGCGTCGAGGATCTGGTAGTAGCTGGTGTCGAAGGCGTGTTTCAGGGCGCCTGCGATGTAGCCGAGGTTCACGGGGCAGCCGAGCACGTACCCGTCGGCGTCGAGGAAGTCCGACGCGCTGACCGACAACGCCGGGCGGCGGATCACCTCGACGTCGGTGATCTCCGGATCGGTCGCCCCGGCGAGCACAGCCTCGAACATCGCCTGGGTGTGCGGCGACGGGGTGTGGTGGACGACCAGGAGTCGAGCGGTCACGCCTGCGGTCCGCCGTGTTCGGCCTTCTCCTGTGCGACAGCGCGTTTCATCATCTCGCGGGCCCGCGAGCGGTCGCCGGCGAAGTCGTAGGCGCGGGCGATGCGGTAGGTGTTGCGCCAGTTCTCGGGATCGGCCTCCCACTCGGTCTTGACCGTCGCGAACAGCTCGTCGGCCGCGTCGCGTTCCAGCCGGCCCGAGGGCCGTCGCGGGAGATCGGAGACGTCGAGTTCGCGGCCCTCCTCGCTCATCCGGCGACCCAGGCGCTGGTGGGCGATGCCTGCCCGCACGGTCGTGAACGCCATCCAGACCCCGAGGAACGGCAGGATCAGCACACCGACGCCCAGTCCGATGCCGACCACCGACCCGTCCTGGATCAGCTGGACCCCGCGGACACCGAGCAGCCCGATGTAGAAGGCCAGCAGGATGAGGATGACAACGATCACGAGCACGATCGGTCGCGCGTCGCGGGAGTAGAAGTCGCGCTTGGAGCGCTCGCCCATCACGACGCCCTACAGGTCGAGAAGGTCGTCGAGGCCGACCGTGAGGCCCGGCCGGTTGCCGATCTGGCGCACGCCGAGCAGTACGCCCGGGGCGAACGAGGTGCGGTCGAGCGAGTCGTGCCGGATGGTCAGCGTCTCCCCCTCGGTTCCCAGCAGCACCTCCTGGTGCGCGACCAGCCCCGCGAGTCGCACCGAGTGCACGCGGACGCCGTCGACGTCGGCGCCACGGGCGCCGTCGAGGGCGGTCGAGGTCGCGTCGGGCATCGGCGTCGCACCGGCGTAAGAGCGGGCCTCGGCGATCAATCGCGCGGTGCGGTAGGCCGTTCCCGACGGCGCGTCGGCCTTGTGCGGGTGGTGGAGCTCGATGACCTCGACCGAGTCGTAGAACCGGGCCGCCGCGGCGGCGAACCGCATGCTCAGTACCGCGCCGATCGCGAAATTGGGGGCGATGAGCACACCGACGCCGGGTGCGTCGTCGAGCCACGTGCGCACCTGGGCGAGACGGTCGTCGTCGAACCCGGTGGTGCCGACGACGGCGTGGATGCCGTTGCCGATCAGGAACTCGAGGTTGTCCATCACCACCGACGGGTGCGTGAAGTCGACGACGACCTGCGTGCCGGCGTCGACCAGCGACGACCGGTCGTCGTCCTTGTCGACGCCCACGGTGAAGGTCAGGTCGTCGGCGGCCTGCACCGCATCGACGATCGCCTGACCCACCTTGCCGCCACTACCGAACACCCCGACGCGGATCCCGTCACCACCAGCCATGACGTCCATGATCCCCCACGCGGGTCAGGTCGCGCGCAGCAGGTCCGCGCACTTCTCGGCCATGGCCATCACCGAGATGTTGGGGTTGACCGTGGGCAGTTTCGGCATCGCCGAGGCGTCGACCACGCGCAGGCGCTGCGTCCCGCGGACGCGCAGTTGCGGGTCGAGGACAGCCATCGGATCGGCGTCGGTACCCATCTTCGCCGTCGCCGCCGGGTGATAGACGGTGTTGTGGGTCTTGTGCATGTAGTCGATGAGATCGTCGTCGGTGACGGCGTCGGGACCGGGTGCGAGTTCCCGGGCGATCCACGGTCGCAGCGCTTCCTGCGCCGCGATCTCGCGGGCGAGGCGGATGCCGGCGAGCATCACCGTCTCGTCGTGGTGACCGGCGTCGGTGAAGTAGCGCGGATCCACTCGAGGGCGGTCACGGAAGTCGCGGCTGCGCAGCCGCACCGTTCCGCGGGACAGACCCTGCGTGACGTTCGGGGTCAGGCAGAACCCGTTGTCGGTGGTCGGGTATCCCCACCGCAGCGTGTTCATGTCGAACGGCACACTGCCGTAATGCATCATCAGGTCCGGTAGGCCGAGGGCGTCGGTCTCCGGGGAATGACCGGTCGAGGCGAACAGCCCGATCTCCCACCACTGACTCGACGTGGTGACCATGGGCTGCGCCGCCTCCCAGAACACGAGGCCCTCGACGTGATCGTCGAGGTTCGATCCCACCCCGGGTGAGTCGACCCGAAGGTCGATACCCATCGAACGCAGGTGGTCGGCCGGACCGATCCCCGACAGCATCAACAGTTTCGGGGTGTCGATGGCGCCGGCGGTCACGATGACCTCGCGCTTCGCACCCACCACGTCGAAGCCGGTGAGGTCGGGGCGCTGGTAGCGGGCACCGACGGCGGTGGTGCCCGAGCCGTCGTCGCCGTCGAACAGGATCTCCTGCGCCCAGCAGCCCGTGCGGACCTCGAGATTGGGGCGGGTCCCGATGATCGGGTGCAGGTAGGCATGCGAGGTCGACATCCGCAGGCCGTCCTCGCCGGCGTTGATCTGGAACCATCCGGCGCCGGTGCGCACCGTCTCGCCACGGTTGAATCCCACCGTGGGCAGTCCCGCCGCCGCGGCCGCGTCGAGAACCGCTGCCCCACAGGGGTCCCCGGCGGGGACGTCGCGCAGCCGGACGGGTCCGTCGTGACCGTGGTCGCCCGGTGCGTCGTTGTTCTCGAGTCGCCGCACCAGCGGGTGCACGTCGGCGGCCCCCCACCCCGTCAGCCCCATCCGTTCCCACTCGTCGAGGCTCTCCGCGGGCGGCCAGAAGGCGATACACGAGTTGTGCGAAGAACATCCACCGAGGACCTTGGCGCGGGCGTGCCGCATGAAATCGTTCCCACGCTCCTGCGGTTCGATCGGGTAGTCCCAGTCGTAGCCGGAATCGAGCAGGTGCATCCATTCGCTCAGCACCAGCACGTCGTCGTTGCCGACGTCGGTGGGGCCGGCCTCGATGAGACAGACGGTCACCTGCGGGTCCTCGCTCAATCGGGCGGCGAGCACACATCCGGCGGTGCCGCCGCCGACGATCACGTAGTCGAACCGCCCTGCGGTGACCTCGTTCTCGTGCAGTGGATCAGCCATGTGGTCAGACTCCCTCGGGTCCGGGGAACGGTACGGCGTCGGACTTGGTCTCCGAGGCGTGTGACCTCAGCGTCCCCATGCCCCGGCTGCCGACGGTGAAGTACCAGAGCAGACCGACTCCGCCGATGACGCCGATGTAGATGAACGCGGCCCACGTGTTGTACCAGGGGGCGCCGTACACCGCCTCGCGCGGCCACGCGAGGTTGATCGCCATCCCGATCCCCCACAGCACGGCGACGATGTTCACCGGGAGTCCCCAGCGCCCCATCGAGAAGTACCCGCCCGCCTTGAGATCCGGCGGCGGCCACTGCCCTCGAAAGCGCTGCAGCAGAAGCGGACCCGTCACCATCAGGTACGCGATGTAGATCATGATGATCGCCACCGACGTCAGCAGCAGGAAGATGGTCGGCTGGTTGATGTTGATCACGAGGATCAGGATCGACAACACACCGATCAGGACCGACGGGATGACCGGCGCCTGGGTGCGGGGGTGCACCTTGGCCAGCGATTCGCCGAAGGGCAGCGCGTTGTCGCGCGCCATGGCGAACGTGAGCCGGATGGCGGCGGTGTGGACGGCGAGGGTGCACACGAACACCGCGACCACGATGCACATCAGGAAGATCTTGCCGACCGGGCCGTACATGACGTCGAGCACGATCTGCTGGAGTCCGCCCTGCGCGGCGAGCGCCGGATCGGAGAGGTTCGGTGCGGCGAGGATGGCGAACACGAGGATCGCCCCACCGATCACGAACGAGGCGAGGATCGCCCGGAGGATCGCCGACGGCGCGGTCTTGCGGGGATTGACCGTCTCCTCACCGAGCGACGAGGCGGTGTCGAACCCGTACATGACATACCCCGACGCCAGCGAGGCGATGAGGAACGCGCCGAGATACCCGCCGCTCTCCCCTGCGCCGTAACCGTTGGTCGAGAAGAACACCGCCGGGGTGCGGTCGATGTTGAACGCCAGGATGACCGCGATCAGCACCGCGGCGATGAGTTCGATGAACACACCCGTGCTGTTGATGATCGACATCAACCGGACGCCGAAGGCGTTGATGGCCGTCGTCGCGAGCACCAGGATCGACCCCAGCAGAACGGCATTCGACGGCGACACCACGGTGAGGTCATCGGATCCGATGAGCCGGAAACCACTCCAGATCTTCGGCAGTGTCGAGTCGATCGCCAACACGACCGCCGACATCGTGACGATCGAGGCGGTCAGCATCATCCAGCCCGAGAACCACCCGACCACCTTGTTGCCCAGGATCTTGGCCCAGTTGTAGACCGACCCCGCGATCGGGTACTTCGCGGCGAGCTCCATGAAACACAGTGCGACAGCGAGCTGTCCGACGAACACGATGGGCCAGCTCCACAGATACGCCGCGCCCGCGGTGCCGAACCCGAAGTAGAACAGCTGGAAGGTGCCGGTGAGGATGGAGATGTAACTGACCCCGGCGGCGAAGCTGGCGAACTTGCCGATGCTGCGGTCGAGGCTCTCCTTGTAGCCGAAGTGTTCCATCCCGTTGTCGGGATCGATGGGTTTCTCGATGGTCATGCTGCCCCCTCGGGCGAAGCGGAATCGGATCTCGCGGTGACGACTGCTCTCGTGATGTCTATGGCGCGGTACGACGTGGGCCCTGACCTGCGGGCGGGGAACTCAGGGCGGGAACCACCCCGCCGGCGGGGCGGTGGTGTTGGTCCAGATGTGTTTGAGCTCCTGATATTCGGCGAGTCCCGAGGGACCGAGTTCGCGGCCGTTCCCGGACCGGCCGAAGCCACCCCACTCCGCGGCCGGGGTGTAGTAGCCGAAGTCGTTGACCCACACCGTGCCGTGGCGCAGACCGCGCGCCATCCGTTCGCCGCGTGCGGCGTCGGAGGTGCGCACACCGGCCGCGAGACCGTACGCGGTGTCGTTGCCCAGTTCCAGGGCGTGGGCCTCGGTGGTGAACCGTTCGACGGTGAGGATCGGGCCGAACGTCTCCTCGGCGACGATGCGCATGGAGCGGTCGCAGTGGTCGAAGACCGTCGGTTCGAAGAAATAGCCGTCGGCCAGACGCGGCTCGGTCGAGCGGTGGCCGCCGGTGACCAGCGTCGCCCCCTCGGCCACGCCCACCGCCACGAAATCGACGATCTTGTCCAGTTGCTGTGCCGAGACGAGCGGGCCGGTGAGGCTGGCCGGATCGACCCCGGGCCCCATCGGGATCCGGCCGGCGCGGTCGGCGACCGCGGCGACGAGGTCGTCGGCGACGGATTCCTCGACGATCAACCTGGTCCCCGCCGAGCAGACCTGACCCGAGTGCAGGAACACCCCCGTGAGGACCTGGTCGACCGTCGCCGACATGGCCTCGGGGGTCGCGCAGGCGTCGGCGAACACCACGTGTGGGTTCTTGCCGCCGAGTTCGACGAGCACACGGGTGACGTGCTCGGCAGCCGTGCGGGCGATGACCTTGCCGGTCGCGAGTCCGCCGGTGAACGAGATGAGGTCCACGTCGGGGTCGTCGGTGAGAGCGGGCCCCAGATCGGATCCGGCGCCGAGCACCAGGTTCACGACACCGGCGGGCACACCGGCCTCGGCGATGAGCCGGGTCAGCTCGATCGTCGACAGCGGCGTCACCTCGCTGGGTTTGAGCACCATGGTCGCGCCGGCCGCCAACGCGGGGGCGATCTTCCACGAGATCTGCAGCAGCGGGTAGTTCCAGGGCGCGATCATCACGCACACACCGACGGGTTCGGCGACCACGCGGCTGATCACCGCGGGGTTGCCGACGTCGACGAGTCGGTCGGAACTGGTGGTGACCAGGTCGGCGTAGTAGCGGAAGACCGAGACGACGTCGGTGATGTCGATTCGACTCTCCGCGAGCGTCTTCCCCGTGTCGCGGGTCTCGATCAACGCGAGCGACTCGATGTCGCGCATCAAAAGGTCGGCGATGCGGTCGAGGATGGCCGACCGGTCGGCCACGGTCGTCGATCGCCACGGCGAGTCGTCGAAGGCGGCGCGTGCGGCGACGATCGCCGCGCGGACGTCGGCCGGTGACGCCTCGTCGACCGACCGGATCACCGTCCCGTCGGCCGGATCGATGCAGTCGCGGGTGCGGCCGGAGGTCGCCGCGGTCCACGCGCCGTCGATGAAGAGGTCACTCACCTCCTCATCCTCACCCGTCGGCGCACATTTCGTTGATCCAATCGTGGAATTGCGCGATGTGGTGCTCGGCGGGTACGAGTACGCCTCCGGAGGCGTAGGCGCGCGAGGACATGCCGGGCTGCGTGCGTTCGCAGGCGTCGAAATCCTGGACGTTCACACGGTGGAACAGCTCGACACCGCCTCGGGTGTCGCCACCTGATGCGATCACGTCGGGGTGATAGAGCCAGTCGCACACCACCACCGTCCGGTCGACCGCGGTGGGGAACATGCGGTGCACGATCACGTGATCGGGCACGAGGTTCACGAACACCGTCGGATTGATCGTGATCGCGTAGTAGCGCCGATCCTGATCGGCGGTCAGGTCCGGAAGCGGTGCGAACCCGGATGACCCGTCGACGGTGAATCCCTCGATCTCGCCGCCGAACTCCGCGCCGTGCCCGACGTAGTACTGGGCGGCGAGACCGTCGGCGAACTCCGGCAACACCTCGGTGAGCTCGGGGTGGATCGTCGCGCAGTGGTAGCACTCCATGAAGTTCTCGACGATGAGCTTCCAGTTGGCGGCCACCTCGTAGGTTTCACGGTGCGCCATCGCGAGATCGGCGACGCCGTAGCGATCGATCTGTTCAGGCGATCCCAGACGTGTTGTGACCGCGCCGATCACGGTCTCGGTGAACGACGGCGGTTCGTCGGCCAGGCACACCCACAGGTAGCCGAGCCATTCACGGCTCGCGACGCCGATCAGTCCGTAGCGGGTGCGGTCGATGTCGCCCAGGCTGCTGAGGTTGGGTGCGGCGACGAGGGCTCCGTCGAGACCGTAGGTCCAGGCGTGGTACGGGCACTGCAGGTTTCGCCGGACCGACCCCTGCGCCTCGGTGCAGATGAGCGCACCCCGGTGGCGGCAACTGTTGAGAAACGCACGCAGGGCGCCGTCACGTCCCCGCACCACCAGCACGCTCTCGCGGCCGATGTCGACGGTCGCGAAACGCCCGGGGGCATCGAGATCGGCGCTGCGGACCGCGCACATCCAGCGTCGTTCGAGGATCGACTCCTGTTCGCGGGTGAAGGCGGCGGGGTCGGTGTAGGCGGCCCCGGCCAGTGTCGCCACGAGCGTGTCGGGTGGTGCCGGGTCGGTACGCCCGGTCTCGTCGAGGGCGGTCATCGGGCACCGGCTGTCGCGACCCGGTCCCCACCGCCCGCGGCGAGCGCGGTGCGGGTCGGATCGAAGATGTCGATCGGGTGGTCGGTGTGACCGTCGACGACGAGATCGGCGAGGATCTCCCCGACCACAGGCACGAACTTGAACCCGTGACCGGAGAACCCGCAGGCCACGGTCACCCGATCGTGTCGGGGATGCCGTGCGATCACGAAATTGTGGTCAGGGGTGGTCGAGTACATGCAGGTGGCGGCGTCGAGTGCGGGGCCGGCGACACCGGGCAGCAGCTGTCGCACCCGAGTTCGCATCCTTTCGGTCTCGTCGTCGTGGACGACACGGTCGATGGTCTCCGGCGAGCAGGTGTCGCCCCTGCGGAAGAAGGCGACCTTCACTCCCCCGTCGGGTCCGTCGATCGCCGGGAATCCGTAGATCTGCTCGATGTCGGCGTTCTCCTGGATGTAGATGGGCGCGTCGACCATCGCGGGAACGTCGTCCGCGGAGGGGTCGTCGGCTGCCGTCGGGGCGTCGAGGCCGAACCAGTACATGACCTGGCGCTCGATCTCGATCGAGACGCCGAGGTCGGCGAGGATCTCCGGCGCCCAGGCTCCGGGGCAGATCACCAGTTCCCGTGCCCGGAGGCGGCCGGAGTCGGTCACGACCTCCACGTACTGACCGTGATCGCTCCAGGATCGGACCGTCTCACCGAATCGGAGGTCGGCGCCCTCGCGGCCGGCGAGTTCGATGTGCGCGGCGACGGTCTCCTCCGGTCGCGCGAAACCGGCGAGCGGTTCGTACACGGCCACCTGACCGGCCTCGGGCACGAACCCCGGGAAGCGACGGGCGACCTCGCCGGCGTCGAGCACCTCGTGCTCGAGACCCCACAACTGCGCGGCGTGCAGCGAGCCCGACACGGTGGCGCAATCCGGTGGTCCGATGAACAGCCCGCCGGTGATGCGGTAGACCTCGCGGCCCGATGCGCGTGCGAGCTCCTCCCACAGTTCGTAGGCGCGCAACAGCAACGGCACGTACGCGGGATCCTCGAAGTACGACTGCCGGATGATGCGGGACCCGCCGTGCGACGACCCCCGATCGTGGGCCGGGGTGAACTGTTCGAGACCCAGCACCGACACGCCGCGGCGGGCGAGGTGGTAGGCCGCGGCCGATCCCATGCCACCGAGTCCGATGACGATGACCTGGGCATCGACGTCGCCCGGGTCGAGGGGTGCGTCGGTCATGCTGTGCGTCCTTTCAGGCGTGCGTTCTCCGGGTCGACGGTGGTGGTCGGCGACACCGTGAACGTCGCGGTCGTCGCGAGGTGGTCGACGTGCACCCGGTCACCGACACGCAGTTCGGGTGCGCCCCAGGCGTAGGCGATGGTGCGGTGCACGATCGGCGAGAACGCGGCCGATGTCACGTGTCCCACGGTCCCGTCGGGGCCGGTGACCGGTTCCCGACCGAGCAGGAGCGTGCCGGGGTCGTCGGCGACGAGTGTGTGCAGGCGCCGCCGCACCGGGCGCTGCGACATCGCCGCGCGTCCGGCGAAGTCGTGGTTCTTGGCGACGGCGAAGGCCAACCCGGCCTCGTCGGGTGAGTGCATCGCGGTCATGTCGGTCCCCCACGACCGGTACCCCTTCTCGATCCGCAGGGTGTCGAGCGCGCCGCGTCCGGCCCACACCGCGCCGAGAGATGCGCCCGCGGTGGTCAGTTCGTCGGCCAGGGTGACGGCGTCGTCGGCGGCCACGTACAACTCCCACCCGAACTCCCCGACGTAGGACACCCGCATGGCGAGGACGGAGACGTCGGCGATCCTGGTGCGCACCGTGCGGTAGAAACCGAGGTCGTCGGGCCCGAGCGCGGCCTCGCTGAGGGGATCGACCAGGGCGAGCGCAGCCGGCCCCCAGACACCGAGACACGCTGTTTCCGAGGTGATCTCGCGTACCTCGACGTCGGCGCCGTCGCGGCGGGCGACACGGGCGAGCGTGCGCAGACGTGCGAGATCGAGCGGACCGTTGATCCCGATCTGGAACGACTCGGCAGCGGTGCGTGCGACGGTGACGTCACTGAGCACGCCGCCCGAGGGGTCGAGCATGAGCGCGTAGATGACCGTCCCGACGGCGCGATCGGGGTCGCGGGTGAGGATGGGGGCGAGGAACGACACGGCGCCGGTTCCGCTGACCTGCACCCTCATCAGCGACGTCATGTCGAACAGACCGACGCCTGCCCGGGTGGCGGCCGCCTCGGCGAGCACGATCGGCGACCAGTGACGCGTGGAGAAGTCGTCGCGATGCGCCGACGCGGCGCTCGCCGTATCGATCTGAGGCAGTGCGGTATTGGCCTCGAACCACGCCGGGCGCTCCCAGTCGTGGGAGGTGACGAACACCGCAGCGCGTGCGCGGTGACGCTCGTGCAGTGGACTCACCGTGAGATCGCGCTGTATCGACCGTTGTTCGCGCGGATGGATGATGTCGTAGACCTCGTCGAAGGCGCGTGCACTCATCGCGGTGACGTGATCGGGGGCGGTCTCGCGGGTGGAGAACCGCGCGATGTCGCAGCCGGCGACACACAGATCCGGGCTGCCGTCGATCATCCAGTGCGCCATGGTGCGTGCCACGCCCGCCGACTGGGTGACCCACACCGCCTCAGCCACCCAGAACCCGTCGAGACCCGGATGGGGTCCGAGGACGGGCCCGCCGTCGGGGGTGAAGGAGAAGATGCCGTTGAACCCGTCGGCGACCGACGCCGAGGCGAGGCTCGGGAGAACGCGGATCGATTCCGTCCAGGCGGGCGCGAAGTCGGTGGGGGTGAACGGCAACATCGAGGGCATCGGTTGTTCCCGCGTGTCGCGGTAGAGACGATCCATGTCGACGGGCATCGCGCGGTGTCCGTAGTAGCCGATACCGATCCGGTCGCCGTGCTGACGGTAGTAGAGGTCGGCGTCCTGGTGGCGCAGGATCGGCAGTGTCGCAGCGGCTTTGCCCACACGCGGGTCGACGGACCCACGCAGCGGGTCCACCGTCGTCGTCTCGACGTACTGGTGTCCCATGGCGACGAGCGGCACGCGCAGATCGACCATCGCACCGATCTCGACGCCCCAGAATCCCGCGCACGACACGACGACGTCGGCGGGGTGGATGCCGTCGGTGGTCTCGACGCCGGTCACCCGGTCGCCGGCGGTCACGATCGCGCGTACCCGCGTGTCGCCGACGAACCGTGCACCGGCGGCCTCGGCCCGTCGGCGCTGGATGTCCACGCATGCCAGCGCGTCAGCGAGACCGTCTGTGGGCGTGTGCAATCCGCCGAGCACGGTCGCCGGGTCGAGCAGGGGGTGCAGCCGGGCGCACTCGGCGGCGTCGACGATCCGCGCCGACACGCCCCACGCACGCGCCCACCCGGCCTTGCGGTGCAGATCGGTCATGCGTGCCTCGGTGGTCGCGACCTCCAGCCCACCGACCGGGTTGAAACACAGGCGATCCGACGCCTCCGCGAGCCCGCGGAATTTGTCGACGGTGTACTGCGCGAAGCGGGACAGCGTCTCCGACGGGTTGGTCGCGAACACCAGGCCCGGTGCGTGACTGCTCGATCCGCCCGTGGCCGGCAGCGGCCCACGGTCGAGGACGGTGACGTCGGTCCATCCGCGACCGGTGAGCTCGTCGGCCAGCGACGTCCCGACGATGCCTGCGCCGATGACGACCACGCGAGGACCGGTCATGACCACCTCGATTCCGTCCCGTTGTTCCCTTGGGTCGCCCGTTGTTGCGTTGATCGCAACACGTTGCCCTTCGTGCAACACATGGTGCGACCGGGGATCGCAAACGTCAACTCGACGCGCGGCGTGCCACCGGGTCGGAGGAAGGGTCGATCAGGCGCGTGGGTGAATCAGGCGCGGTGGCCGAGTCGGACGCTGATCGCGTCGGCCGCATCGACGGCCTCGGCCGACAAGGTCGGAAGTCGGTCGTCGGACATCCGGAAGGTCGGACCGGAGATGCTCAACGCAGCGACGACATCGCCCGTGTGATCACGGATGGGGGCGGCAACCGCGGTCAGCCCCTCCTCGAGTTCCTCTCGCGCGTGCGCCCACCCGCGCCGACGGATGTCGCCGAGTTCGGCGCGCAGGGCATCGAGGTCGCCGATCGTCGAGGACGTGAAGCGCTCCAGCGTCGCGCCGACGGCGGTGTCGAGTCGACTGTCGTCGAGCGCCGCGAGCAACACCTTGCCGCTCGACGTGGCGTGCGCGGGGCAGCTCTGACCGACCCAGGTGCGCAACGAGATCCCCGGGGAGCCGTTGGCCTCGGTGACGTTGACCGCGCGCCCACTGTCGAGGATCGCGAGGTTGACCGTCTCACCGACGGCCTCGGCGAGCGGGCCGGCGATGTCGCGACTCTCGCGTCCGAGGTCGCGGGTGGCCATCGTCGCACCGGCGAGGCGGACGATGGTGAACCCCAGCCGGTACTTGCCGCGATCGGCGACCTGCTCGACGAATCCGCGACCCTCCAGCACCGACACCAGCCGCGAGATCGTCGACTTGTGCACGCCGAGGGTGTCGGCGATGTCGGACACGCCGCCCTCCCCGTGTCGAGCCAGGATCTCGAGGACCTCGAGTGCGCGATCGACCGACTGGATCGAGGCGGGACGGTTCCGGTCGGGCGAGATGTCGCCCGTGTCGTTGATGTCCATGTCGCTCCCCAGCATAGTTGCGGCCGCGAAGGGTCCGACACGCTTGACGGACACACCGACCGATGCGACTCTGTTGCGCACAATGCGTTATGTTGCCCGCAACGCAACGCCGCGCGTCACTGCTCCCGCCGTCTCGAGGTGAACCCATGTCCGTTGTCCACACCCCCACGACCGCAACACCCCACGGTGTCGCCACCGTGGTGGACGTCGCCGCCGCCGATCTCGCGGTCGACGTGCCGCTGCGCATCGAGCCCGCCGACCACCCGCCCATCGCGGTGATCCGCACCGCCGAGGGCGTGTTCGCCATCGACGACACCTGCACCCATCAAGACACCTCGCTGTCGGACGGATGGGTGGAGAACTGCACCGTCGAGTGCCCGCTGCACGAGACCTGCTTCGACCTCCGCACCGGGATGCCGACCGGCCCGCCGGCCACCCGCGCCGTGGCCACCCACCCGGTGACGGTCGCCGACGGTCGGGTGCACATCACCCTCCACGGCAGCTCGCTGTCCGTACCCGCTCCGGCCGAGGACGTCTCGGGCGCCGCATGATCGGCCCCTCGTGATCACCGTGGTCGGGGCGTCGCTCGCCGGGCTCACGGCCGCGCGCGAGCTGAGGGCCTCCGGCGTGACCGGCACGATCGCGTTCGTCGGCGCCGAGTCGTGGCTGCCCTATGACCGCCCGCCGTTGTCCAAGGACGTTCTGATGGAACCGTTCCCGAACAGCGCCGACGTCGCGCACGACCGCCACCCGGGACCGACGGCACTCCTTCTCGACGGCGAGGCCGAGACCTTCGACTGGCACCTCGGTGTCGCGGCCGACGGCCTGTCGGTCGACGCCGAGGGCATCAGTGTCCGACGTGGACAGCACCACCCCGTCGGACCGGCCGACGCGGTGATCCTCGCGACCGGTGCTCGAGGTCGCACGCTCATCGGCGCCGACCTCGACGGTGTCCACGTACTGCGCACCCTCGACGATGCCCGCGCCCTCGCCGCCGACCTTCGGACGGCCCGGCAGGTGGTGATGATCGGCGGCGGTTTCATCGGAGCCGAGATCGCCTCCACCGCGTGCACCCTCGGCGCGGAGGTCGCCATCATCGAGGCGACCGAGATCCCCGGTGCCGCGGTCCTCGGAGTCGACGTCGCCCGATGGTCGATGACCCGCCACGCACTCGCCGGGGTGTCGATGCACACCGGGGCGGCGGTGGAGACCATAGACGGGACTGCGGGGCGGGTCCGTTCGGTGACCCTCGGCGACGGGCGCGTCCTCGACGCCGACGTGGTGGTGGTCGGGATCGGATCGGTCCCGGACACCGAGTGGGCGGCCGCGTCCGGTATCGCACTCGACGACGGCTTCGTCACCGATGCCGGGGGCGCGACCTCCATGCCCGGTGTCTACGCGATCGGCGACTGCGCGCGCACCTTCGATCCGATCACCGGAACCCATGTACGGCGCCAACACTGGAGTTCTGCCGTCGACCAGGCACGCACGGTCGCACGCCGCATCGCCGGTCTCGCACCCCCACCGCAGCGGGCGCCCTACTTCTGGAGTGATCAGTACGGTCACCGCGTACAGGTCTGCGGGCACATCCCCGTCGGCGTGGAGCCGCAGCTCGTCGACGGGTCGATGGACCCGGGGGCGACCGAGGGTTTCCTCGCCGTGTTCGGCGACCGCGACCGTCCATCGGCAGTGGTCGCCGTCGACCGTCCCCGCGACTTCCTCCGCCTGCGCAAGTCGATGGACCGCGCCCTCGCCGGCTCGGTGAGAGACGTCGCCCACGCCTGAGTCGACCGACGCCCCGTGCGTCGGGCACCGGGTCAGAAGATCGGCGCAGCCGCCCGAAGGTGTTCGAACACCAGCGACGTGGTGGTGCCCGCGACCTCGGGTCGAGAGTTCAGCCGTTCGACGAATCCGCGGAGCGCCTCGGTGTCGGCCACCGCGACGTGCAACAGGTAGTCGTCGGATCCGGCGAGGAAGAAGACGTCGATGATCTCGTCCTGGGCGCCGATCTGGCCGACGAACCGACGGATCTGACCCCGCGCGTCGGACTGCAGGCTGACCGCCACCATCGCGCGCAACGTCCGACCGACCGCCGCCGGGTCGACGTCGGCGAAGAACCCGCGGATCACCCCGAGTTCGATCAGACGCCGCACCCGACCGTGGCAGGTCGACGCCGCGATCCCCGCCCGCTCGGCGAGTTCGCGGTTGGGCATCCGCGCATCGGCCTGCAGCAACGCCAGGAGCATGCGGTCGGTCTCGTCGAGATCGCGGCGACCGACGACGGTCCGAAGATCCTTCGATTCGATGCTCACCTGTGCAGCATATCTCGCTAGATCTTCCGCATGACCTGTTCACAGAGAATCTTGTTCGGAATAATTGATGATGTACCGAAGGGTGTTCACGCTGGGAGGCACACCATCGTGGCGACGACGCCGCGCCGCAGCGAACGAGAGGCAACGCCATGCGTGTCGGAATCCCCCGCGAGATCAAGAACAACGAGTACCGCGTCGCCATCACACCCGCCGGCGTCGCCGAACTGACGCGACGCGGACACGACGTGATCATCGAGGCCGGTGCGGGCGCCGGATCGGCGATCACCGACGTCGACTTCAAGGAGGCCGGCGCACAGATCCAGGCCACCGCCGACGCCATCTGGGAGCAGGCCGACCTCGTGGTGAAGGTCAAGGAGCCGATCGCCGCGGAGTACGCGCGGATGCGTTCGGGGCAGACCCTGTTCACCTACCTGCACCTGGCCGCGAGCCGTCCCTGCACCGACGCGCTGCTCGCGTCGGGCATCACCTCGATCGCCTACGAGACGGTCCAGGCGCGGGACGGGTCCCTGCCGCTGCTCGCCCCGATGAGTGAGGTCGCCGGTCGCCTGGCACCGCAGGTCGGCGCCTACCACCTCATGCGGTCGGCCGGCGGACGCGGCCAGCTGATGGGTGGCGTGCCCGGCACCGAACCCGCCGACGTCGTCGTGATCGGCGCCGGGGTCAGCGGCGTCAACGCCGCGACGATCGCCATGGGCATGGGCGCACAGGTCACCGTGTTCGACCTCGACATCGCGAAACTCCGCGCCGTCGACGCCCGTTTCGCCGGGCGGGTCCACACGCGCTACAGCACCGCCCTCGCGCTCGAGGAGGCCGTGAAGAGGGCCGATCTGGTGATCGGCGCCGTGCTGGTTCCCGGGGCGAAGGCCCCGGTGGTGGTGTCCAACCACCTCGTCGCGTCGATGAAGCCCGGATCGGTGCTGGTCGACATCGCCATCGATCAGGGCGGGTGTTTCGAGGACTCACGTCCGACCACCCACGACGACCCGACCTTCACCGTGCACGACTCGGTGTTCTACTGCGTCGCGAACATGCCCGGATCCGTCGCGCGTACGTCGACCTCGGCATTGACCGGCGCAACCCTCCCCTACGTCGTCGCCCTGGCCGAGAAGGGGTGGCAGCGGGCATGTTCCGACGATGCGAGCCTGGCCGCGGGACTCAGCACGCACGCAGGCGCTCTGTTGGCGCCGTCGGTGGGTGCCGCACTCGACCTGCCGGTGGGCGCGTCGCCGCTGGGCGTCTGAGGTCAGTCCTGCTCGCCGATCGGCGCGTAGTGGGAGAGGTTGATCATCCGGCGTTGGATACCCGACACCTCGCGGACCGCCTGTGCCACCAGACTCCGGTCGAGTGGTGAGAGCCTGCGCATGGTGAGCACGTCACCGGCGGACTCCCGGCGGTCGAGCTGTGCGACCTGGTAGGTGATGCGGATCTTCTGCAGTACATCGAACACCTCGATGAGCACTCCGGCGTTCTCCTCGGTGAGCATCGGGCTGCCGCCCGCGACACGAAGGCGCGAGCGGGTGTCGAGCTCGAGGGACTCCACGCTCAACGAGGCCCACCGGGCGATGTTCACCAACGGTGTGAGGGCGTGGGTCTTGATGTCGAAGGTCCCGCCGCGGCGGGCCAACACGTCGCGCATCGAGCGGATCCGGGCCTTGTGTGACAACGACTCCGCGAGGAGAAGGCGCAGGGTCCCCGGATGCGACCGTAGATCGCCGAACACCTCGGCCACCCCGGACAGGCCGCGGTCGCCCCAGATGGGACGGCCATCGAGCATGAGCGAGGTCATGATCATGCCCTTGTTCTCCAGCGGTGCGGCCAACCACTGCGCCGCCGCCGCACGCCATTGGGCATGGGTCCGGGCGAACAGTGGCGACGACGCCACCGCCCCGTTGACGTCGATCGTGAGTCCGCACGCCCGCAGGACGTCGTCGACCTCGGCGAACGCCGCCCGGTAGACGGCGATCTGCTCGGGGTCGGACACCGACTCGTCGAACGCGACCGCGCTGTCGACATCGGAGCTCAGCACGGCCTCACGACGTGCGTTGCTGCCCAACGACAACCACGTCAGTTTGTCGGGGTCGACATCGTCGTGGCGCTCGAGCACGAGTTCCAACGCTCTGCGCACGACGGCGTCGTGCACAAGGGACAGCATCGCGGTCACCTCGTGTGAGGGCTGCCCGCGCCGGACGAGGTCGGCGACGACGAACGGCATGCGCCCCGCCTGCTCGGCCAACGTCTCCACCGACCGTGCGCGGCCGATCTGATGCCGCAGCGACACGCTCGCCCCGCCCGGCGCCGAGATGAAGTCACCCGGGCCCACCACACCGACGAGTCGTCCACCCGGTTCCACCACGGGAAGACAGCCCAGTCCGTGTTCGAGGATCTGCAGCAGCGCGTCGGCCGCGGGTGTGCCGGTGACGACGGTACGGGCGCGCGGTGTGACGACACGGCTCACGGGGATGTCCCCGGATTCGCCGGCCGCCACCACCCGGGATCTGATGTCGGAGTCGGTGAGGACCCCCACGGTCCCGTCGCCCGCCGGGATCACGACGTAGTCGCGTCGGCGCTCGGTCATCAGACGCGCCGCCTCGCTCACCGACATCGTCGGGGTTCCCACCACCGGTGCGGTGCGGATCAATTCGTCGACGATGCCCCCGCGCGGGCGCACGGGATCGATCCTCCGCGGCAGTCGGAGCTGGCCGGCCAAGAACCGCGCGCCGGCCATGCTCGAGAAGACCGCGTGCACCGAGTCGCTCGGGATGCGGCACACGGTGCTGGCCGACATGGCGACCGCCCGTGGGCCCCGTGCGGCGTTGGTCAGCAAGGAGAAGTAGCCGAACACCCCGCCGGGGCCGAGGATCTCGTCGGGTTCACCATCGAGATGGTCGGGCAGACTCCACAGGCCCACCTCGCCGGTGATCACCACGCCGAGTTCTTCGACGGTGTCGCGGAACCCGTCGAAGATCTCCGCGCCGGCGGCGAACTCGCCGATCGTCGCCCGCGCGGCCAGGCGGTCGAGTTCCGCGGGAGCGAGCGCGTCGAACGGCGGGTGGAGCCCCAGGAATTGCGCGACCGCGGTCATCGGGACATCTTCGCAAGTGCGCGACATCCGCGCCACGCCGGACCGAAACGAACAAACCCGGCAGGAATGTCCGTTTCGTCGTGATCGGCAACATCGCTTGACCCCCAATGTAATCCGCGCGAAACCCCGTTGCCGCTACTGTTCAAGCCGGTGAACATCCGGGGTACGGAGGGCGACATGAGCACGGACATCGGTACGTCGGGTCTCGACGCGGAACAGGTCGGGTACAAACAGTCGCTCGGGCGACGGCAGGTGCAGATGATCGCCATCGGCGGCGCGATCGGCACCGGACTCTTCCTCGGGTCGGCCTCCCGACTCAACGCGAACGGTCCGGCCCTGCTGGTCAGCTACGCCGTCGCCGGACTCGTCGCCTACTTCCTCATGCGCGCCCTCGGCGAGCTCGTGCTGCACCGCTCCACCAGCGGCGCGTTCGTCTCCTACATGCGCGAGTTCTTCGGGGAGAAGGCCGCATATGTGACGGGCTGGATGTACTGGCTGAACTGGGCCCTGACCGGTATCGCCGAACTCTCGGCGGTCGGCGTCTACGTCAACAACAACTTTCCCTCGATGCCCAACTGGGGGTCGGCACTGATCGCCCTCGTGGTGGTCCTCGCGGTGAACCTGCTCAGCGCCAAGGCGTTCGGCGAGTTCGAGTTCTGGGCATCGATCCTCAAGGTCGGCGCGATCGTCCTGTTCCTCATCGTCGGCCTCGTCGTGGTCCTCGGCTCGGTACACGTCGGCGACCACCAGGCCGGCTTCTCGAACCTCTGGGACAACCCGGGCGGTTTCTGGCCGACCAGCGGCGCCTACAACTGGTACGGACCGATCCTCGTGATGTCCGGCGTGGTCTTCGCCTACGCCGCCATCGAGATGGTGGGCGTCGCGGCCGGCGAGATGGAGGACTCCGACAAGGAGGTCCCCCGCGCGGTGAACGCCGTCATCTTCCGTATCGCGGTGTTCTACATCGGCTCGATCCTGCTGCTGTGCGCCATGTTGCCGACCACCTCGTACACATCGGGCACCAGTCCGTTCGTGACGGTGTTCAACAAGCTCGGATTCGGCTGGATGGGCGACGTGATCCAGGTCGTCCTGATCGTCGCCGCGATGAGCAGCCTCAACTCGGGTCTGTACTCCACCGGGCGTGTGCTGCGCAGCCTCGGGATGAGCAAGCAGGCACCGGGATTCACCACCAGGATGAGCAACGGCGGGGTGCCGTGGGCGGGCATCGCCATGACCACGGTCGTCTACGTGCTCGGCGTCATCCTCAACGTCCTCGTGCCGGGTCGTGCCTTCGACATCGCTCTCGAGGCCGCGTCACTGGGCATCGTGTTCACGTGGGGCACCATCTTCGCCTGTCAGCTCAAACTGCGGTCGCTGGTGAACAAGGGCATCATCCCGAAGAGCAAGTTCCAGGCACCCGGTCACCCTTACACGTCGATATTCGGACTCGTGTTCCTCGTCGCGGTCATCGTCGGTCTCGGCGTCTCGGGCTGGCTCGACAAGGAGGGTGGTCGCGTCGACTTCTACGTCGTCGTGATCGGGATCCCGTTCATCGCAGCGTTGTTGATCGGCGGCTGGTACCTCATCCGCGACAACGTGAAGGCCAACACCGACGGCAAGATCGAGTCGACGTGGGCGGCCAAGGAACGGGAGTTCACCGCTCGCAAGCGCTGATCAGCGTGTGAGGGCCCGTACCGATGCGGGCAGGTCGCGGATACGTCGATAGGGCCCGACCACCGCGACCGCCGGGGCGGCACCGAGCAGACGCGCCGCGAGGGCCGAAACCTGCCGGGTGCGCACCGACTCGATCTGCCGGAGCGAGCGCGCGACCGGACGCCTGCGCCCGAAATCGAGTTCCGCGCTGCCGATCCGGTGCATCCGCGACTGGGTGTCCTCGAGACCCAGGAGCAGTGAGCCGCGTAGCGCTCCTTTCGCTCGAGCGCACTCGGCGGCGGTGATGCCGTTGCTCGCGACGTCGCGGAGGATCTCCACCGCCACCGAGGTGACATCGGCGAGCCGATCCGGGTTGCACCCGGCGTACACCGAGAACGTGCCGACGTCGCTGAACGAGTCCACACCGGAGTAGACCGAGTAGGCCAGTCCCCGCTCCTCCCGGATCTGTTGGAACAGACGTGAACTCAGTCCGCCACCGATGGCGGCGTTGAGCACCGACAGAGCCCAACGATCGTCGTCGGCGAGTCCCGCGGTGGGTACCCCGAGCATGAGGTGGGTCTGCTCGCTGTCGCGGTGGATCACCTCGAGGCCCGCACGCGTGGGTGGCCTCTGATTGCTCCGTCGCGGTGGTGTCGCGGAGACGCCCTGCTGGAGGTGCGCACCGAACGAGTCCCGCACCTGGGCCAGCACGTCGCGGTGGGCGACGTTGCCGGCCACGGCCAACACCATCTTGTCCGGGGTGTAGCGGCGGGTGTGGAACGACTGGATCTGCCTGCGGGACATGGCCGCGATCGACTCCGCGGAGCCGATCACCGGTCGGCCGATGGGGTGGTCGCCGAAGGTCGCGGTCATGAACGCGTCGGCGAGCAGGTCCTCGTGGTCGTCGTCGCGCATCGCGATCTCCTCGAGGACCACGTCGCGCTCGGTGTCGACGTCGTCGGAGGTGCAGCGTCCGCGCAGCACCACGTCGGCGACCATGTCGATCGCCATGTCGGCGTGTTCGTCGAGGACGTGCGCGTAGAAGCAGGTGTGCTCCTTCGACGTGAACGCGTTCAGTTCCCCGCCGATGGCGTCCATGTCCTGGGCGATCGACGACGCGGTGCGCGTCGGGGTCGCCTTGAACAGCAGGTGCTCCAGGAAATGCGCGGCGCCGGCGACGCTGGGTTTCTCGTCGCGCGAGCCGACGCCGACCCAGAGGCCGATCGATGCCGATCGGACCCCGGGGATGTGTTCGGTGACAACACGCAGCCCACCGGGCAGGACGCTTCTCCGTACGGAGTCGCGGGTCCCGGTGGGCTGTGTGGGTGTGGTGTTGTTCAGCGCAGGTCTTACTCGGCCGCCGCGGTGTCCGCGGTGGCCGCGTCGGACACGTCCGACACCGGCACGAGGCTGATCTTGCCGCGGTCGTCGATGTCGGCGATCTCCACGCGGAGCTTGCTGCCGACGGTCACGACGTCCTCGACCTTGTTGACGCGCTTGCCCTGGCCGAGCTTCGAGATGTGCACGAGGCCGTCACGACCCGGCAGCAGCGACACGAAGGCGCCGAATGCCGTTGTCTTGACGACGGTTCCGAGGAACCGCTCGCCGACCTTCGGCAGCTGCGGGTTCGCGATCGCGTTGATGCGATCAATCGCCGCCTGCGCCTTGATGCCATCGGTCGCACCGACGAACACGGTGCCGTCGTCCTCGATGGAGATGTTGGCGCCGGTCTCCTCGGTGATCGCGTTGATGTTCTTGCCCTTGGGCCCGATCAGCTCGCCGATCTTGTCGACCGGGACCTTCACGGTGGTGACGCGAGGAGCGAAGGGGCTCATCTCGTCGGGCTCGTCGATCGCCTCGGCCATCACCTCGAGGATGGTGGTGCGGGCGTCCTTGGCCTGGCTCAGCGCGCCGGCCAGCACCGCCGACGGGATGCCGTCGAGTTTGGTGTCGAGCTGCAGGGCGGTCACGAAGTCCTTCGTGCCTGCGACCTTGAAGTCCATGTCGCCGAACGCGTCCTCCGCACCGAGGATGTCGGTGAGGGCGACGTAGCGGGTCTCCCCGTCGACCTCGTCGGAGACGAGGCCCATGGCGATGCCGGCGACCGGGGCCTTGAGCGGCACACCGGCGTTGAGCAGCGACATGGTCGACGCGCAGACCGAGCCCATCGACGTCGATCCGTTGGAGCTCAGCGCCTCCGAGACCTGACGGATCGCGTACGGGAACTCCTCGACGCTCGGCAGCACCGGCATGAGCGCACGCTCGGCGAGTGCTCCGTGGCCGATCTCGCGACGCTTCGGCGATCCGACGCGACCGGTCTCACCGGTCGAGTACGGCGGGAAGTTGTAGTGGTGCATGTACCGCTTGGAGGTCTCGGGTCCGAGCGAGTCGATCTGCTGCGCCATCTTGACCATGTCGAGGGTGGTGACGCCCATGATCTGGGTCTCGCCGCGCTCGAACAGGGCGCTGCCGTGGGCGCGCGGGATCAGGGCGACCTCGGCCGAGAGCGACCGGATGTCGGTGATGCCACGGCCGTCGATGCGGAAGTGGTCGGTGAGGATGCGCTGACGCACGAGCTTCTTGGTCAGCGAGCGGTACGCCGCGCCGATCTCCTTCTCGCGCCCGGCGAACTGCTCGCCGAGCGAGGCGAGGATGTCGCCCTTGAGCTCGTCGGTCTTGTCGTCGCGCTCGGTCTTGCCCGCGATGGTCAGGATCTCCGACAGACGATCCTTGCCCGCGGCATCGACGGCGTCGTAGACGTCGGACTGGTAGGCGGGGAACAGCGGGAACTCGCCGGTGGCCTTGGCGGCCTGGGCGGCGAGCTGGCGCTGCGCCTCGCACAGCGAGCGGATGAACGGCTTGGCGGCCTCGAGGCCCTCGGCGACGATGGCCTCGGTCGGAGCCTGCGCGCCGCCCTCGATGAGCTCGATGACGTTGTCGGTGGCTTCCGCCTCGACCATCATGATCGCGACGTCGTCACCGACGATGCGGCCGGCGACGACCATGTCGAACACGGCGCCCTCGAGCTGCTCGACGGTCGGGAACGCGACCCACTGGCCCGCGCGGTTGGACTCGGTCGGGATGAGCGCGACACGCACACCGCCGACGGGGCCGGAGAACGGCAGTCCGGCGAGCTGGGTCGACGCCGAGGCGGCGTTGATGGCGACGACGTCGTAGAGGTCGTTGGGGTCGAGGCTCAGGACGGTGATGACGACCTGGATCTCGTTGCGCAGGCCGTCGACGAACGACGGGCGCAGCGGCCGGTCGATGAGGCGGCAGGTCAGGATCGCGTCGGTCGAGGGACGGCCCTCGCGACGGAAGAACGATCCGGGGATGCGGCCGGCGGCGTACATCCGCTCCTCGACGTCGATCGTGAGGGGGAAGAAGTCGAACTGGTCCTTGGGGTGCTTGCCGGCGCTGGTGGCCGAGAGCAGCATGTTCTCGTCGTCGAGGTAGGCGACGACGGCGCCCGCGGCCTGCTGCGCGAGGCGGCCGGTCTCGAAACGGATGGTGCGGGTACCGAAGGAGCCGTTGTCGATGACGGCGGTCGCCTCGGTGATCTCGTCGTCGTACTCGGCCTCGGGGGCGGTGGTGACATCGGTCATGTGTGGATGAATCCTCTCGTTCGATGCGCGCGTGTCATCGCTGCGCAACGGTGTAGCAGCGCCCGTCCAGACGGACGGGTGCTGTGGGTCGATGCCCGAGAGGAGGATTTCCGAACAGGTGCGGATGTCCGCGATCGAAGGCGGAGGAGGTTCGGCGACGGCCGTCGATCGAAGCGGTCGGAACCCTGCGGAACAGTTCCGCGGATTCCGGCAGCCACTACCGAAGACCGATCGTCCGAACTCGGGGCACGCGTGAAGCAAAAACCATCTCGTGGCATCGGGTCCATGGCGAGGGTAGCACCCGAGGGCGTCCGCACCTCGAACGCGCGCTCGTGGTCACCCGTTCCACTCACGCCACAGCCGCCGCAGACCGATGGCCGCCAGCACGGCGAACGTGATCGGCCAGGCGATCGCATACAGCGACGCCGACACGAACAACATCCCCATCCGACCGACACCGCCGCCCTGCCGTCGGTAGGACACGACCGCAAACGCGGCAGCGAGGATGAAGGTCACCGCTGCCACCTGCCAGAACCACAGCGGGACATCCGGCGTGGTGGTGTCGGAACCACCGGGGAACGGAGCACCCGAAGCGCTCACGTGCGACCGCCTCCCATCGATCCGGAGACCTCCGGCAGCCCTCATGGAAACGACGCGAGCCGTGGCACCCGGTGAGGTGCCACGGCTCGCGAGGAGTCCGGAAACGCCGGCAGCGTCAGCGACGCAGGCCGAGGCGCTCGATGAGCGTGCGGTAGCGGTTGACGTCGACCTTGGCGACGTACTTCAGCAGTCGACGGCGACGGCCGACCATCAGCAGCAGTCCGCGACGGCTGTGGTGATCGTGCTTGTGGGTCTTGAGGTGCTCGGTCAGGTCGCTGATGCGCTTGGTGAGCATCGCGATCTGTGCCTCGGGGGATCCGGTGTCGGTCTCGTGCAGGCCGTACTCGGAAAGGATCGACTTCTTCTGATCCGTGGTCAAAGCCATGGTGTTCTCCTGTGATGGAGTTCGCGTGAGGAATGGGCCCAGTGCCCCGGCACAGCCACCGCGAACCGCAGCGTGCGCCGATCGGCCAGGCTACCAGCGCTTTCGCACCCCGCCCAAATCGTCAGGGCGCGGTCAGTCCGCGAGCGCCTCGCGGGTCTTGACCACGTCGTCGTTCATCTGCTCGATCAACGGCTCCATGCCCTCGTACTTGATCATCCCGCGGATCCGTCGGACGAAGTCGACCGCGACGTGCTGTCCGTACAGGTCGGCGTGGGTGTCGAGGACGAACGCCTCCACCGTGCGTGTGCGACCGGAGAACGTGGGGTTCGACCCCACCGACACCGCCGCGCGGTAGCTCTCCCCCGGCACCACCTGTCCCACGACCGGTCCGGCGCCGAGCACCGTGAACCACGCCGCGTAGACGCCGTCGGACGGGATCGCCGAATACATCGGCGGCGCGACGTTGGCGGTCGGATAGCCCATCTCACGTCCGCGTCCGTCACCGCGCACCACGACACCCTCGACCCGGTGGGGGCGGCCGAGAGCCTCGGCAGCGGCCTCGACGTCGCCCGCCGCGACACAGGAACGGATGTAGGTGGACGAGAAGGTGACCGACGGGCGGTCGGTGGCCTCGGCGCCGGCTCCCTCACCGACCAGGGACACGGCGTGGACCTCGAACCCGAAGGTGCGGCCCAGCGACGTCAGCACGTCCACCGTTCCCGCCGCCTTCTTGCCGAAGGTGAAGTTGGCACCCACCACCACGTCGGCGGCGTGCAGACCCTCGACGAGCACTTCGTGGGCGAAGTCCTTGGGCGACTGCGCGGCCAGCACCGGGGTGAACGGCATGACACAGAAGACGTCGATGCCCAGTTCCTCGGCGAGCTCGGCACGCCGGGTGAGTGTGGACAGCTGCTGCGGGTGGCTGCCGGGGCGAACGACCTCGGCGGGGTGCGGGTCGAACGTCATCAACACCGCGGGCACACCGCGCTTCTTCGCGATCGACGTCGCGGTGGCGATCAGTTGGGCATGCCCTCGGTGCACACCGTCGAACACTCCGATGGTCACGACACATCGGCCCCAGCCCGCGGGGATATCGTCCAACCCTCGCCATCGCAACACGGGGCCAAGCGTACGGGGACGTCCCACGGCGTACCAGACCCGCGTCCGGCCGCGGCGCGAGATCGCCTCCGGCGAGTGCTCGTCGATCATCGACTTGCCCTGCCCTAAGCTCGTGGGGTGCCTTCCACCGGCGGCGAGCCGAGCCGCGATGTTTCGCCCACCGCGACAACGGTCGGCCCGAACGCCGCGCCCGCCACGCCCGTCACCGAACTCAGTGCGGTCACCCAGGACTACCTGAAGGTCATCTGGACCGCGCAGGAGTGGTCGTCGACCAAGGTGACCACCAAACTGCTGGCCGAGAAACTCGCCGTGTCGCCGTCGACGGTGTCGGAGTCCGTGCGCAAACTCGCCGATCAGGGACTGGTGTCGCACGCGCGCTACGGATCGGTGACGCTCACCGAATCGGGACGCCGCGCCGCGGTGTCGATGGTGCGCAGGCACCGGTTGATCGAGACGTTCCTGGTCCGCGAACTCGGGTACGGCTGGGACGAGGTGCACGACGAGGCCGAGGTGCTCGAGCACGCGATGTCGGACCGGTTCATGGAGCGCCTCGACGCGAAACTCGGCCACCCCACCCGCGATCCGCACGGCGACCCGATCCCCGATCCCGACGGAGACGTCCCGGAGTCGCCCGCGTGCCAGCTCGCCGACGTGCAACCCGGACGGTCGGGGCGGGTCGCGCGTATCGCCGACACCGATCCGGCGATGCTGCGGTACTTCGACTCGGTCGGCATTGCGTTGGACCGCCGGATCGAGGTCGTCGAGCAGCGTCCGTTCGCCGGGACGGTCGCGGTCGCCGTCGACGACTCCGAACCGATCGACCTCGGCGACATCGCGACCAGGGCCATCTGGCTCGACATCCCGCCGGCGACCTGACCGTCGGCGCTGGTGGGCGCGTCGCTCAGCGCATCGTCGAAGGTCGGACCACCATCACCGACGCGGCCCGCTTGCCCTTCTCCTCCAGCAGTCCGATCGCCCGACCGTGCCGGTCGACCGCCGCGTACACGCCACGCATGCCGACAGGGTCGAGCCACCGTCCGTTGCTGACCGTCTGGGCCTCGACGTCGTCGACGGACCGGGTCGGGAACGCGAGGGTGACCGCCGCGTCGATGTCGAGTGTCGGTGCGGGAGAGGGATCGTCGACGATGGCCGCGAGCGGGGTGGCCTGGGCGAGGGTGAAGGGGCCGACCGCGGTGCGACGCAGCGCGGTCAGATGTCCCCCGACGCCCAGGGCGGCGCCGAGGTCGCGGGCCAGCGACCTGATGTAGGTGCCCGAGGAGCAGTCGACCTCGACGTCGACGTCGAACCAGCCGTCGTCGATGCGGTGCTCGCCGATGTCGAAGCGCGACACGGTCACCCGGCGCGATGCGAGCGCGAACTCCTCACCGCTGCGCGCGAGATCGTGGGCCCGACGGCCGTCGACCTTGATGGCGCTGACCCTCGCCGGCACCTGATCGATGTCGCCGACGAAGTGCTCGACCGCGGCGGCGACGGCCGTGATGTCGAGCCCGGAGACGTCGGCCCGTTCACCGAGGACCCCCTCGCGGTCGTCGGTGTCGGTGCCCGCGCCGAGACGGATCGTCGCCGAGTAGGACTTCGTGGTGAGAGCCAGCAGGCCGAGCAGTTTGGTCGCTCGTTCCAGACCGAGGATGAGGACGCCCGTCGCCATGGGGTCGAGGGTGCCCGCGTGGCCGACCTTGCGGGTCCGGAATGCCTTGCGGCACTTCGCGACGACGTCGTGGCTGGTCATGCCGCCGGGTTTGTCGACCACCACCAGACCGGCGGTCGCGATGTGCTTGTTCTCGGAGCGTTCGGCTCCGTCGGCGTTCACAGACATATCGAGGTGACCACCAGTCCGTTCTCGATGCGCCAGCGACCGTCGAACGACCGCAGCGGCGGCCCGCCGTCGATCACCGCACCGTCCACGAGCAATTCCGAGCGGAAGGTGCCCGCCGCGGTGGCGTCACCGCCGGATGCGACCCGCTCGAAGGTGATGTGGGCGTCCTCGAAGCCCAACCACCGTTCGGTCAGCGGGAACCACGCCTTGTACGTCGCCTCCTTGGCGCAGAACAACAGCCGGTCCCAGTGGATGTCGCCCGGTCGGGTGGCGAGCACGTCGCGTTCGGGAGCGAGGGTGACGTGGTCGAGGACGCCGTCGGGCAGCTCACCGTGCGGTTCGGCGTCGATGCCCACCGAGCGACATTGCAGCTTGTAGGCGACGACCGCGGCGCGGTAGCCGTCGCAGTGGGTGAGGCTGCCGACCACACCGCGGGGCCACAGCGGTTGCCCCTTCTCGCCGCGCAGGATCGGTACCGGTTCGACCCCGAGCGTGCCCAGCGCACGACGCGCCAGGCCACGGGCGGTGGTGAATTCCGACCGACGTTTGTCGACGGCGCGTGCCACGAGCGAGGTCTCGGCGGGCAACAGCTCGAGGTCGTCGGGGTCGGCGAACGCCTCGGCGGCCGCGACCCCCGGTGCGAGCATCGCGTCGATCATCGCGCTCCCCCGCCGTCGCGTTCGGCACGAGCGGCGAGCCTGCGCGCCCGCGCCTCACGCTTGGCGACGACACTCGCCTTGAACTCCTCGGCGCGCTCGCGATAGTCCGGCGGGAGGTCGAAGCGGGCACCGTGCTCGGGCAGGTGTTCGGGACGCAGTCCGCCGTCGGGGATGATCTTGCGCAGCAACGGGTCCGGCAGCCCGCGCCGTTGCCATTCGCGCGGGTACCCGACCGAGACCTCCTCGAACCGGACGTCGTCGTACCAGGTGGTCCGGGGGATGTGGAGGTGCCCGTACACGCAGCAGGCCGCGTTGTAGCGGGTGTGCCAGTCGTGGGTCAGTTCGCTGCCGCACCACAGCGCGAACTCCGGGTACATCAGCGCATCGGTCGGCTCGCGACGCAGCGGCCAGTGGTTGATGAGAACGGTGCGCTCGGCGGGATCGATGGCGTCGAGCCGCGTACGGGTCCGTTCGATGCGGTCCCTCCCCCACGCGTCGCGGGTGGCGAACGGCTCGGGCGAGAGCAGGAACTCGTCGGTCGCGACCACGTCGTGCTCACGCGCGAGCGCGAGGGCGGCGAACTTGTTGGTCGTGCCCTCGGGCCGGAACGTGTAGTCGTACAACAGGAACATCGGGACCACGCGCACCGGAGGCGTGCCGTCGCCGGGGTCGAACTGCGGGTAGATCTCCTCGGGGGTGATGACGCCGAGGTCGCGGCAGGCCTGCACGAGGTAGTCGTAGCGGGCCACGCCGTGGATCTGCAGGGGGTCCTTGGCGGTGGTGTAGAGCTCGTGGTTGCCCGGCACCCAGACCACGGTCGCGAACTTGGCCTTGAGTCGGCGCAGCGTCTCGATGATGTCGTCGGTGCGCTCGGCGACGTCTCCGGCGACGATCAGCCAGTCGTCGGGGTCGGCGGGGTGGATCCGGTCGAGCACCTCGTCGTTCCCGCGGTGGCTGACGTGGAGATCGCTGATCGCCCACAGGGTCGGCACGCAGACCTCCTCGTCCTCGCCGCTGTCGGACGCGGTCGATCCCCGAGTCTATCGACGCCTCATCGGATCTCCACGAGGGTCCACCGGCCACCGGCCATGCGGGCCGACAACGCCACGAGGCGACAGATCATGAACAGGGCCAGTCCGGTCCAGATGCCGGCCAGACCCCAGTCGAACACCAACGACAGCCAGATTGTCGGCAGGAACCCGACGAGCGCGCTCGCGACGGTCGTGGTGCGCAGATAGGCGGCGTCGCCGCTGCCCAGGAGCACACCGTCGAGGGCGAACACCACCCCCGCGACCGGCAGCATCCCGATGAGGAACCACCACGGCGTGTCGAGAGCGCCGAGGACGTCGGTGTCGTCGGTGAAGATGCGGCCCATCGGTGTGCGCGCCACGGCGAACACCGCGGCGACCGCGACAGCGACACCGACCGACACGACGGTGACCCGGCGCGCGACGACCCTCGCCGCCCCGATCGCCCGGGCGCCCAACGCGGCCCCGACGAGGGACTGCGCGGCGATGGCCAGTGCGTCGAGCACCAGCGACACGAAGTTCCACAGCTGCAGCACCACCTGGTGCGCGGCCAGCGACGCGACCCCGAAGCGCGCGGCGACGGCGGCGGCGGAGAGGAAGCAGATCTGGAACGACAGGCTCCGGACGATGAGATCACGCGCCATCGACAGCTGTGCGGTGATGATGCGGCGACGAGGTGCGAGCAGCGCGGTCCACGGCTCCTCGGGTGCCGACCTGCGGGCCGCGACGACGACCTGTCGTGCGAACAGCACCCCGGCCACCGACTGGCCGACGACGTTCGCGACGGCGCTGCCGTGCAACCCCATCTCGGGGGCGCCGAGCAGACCGTGCACGAGGATCGGACACAGCACCGCACTGAGACCCAGTCCGATCACGACGAAGACCACGGGCCTCCGGGTGTCCTGGACGCCGCGCATCCACCCGTTGCCCGCCATCGACAGAAGGATGAGGGGAACGCCGCAGACGGCGATGCGCAGCCATCCGACGGCCTCGGCGTCGACGCCGTCGCCGGGCGCGATCACCCCGACGACCCAGGGGGCGATGACCGTCATCACCATCGCGATGACGACGCCGACCCCGATGGCGAGCCAGCTCGCCGCGACACCCTCGGCGATGGCTGCGCGCCGGTCACCGCGACCGAACATGCGCGCCGACCGGGCCGTGGTGCCGTAGGACAGGAAGGTGAGCTGGGTGCTGACGACGCCCAGGATCAGCGATCCGACCCCGAGCGCGGCGAGCGCGACGGCACCGAGTCGGCCGACGACGGCCAGGTCCTCCATCAGGTAGAGGGGTTCGGCCACCAGGACGATGAGCGCCGAGGAGGCCAGACGCAGGATGGTGCGCCCCGAGGGCGCAGCGGAATCCGGTCCGGTCACACCGCGGTCAGGAACTTCTCGATGACCTCGTCGACCGGACCCGACGCGCTGAACCCCGCCGCATGGGGGTGGCCGCCGCCGCCCTGGGAACGCGCGAGGGGCACCAGGTCGGTGTGCGACCGTGCGCGCATCGACACCGTCCACTCGTGCGGCGCGGACTCCTTGAACACGACGGCCACGTCGGCGTCACCGACGGTGCGGACCAGGTCGATGACGCTCTCGGCCTCGTCCCAGTCGATGGCTCGGCTGCAGTCGTGGTCCACCACCGCGTACACCAGGCCGCTACCGCCGAATGCCTCCGGGATCAGGACCGCCGACTGCAGTGCCCCCGACACCATCGTCAGCCACCCGAACTGGTGGGTGTCGAGCAGCGTGCGGGTCCAGCCCTGGCCGTCGACACCGGTCTCGAGGAGACGCGCCGCGAGCAGGTGGGAGTTGGGTCGCGCCCACCGGAACGAGCCGGTGTCGGTGACGAGTCCTGCGAACAGGCATGTCGCGATGTCACGGTCGACGGGCATGTCGGCCTGGTCGAGGATGCCGAGCACCAGTTCTGCGGTGCAGTCGGCGGCGGGGTCGATCAGGTCGATGTCACCGAAACCACGATTGGACGCGTGGTGGTCGACGACGATGCCGGTCTCGGCGGCGGTCAGGACCGCGGCGAGGTCGCCGAGGCGCTCGGAACTGGCGCAGTCCAACGCGACGGCGACGGGATGACCGACGAGGTCACCGGGTTCGACGATGAGCTTGGCGCCGGGGAGCGAGCCCAGCGCCTCGGGCAACGGCCAGGGACCGGGGAACGCGACCTCGACCTCGACCCCGATCGCGTCGAGCGCGAGCGCGAGGGCCAGGCCGCTGCCGATGGTGTCGGCATCCGGGCGGACGTGACAGAGCACCGTGACCGCGGGAGCGGCGCGCAGCACCTCGGCCGTGCGCGCCCGTGGCGCCCCGAGCGCGTCGGTCGTCTGCCCTGGTGCGCTCACGCCTGCTCCGTCCGACTCGTCGTGCCCTGTACCGACCGGCGGCCCAGGCGGCCGCTCGGCCGAACCCGTCACCGTCGGTCGGCCGCGTTGCGCCCATCGTAATCAGCGGGGTCGGCGCCTCGTGGTGGAGTTGCGTCAGCGGCCGGTCCGGTGGCCGTCGCCTCATCGGAGATCGAGACGTCGTCGCGGTAGGGATCGGCGTCTCCGGCCGGGACGGCGTCGCGGGCCTGGCGGGCCAGCATCTCGTCGTGTGCGCGGGCGCGGGCGACGAGTTCCTCCATGTGCCGCGCGGTGTCGGGCACGGTGTCGAGGACGAAACGCAGTGTCGGGGTGAACCGGACGCCGGTCCCGGCGCCGACCTTGGAGCGCAGGAGGCCGGTGGCGCGGGCCAATCCGGCGGCCGCACCCTCGTAATCGGGTGCCACGTCCAGGGATTCGCCCATCACCGTGTAGTAGACGGTGGCGTCGTGCAGGTCGTTGGTCACCTTGGTGTCGGTGACGGTGACGAAGTTGAGCCGCGGGTCCTTGATCTCCGAGCCGATCGCCGAGGCGACGATCGACGAGATCCGCTTGGCCATCCGTTGTGCCCGTGCCGGGTCGGCCATGGTGTCACTCCTTCGCGGTGGTGGGGGTGGGTGCCGAGCCCGACGCCCGGGATCCCGCGGATGCGGGACGCCCGGGCGTCGGGTGGTCGAGCAGCGCAGCTGCGATGTGCCGCGCGGTGTCGCAGCGATCAGCTACGGGCTTTCTCCTGCAACTCGTAGGTCTCGATCACGTCGTCGACCTTGATGTCGTTGTACGTGATCGTCAGACCGCATTCGTAGCCTTCGCGGACCTCGGTCGCGTCGTCCTTCTCCCGCTTGAGCGACGAGATGGTGAGGTTCTCGGCCACCACCACGTTGTCACGCAGGAGACGCGCCTTGGCGTTGCGTCGCATGATGCCCGAGGTGACCAGGCAGCCGGCGATGTTGCCGACCTTGGACGAGCGGAAGATCGCGCGGATGTCCGCACGGCCGAGCTCGACCTCCTCGTAGATCGGCTTGAGCATGCCCTTGAGCGCGCTCTCGATCTCGTCGATCGCCTGGTAGATCACCGTGTAGTACCGGATGTCGACACCCTCGCGGTTGGCCAGCTCGGTGGCCTTGCCCTCCGCGCGGACGTTGAACCCGACGATGATCGCGTCCGACGCCGTCGCGAGGTTGACGTTGGTCTCGGTCACGCCGCCGACACCGCGGTCGATGACGCGCAGCTGCACCTCGTCGCCGATGTCGATACCGAGCAGCGCCTCCTCGAGTGCCTCCACGGTGCCCGAGTTGTCACCCTTGAGGATGAGGTTGAGCTGCGACGTCTCCTTGAGGGCGGCGTCGAGATCGTCGAGGCTGATCCGCTTGCGGCTGCGTGCGGCCATCGCGTTGCGCTTGCGCGCATTGCGACGGTCGGCGATCTGGCGGGCGATGCGGTCCTCGTCGACGACGAGGAGGTTGTCGCCGGCACCGGGCACCGAGGTGAAGCCGATGACCTGCACGGGCCGCGACGGTGTCGCCTCGGCCACGTCCTCGCCGTGCTCGTCGACCATGCGACGCACACGTCCGTAGGCGTCGCCGGCGACGATCGAGTCGCCGACCTTGAGCGTTCCGCGCTGCACGAGCACGGTCGCCACCGGTCCACGGCCGCGGTCGAGGTGTGCCTCGATGGCGACACCCTGGGCGTCCATGTCCGGGTTGGCACGCAGGTCGAGCGACGCGTCCGCGGTGAGCAGGACCGCCTCGAGGAGGGCCTCGATGTTGGTGTTCTCCCGCGCGGAGATGTCGACGAACATCGCGTCGCCGCCGTACTCCTCGGGGATCAGACCGTATTCGGTGAGCTGACCGCGGATCTTCTGCGGATCAGCACCCTCCTTGTCGATCTTGTTGACCGCGACCACGATCGGCACGTCGGCCGCCTGGGCGTGGTTGATCGCCTCCACCGTCTGCGGCATGACGCCGTCGTCGGCCGCGACCACGAGGATCGCGATGTCGGTCGACTTCGCGCCTCGGGCACGCATGGCGGTGAACGCCTCGTGACCCGGGGTGTCGATGAAGGTGATGAGCCGCTCGTCGCCGTTGAGCTCGGTGAGCACCTGGTAGGCACCGATGTGCTGCGTGATGCCACCGGCCTCGCCCTCGCGGACGTTGGCCTTGCGGATCGTGTCGAGCAGTCGCGTCTTGCCGTGGTCGACGTGACCCATGACGGTCACCACCGGCGGACGCTGCTCGAGCTCGTCCTCGCCACCCTCGTTCTCGCCGTAGCTGAGGTCGAAGCTGTCGAGCAGCTCGCGGTCCTCGTCCTCGGGGCTGACGACCTGCACGACGTAGTTCATCTCGCCGCCGAGCAGCTCGAGCGTCTCGTCGTTCACCGACTCGGTGGCCGTGACCATCTCGCCGAGGTTGAACAGCGCCTGGACGAGCGCGGCCGGGTTGGCGTCGATCTTGTCGGCGAAGTCGACGAGCGACGCACCACGGGCGAGTCGGATAGTCTGTCCGTCGCCACGGGGCAACCGGACGCCACCGACGGCCGGTGCCTGCATCGAGTCGTATTCCTGGCGCTTCTGACGCTTCGACTTGCGTCCCTTGCGGGGCGCTCCGCCGGGACGACCGAAGGCACCTGCGGCACCGCCGCCACGGCCGCGACCGCCACCACCGGGACGACCCCGGAAACCACCGGGAGGTCCACCGGTCGGGGCGCCCGTGGGTGCGCCGCCACCGCGGTAGCCACCGCCACCGCCGCCGGGACGACCGCCGGGACCACCCGGACGTCCGCCCGGACCACCGGGACGACCGCCCGGGGCGGGACGCGCCGACCGCGACGGCATCGCGCCGGGGTTGGGGCGGGGAGGCATGCTGCCCGGGCTGGGACGGGGCCCACCGGCACCGGGTGCCGGGCGGGGACCACCGGGACCGGCGGCAGGACGACCTGCGCCGGGACGGGCGGCACCGGGGGCACCAGGGGCTCCGGGCGCAGCCGGACGTGCCGCCGGCGGTCGCGGTGCGGGCGCCGACGAGTAGGGGTTGTTACCGACACGCGGTGCACGCGGGCCGGGCTTGGGGCCGGCCGGTGTGCGCGGGCCCGGAGCCGCGGGCGGCGCCTCGGTCGGGGCTGCGGACGCGGCGGCCGGGGCCTGCGGTGCGGGCGCCTCGGCGGGCGGGGTCGCAGCCGCGGGACGCGGTGCCGGGGTCGGCGCGGACGGGGTGGGTGCGGCCGGGGTCGGGGCCGCGGGGGCCGGTGCCGACGGGGTCGGGGCGGCCGGTGCGGGCGCCGCTGCGGCCGCAGCCGAGGCGGGGCTCGGTGCGGACGGCTTGCGACCGCCGGGCTTGGCGCCGGAGCCGGGGGACGGTGCGGTGGTCGCCGCGCCGTTGCCGGTCGATCCGTTCTGGGACGACCCGTTCTGAGAGGACCCCTTCTGGGCCGCCGGGGCCGACGAGGCCGCGCCGGAGGCGGCCGGGAACGACTCACGCAGTCGACGCGCGACCGGTGCCTCGACGGTGGATGACGCTGATTTGACGAATTCGCCCTGCTCGCTCAATCGAGCCAGGACTTGTTTGCTCGTGACGCCGAGTTCTTTTGCCAACTCGTGCACGCGGGCCTTGCCTGCCACTGCTCTCCTCACTTGGAGGTCGAGCGGGCTGCCCGCTGCGACCTCGGATTACGTTAGAAACGTGCTCATCGTGGGAACTTCACGGTGTGCTCATGTCTTCTGCCACCCGTTCTGCCGGGGACTCGCGTCCTCGGCTCTCGACCGGTCACCGATGTGACCGGCTCGTGCCTACGGTCGTGGTGCAACCGTCTCCTACTTCGCGCTCAGGCAACGCCGCTGTCGGCCATCTCGCGTTCGAGACGGTCGGCGTCGGCGGTGAGTCCTGGCACCCTGAGCGCCGGTCCGAAGGCCTTGCGCCGCACCGCCGCCCGGACGCAGTCCGGACTGTGATGCAGCCAGGCGCCACGCCCCGGCATGGTGGAGGTGCGGTCGATCGTCACGATCGGCGCACCCTGCTCGACTGCTGCCACGACCCGCACGAGATCTGCGGCCGCGGCTCGCGTCCGACAACCGATGCACGTTCGCACGGGACCGGTGGTCGTCAGCGCTTTTTCTACCATCGGAGAGTCTACCGCCCGCCGCAAATCGCCGACGCCACGACACCGCGCCGGGTGTCGTCCCTCAGGGTCACTCAGCCGAGCCGGCCGCCTCGGCGGCGACCTCGGCGTCGGACCGGATGTCGATGCGCCACCCAGTCAACCGGGCCGCCAACCGGGCGTTCTGGCCCTCTTTGCCGATCGCCAGCGAGAGTTGATAGTCGGGGACGACGACGCGCGCGGCCTTCGCCACCGGATCGACGACGGTCACCGACACCACCTTCGACGGTGACAGCGCATTGCCGACGAACACCGCCGGGTCGGTGTCGAAGTCGATGATGTCGATCTTCTCCCCCGCCAACTCGCTCATCACGTTGCGCACACGCTGGCCCATCGGACCGATGCAGGCGCCCTTCGCGTTGAGGCCGGCGACACCGGTGTGGACGGCGATCTTCGACCGGTGGCCCGCTTCGCGCGCGACCGCGACGATCTCGACCGAGCCGTCCTCGATCTCGGGCACCTCGAGGGAGAACAGCTTGCGCACGAGGTTGGGATGGGTGCGCGAGAGGGTGATCTGAGGGCCGCGGGCACCGCGGGCGACGCCGACGACGTAGCACTTCACGCGGTCGCCGTGCTTGTAGGTCTCACCGGGGACCTGCTCGGCCGAGGGCATGACGCCCTCGGTGCCGGTGGCCTCGCTGCCGATGCGGACGATGACCATGCCGCGGGCGTTGGCCCGTGAGTCCTGCTGGACCACACCGCCGACGATCTGCCCCTCGTGCGCCACGTAGTCGCCGAAGTTCTTCTCGTTCTCCGCGTCGCGCAGACGCTGCAGGATCACCTGACGTGCAGTGGTCGCGGCGATGCGACCGAAGCCCTCGGGGGTGTCGTCCCATTCGGAGATCAGCTGGTCGTTCTCGTCGCGGGTCTGCGCCATGACCCGCACCGCACCGGTTTTGCGGTTCACGTCGATCCGCGCGTGCTGCGCGAAGCCCTCGGTGTGGCGATAGGCGGTGATCAGTGCGGTCTCGATGGCGGTGATCACCGTGTCGATCGGGATCCCCTTGTCGGACTCGATCATCCGCAGTGCGGCGATGTCGATGTTCATGCGTGTCCTCTCGTGGCGTCTGGTGCCGCGGCGTCGGTGGCGGAGTGGGGGTCGTCGGTGGTGTCGTCGGCGAACTGCGGGTCGTCGGCGGGGTCGACGTCACGCCCGGGTTCCTCCCACACCGCCACGGGGGCGCGGGAATCGGTCTCCTCGGGCAGGCCGCAGAGGTGGCGCTCGTCGCGGGTGGCGCGACCGAAGTCGACCTGCACCACGGCCTTCGCGACGTCGTCGACCGACAGCGTCCGAGCGGTGCTGCGTCCTCGGTCGGTGACGACGACGTCGATGGTGGCCTCGTCGGCGGCGAGCCGACCGACGCGACCGGCGACCGTGGTCCCGTCGGCGAGGTCGACGACGACCTTGCGACCCTGCGCGCGGCGCCAGTGCCGCGGCCGGGTCAGTGGACGGTCGATCCCCGGCGAGGTGACCTCCAGGGTGTAGCGCAGTGCGCCCAGCACGGGCGGATCGGCGGCGTCGAGGACCTCGGAGACGGCGCGGCTGAGGTCGGCGAGGAGGTCGAGGTCGCCGCCCTGCTCGGAGTCGACGATCACCCGGACCACACTGCGGTCGCCGGAACGGTGCACGATCACGTCGTCGAGGTCGAAGCCCGCGTCGCCGACGACCGGGGAGATCATGACGCTGATCGCCTGGCTGTCGTCCGCCATGGGGCGCCTCCTCGTCTGAAGTTGTCGCGCAACGTCGCTGCGCATCGTGGCCGTCGGGTCGTCGCCGTGGGCGTCGGTTCGTGATGATCGAACGCGACCCGTCGTGCCGACCGTGGTGCGAGTGGTGAGTTTACCCCGTCGCCGGGGGTGCTCCGGTCCACGCCGGACCGGCGGTCGGCTGGCAGTATGAACACCCGTGACCGTCGCCCGACCCACCCTCGCCCCCCGCTCCGTCGTGTCCCGGCGTGGCCTCCTGCGGAACACCGCGGCGGTGTCGACCGGTGTGGTTCTCGGGGCCGGGGTGCTCGCGGCATGCGGTGACAGCGCCGAGATGACCGAGGACATGCGGATCGCGCAGCAGCTGGAGCCGCTGTCGGTGGCTGCGTCGGTCGACGCCGCCGCGGCCACCGCGCTGGCCGCCCGTGCGCCCGACCGTGCCGCGGCCCTCGCCGTGATCGCCGCCGAGCGCCAGACCCACGCCACACTGATCAACGACGAGATCGCACGCCTGTCCCCCGACCTCGCACGGCCGAGCTCGACCTCGGGCGTGGTCGCCGATCCGTCACCGGTCACGACGACGGGTGGCGCTGACGCCGCACCGACGTCGGCGGCGCCGTCGGTGCGGGATGCGGCGGCCGCGGTGACGACCGTCGACGACCTGCGCGCCCGCCTGAGCGATGCCCGGTCGGCTGCGGCAGGCCTGGCGATCGCGGGGCAGGGCTATCGCGCGGGCATGCTCGGTTCGGTCGCCGCTGCGCTGACCGCCGAGATCGAGGTGCAGCTCTCATGAGTGAGGCCACCGACGCCCTCGCAGCCGCGGTCGAGGCGGAGAACGCCGCCGTGTTCGTCTACGGCGTGGCCGTGGCCTACGCGGCCGCGTCCCGTCGCGACACCATCGCCGACTTCACCGCCGAACACCGTTCCCGGCGTGACGAACTCGAACGTCTGATGCTGGCGGCGAAGGTCACCGCACCGCTGCCGGCCGCGGGGTATGTCCCGCCGGTGTCGATCACCGACCCGGTGACCGCGATCCAGGCCGTTCTCGCCGCCGAACAGGACTGCGCCCGCGCCTACCGCGCGCTGCTCGAACGCGCCGATGACCGGTCGCAACGACAGGCCGGTGTCGACGCGCTCAGCGACTCGGCGCGACGAGCCGCGAACTGGCGACTCGTACTGCGGATCTCACCGGCGACGGTCGCGTCACCGGGCACCCAGAGCTGACCGCACGTCGGCGACGGGCACCTCGCTGACCGCCCCGGTCGCGCGGACGCGCACCTCCACGAGGCCGTCGACGAAACCGCGACCGACGACCACGATGTAGGGCGTGCCGAGCAGTTCGGCGTCCTTGAACTTCACCCCGGGCGAGGCCTTGCGGTCGTCGAGCAGCACCTCACGTCCCCAGGAGTCGAGATCGGCGGCCAGCTCGTGGGCGCCGGTGACGATGGCCGGATCCTTCGCGTTGGCGATGACGACGTGGACGTCGAACGGCGCCACCGACTCCGGCCAGCACAGGCCCTTCTCGTCGTGGGTCTGTTCGGCGATGACCGCGACCAGACGCGACACCCCGACGCCGTACGAACCCTGGATCAGGCGGACGGGCTTGCCGTTCTCGCCGAGCACGTCGACCTCGAAGGCGTCGGTGTATTTCTGCCCGAGAGAGAAGATGTGCCCGATCTCGATGCCGCGGGCCGACACCAGCGTGCCGGTGCCGTCGGGCGACGGGTCGCCGTCGCGGATGGCGGCGGCCTCGACCGTGCCGTCGGCGACGAAATCGCGCCCGGCGACGAGACCGACGACGTGCTTGCCCTGCTCATCGGCACCGGTGATCCAGCTCGTGCCGTCGACGACACGGGGATCGACCAGGTACCGGACCCCGTGGGCGATCAGGCCACGCGGACCGATGTAGCCCTTCACGAGGAACGGATTCGCGGCGAAGTCGGCCTCGTCGAGCAGTGCGACGGCCGAGGGCTCGAACGAGGCCTCGAGCCGCTTCATGTCGACCTCGCGGTCGCCGGGGACGCCCACGCCGACGATCTCGGGTTCCTTGCCCGGCACGATCACCTTCACCATGACGTTCTTGAGGGTGTCGGCGGCGGTCACGGGCCGGTCGAGGGTCGCACCGGCCCACTCGACGAGGGTCGCGATGGTCGGGGTGGAGCCGGTCTCGTACACCGTCGCCTCGGGCTGACCCTCGATCGGGATCGCCGGCGGACTGGGGGTGACGACGGCCTCGACGTTGGCGGCGTATCCCGATTCCGGCGAGCGGACGTAGGTGTCCTCGCCCACCTCGCTCTCGGCGAGGAACTCCTCGGACGCACTCCCGCCCATGGCCCCCGAGGTGGCCGCGACGATGACGTAGCGGACGCCGAGGCGGGCGAAGATCGCCTGATAGGCCTCACGATGGGCGTTGTAGGAGGCCTTGGTGCCCGCCTCGTCGAGGTCGAACGAGTACGAGTCCTTCATCACGAACTCACGGCCGCGCAGGATCCCGGCGCGGGGGCGTTCCTCGTCGCGGTACTTGGTCTGGATCTGGTACAGCGTGACGGGCAGGTCCTTGTACGACGAGTACTCCCCCTTCACCAGTTGGGCGAACAGCTCCTCGTGGGTGGGGCCGAGCAGCATGTCCGCACCCCGACGGTCCTTGAGGCGGAACAGGGCGTCGCCGTACTCGGTCCACCGGCCGGTGGTCTCGTAGGGCTCACGCGGCAGCAGCGCGGGCAGCGAGATCTCCTGCGCACCGATGCGGTCCATCTCCTCGCGCACCACGTTCTCGACGCGGCGCAGCACCCGCAGACCCAGCGGCAGCCAGCTGTACACACCGGGCGCGACGCGCCGGACGTAGCCGGCACGCACCAGCAGCTTGTGGCTCGGCACCTCCGCGTCGGCGGGGTCGTCGCGCAGGGTGCGCAGGAAGAGGGTCGACATACGGGTGATCACGGGTAGTCAGCCTAGTTGCTCGCGAACCCACCGGTGCCGGCCGCTAGCGTGGACGATCGTGCTCATCATCCTGCCGCCGTCGGAGACCAAGTCCGACGGAGGGCGTGGCGCCCCTCTCGATCTCGGTGGCCTGTCGTTTCCCGCGCTGACCCCCATCCGACAGCGCCTCGCCGCCGCCCTGGTCGATCTGGCCGACGACCCCGAGGCCAGTGCCACCGCACTGGGGCTGGGTCGCACCCAACTCGACGAGGTCGCGCGCAACGCCACGCTGTTCACCTCACCGACCCGACCGGCGATGGAGCGGTACACCGGCGTCCTCTACGACGCCCTCGACGTCGGGGGGCTCACCCGAGCGTCGCGGACGAAGGCGCGTGATCGGCTCGCCGTCGGTTCGGCGTTGTTCGGGGTGGTCCGCGCAGGTGACCCGATCCCGGCGTATCGCCTCTCGGCGGCGTCGCGGCTGCCCGGCCTCGGAACACTGGCGTCACAATGGAAACCGGACCTGTCGGCCGCTCTCGACGACCTCGACACCGACGTCGTCATCGATCTGCGGTCGGGTGGCTATCGGGCGCTGGGACCCGTCGCCGGGTCGATAGAGGTGACGGTGCTGACCGAGAACGCCGACGGATCACGCAGCGTGGTCAGTCATTTCAACAAGCATCACAAGGGCGTGATGGCACGGACGCTGGTCTCCACGCGACGGTCGGTACGCGACATCTCGTCGCTGGCGTCGGTGGTGGCCGACGGGGGTCAACGCACCGAGATCGCCTCCGACCGCGAGCTGGTCATCCTCACCGACTGAACCGACTGATCCGACGGGTCGGGCGGGATCAGGCGGTGGTCTCGACCGGACCGCCCTCGTTGGCGGCCTTCTGCGCGAGCTGACCCTCGGCGACCTCGTCGACGGTGAACCGCATGAACAGCACGACCAGGCCGGTGAGGACGGCGATCCCCGACGCACAGACGAACGCGAGGCCGTAACCGTTGGCCAGGGCATCGAGCTGGGAGGGGTTCATGTCGACGACGGGTGCGGTGGTGCCGCCCAACGACAGGGTCCGCGACGTCACGATCGCACCGACGATCACCAGACCGATACCGCCGCCGAGGTTCTGGCCGACCTGCACCATGGCGGTGACCGGGCCGACCTCGTTGACACCGACACCCGCGACCGCGGCAAGGGTCAGCGGGATCGACGCGACACCCACGCCGAAGCCGATGACGATGACGGGGACGAAGATCGCCGGGAAGTAGCTCGGCGACGCGGTGGCGATGCTCGCCGCGTAGAGACAGCCACCGAGGATGCAGGCGCCGCCGACCACGACGATCCACCGGCACTGCACGCGCTGGGCCAGTCGCGACGCGAGGAACGCGCCGACGCCGAGGCCGTAGGCGAACGGTACGACGGCGAGACCGCTCTGCAGCGGGGTGTACTTGATGATCCCCTGCAGGAACAGGGCGATGTAGACCGCCATCGTCATGAGGATCGCACCCGACAGCAGGATCGAGACCAACGCGGCCACGCGACTGAGATTGCGGAACAGCGAGAACGGCAGGATCGGGTTCTCCGCGCGACGCTCGACGAAGACGAACGCGATCCAGGCCGCGACCGCGAGGACGGCGGGGATCAGGACGATCGGGCGCACCCATCCACCGGGGCCCTCATTGACGGCGAACACCAGCAGCGACGCACCCGCGGTCGCGAGGACGGCGCCCGGGACGTCGAGGGCGAGGCGACTGCCCTGTGACTCGGCGAGGAACGCGACGGCGCCGACCACCACGAGCAGGCCGATCGGGACGTTGATGAGGAACACCAGCCGCCACGACACCTCGGTGAGCGCACCGCCCACGATGAGACCCGCGACGGATCCGATACCGCTCATGGCGGCGTACACCGCGAAGGCCCGGCTGCGGGGTTTACCGGGTGCGTAGGTGGTGGTCACCAGCGCCATGGCGGTCGGCGCGGCGACGGCCGCCGACGCACCCTGCAGGGCACGACCGACGACGAGGCTCGCCTCGTCCCACGCGAGGCCGCACAGCAGCGAGGTGATCGTGAAGGCGGCGACGCCGAAGACGAACATCTTGCGCCGCCCGAAGGTGTCACCGAGACGACCACCGAGCAGCATGAGTCCGCCGAAGGCGATGACGTAGGCGGTGATGATCCAGTTGCCGCTGGACTCGCTGAGCCCGAGGGCGTCGCGGATGCGGGGCAGTGCGAGGGCTGCGACGGTGCCGTCGAGGACCACCAGCAGCTGCATGCCGCCGAGCACGAAGATGGGCCAACCGAACACACGGGATTGCCCGACGCTCGGCGCACGGGTCGTCGAATCGGCGGTCATGACCTCCGACGCTACCGGTCGTCGGTCGTTTCCGTGAAAACGCGGCGACGCGGATCCGACGGCGCCGGGTGCGATCGGTCGGTGCGGTCAGACGCCGACGCGTCCCAGGGTGCCGGCGGCGGCATCGAAGGCCGCCACCTCTCCGACGACCACGATCGCGGGCGGCCGGACCGCCTGTCCGCGGGCCTCGTCGGCCACGGCGGCGAGGGTGGAGGTGAGGCGTCGCTGCCCGGGCATCGAGCCCTGTTCGATCACCGCGACGGGGGTCTGCGGGTCGCGGCCGCCGGTGATCAGCGCCTCGGTGAACTGCTCGAGCCGCTCGACGGCCATCATCAACACCAGCGTGCCCTTGAGGCGCCCCAGGGCCGACCAGTCGACCAGCGACTCGGGGTGTCCGGGCGGCAGGTGCCCCGACACGACGACGACCTCGTGGGTGACACCGCGGTGCGTCACGGGGATCCCCGCGGCCGCCGGCGCGGCGATGGCACTGGTGATGCCGGGCACAACCGTCACCGGTATGCCTGCTTGCACACATGCGGCGAGTTCCTCGAAACCGCGGCCGTAGACGTAGGGGTCGCCGCCCTTGAGACGCACGACGAACTTGCCCGCGCGGGCGTTGTCGACGAGGGCGTCGTTGATCGCCTCCTGCTTCATGGCCCGCCCGTACGGAACCTTGGCCGCATCGATGATCTCGACCCACGGGGCCAGTTCGGCCAACAGGGCGGGCGGGGCGAGCCGGTCGGCGACGACGACGTCGGCCGCGGCGAGCAGACGGCGGCCGCGCACGGTGATGAGTTCGGGGTCGCCGGGGCCGCCGCCGACGAGGGCGACCCCTGCGGGGTGGCTCCCCTGCGACGGGGTACCGAGCGACCCGTCGAGCAGCCCCTGCGCGATCTCCGACCGGATACGTGCGGACCGTCGGTGGTCACCGGACGCGAGGACCCCGATGTTCAGGCGGTCGTGCTGGACCGACGCCGGGGTGACCGCGGTGCCGTGACGGGCGTCGTCGGCGCGGACGCAGAAGATGTGGCGTTCGGTGGCCTCGGCGACGACAGCGGCGTTCACCTCGGGGTCGTCGGTGCACGCCAGGGCGTACCAGGCGCCGGCGAGGTCGCCGGGTCGGTAGGCCCGTGTGGTGACGGTGATGCCGGGGAACGACTCGACCGTCGGCGTGGGGTCGACGGCGATGACGTGGATGTCGGCGCCGCTCGCCGCGAGGGTGCCCAGGCGCCGCGACACCACCGAGCCACCGCCGATGAGCACGACCCGTCGGCCGCGCAGATCGAGGCCGACGAGGTAGTGGTCCTCGTCGGGGGGCGCGTCGCGCCCCGTCACGTCAGGGACTGATCCAGGCATGGCAGAACCGTACCGACGTCACCGTGGTGACGGTCCTCACCCTCGGCCGCTGCCGCGGCGGTCGCGACGAGTCGGGCCACCGAGTCGGGGGCGCCCGCGGGGTGGGTGTGCAGATACGACGCGTGTACCGCGCCGCCGGCCACGCCGTCGCGGTGGACGACGCCGGCCTTGCGCCATGCCCAGGCGTGATCGATCGGACCGATGGCCTCGACGGTGCTGCGGTGGAACTCGTGTCCGGTGATGCGATCGCCCGCGGCGAAGAGAGCCGAGTCGGTCAGCGCCACCGCGTCGCGGTACCCGAGGGTGAGGGTGGGTCCGAAGTGTCCGCGCACGTCGACCACCCCGGCCATGGTGTGACCGTCGAGATCATGTGCCAGATAGAGCAATCCGGCGCACTCGGCGTGGATGGGGCGCCCGGATCGCGCGTGTGCGGCGACGTCGGCGAGCATCGGTGTGTTCGCGGCGAGGGCGTGGACGTGTTCCTCGGGGAAGCCGCCGCCGATGATGAGCGCGTCGGTGCCCGGGGGCAGCCGGTCGTTCATCGGATCGACGGTGACGACCTCGGCGCCGGCCGCGGCGAGCATCTCGGCGTGCTCGGCGTAGCCGAAGGTGAAGGCCGCTCCCCCGGCGACGGCGACCCGCACCGGGCGCTGCGGGGCCGACAGCCCGAGTCGCTCGCGGGCGTCGGCGATCTCGTCGTCGGCCGACCACGCGGTGGCGGGCCGAGGCGTCCGGGCGCGTGCCGCGGCGACGATCGCGGAGAGGTCGGCGGTGGCCGCGACGAGCTCGGTCATGGCCGCGACGGCCGTCTGCGCGGCTCCGCCGTGTTCGGCGGCGGGGATGAGCCCTAGGTGGCGCGACGGCACGACGAGTTCGGGTGCGCGACGCAGCACCGCGAAGACCGGCAACCCGACGCGGTCGCACGCCTGTCGAAGGACGTGTTCGTGGCGCGGCGAACCGACGCGGTTGAGGATGACCCCGCAGATGTCGACGCCCGTGTCGAAGCTGCGCATCCCGTGCAGGATGGCGGCGAGGGTCTGGCTGTGGCCGGACGCGTCGACGACGATCACGACCGGCGCGCCGAGCAGCGCCGCGACGTGGGCCGTCGACCCGTGGGCGTGTCCGGTGGGCATGGCCCCGTCGTCGGAGTCGTCGGCGATGCGACCGTCGAACAGACCCATCACGCCCTCGATGACCGCGATGTCGGCGCCACGGGAGCCCGCGGCGAAGAGGCCCGGGACGCGGTGTGCACCGACGAGGTTCGGGTCGAGGTTGCGTCCGGGACGTCCGGCCGCGACGGCGTGGTAGCCGGGGTCGATGAAGTCGGGGCCGACCTTGAACGGCGCGACCCGGTGGCCGGCGCGGGTGAGGGCGCCGATGAGTCCGGTGGCGACGGTGGTCTTGCCGCTGCCCGACGACGGCGCGGCGATGACGACGGCGGGTGCGCCCGCCGCACCTGCCCCGCTCACCATTCGATGCCCCGCTGTCCCTTGCGGCCGGCGTCCATCGGGTGCTTGGTCTTGGTCATGTCGGTGACGAGGTCGGCGGCGTCGACCAGCTCGGCGGGGGCGCGGCGGCCGGTGATCACGACGTGTTGTTTGCCGGGACGTTCGCGCAGCACCTCGAGCACCTCCTCGACGTCGATCCATCCCCACCCCAACGGGTAGGTGAACTCGTCGAGGACGTAGAAGTCGTGGGTCTCGGCACGCAGTCGGCGGGCGATCTCGGTCCATCCGGCGCGCGCCTGGTCGGCGTGATCGGCCTCGGCCTGGTCGCCGTGGCGGATCCACGACCACCCCGATCCCATCTTGTGCCACTCGACGGGTCCGCCCTGTCCGGTACGGGCGTGCACCTCACCGAGGGCGGTCATCGCGGTCTCCTCGCCGACCTTCCACTTCGCGTTCTTGACGAACTGGAACACGCCGATGTCCATGCCGGCGTTCCAGGCGCGCATCGCCATGCCGAACGCGGCCGTCGACTTGCCCTTGCCGTTGCCGGTGTGGACCGCCAGCAGCGCGGTGTTGCGACGTTGACGTGTGGTCAGGCCGTCGTCGGGGACGACGGCGGGGATTCCCTGCGGCATGCGGGCGCTCCTCTCGCGGATGGTCGGGCGGGCCGCGCGATCGTCGTGACCCGGGTCGGCGTGTGGGTGACGTCGCCGCGGATCAGGCGGCTCGGCGTACGGCCCCGGCCACGGCGTCGGCGGTGACGTCGTCGACGGTGACGTGGGTGGCATCGAGGTGAACGGCCAGCGTACGCGCCAGGCCGAGGCGGACGATGCCCTGTTCGCAGTCGACGACCACCGCGTCGACGCCGCGTCGGCGCAGTCGGTCCGCGGCGGTGGCGGCGCGACCGGTCGCGTCGGGCCCGCTGGTGGCCCGACCGTCGGTCAGCACGACGAGCAGAGGGCGTCGGCGCGGATCGGTGTGGCGGGCGCGGTCGATGAGCACCGCGGCCTCGGTGAGTCCCTCGGCCAGCGGTGTGCGACCGCCGGTGCGCACGCCCGACAGCCCTCGCAGGGCGATGCTCACCGATCGGGTCGGCGGGACCACCACCTGCGCCGACGACCCGCGCAGGACCACCACGGCGACACGGTCGCGTCGCTGATAGGAGTCGCGCAGCAGTGCGGCACACGCTCCGCTGACCGCGTCGAGGCGTCGGCGTGCGGTCATCGATCCCGACAGGTCGACGGCGAACACCACCAGGTTGCCCTCACGCCCGACGCGCACCGCGCCGCGCAGGTCGTCGGAGGTGATGGCGAGACGGCCGGCCCCGCGGTGACGACCGGCCGCGGCGAGGACCGTCGCGGTGAGGTGTACGCCCGAGTGCAGCGTCTCGGTCGCGGCGATGGTCTGGCCGCGTCGACTGCGCGCGGGTGAGCGTCTCCCCGGGTCGCCGTCACCGACGCCTGCGACCCGCATCATCCGGGTGACACCGGCGCGCAGCGTCCCCCGCTGATCGTCGACGGACAGGTCGGTGGGGGTCGGCGTCAACGACCCCGACGAGGCCGGGGTCGGTTCGCGGGGCGACGCCGACGGTTCCGGCGCCTCGGCGGGAGGGCCTGGCTGGTCGGACGGCGCCTCGGGGGCGGGGCCGTCGGCGGCGGGTGGCTGCCCCGCGGGCGGCGGTGACCCTCCGGGCGGCGGCGATCCGGGTCCCCCGTCGGGATCGGTGTCCGGATCGGGATCGGTCTCGGGTGCACCGCCCGGCGCCGTCGTCGGATCACGATCGGCCTGTTCGGCGGCGGAGTCCATCGCCGCGTCGAGATCGTCGCGACTCATGTCGGTGTCGTCGAACGGGTCTCGCCGACGGCGATGCGGCAGTGCGAGTTCCACCGCGACGCGCACGTCGGACTCGTCGACCTCGGAGGCACCGCGCCATGCGGCATGGGCCCGGGCCGTGCGGGCCACGACGATGTCGCCGCGCAGTCCGTCGACGTCGAGGTGGGTACACACCCCGGCGATACGTCGCATCTCGGCGACCGGCAACGACACCGACTCGACCGCGCCGCGTGCAGCGGCGATGGCCGCGGCGGTCTCGACGTCACGATCGGCCCAGCGCGCGGCGAATCCGGCGGGATCGGCGTCGTACTCCATGCGGCGGGTGATGACCTCGACGCGCTCGTCGACATCGCGTGGGGCGGTCACCGCGACGGTGAGTCCGAACCGGTCGAGCAGCTGAGGCCGCAGCTCGCCCTCCTCGGGATTCATCGTCCCGACGAGCACGAACCGTGCGTCGTAACTGTGTGACACCGAGTCGCGCTCGACGGTGACCCGCCCCATCGCCGCGGCGTCGAGCAGCAGGTCGACGAGGTGGTCGGCGAGCAGGTTCACCTCGTCGATGTAGAGCACGCCACCATCGGCGGACGAGAGCAGACCGGGTGTGAACGCGGCGTCACCGTCACGCAGGATGCGTGCCACGTCGAGGGAGCCGACTACACGGTCGTCGGTGGCCCCGATCGGCAGCTCCACGACCCGCCCGGCGGCGTTCGTCGCGGGGTCGGCCGGCAGCAGCGGCGCCAGGGCACGGACGATCGTCGACTTGGCCGTGCCCTTCTCGCCACGCAGCAGCACGCCGCCGATGCCCGGCGAGATCGCGCACAGGATGAGGGCGAGCTTCAGGGACTCCTGGCCCACCACCGCACTGAACGGGAACGGCGCCCGGATGACTTCGGGGACATGAGCGGGTTCAGCGGTGCGGTGACGATCGGGATCCGATTCGGATCGAGAGGTCACGACGGCTGCCAGGGCTCCCCGCCACCGCGGCGCATCGGCACGTGCGGGATGCCGTCGAGCAGGTATTCCTCGCCCTCGGGCGCGAAACCGTGCTTGGCGTACATGTCCACGAGATAGGTCTGGGCGTGGATGCGACACGCATGCGAACCGACCTCGGCGAGCGCCGTGCGCAGCAGACGGGTGGTGTGCCCCTGCCCGCGGTGCGCACGGTCGGTGCACAGGCGACCGATCCGGAACGACTTGCCGTCCTCGTGCTCCTCGAGCAGGCGCAGGGTGCAGACGACCTCGCCGTCCTCCTCGAGCCACAGGTGCCGGGTGTCGGTGTCGAGATCGAGCCCGTCGAGTTCGGGGTACGGGCACGACTGCTCCACCACGAACACGTCGACGCGCAGTTTCAGGATCTTGTAGAAGGTGGCGATGTCCAGGTCGAGAGCCCAGCTGCGGTGCAGGGACGCGGTGGCAGTCATGTGGTCGTGACTATCACACCGAGGTGGGTGCCGCCACGCGGCGGTCGGTGCCGGCGACGGGCTGCTCGGCCGGTGAGGACGACAGTTCGAGCACCTTCGACGTCCAGTCCCAGACCTCACGGAACAGCGACGGCGTGGAGTTCAGCTTCTGTCCGAACGACGGGATCATGTCGGTGAGCGCGGGCTTCCAGCTCTCGAAGTGGCGCGGGAAGCACCGCTCGAGCACATCGAGCATCGCCGGCACGGCGGTCGACGCGCCCGGCGAGGCACCCAGGAGTCCGGCCATCGTGCCGTCGGCGGAGTTCACCACCGCGGTGCCGAACTCGAGAGCCCCGTTCATCGGGCCCTTCTTGCGGATGACCTGCACACGCTGCCCGGCGGTGATCAGCTCCCAGTCGCCGCCGACGGCGCGGGGGACGAACTCCTGCAGCGTCTTGACGCGGTCGGCCGGACCGGCCGCGAGCTCGCTGATGAGGTACTTGAGGAGCCCGAACTCCTTCGGCGCGATGCTGGCGATGGGGAACGCGTTGAACGGCGTGATCGACGTCAGCAGGTCGAGGTTCGACCCCTCCTTGAGGAACTTCGGCGACCAGCCCGCATACGGCCCGAAAAGCAGACCCGGCTTGTGGTTGATCACGCGGGTGTCGAGGTGCGGCACCGACATCGGCGGCGCGCCGACCGCGGCGCGGCCGTAGACCTTCGCCTGGTGCTCGTCGATCAGTTCGGGGTTGGTGCACCGGAAGAACGCGCCCGAGACCGGGAACCCGCCGAACTGCCGCGCCTCCTTGATGCCCGACTTCTGCAGCAGGTGGAGGGCACCGCCGCCGGCTCCGACGAACACGAACCCGGCGTGGATCTTCTGCTTGCGCTTGGTGCGCAGGTTGACGACCTTCACGATCCAGCTGCCGTCGGACTGCTTGTCGAGGTCGGTCACCGCGTGACCGAAGTTGACCGAACCGCCCTCGGCGACCGAGTTGAGCAACTTCTGGGTCAGCGCGCCGAAGTCGACGTCGGTGCCGTTCTCGTACCAGTTCAGCGCCACGGGATCGGCGAAATCGCGGCCCTCCGACATGAGCGGCAGCTTCTTCGCGAACAATGCGTCGTCGTCGATGTACTCCATGTCGGCGAAGAGAGTCTGGCTCGCGAGCGCGTCGTAACGCTTGCGCAGGTAGTCGACGCCGTCCTCGCCGTGACAGAAGCTCACGTGCGGGATCGGGTTGATGAACTCCGACGGGGTGTCGAGGATCCCCTTCTCGATGGCGTGGGCCCAGAACTGGCGCGACACCTGGAACTGCTCGTTGATGGTGATCGCCTTGGAGATGTCGACGCTGCCGTCGGCGCCCTGCGGGGTGTAGTTGAGCTCACACAGCGCCGAGTGTCCGGTGCCCGCGTTGTTCCACGGGTCACTGCTCTCCGCGGCGGCGGCGTCGAGTCGCTCGAACACCGAGATCGACCAGTCGGGCTGGAGTTGCCGGATCAGGGCACCCAATGTGGCGCTCATGATCCCGGCGCCGATCAGCACGACGTCGGTCTTGGTCGTCCCTGGGTTGTCGTGTGTGTTCTTGTCGCCGGCCACGTCCTGCTCAACTCCCTTGTCGTCGACCGCTTCTACCGGTCGGCAGGTTGAATGATTCCATTCTCCCCCATCGGGGCGCCCTGGGATAAGCCGGTGTGGGAAAACCCACCGGATCGTCGAACACGCGGTCGCCACACGACCCCGGCTCAGACCGCCACTACAGTCGGGGTGTGGCACACGACTGGGAACCCGATGTCCTCGGACCGGATTTCGCGGCCCTGACCATCGACCTCGGTCCCGATCCCGACGGCGAGGGCACCGTCACTGCCACGCTGGTGCGTCACCTGCGGTCGGAATCCGACGCCGACGTGGCGGCCCCGCGGCCGTCGGTGCTCTACGTCCACGGCTTCACCGACTACTTCTTCCAGGCGCCGCTCGCGACCGCGTTCGCCGACGCCGGATACGACTTCTACGCCCTGGATCTCCGCAAGTGCGGTCGGTCACGGAAGCCCGCGCACACCCCGCACTTCGTCTCCGATCTCGCCCTCTACGACGCCGAACTCGGCGCGGCGCTCGACGTCATCGACGCGGCCGCCCCGGGGACACCGGTCGTCGTCGCCGCGCACTCCACCGGCGGGTTGATCACCGCGCTGTGGCTCGACCGCCTGCGCGCCACCGACCCGGGCCGTCACGGTCGCGTCACCGGACAGGTCCTCAACAGCCCGTGGTTCGACCTGCAGGGCGCACCGGCCCTGCGCAGCTGGGGCACGGTGCTCGTGCGGACGATCGCCCGGGTCGCGCCGTATCGCGTGCTGCCCAACCGACTCCCCGGCGGGTACGGCGAGAGCCTGCACGTCAGCGCCCACGGCGAGTGGGAGTACGACCTCGACCTCAAGCCGCTGGGCGGTTTCCCCGTCACCTTCGGTTTCCTCGACGCCGTGCGTCGTGGCCACGCCGCGCTGCACCGGGGAATCGACACCGGCGTCCCGTCGTTGGTCCTACGGTCGGCACGTTCGGTGCTCGGCGGGCCCTACCGCCCCGAGATCGACACCGCCGACACCGTTCTCGACACCGAGCAGATCGCGCGCTGGAGCGGGTGCCTGGGCAACCGGGTGACCGCGGTGCCGATCGACGGAGCCCGTCACGACGTGTTCCTCTCCCGCGAGGAGCCCCGTGCGGTCGCCTACGCAGAACTCTCGAGGTGGTTGACGGAGAACACCGCGACCCTCTCGATCCGCCGTTCGGTCGAACCACCACCCACGGGGTCGTCGCGCGTGACGCGCGACGTCTCGTGACCACCAGGAGCATGCACATGACAGACGTCGATCTCGCCATCATCGGTTCCGGCAGCGGCAACTCGATCCCCGACGACCGCTTCGACGAATGGTCGATCGCCATCTTCGAGAAGGGTGTCTACGGAGGGACCTGCCTCAACGTGGGCTGCATCCCGACGAAGATGTACGTCTACGCCGGCGAGGTGGCCGAGACCATCCGTGAGTCCGCCCGGTACGGCATCGACAGCCACATCGACGACGTGCGGTGGCGCGACATCGTGACGCGCGTCTTCGGTCGTATCGACCCGATCTCGCTGGGGGGCCAGCAGTACCGGGAGGACAAGTGCGACAACATCTCCGTGCTGCACTCCCACGTACGGTTCGCCGGCACCACCGACGACGGGCGCTACCGCCTGCTCACCGATGACGGTGACGAGGTGACCGCCCGCAAGGTCGTGATCGCCGCAGGCTCACGGTCGTTCATCCCCGAGGCCATCGCCTCGGGCAGTGCGCCGTTCCACACGAACGAGGACGTGATGCGTCTCGCGTCGCTGCCACGCCACCTCGTCATCGTCGGTGGCGGCTACATCAGCGCCGAGTTCGCCCACGTCTTCGCCTCCCTCGGCACGGAGGTCACGATCATCGCCCGCGGCGACAAGCTGCTGCGCCACCTCGACGCCGACATCTCCGACCGCTTCACCGAGATCGCGAGCAAGCGTTTCGACGTGCGGTTCAACGCCTCGGTGACCGGCACGAAGATCGGCGACGAGGGCGCGGTCGTCGTCGAACTGTCCGACGGGTCGTCGGTCACCGCCGACGCACTGCTGGTGGCGACCGGCCGGACTCCCAACGGCGACGGCCTGCACCTCGACACCATCGGCGTCTCGCTCGACGACGCCGGTCGGGTGGAGTGCGACGAGTTCGGCCGCACCGCGGCACAGAACGTGTGGACCCTCGGCGACGTCAGCTCCCCGTACCAGCTCAAGCACGTCGCCAACCACGAGGCGCGGGTCGTCCAGGCGAATTTGCTGCGCGACTTCGACGGAGACGACCTCGAGAAGTTCGACCACCGGTTCGTGCCCGCCGCGGTGTTCACCCACCCGCAGATCGCCTCGGTCGGTCTCACCGAGGCGCAGGCCCGCGAGCAGGGTCTCGACGTCACCGTGAAGGTGCAGGACTACGGCGACGTCGCCTACGGCTGGGCGATGGAGGACACCACGGGTCTGTGCAAGATCGTCGCCGAGCGGGGCACCGGTCGGATCCTCGGCGCGCACCTCATCGGCCCGCAGGCGCCGACGGTGATCCAGCCGGTCATCCAGGCGATGCACTTCGGCCTCGACGCCACGTCGATGGCCAAGGGCCAGTACTGGATCCACCCGGGCATGCCCGAGGTGCTCGAGAACGCGCTGCTGGGTCTCGACATCTGACCGGTTGGTCGCGTGCCGTCCGGCGGTCTAGCCGAGGGTCAGGTGGTCGGTCTCGGCGAACGTGACGCCGTCGCGCGCGAAGTCGACCCAGCGCCGCCGTAGGCGCGGTCCGAGGTCGGCGAGCGCGGATGCGCCATGTGCGCCCAGCATCGGTGCGTCCGCCCACGCCTGCGGGGTGCCCAGCAGGAACGGGATCTCGATGCTGTGGCAGGCGCCGACACCGGAATCGTCGGCACCCCAGGAGAACTCATAGGTGACCGCGCGGCCACCGGCGGTGCGGTGGGCGTCGGCGAATGCCTTCGCCGGTGCGGAGAACGCACGCCGCGTCACGATCGCGGTGAGCAGTCGGCGCAGGGTGGATCCCACGACCGGCAGGTGTGCGAGCCTCTGCAGACGTGGGATCGCCTCGACGAACGGGCTCCCGTCGTCGGAGGTCCACCCGATGAGCACCTCGACGGACGTGGCGCTCGCGGCGCGACGCACGGCGACCTCGCCGAGCGCCGGGAGCGGGTGTTCGCCGTACTGGGGTCCGAACGCCATCCCCGACGCGAACCCGAAATCGGTCGCAGCGGCCAGCGCGGCCGTATGCGCGGCGAGGACATCGTCGATCGCGAGGCCGCCGGGGTCGTCGCCCAGCGCAGCACGGGCGGCGGTCCCCATCGCCGCCGACATCGCCGTGGCGTCGCCACGCAGGGCGAGCGGCGCACTCTGCAGCACCGCGCGATGGAACAATCCCTGCGCGCCGTCGGCGACGAGCAACGCGGCGATGGAGTCGGCACCGGCGGAGTGGCCGAACACGGTGACCGCGTCAGGGTCTCCCCCGAAGGCACCGACGGCGTCGCGCACCCACCGCAGGGCCGCGATCTGGTCGAGCAGGCCGAGGTTTGCGGGTGCGACACCGTCGATCCCGAGGTAACCGAGGATCCCGAGTCGGTAGGTGACGGTCACGACGACGACGTCGTTCTCCCGTGCCAGTGCCTCGGGGGCGTACTTCTCGCTCTCACCGCCACCGGAGACGTACGCGCCGCCGTGCAGCCACACCAGCACCGGTCGGACCCGACCATCCGGCGTCGGCGCGGTCACCGACACCCGCAGGCAGTCCTCGTCGAGATCGAGTCCGGTGAGCATCGGACCGGTGACCGATTCGATGCGCGACGGCAGCTGCGGGCAGGCCGGTCCGCGACGGGTCGCGTCGAGAGTGTCGGTCCACGTCGGCACGGGCGCACAGGGTTCGAATCGCCGCGCACGGGCGTATCGAATCCCGCGTGCGTGCAGCAGGCCGTCGGTGTGCTCGGCGCGAACGGGTCCCGACGGGGTGTCGACGACCAGGGTGTCGAGGGTCATGGCGTCATCGTGGCATCTGCGGCGCGGGCCCTCAGACGTCGGGACCGCGCTGATCGCGAGCGGCACGGCGTTGCGCCTCGGCGCGCTCGCGGACCGTGCGGCGGAACTCCTCCTCGGCGCGGGCGTCGTCGGCGGCCGACCGCGCCGGGGCCACGGCGGGCTTCGTCGACGGCCTCGACGGCCGGCCCTCGCGGGGAGGCGCGCCCTCGTCGTCGCCGTCGTCCTTCGAGGGCCGTCCGAGCGCGAACCAGGCGATCGGTCCCAGCAGCGGCAGGACCATCGCACCGAGCACCCAGACCATCTTCGGCAGGCCGCGGACGGTACGCCCGTCGGCCACGACGATGTCGATGGCGACCGCGACGATGATGACGGCGTAGATCAGGACCAGGTACGGCACTGCGTCACCACCTCCTGCGCGGTGGTCGGATCGGACTCGTGGACATCGCGGTGCTCAGAACGTCGCGGAGCGCAGGGCGATCTCGCTGGCCAGGGCGGCGGGTGCGTTCTGCGGGATCCAGTGGTCGATGCCGGGCAGTTCACAGAATCGGTAGTCGGAGTAGACCATCCGTCCGCTGCCCTCCGCCTGTCCGCGCCCGAGGGCGGTGTCGCCGTCGCTCCACACCACGGTGGTCGGCACCTCCACGGGCGGACAGGCGAGGTTCGCCTTGATGTCGCCGGTGAAGTTGGCGCGGTACCAGTTGATGGCACCGGTCAGCCCGGACCGTTCCAGCAGCGGTGCGACCGAGTCGTCGGGCACGATGCTGCGCAGGAACGCGGCGTCGTCGGCGAGCAGGCCGTCCTCGGCCGCGGGGTCGATCAGCTTCGGGATGTACGACGAGCGCTCACGCTGGTCCCCGTCGGTCGCCAACGCGCCGGAGATGGCACCCGGGTGCCCGACGCTCACCGCGACGAGCCCGGTGAGGCGGCCCGGGTGTCGACCGGCCAGATGCCACGCGACCAGCGCACCCCAGTCGTGGCCGACCACCAACGCGTAGGAGATGCCGAGTGCGTCGAGGATGCCCACCGCGTCGTCGACGAGGTGGGGCAACCGGTAGGCGTCGACATCAGTCGGTCGCGCGCCCGGGGAGTACCCGCGCTGGTCGGGTACCACGGTGCGGAGGCCGGAATCGTGCAGGCGCGGTACGACCTCGTCGAAACACGTTCCACTGCTGGGGAATCCGTGCAGCAGCAACACGACGGGTCCGGTGGGGGGCCCACCCACCCGGACGGTGAAGTCGTGGTCACCGACGGTCACGATCTGCGTGTCGACGTTCATCACCTCGAGCCTACGTGGCGCTCCGGCGACGCGGAGTAGGTCGTGGGAGCCAACCCGAGCGTGACCGTCGGCAGGCTCCGCGGCACGCCGTCGGCCAGGAGTGCGTCGATCGCGGCGAGGTCTACGTGCGCGGTGAACAGGTCGGCGATCAGGTCGATCTGCGCCATGCGGGCAGCGTCGACATCGGTGTCGGGGGCCACCACGAACCCGGTCTTGCCGACCCTGTCGGCGACCTCGGCGAGCACTGCGCGCCGCACGGCGCCGTTGGCCAGCAGTCCGTGCCAGTGGGTGCCCCACACCGCGCCCACCACGCATCCCTCGGGCCCGTTCTCGTCGTCGACGATCCAGTGCGGATGCGGCGCCGGGCGGGAGAGACGACCGTGGTGGATCTCATAACCGGTGATCGCGTCCTCGCCGGCACCGTCGCGGTGACCCCGGACCTCGCGGACCAGCTTGGTCTCGTCGAAGACGATGTCGATGTCGAGGAGTCCGAGTCCGTCGACGACGCCGCCCCCGGATTCGACCGTGTCGTCGATCCGTCGCGCGAGCATCTGGTAGCCGCCGCAGACCGCGACGATCGGGCGACCGTGTGCCGCCCGGTCGATGAGCGCTGCGTCCAGTCCGCGTGCGCGGAGCCAGGCGAGGTCGGAGACGGTGGCGCGCGTGCCGGGCAGGACCGCCAGGTCGGCGGCGGCCACCGAGGCCATGTCGTCGACCCACCGGACGTCGACGCCCGGTTCGCACGCGAGTGCCTCGAGGTCGGTCGAGTTCGACAGTCGAGGGAGACGGATGGCCGCGACGGTGATGCGTTGCGACCCGAGCGCGGGGGTCGAGGGACCGATCGCGCGCCCGATCGGTGACGACAGCGAGTCCTCGGCGTCGAGCCACATGTCGTCGGCCCACGGGATCACCCCGAGAGTCGGGCGGCCACACAGGTGGTGCAGTTGGCGCAATCCGGGGTCGAGGATCGACTGTGCGCCACGGAACTTGTTGATCAGGAACCCGGCGACCCGTGACTGATCCTCGGGCGGGAGCGCGGCGACGCTGCCGAGCAGATGCGCCAGCACTCCCCCGCGATCGATGTCACCGACCACCACGACCGGGATGTCGGCGGCGGCCGCGAGGCCCATGTTGGCGATGTCGGTGGCGCGCAGGTTGATCTCGGCGATCGATCCGGCGCCCTCGCACACCACGACGTCGAAATCGCCGCGCAGCGAGGCGAGTTCGGATGCCACGATGTCGGCGAGTGCGGCGCGGCGCGAGTGGTAGTCGGTCGCCGTGATCCACCCGTCGGCGACCCCGCGCACCACCACCTGGGATCGACGGTCGCTACCGGGTTTGAGCAGCACCGGGTTGAACCGGGTCGAGGGGGCGAGTCCGCAGGCGAACGCCTGCATGCCCTGGGCGCGTCCGATCTCGCCGCCGTCGGCGGTGACGACGGAGTTGTTGGACATGTTCTGCGCCTTGAACGGCGCGACCGACAGGCCGCGGCGGTGCAGCACGCGGCAGAGACCGGCCACGAGCAGGCTCTTGCCCGCGTCGGAACTGGTGCCGCCGATCAGGAGTGCGCCGCTCACCGACGCCCTACTCCGATGGCAGCGTGAGGATCTCGGCGCCGTCGTCGGTTACGACGAGCGTGTGCTCGAACTGGGCGGTCCACTTCTTGTCGCGGGTGACCACCGTCCAGTCGTCGTCCCACATGTCCCACGCCAACGCGCCGAGATTGATCATCGGCTCGATCGTGAACACCATCCCCGGCTCCATCACCGTGTCCACGTTCGGCTGGTCATAGTGCAGGACGATGAGTCCGTTGTGGAAGGTCTCACCGATGCCGTGACCGGTGAAATCGCGCACCACCGAATACCCGAAGCGGTTCGCGTAGGCCTCGATCACCCGGCCGATGACGTTGAGCTCGCGCCCGGGTCGGACGGCCTTGATGGCCCGCATGGTGGCGGTGTGGGTGCGTTCGACGAGGTCGGCGTGTTCGGCGCTCACGTCACCGGCGAGGAAGGTCGCGTTGGTGTCGCCGTGCACGCCGTCGATGTAGGCGGTGACGTCGATGTTGACGATGTCGCCGTCGGCGATGACCGTCGAGTCCGGGATGCCGTGGCAGATCACCTCGTTGAGTGAGGTGCAGCAGGACTTCGGGAACCCGCGGTAGCCGAGGGTCGACGGGTAGGCGCCGTGATCGATCATGTACTCGTGGGCGATCCGGTCGAGGGCGTCGGTCGTCACGCCCGGCGCCACCGCCTTGCCGGCCTCGGCGAGGGCGTCGGCGGCGATGCGACCGGCAACGCGCATCTTCTCGATCGTCTCCGGGGTCTGCACCCACGGCTCGTGGCCCTCGTTCACGGTCGAACGCCACGCGTACTCCGGTCGCGGGATCGACGGCGGCACCGGCAGGGTCGGCGAGACGACCCCGGGCTGCAGAGCAGTGCGTACGGACATGGCGTCCATCGTATCGGGCGGCCGCGACGGGGCCGGCGCGCGTCGTCAGTCCAGGAAGTCCGGCGGCAGTGCGGTGAAGAAGTCACGGGTCACCGCGACGGCGTTGTCCGAACTCGCCCCGAGCACCACCAGCGTCGCGAAGGCGAGGTCGCCGCGGTAGCCGGCGAACCAGGCGTGGGAGCCGCCGGGGACCTCGGCCTCACCGGTTTTTCCGTAGACCTCACCCTGGTCCTTGATCCGGTCGGCGGTGCCGTCGACGACCACCGCGCGCATCATCGGCCGCAGCTGTCGGATCACGTCGGGGCTGATCGTCGGGTGCGGACCCGACACGGTGGTCGCGCGGTCGAGGATGAGTTGCGGCACCGGGGTGGAGCCGTGGGCGACGGTCGCCGCGACCAGGGCCAGACCGAACGGACTGGTGAGCACCTTGCCCTGACCGAACCCGTCCTCGGTGCGGGAGATCAGCTCCGGGGCGATCGGCACCGAGCCGGAGTCGACGGGGATGCCGGGCACGTCGTAGCGGGTGCCGATGCCCATCGAGGCCGCGGCATGGGCCAGATCCGACGGCCCCATCTCGCTGGCCAGCTTGGCGAAGGTGGTGTTGCACGACTTCGCGAAGGCCTGGAGCATCGAGACGTCCCCGAGGGAGAAGTTGTCGTAGTTCGGGATGGTGCGCTGCCCGATCGTCACCTCTCCGGGACATCCGACGGTCGTCGACGGGGTCGACAGGCCGGTACCGATCGCCGCGGCCGAGGTCACCATCTTGAACGTCGACCCGGGCGGGTACTGACCGATCGTCGCGAGCGGACCGACCTTGTCGGCCAGCGCATTCTGCGCGACGGCCAGCAGCCGCCCGGTGGACGGCTGGATCACCACCATCATCGTCTGGAACCGTGACGCGGCGTCGACGGCGCGTTGTGCGGCCTGTTGGACGCTGCGGGACAGGCTGATCGACACCGACGGCGACGGCGCGGGGTCGACCTCGGCGAGCACCCCGGCGGTGGCACCGTTGGCGTTGAGCGACAACACCCGCCAGCCGGCCTTGCCGTCGAGGTCGCTGGCCACCTGCTTCTTGACCTGACCGAGCAGATCGGGCGCGAACGTCGGGTCGGTGGGAACCAGGTCGGCGAGGTCGGTGCTGGTCACTCCCGGGATGGCGGCCAACAGGTCACTGACCTGGTCGAACTGGCCACGGTCGAGGGTGGCGACAGAGTAGGTGCCCGAGGTCGCCGTGGCGGCCTCGGCGATCGCCTGGGCGCTGACCTTCGGGACGAACCGGCCGACCACCGACGCCAACTGCGTGGCCGAATCGGCGACCGATCCCGTCGCGGCGGCCTTCGTCGCGTCGATCCCGACCCGGTAGACCGTTCCGGGGACGAGCACCGACGACCCGTCGGACTCGTTCACCGAGCCCACCGGGGCAGGGATCGACTCCAGCGACATCCGTTGCGTTGCACCGAGATCGGGGTGGATGTCGGTGGAGTCCCACCGCACCTGCCATCCCGAGTCGGCGCGGGCCATGTTCAGCGTCGCGGTGTACTTCCAGGTCTGGGCGCGCGGGAGGGTCCAGGCGTAGGTGACGTCGACCGTGGCGGTGTCCCCGGAGACCTTCGTCCGGCCTGCGGTCGCGGTCATCGCCGACGCCTGCAGTCCCGACCATGCGGCGTCGATGTCGGTCGATGCCTGCTGCGGGGAGTCGGTGCGGGCCGCCGCCTGATCGGTGCGGTGACCACCGAACACCTCGAGGAACGACGCCGCGGCCGCGCGCGGCCCGTCGTCGGTGTCGGAGCACGCCGTGCCCGCGGCCACGATGATCGCGGCCACCGCGACGGCGCCCAGACGAGCGGCGAGGCGGCGCGATCGAGGCGGGTGCGAAGTCGTCATCGAGACCGAGACTAGGTGCCCCACCCCGCCCGATCGTGGTGCCACGCAGCGGCTGCACCTGAGAATCTCCCCAGGGATCGCCGAGGGATGGATCAGTCGACGAGAACGGTCGCGAACGTGCCGACCTCGGCGAAGCCGACCTTCGCGTAGGCGGCGCGGGCCGCGGTGTTGAAGCCGTTGACGTAGAGGCTCGAGGTGCGTCCCTCGGCGGCGATCGCGGACACGACCGCGGCGGTGCCGGATGCACCGAGTCCCTCACCGCGGCGGTGGTGAGCGACCCACACGCCCTGGATCTGGCCGACGGTGGACGACATCGAGCCGATCTCGGCCTTGAAGACGACCTCACCGTTCTCGAATCGGGCGAACGCGCGGCCCGCGCCGATCAGTGAGGCGATGCGTCGCCGGTAGGACCGGCCGCCGTCGCCGGCGCACGGGTCGACGCCCACCTCGCCGTGGAACATCTCGATCGCGGCCGGCAGGTAGGCGTCGATCTCGCTGATGCGCACGCGCCGGACGGCTCGGTCGGGACCCACCGACGGCGGCCCCGACATCGCGAGGAGCGGTTGATCGGCGCGGACCTCACGTGCGGGTCCCCAGTGCGCCTTGGCGTGCTCCCAGAACGCCAGGACGTGGTCGGCCCGCCCGACGATCGACGAGCACACGCGGGGGTTGCGGGTCGCGCGGGCGGCGAACATCTCCATGTCGGCGGCGTCACCGAGCATCGGGATGAGGTTCGCGCCCGAGAAACACAGCGACGTCGTCGGTTCGGTGTTGGTCCACAGTTCGCCGCCGAGCAGACGCGGGGTCACGCCCTGCTCCTCCACCCGCGCGGCCACCATGCACATCGCGACCGGGTCGAGAGCCAGTGCGGCACCGACCGCCTCGGCGTCGCGTGCGCCGAGGGGCTTGTCGCCCAACAACTTCAACACGGTCGCTCCCGGCCCGGGCAGTGGTGGCCCGACCTGTCGGACGACGGGTCGAGAGGTGGAGACGATGCGCCTGTCGCAGGCGTCGGTGGGCTATCCGACGCTGACGACCGGCGATCCGGTGGTGGCACCATCGCCAGTCTCCCCCGAATCGGCGGCAATGCGAAGAGCTTCTTCGATCAGAGTTTCCACGATCTGCGCCTCGGGCACGGTCTTGATGACCTCTCCCTTGACGAAGATCTGTCCGCGGCCGTTGCCCGAGGCCACACCCAGGTCGGCCTCACGGGCCTCACCGGGGCCGTTGACGACGCAGCCCATGACCGCGACGCGCAACGGCACCTCCATGCCCTCGAGTCCGGCACTCACCTCGTCGGCGAGTTTGTAGACGTCGACCTGCGCACGGCCGCACGAGGGGCAGGACACGATCTCGAGCTTGCGGGGACGCAGGTTGAACGACTGCAGGATCTGGTCGCCGACCTTGATCTCCTCGGCCGGCGGGGCCGACAGCGACACGCGGATGGTGTCGCCGATGCCCTCGGACAGCAACGCACCGAACGCGACCGCGGACTTGATGGTGCCCTGGAACGCCGGGCCGGCCTCGGTCACGCCGAGGTGCAGTGGATAGTCCGACTGCGCGGCGAGCTGACGGTAGGCCTCGACCATGATCACCGGATCGTTGTGCTTCACCGAGATCTTGATGTCGCCGAACCCGTGCTCCTCGAACAGGCCCGCCTCCCACAGCGCCGACTCCACGAGGGCCTCGGGAGTCGCCTTGCCGTACTTCGCGAGCAGACGCGGGTCCAGCGAACCGGCGTTGACGCCGATGCGAATCGGGATGTTCGCGTCCTTCGCGGCGAGCGCGACGTCCTTCACGCGCCCGTCGAACTCCTTGATGTTGCCGGGATTGACGCGTACGGCGGCACATCCGGCGTCGATCGCGGCGAAGATGTAGCGCGGCTGGAAGTGGATGTCGGCGATCACCGGGATCTGACTCTTCTTCGCGATGATCGCGAGCGCGTCGGCGTCCTCCTGCCGGGGGCAGGCCACCCGGACGATGTCGCAGCCCGATGCGGTCAGCTCGGCGATCTGCTGCAGGGTCGCGTTGATGTCGTGGGTCTTGGTGGTCGTCATCGACTGCACCGAGATGGGGTGGTCGCTGCCGACACCGACCGTGCCGACCTGGATCTGGCGGGTCTTCCGGCGCGGCGCGAGCACCGGCGGGGGTGCTGCGGGCATACCGAGTCCGATCGACATCGGACCGGATGTGCTGTCGCTGCTCATGGCTGTCGCTTCCTAGAAGTTGAGTTTGATCGGATTGATGATGTCGGCGGAGAGGGTGAGGACCATGTAGCAGCCCATCACCGCGAGCACCGCGTAGGTCGCGGGCATCAGCTTGAGGTAGTCGACGGGACCCTTCGCAGCCTTGCCGAGGCGACGGCGGACCGCGTTGCGTCCCTTCTCGTATCCGATGAGCGCCATGTGACCGCCGTCGAGCGGCAGCAGCGGGACGAGGTTGAACAGGCCGAGGAAGAAGTTGATGCTCGCCAGCAGGAAGATGAAGAAGGCCCAGTTGCCGACCTCGGCGGCCTGACCGCCGATGACCGAGGCGCCGTAGACGCTGACGGGGGTGTCCGCAGAACGTTCCCCGCCGGTCACCGACGTCCACAGCGCGCCGACCTTCTGTGGCAGCGACAGCAGCGCATCCCATGTGCGCGCAACCAGCTGGCCGGTGAACACCACGGCCCCGGGGACCGCGGTCAGCGCCGTGTACTCGTTGATGCCCTTGTCACCGAGCCCCACACCGATCGCACCGACGGTGGCGGTCGTGGTGGTGCCGTCGCTGTTGCGGACCGGTCGCTGCACCTGCGACACGGGCACGGTGAGCGTCTGCTCGCGTCCGTCGCGCTCGACGGTGATCGCCACCGAGCCGGTCGCCTTCTGGATGGCGGCGACCAGCTCGCCAGAGTTGTCACCGCGATCACCGTTCACCGCGATCACGCGGTCGCCGGTGCGCAGTCCCGCGGCCTGGGCCGGGCTGCCGCCCGAGCAGGGGGTGAGGTCGCCGTTGGGTTGCACCGACGGCGCCACGCACGCCATCGACCCGACCGACACCTCGGTCTTCCCGCTGATCACCGGCAGTCCGGCGGTCAGCGCGAGGATCACGATCAGCACGAAGCCGAGGACGAAGTTCTGCATCGGCCCGGCCAGCAACACCACGAGGCGCTTCCACGCCTTCTGGCGGTACATCGCCCGGTGTTCAAACCGGGGGTCGATCTCGTCGTAGGTGGTCATGCCGGCGATGTCGCAGAACCCACCCAGCGGCAGCCACTTGAGTCCGTACTCGGTGTCACCGCGTCTCGTCGACCAGATGGTCGGGCCGAAGCCGATGAAGTAACGGCGCACGAGCATGCCGGTGCGTTGTGCGGCCCACATGTGCCCACACTCGTGCCACGCGATCGACAGCAACAGGCCGACCGCGAACAGCAGCACACCCAGGATGAAACCCACCGCGCTCGAGACCTCCAGTTGTCGTTGTCACGTTCTGACGCCGGTCTGCGCCCGCGATCACCTCGCGTGGCGTGTGACCAGTTCGTGTGCGCGGCGGCGGGCCCAGTCGTCGGCCGCGAGCACCTCCTCCACGGTACCCGGGGTGCTGGTCCACTCGTCGGCCTGAGCGAGGACGTCGCCGATGACACCCACGATCCGAGGGAACGCGATGGTGCCCGCGAAGAACCCGTCGGCCGCCGCCTCGTTCGCCGCGTTGAACACCGCGGTCAGCGATCCGCCCCGTGTGCCGGCCGATCGGGCCAGGTCGATGGCCCCGAACACCTCGGAGTCGACGGGTTCGAAGGTCCACGACGACGCCGTGGAGAAGTCGCAGGCGGCCGATGCGCCGGGCACCCGATGCGGCCACCCGAGGGCCAAGGCGATCGGCAGCTTCATCGACGGCGGCGAGGCCTTGGCGACGGTGGCGCCGTCGACGAAGGTCACCATCGAGTGCACGATCGACTGCGGGTGGACGGTCACGTCGATGCGGTCGTAGGGCACCCCGAACAGCAGGTGCGCCTCGACCACCTCGAGGGCCTTGTTGACCAGGGTCGCCGAGTTCAGCGTGATCATCGGACCCATCGACCACGTCGGGTGCTTGCCCGCCTGCTCGGGTGTCACCGACTCCAGCTGCTCGGCGGTGTGGCCGCGGAAGGGACCGCCGGACGCGGTCAGCACCAGTCGGTCCACCTCGGCCGCTGTGCCGGCCCGGAGGCACTGCGCGATGGCCGAGTGCTCGGAGTCGACGGGCACGATCTGATCGGGGGCGGCCGCGGCGAGGACCAGGGCGCCTCCGGCGACCAGCGATTCCTTGTTCGCCAGGGCCAGTGACGCGCCCGTCGCCAGGGCCGCGAGGGTGGGGCGCAGGCCCAGGGATCCGACGACGGCGTTGAGGACGACGTCGGCGGGAACCGACTCGACGAGGTCGCACATGGCATCGGGACCCGAGCGGACCGACGACCAGCCCATCCGGTCGGCGAGCTCCCGGGCGGCAGCGACGTCGGCGACCGCGACCGCCTCGGCGCCCAGGCCCAGCGTCGAGATCTGCTGTGCGAGGAGGTCGATGGTCGACCCGCCCGCCCCGACCCCGACGACGATGAACTTGTCGGGGTTGGCGGCGATCACCTCGAGGGCCTGCACACCGATCGAGCCGGTGGAGCCGAGGATCAGGACTCGCCTGACGGAGGGTGCGTCGCTGGGGGTCACCGACTCATTGTGGTGGGCGGTGGTGGGCGTGCCAATGCCGGGCCACGTCGACCCGTCGGGCGATCCACACCCGTTCGTGGGACTGCACGTGGTCGAGGAATCGTTCCAGTGCCGCGATCCGCGCGGGGCGGCCGACGATCCGGCAGTGCAGGCCGATCGACAGCATCGCCGGGGCGCCGGCGGTCCCCTCGGCGTAGAGCACGTCGAACGCGTCGCGCAGGTGGGCGAAGAAGTCCTCGCCGGTCGAGAAGCCCGACGACGACGAGAAGCGCATGTCGTTGGTGTCGAGGGTGTACGGGACCACCAGGTGGTGTCCGGCCGGCTTGTCCTCCGCCGATGCGGGGATCGGGACCCAGTACGGCAGGTCGTCGGCGTAGCTGTCGGAGTCGTAGAGGAATCCGCCGTGGGCGATGACCAGCGACCGGGTGTTCGGGGAGTCGCGACCGGTGTACCAGCCGACGGGGGCCTCCCCGGTGATCTCGGTGAGCAGGTCGACGGCCTCGGCCATGTGCGCACGTTCGACCTCGGGCGGCGTCTGTTGATAGTTGAGCCACCGCAGGCCGTGCGCGGCGATCTCGTGACCGCGCTCGACGAACGCCGCGGCGACCTCGGGGTTGCGGGCCATCGCCTGGGCGACGGCGAACACCGTCAGCGGCAGCCCGCGGCGCTCGAAGGTGCGCAACACGCGCCACACGCCGGCACGGGACCCGTACTCGTACAGCGATTCCATGCTCATGTGCCGGTCGGGATAGGCGGCCGGCGCGGCCATCTCGGAGAGGAACGTCTCGCTGGCCGGGTCGCCGTCGAGGACGCTGTTCTCCGACCCCTCCTCGTAGTTCAGGACGAACTGCACGGCGATGGCAGCGTCGTCCGGCCAGTGCGGGTGGGGACGGTGCTCCCCGTACCCAACGAGGTCGCGGGGCAGGTTCTCGGACCGGTATCTCGACAGCGACACGCCCGTCATCCTCCCATCGTCGATGCGCCGGTGCACCGGGGTCGGTGCCGACGATATGCTGTGCCTACTACGCGCCATCGTTGACCGCGGCCGACCGCCGCGACACCGGTCACGAGAAGGAGAAACCAGTGGCAAGCAGCGAGGTCGAGCACGCCGACACCCATTCCCACGAGGTCGAGGTCGTCGACACCGGATGGGCCCACGAGCCGCCGGACGCCCCCTCGGCCCGCTTCGGGTGGCACGGCGAGAGCCTGCCGGCGATGCGCATCGCCGGCTGGATCAGCGGTATCGCGCTGCTGGCCATGATCATCGGCAACCACCAGGGGCACGTCGAGGACCTGTACCTAATCGGTTTCACCGCGGCACTGTGGTTCGTGCTGCTGCGCGACGTGTACCTGCGTCGCGGCAAGTGGCGGAACTGAGCGTCCCGGTCTAACCCTCGGCCGCGAGCTGCCCGCAGGCAGCCGCGATCTCCTGTCCGCGGGTGTCGCGGACGGTGCACGCCACTCCCCCGGCCACGACCCGTCGCACGAACTCGCGCTCGACCGGCTTGGGCGCGGCGTCCCATTCGCTGCCCGGTGTCGGGTTGAGCGGGATGACGTTCACGTGCACCAGCTGGCCGAGGTGCTTGCGCAGTCGTTTCGCCAGCAGGTCGGCACGCCAGGGCTGGTCGTTGACGTCCTTGATGAGGGCGTACTCGATCGAGACGCGGCGACCCGAGGTGTCGGCGTAATACCGTGCGGCCGAGAGGACCTCGTCGACCGACCACCGGTTGTTGACCGGGACCAGCGTGTCGCGGAGTTCGTCGTCGGGTGTGTGCAGCGACACCGCGAGGCGCACCTGCCACCCCTCATCGGCCAGCCGCCGGATCGCCGGCGCGAGGCCCACCGTGGAGACGGTGACCGATCGCTGCGAGATGCCGAGCCCCTCAGGGGCCGGGGAGATGATGCGCGACACCGCGTCTCGGACCCGGTTGTAGTTCGCGAGCGGCTCGCCCATCCCCATGAACACCACGTTCGACAGACGGCGCGTGTTCGGCGCGCCGCCGGACAGTTCACCCTCGGCAACCGCTCGCGCCGCCGCGCGGACCTGGTCGACGATCTCTGCGGTCGACAGGTTGCGGTCGAGACCGCCCTGGCCGGTCGCGCAGAACGGGCACGCCATGCCGCAGCCCGCCTGCGACGACACGCACACCGTGGTGCGGTCGGAGTAGCCCATGAGCACCGACTCGAGCATCGTTCCGTCGTGGAGGCGCCACAGCGTCTTCCGTGTGGTGCCGTCGTCGCACGAGATGTGTCGGACCGGGGTCATCAACGTCGGGAACAACGCCGCGCCGACCGCGGTCCGGACCGCGGCGGGGAGATCGGTCATCGCCTCCGGGTCGGCCTCGAGACGTCCGTAGTACTGGCGGGCGAGCTGGTCGGCACGGAACCCCGGCAGACCGAGCTTCGTGACGGCCTCGGTGCGCTGCGCGCGGTCCAGATCGGCCAGATGCGTGGGCGGACGTCCCCGCTTGGGGGCGTCGAAGACCAACGGGAGGTCGAGACCGGGCATGGGTCAACGTTCTCGCAGTTCGGGGTGGAAATCCAATCGGGCCGCGTCGCCCGCCTGTCGCGCCGGACCTGTCGCGTCGCGGGTGTCCGACGAGGGATGATGTGGGCATGACATACAACGAGCCGACCCCGGCCGATCCCCACAAGTCCGCATCGGATCTCCCCCCGGTCGACGACACCTCCGGACCCGCCCATCAGGACTCCGTGAAGCAGGCCCTCAGCGAGGTGCAGCACACCCGGACCAAGTCCGCGTGGGTCGGCCTCATCGTCGGCGCGATCGTCCTCATCCTGCTGCTCGTCTTCATCGTCCAGAACCTCGACAAGCAGGCGATCCAGCTCTTCTTTTGGGAGGTCAACCTGCCGCAGGGCGTGAGCCTGTTGATCGCCGCGATCGCCGGCGCACTGATCACCGCGGTCGTCGGCGGTGCGCGGATGTTCCAGGTACGCCGCGCGGTGCGCAAGGCCTGAGGTCACTCGTCGCGCGTCGCGTCCCCCGGGCGCGGCGCGCGACGGTCGGTGTCCGCTGCGGCCCGGCTCAGAGCAGGGCGCCGAGGATGGCCCACACGACGAACGCCGACGGCAGGATCGAGTCGAGTCGGTCCATGATGCCGCCGTGGCCGGGCAGCAGGGTGCCCATGTCCTTGATGCCGAGATCGCGCTTGACCTGCGACTCGACGAGGTCACCGAGCGTCGCGCACACCACGAGCACGGGTCCGAGGATGAGGCCGATCCACCAGTGGGCGTCGACGAGGTAGGTGACGACGAGCACCGCGCCCACCGTGCCGAAGACCAACGACCCCGCCATGCCCTCCCACGACTTCTTGGGCGAGATGGCGGGCACCATCGGGTGCTTGCCGAAGAGGACGCCTGCGGTGTAGCCGCCCACGTCCGAGCACACGACCACGATCATGAGCGTCAACACACGCGCCCATCCGTGGCTCTGCAGCACCATCGCGACGGCGAACGACGCGAGCAGCGGCAACCACGCGAGGATCAGCACCGTCACCGCGAGATCGCGCAGATAGTTGACCGGCGCCGTCGTCCGCCCCTGCGACAGCAACTTCCAGATCATCGCGACGAGGACGGTCGCCACGAACGACACCAGCGCACCGGTCGCACCGAAAGGCCACGCGGTCCACATGATCGCCTGACCACCGCCGATGAGAGGGATGATCCCGACGTCGTAGCCACCGGCGCGGACCCGCTTGGCCACCTCCCAGGTCGCCACGGCGATGGACACCGCCACCACCGGGATCCACACCAGCGGCGCGAATACGAGGATCAGGATGACGCCGACGCCGAGGCCGCCGCCGACGGCGAAGGCCGCGGGCAGATCGCGCCCGGCCCGGGACTTCTTCTCCGGTGCCGCGGGCGCGGACGGGTCGGAGGAGGACGGGTCCGGAGCGGCCGTCGGCCTCGCTTCACTCACACCCTGTCCTTGTCTGTCGTTCCGTGCGGGTCGCCGTTCGTCGCGGTCACCCGGTCGCCGTCCTGCGCTCTCACACCTCGAGCAGTTCGCCCTCTTTGCGCGTCACCAGGTCGTCGACCTGGGCGACGTAACCGGCCGTGGTCTTGTCGAGATCCTTCTCGGCCCGGTTGACCTCGTCCTCGCCGGCCTCGCCGTCCTTCTGGATCCGCTTGAGCTCGTCGGCGGCCTTGCGGCGGACGTTGCGGATGGAGATCTTCGCGTCCTCGCCCTTCGACTTCACCTGCTTGACCAGCTCGCGGCGACGCTCCTCGGTCAGCTGCGGGATCGCCACCCGGATGATGTTGCCGTCGTTGGTGGGGTTCACACCGAGGTCGGAGTTGCGGATAGCGGTCTCGATCGCGTTGAGCGACGACGCCTCGTAGGGCTTGATGATGATCATGCGCGCCTCGGGGGCGGTGATCGACGAGACCTGCGTGATCGGTGTCATCGCACCGTAGTAGTCGATGACGATGCGGTTGAACATCGAGGGGTTCGCGCGTCCGGTCCGGATCGACCCCATATCGTCCTTGGCCACACCGACGGCTTTCTCCATCTTCTCCTCGGCATCGAAGAGTGCTTCGTCGATCACGGTTTCGCCTCCGTTGTGTGCTCGCTGCGGGTCGCGCGATTCGTGCTGATGTGACTGGTGGTGATCACGAGGTGACCAGGGTTCCGATCTTCTCACCCGCCACCGCACGCGCGATGTTCCCCTCGCGCAACAGGTTGAACACGAGCATCGGCATCTTGTTGTCCATGCAGAGGCTGAACGCGGTGGAGTCGGCGACGGCGAGGCCCTTCTCGATGACCTCGCGGTGGCTGATCTCGCTGTAGAGCGTCGCGTCGGGGTTCGTGCGCGGGTCGTCGGAGTACACACCGTCGACCGCCTTGGCCATCAGCACTACCTCGGCCTTGATCTCGAGTGCGCGCTGCGCGGCGGTGGTGTCGGTGGAGAAGTACGGCATGCCCATGCCGGCGCCGAAGATGACCACGCGGCCCTTCTCGAGGTGGCGCTGGGCGCGCAGAGGGATGTAGGGCTCGGCCACCTGGCCCATGGTGATCGCGGTCTGCACCCGGGTGACCACGCCGGACTTCTCCAGGAAGTCCTGCAGCGCAAGGCTGTTCATGACGGTACCGAGCATGCCCATGTAGTCCGAGCGACTGCGCTCGAGCCCGCGCTGCTGGAGTTCGGCGCCGCGGAAGAAGTTGCCGCCGCCGATGACGACCGCGACCTGTACGCCGCTGCGCACCACCTCGGAGATCTGGGCGGCGACGGTGGAGACCACGTCGGGATCGAGCCCGACCTTGCCGCCGCCGAACATCTCGCCGCCGAGTTTGAGGACCACCCGACGGAAACCGGGGCGCGCTCCCCCGTCGATCGTTCCCCCGTCGATCTCGGTCACATCATGCCTTCCGTTCAGCGCTCACCGGACGGGCGATCCGGGCCACCGCGGCAGCGTCGGAGAAGACCGGTTGTCGGTAGTGATCCTATGCGTACACGACAGGCCCCGGTGAGCGCGGTGCTCACCGGGGCCTGTCGTGGACTGGGTCGGGTCGGTCAGGCCTGGCCGACCTCGAAGCGCGAGAACGCGGTCACGGTGACGCCGGCCTCGTCGAGGACGGCCTTGACCGTCTTCTTCGAATCCTGCACCGACGACTGGTCGATGAGGACGACGTCCTTGTAGAAGCCGTTGACGCGACCCTCGACGATCTTGGGCAGCGCCTGCTCGGGCTTGCCCTCCTCGCGGGCGGTCTTCTCGGCGATGGACCGCTCGTTCTCGACGATGTCGGCGGGGACCTCGTCGCGGGTGGCGTAGCGGGCCTTCAGTGCGGCGACCTGCATGGCGGCACCGCGTGCGGCCTCGGCCGCCTCAGCGCCGTCGCCGCTGTACTGCACGAGGACGCCGACGGCGGGCGGCAGATCCGAGGCGCGCTTGTGGAGGTAGCTCGCGACGGGGCCGTCATAGGAGACGACGCGACGCAGCTCGAGCTTCTCGCCGATCTTCGCCGACAGCGCGGCCACGGCCTCGGTGACGGTCTGATCGCCCAGCGTCGCGGCACCGAGCGACTCCAGGTCTGTCGCCTTCTGCTCGGCGGCCGCGGTGACGACGGCGTCGGCGAGCTTCTGGAACTCGTCGTTCTTCGCCACGAAGTCGGTCTCGCAGTTGATCTCGATCATGACGCCGTCGCGGGTGGCGACGAGGCCTTCGGCGGTGGACCGCTCGGCACGCTTGCCGACGTCCTTCGCGCCCTTGATGCGGAGCTGTTCGACGGCCTTGTCGAAGTCGCCGTCGTTGTCGGCCAGAGCGTTCTTGCAGTCGAGCATTCCCGAGCCCGTGAGCTCGCGGAGCCGCTTGACGTCGGCAGCGGTGTAGTTCGCCATGTGCGGCGAGCCTCCTTCATCGGTGTCGCGACGCCCACGCTCGTGAGGCGCGTCGTCGCGTCGTGGGTGCCGACGTCGTGTGACGCCGACGGTGTCAGACGCGATTCGGGCGCCGGGCCTGATGGCCCGACGCCCTCGTCGTCGCTCGAGCCCGAGGGCTCGATCGGTCAGGCCTGTGCGGGCGCCTCGTCGGCGGCCGCGGGCGCTGCCTCGGTCGTGGTCGCCGGGGCGGTCGCCTCGGTGGCCGGTGCCTCGGTGCCTGCTGCGGGGGTCGTCGCCTGGGTGAGCAGTTCCTGCTCCCACTCGGCGAGCGGCTCGCCCGCTCCGGACTCGGGCTTGGTGTCGCCGGCGTTCTGGCCGGCACGCGCCTGAAGGCCTTCGGCGACGCCCGAGGCGACCACGCGGGTCAGCAGCGCGGCGCTGCGGATGGCGTCGTCGTTACCCGGGATCGGATAGTCGACCAGGTCGGGATCGCAGTTGGTGTCGAGGATCGCGATGACCGGGATGTTCAGCTTGCGGGCCTCGCCGACGGCGATGTGCTCCTTGTTGGTGTCCACGATCCACACGGCCGAGGGCACGCGGGCCATGTCGCGGATACCGCCGAGGGTGCGGTCGAGCTTGGTCATCTCACGCGTGAGCATGAGGATTTCCTTCTTGGTGCGACCCTCGAAACCGCCGGTCTGCTCCATCGTCTCGAGCTCCTTGAGACGCAGGAGACGCTTGTGGACGGTGGAGAAGTTGGTGAGCATGCCGCCGAGCCAGCGCTGGTTCACGTACGGCATGCCGACGCGGGTCGCCTCAGCGGCGATCGACTCCTGGGCCTGCTTCTTGGTGCCGACGAACAGGACGGTGCCGCCGTGTGCGACGGTCTCCTTGACGAACTCGTAGGCCTTGTCGATGTAGGTCAGCGTCTGCTGCAGATCGATGATGTAGATGCCGTTGCGATCGGTGAAGATGAATCGCTTCATCTTGGGATTCCAACGACGGGTCTGGTGCCCGAAATGAGCGCCGCTGTCGAGCAGCTGCTTCATGGTCACTACAGCCATGTGTGTGTTCTTCTTCCGTGTGCAGTTGGTCGTCGGGAGCGTCGTGCGCCCGACCCTGACGCCTGGGTCCGATCAGAACCGTGCGGACTCGAGGGTCCGTCGGACTGCCTGATCGGAGGTGTTCCGGGCACGAGCCCCGCATGCGCGAGGTGCCACCCGGGTTGTGCAGGCGTGCGAAGTCACCGCGTCCGGATGGACGAAGTGCGTCGTTCAGTGTACGCACGGGCCGCCCCGCCCACGAAATCGCTGGTCGCAAGGATGGAACCGCAGGTCGACGGCCACCGTCTGAACCGGTGTGAGCACAGATGTCGCCGGAGATGACCCGGTCGCGAATCGTCCCGAACCCGGTCGGTCGCCGATACGGGACGAGGGGTCGGCGACATCTGTGCTCGTCTCGTCTCGGCGGTCGAGGTCGTCGCGGTCCGACGGGAGGTGTCCGACGCAGTTGCTGAGGTCGGCGGTGACGCTCGCGGCCCTCGTCGCGGTACTCGTCGTCGCGATCGTCGCCGTGCCCGGGGCATCGAGGGCCGAGGGACTCACCCCGGGCGGCTACGGCTGGCCGCTGAGTCCGCGGCCGGAGGTGGTCCGGGGCTTCGATCCCCCGGCGAAACGCTGGCTGGCGGGTCACCGCGGGGTCGATCTGGCCGCGGCGACCGGTGCGCCGGTCTTCTCGGCCGGATCGGGTGTGGTGCATTTCGCGGGTGTGGTCGCCGGCAAGCCCGTGGTGTCGGTGATGCATCCCGACGGCGTGCTCACCACCTATGAGCCGGTGACCGCGACGGTCTCGGTGGGGACGACGGTCGTGCGGGGCTCGCTGGTGGGCACCGTCGAGGGCGTGCATCCCGGCTGCGTGTCGGCGTGTCTGCACTGGGGCGCGCGGCGTGGTGCGGGGTCGGCGGCCCGCTACCTCAATCCGTTGGCCCTCCTGGGCGCGGTCCGTGTGCGACTCAAACCCGTAGGCGCCGTCCTCGCCGCCGGAACGGCCGGCGGTCAGGCCCGGGGATGGGCCTGACGGTGGACCGCACGCAGACGCTCGACGCCGACGTGGGTGTAGAGCTGTGTGGTCGCCAGCGATGAGTGGCCGAGCAGTTCCTGCACGACGCGCAGGTCGGCGCCGCCCTCGAGCAGGTGCGTGGCCGCCGAATGACGCAGACCGTGTGGACCGATGTCGGGCGCACCCTCCACGGAACGTGTGGCCGCGTGGACCACGGAGCGCGCCATCCGCGGGTCGAGGCGCCCACCCTTCGCCCCGAGCAACAGAGCCGATCCCGACGTGGGGCCCGCGAGCGATGGGCGGCCGCGTGCGCGCCAGGCGTCGAGGGCGGCCCCGGCGGGTGCGCCGTACGGCACCGTGCGTTGTTTGTCGCCCTTGCCGATCACCCGCACCACGCGACGGCCGTCGTCGACGTCGTCGAGATCGAGTCCGCAGAGCTCGCCGACCCGGATACCGGTGGCGTAGAGGATCTCGAGGATCGCTCTGTCGCGCAACATGATCGGGGTCTGTGCGGACCGGCCCGCCGGCACACCGGCCGTGACCTCGGTCTCGGACAGGGCGGTGTCGGGCCGGGCTGTGTCGGGCAGGGCGGGGCCGGTCATCACGCTGCGCGCCTGATCCGGCGAGAGCACCGCGGGCAGGGTGCGGTGCGCACGGGGAGCCTGCAGTCGCGTGGCGGCATCCTGGGGCATCACGCCCTCGCGGGCGGCCCAGGTGCAGAACGTCTTCACCGAGGACACCTGACGCGCGATGGTGGTGCGGGCGGCACCACGTCGCGTCGACTCGGCCAGCCAGGCCCGCAGCACCGCGAGATCGATCTCCGCGATGGACAGCCGCCGTGCGCCGGCGAAGGTGACGAGCGCCCGGACGTCGCCGACGTAGGCGCGGATCGTGTGTTCGCTGCTGCCCCGTTCGTAGCGCAGGTACGACTCGAACTCACCGAGTCGCGTCGAGGAGGTGCTCACGTCGACCAGCCAACACCGCTCGTGCGGCACACCCCGTTCCCGACACGCTCGTCGTGATCAAAGTGTTCCCCGCCGACGACCGTTGCGCCGACGGACTGTTCAGGACCCGACGGGCGCACCCTCTTCGGTTGCCCGCAGCTCGGCCTTCCAGGCCCGGAAGCCCTCCTCGGTGCGCCCCCGACGCCAGTAGCCCGAGATCGAGGCGCGTCGCGCCGACACCCCTCGCTCGGTGCGGACGTAGCGCCGCAGGTTGTGCATGACCGCCTGCGCCTCGCCGTGGATGAAGACATGCGGCTCACCGTCGAGCCACGGTGCGTCGCGAACCGCGCCGATGAGTGGCGCGTTGTTGCCGGCCACGTCGTCGCCGGCGGAGTCCGAACCGGCGCCGCGGTGCACCCAGGTGATCCGGGCGTCGTCGGGTGCCGCGAGCGTGATCTCGTCCTCCGGCCCGGCGACCTCGATGAACGCCTGCACGGTGGCGGTCGCGGGCAACGCCTCGAGGGCCGCGGCCAGCGCCGGGAGTCCGGCCTCGTCGGAGGCGAGGAGGTGCCACGGCGCATCGGCGTCGGGGCGGTAGCCGCTGCCGGGCCCGAGGAAGCGCACGACGTCGCCGACCTGCGCGGACGCGGCCCACGGCCCGGCGATGCCCTCGGTGCCGTGGACCACGAAGTCGATGGCGATCTCGCGGCGTTCGGGATCGACCGAGCGAACGGTGTAGGTGCGCAGGACGGGTTGCTGCTCGGGGGTGTACTCGGCGCGGATCCGCTCGAGGTCGTACGGCTCGGGGTAGGTCACCCCGGGGGCTCCGAAGAGGATCTTCACGTACGCGTCGGTGTCGTCGCTCGCGGCGAAGTCGGAGAAGCCCGGTCCACCGAGCCGGACCCGCATCATGTGCGGGGTGATCCACTCGGTACCGGTGACCTCCATGGTGTTCAGTCGCTTGGCCATGACGTCAGCCTACACCCAGAAATTAGGACACCCTAAGTAGACGGAGGTCGGTGCGATCACCCCGGGCCCTCGCGCATGCCCCACGGTTGGCCGTATCCGCCCTCGGACTCCGGACGCGCCATCAACTCCAGGAACGGTGACGCCTCGAAGGCCTCCGGGCCGAGCACACCGGCTCCCGACCACACGCCGGTGGCGAGCAGTTCGAGCGCGATGACCGGGCCGAGCGCGGTCTGCCAGACGACGCACTGGGTGCCGTACTCGCGCATCGTCCATTCGTTGTCGCTGACGTGATAGAGGTAGACCTCCCGTGCCGCACCGTCTTTCGTCCCCGTGACCCACATGCCGGCGCAGGTCTTGCCGGTCATCACCGGACCGATCGTCGCGGGGTCGGGAAGCGCTGCGGCCACCACGTCGCGCGGCGACACCGACACCGGGCCGTCGGCCGAACGCACCCGGATCGGTTCGGTCGCGTCGAGTCCGAGGGTGTGCAGCGTCTGCAGCACACCGATGAACTCGGCGCCGAGCCCGTATTTGAAGGTGACGCGGCGCGCGTCGAGCCACCGGGGCATGAGGAGCACCTCCTCGTGCTCCACGTTCACGCACTCGACCGGTCCGATGCCCTCGGGGAACACGAACGTCTCGGGCTCGGAGAACGGCGGTGTCGTGAACCAGCCGCGGTCGCGTTCCCACACCACGGGCGGGTTGAGACATTCCTCGATGGTCGTCCAGATGGAGAACGACGGCGCGAACATCTCGGCGCCGTTCTCGTCGCGGACGACGAGGTTCGCCCCGTCGCGGGTGCCGAGTTCGTCGACGGTGTCGAACAGTTCGTCGCAGGCGTACCGCGCGAACACGTCGGACAATCCGGGCTCGACACCCATGCCGACCAGCGCCAGTCGGCCGGCGGTCACCCACTCGTCGTGCGCGGCGAACTGCTGCTCCCCCAACATCACCCCGGTCCGCGTGTGCGGATCGGTGGGGTCGGGTGTGCTGAGGCTCATCGCCATGTCGAGGTAGTCGGCGCCGGCGGCCAGGGCGCCGGCGAACACGGTCGGCACGAAGGCGGGTTCCACGGCGTTCATGACGTGCGTGGCCCGGTGCTCGCGTGCGAGCGCGGCCACCGCGTCGGCGTCGGAGGCGTCGATCCGCGCAGCGGTGAATCGTGCTGCGACGGTGTCGCCGTGCCGGTCGGCGATCGCGGCGACGGTGCGCTCCGCGCGGGTCAGGTCGTAGTCGGAGACGACGAGACGGTCGAAGAAGTCGCGGCGGGCCGCGATCTTCGCGAGCGCGTCACCCACTCCGCCCGCGCCGATCAGCAGGATGCGCATACCCGGGTGTGCCATACCTCAGCCTAGGTGGTCGGCGGCGCGCGCCACGGCGATGTTGTTGATCCAGGCATCCTGCAATGCCACCCCGGATTCGTACTCGCGCACCACGCGTTCGCCCGACGGTGTGCCGATCACGAGGTAATGACCGATCAGTACACCCGGATCGGCGAGTCCGGCGGTGGCGATCTGGTGCCGGAAGGTCGAGGCGATCCAGGCGACGTCGGTCGGCCCGACCGCCAATCGCACGATGCGGCGTGTCGGCCCCCGGCCCTCGAGGACGCAGCTCTCCGCGACGCATCCGCCGACGACGCCGGCCTCGGCCTCGGGGCCGACCACGATCTCGTCGGCGATGTCGTTGAGGACTGCATCTCGCGCGGCGAGTTCGAGAACAGCGCGGTCGGCTGCGGGGAGCAGGGTCGGACTTGATCCGGTGGCGATCGAGGTGAGGGCGGCGACAGCCTCGGTCGCCTCAGCGCGCGTGAGGACGCCGCGGTCGCTCTCGCGCAGGAACATCTCGAACGCCTCGTGGTTCGAGGCGGGCAACGGCTGAGGCTCGATGGCTCTGCCCTCCACGAGAGATCGTCGGTCCGGTGTCCGAGCTTATCGCCGCCGCCCGACATCCCAAGGCGTCCGTGCCGGCCGACCGTCATCGGGGCGGCGGACCCCACGTCGCGCCGTCGGAGAACGCGCGGCCGTGCACCTCCATCCGCGCCAGTGTCGATCGCACCCGGCCGATGTCGGCATCGCAGGCACGCGCGATCTCGGCGAGGGTGACCCCACCCCGTGTCCCCAACGCCGCCACCACCCGAGCCTCGAACGGGTCGGTCTCGCCGCGCTCGGCCGGTGTCGACGACAACGCGTCCGACCCGTCCGGCGAGACGAGACGCTCGAGGCCCGCGACGTCCCCGACGAGCACGGCGTCGCCATCGCTGATCAACGCGTGACACCCCACCGACATCGCCGAGGTCGCCGGCCCGGGGACCGCTCCGAGTGGGACACCGAGCCGACGAGCCCAGGCCGCGGTGTTCTTCGCGCCGCTGCGATGACCCGCCTCGACGACCACGACCGCCTTCGACAGTGCCGCGACGAGCCGATTGCGGGCGAGGAACCGGTGCCGCGACGCCGTCATCCCCGGCGGGTACTCGGTCACGATGGTCCCGACGCGGGCGATCTCGTCGAACAACAGCCCGTGATCGGTCGGGTAGTCGATGTCGAGGCCGCACGCCATCACCGCCATCGTGGTGCCGCCCGCGGCCAGTGCGGCCCGGTGCGCAGCGCCGTCGATGCCGTAGGCGCCGCCGGAGGCGACACAGCGTCCGCGATCGACGAGACCGTTGGTGAGGACCGCGGTCATGCGGGTGCCGTAGCCGGTGGCCGCGCGTGAACCCACCAGGGCCACAGCGCGTTCCGTTGCACCCTCGATCGACCCCGGGCCCCGCGTCCACAGTGCCAGCGGCGGGCCGCCACGCGCCGAGGTGTCCGCCGTGCTCAGGCCGTGCAACGCCCACGCCGGCCAGTCCTCGTCGTCGGCGGTCATCAACCGCCCACCGAGCCGGTCGGCGACGAGGAGATCGTGATCGGGGTCGACGAGGTGGTGACGCGACGCCGTCGACCGTGCCACGGCCTGGTGGCCGTCGGGGAAGCGTCGCGAGCGCACCGCCTGGGCGGCGTCGCGCACCCCGACCGCATCGACCAGCCGCGCGATCGACGCCGCCGGCGGCTCGGCCACCGCGGCGAGATACGCCCACGCCCGCAACTCCCGGGAGTCGATCACCGTGGGCGTCACGTGGTGCGGATCGGTGGGGGCCATCACAGTCGCGGGACGGGGCTGCATGTCGGGTTCGACCCCGACGCCGTCGTCGCTCACGCGTATCCCCTGTCCCGGAACAGCAATGCCTGTGCCACCTCGTCTTCCGTGGGTTGTGGGAGCCCGCCGAGGTCGGCCAGCGTCCACGCCAGTCGCAACGCCCGGTCCGCACCTCGCGCGGTGACCCGGCCGTCGCGCAGGAACAGCTCGATCGGCCGGATGGCCGCACTCGTGAGCCGGAACCGTTGCCGTAGCGCGGAACCGGGGACCTCGCTGTTGGTCTGCCATCCGTGCTCGGACCACCGTGCGCGAGCCGTCGCGCGGGCCGCCGACACCCGGGCGCGCACATCGGCGCTGCACTCACCGGTCGGGTTCATGAGCGCGGTGTTGCCCGGCGGGTCCATCCGGACGCGGATGTCGACCCGATCCATCAGGGGCCCCGAGAGTTTTCCCAGGTAGCGTCGCCGGACCTGAGCCGAGCAGACGCAGTCGATGTCGGAGGCCGGGGCGCACGGACACGGGTTCGCCGAGAGGATGAGTTGGAACCGCGCGGGCATCACCGCGACGCCGTCGCGACGCATCACGCGGGTCTCGCCGTCCTCGAGAGGTGTCCGCAGCGATTCGAGCGCTTTGACGCCGAGTTCGGCGCACTCATCGAGGAACAACACACCTCGGTGCGCCCGCGACACCGCGCCCGGTTTGGCCATCCCGGTCCCGCCGCCCACCAGCGCGGTCTGCGACGTCGAGTGATGCGGGGCGATGAACGGGGGCTCGGTGATCAACGGCCGCCCCGCCGGCAGCGTCCCGGCGATCGAGTGGATCGCGGTCACCTCCAACTGTTCGGTCTCACTCAACGCGGGCAGGATGCCCGGCAACCGTCGGGCGAGCATCGTCTTGCCGATCCCGGGCGGGCCGGTCATGAACAGGTGGTGGGCACCCGCGGCGGCGATCTCGAGGGCATAGCGCGCCTCGGCCTGACCCACCACATCGGCCAGGTCGGGAACCGCGGGCGCCGCCGCCACGACACCGGCCTCGCACACCGTGTCCAGGACCCGCTCGCCGGCCAGCCACGCGATCACCTCGCGCAGAGTGCTCGCCCCACCGACCTCCACTCCGGGCACCAGTGCCGCCTCGGCGACGTTGACCAGCGGCACCACGACCCGCGCGAAACCGGCGGCGCGGGCGGCCACCACCGACGGCAACACCCCGCGTACCCCGCGGATGCGCCCGTCGAGTGCGAGCTCGCCGATGAACACGGTGTCGTCGAGGTGGTGGGTCGCCACCAGGTCCTTGGCCGCGAGCACCGCCAACGCGATCGCCACATCGTGGTTGGAGCCACCCTTGGGCACCGTCGCCGGCGAGAGGTTCAGCGTGATGCGCCCGTCGGGCCACTTGCGGTCGCTGTTGGTGATCGCCGCCCGCACACGGTCTTTGGACTCCCGCAACGACGCGTCGGCCAGACCGACGAGCTGGACACCGGGCAGTCCCTGACCGATGAACGCCTCGATCTCGACCATCTGTCCCTCGACACCGGCCACCGCCGCCGAGCGCGCTCGACCCAGTGACATCAGAATCCCCGCGTCATCAGAAGACACCGCGCAGATGCGACACCGTGCACACCCCGACGACATCGATGTGCACCGCGATGACGTCGAACCGAATGGTCGGCCAGTGCCGTTCGGAGTCGGCGAGCCACAGACCGGCCAATCGCCGCAACCGTCGGTACTTCTCCGCGGTCACCGCCTGCGCCGGGTCGCCGAACATCGAACCGGTGCGCGTCTTGACCTCGACGATCACCAATGATTCGCCGTCGCCGTCGGTCGGATCGACGGCGACCACATCGATCTCGCCGTGACGGCACCGCCAATTGCGGTCGAGTACCGACCATCCCGCCGCGGTCAGGTACTCGACCGCGGCGTCCTCACCCCGCCGACCGATCAGCTGCCGTCGGTTCGGTTGTCTGCTCTGCGTTGCCACGGGGCAACCATGACCGCCGAACCCGACCACCTCGGTGGACACGACACCCGATCACGGCCGTTCTGTGCAGCAGCACCTTCCTGTGCACAACTCCGACCGTGTCGCGGGCCCGGGCGGCGCGTTGTCAGTCGTCGAGCGCGCGGGCGAACTGGGGCCAGGAGGCGTGCAGGCTGTCCTGCCAGTAGGGCCAGCTGTGGGTTCCCGCGGGCGGGAGACGGAACGTCGCGGGGATGTCGAGCGCGGTCAGTCGCGACTTCAGCGCGACGGTGCAGCGCCGGACGGCGGTCTCGATCACGGCGCCGACCCCGATCCGGGAGACGAGTTCGCCGATGTTGCCGTCGATCCCCGGCCCGGTGATGGTGTCATATTCCCCGGGCTGTCCCGTGCTCGCGGAGATGAACAGCGATGTGCCGCGGAGTCGTTCGGCGTTGATGTACGGGTCGTTCGCGCGCCAGCGCGGATCGCTGGACACGCCCCAGAGGTTGTCGGCGTTGCCACCGCCACGGGCGACGGTGAGACGCACGTAGGCCTGACCCATGGGGTCGGCCGTCATCGCGCAGCCGCTGTAGGCGCCGACCGCCCGGTAGAGACCCGGGTTCTGCTCGGCGAGTTGCAGTACCGAGGTACCGGCCATGGAGATGCCGGCGAGCGCGTTGCGGCCGTTGCCCCCGAACGTCGAGTCCATCAGCGGTGGCAGCTCACGGGTCAGGTAGGTGGCCCACTTCTGGTGTCCGAGCACCGGGTCGTCACGGATCCAGTCGGCGAAGTAGCTGGCGGTACCGCCCATCGGGACGACCACGGTGACGTTCTTGTCGGCGAAGAAGTCGACGATATCGGTCTGGTCGAACCAGCTGCTGTCGTTGAAGCCGCCTTGGGCGCCGTTGAGCAGATACAGCGTCGGGTGCGGCACGGCAGGATCGCGGGCCGGGAGGACACGCACCTGCATGTCGGCCCGCATCGCGGCCGAGCGGACCCGGAGGTACCGGACACCGTGGGGTCCCGTGGAACTGCCGACCACCGTCGCCGACGTCGTCGCAGCAGGGGCCGCCGAGGTCGGTGCCGCGGTCGCCGACGGGGCGACAGTGGCGCCCAGACTCATGAGCAGCGCCACGACGACACCGCTCACCAGTGACGACACCGTACGTCTGCGGACTCCCACACGTGTCGACACGCGCCGGTCGGTCACCCTCGCCATCACTCCCCCTGCTCACGCACTCCCCGACGGCCACCACCTGGCGGTCGCTGCGGCGACGGTATCCCAGGAGAGCCCCGGCACCATGATTTGATATCTCGAACTATTCAGTCAGACAGGCACATTGACAGGCACTTGGAACACGTCACAAGTTCGATGTCCGATTTCCAGATCATCGTTGCCTTGACCACACATCCGACGGTACCTTCCGACCATTCGAACGCGACTCCGACGGCTCCGATACGCGCGCGACGATGCCGCCACCGTCCGCAGCCGGTTCGGAGCCCTGATCATTCCGACCGACCGGCCCCGGTGGCCGGCGACATCGTCGGGGGACATCACATGCTGAAGGGAAACCCCATGCCCGGATCATCACCTGCGCAGGCACGACGACGCTCGACGACGGGTGTGAGCGCATGATCAATTTCGGTCTGATCGACGAGTGGGAGCCCCGCGGCGGCACCCTCACCAGCTGGACCGCGACCCCCGCCTCGGTGGCACGCGCCGCGACGGCTCCCGTGCACCCGGTGCCGGCCTCGCACCAGCAGGAGGAGTACCTGCGCGCGGCCACGCGCAACAGCAGCGCCGGCTTCCGTTTCTCGCGACTGTGCCTGATCTCCTTCGACCTCGAGGGCACGCTCGATCGCGACGCCATGACCGCAACGGTCAACGCGTTCATCCGGCGGCACGACACGTTCCTGAGCTGGTTCTCCCACACCGCCGAGGACGACTCGATCACCCGTCACGTCATCGATCCCGACGGCATCGAGTTCGCGCCGACGACACACGGTCATCGCGAGCACGCCGCGGAGATCCGCACCCACGTGCAGGACGAGACGCCCGGACCGTTCCACTGGGACTGCTTCACCTTCGGCACCATCGAGCGTGAGACCGGGTTCACGATCTACTTCGCGGTCGATCACCTCAATTCCGACGGCGTCTCGCAGGCACTGGCGTGCGTCGACCTGATCGCGCTGTACGGCAACGAACTCGGCGGCGGTACGAACCCACCCGCGCAGGCGGGCAGCTACATCGACTACTGCCGCCGCGAACGCGAGGGCACCGCGGTGCTCACCGCCGAGTCGCCGCAGATCGCACGGTGGCTGTCGCTGCTCGCCGACAACGGCGGCCGCCTGCCCACCTTCCCGCTCGACCTCGGCGCCGGTGGCGCGGACTACACCCGCAGCGCCATGACGACCGTGCGCGTCTACGACGACGACGCGTCCGGACAACGACTCGAGGACGTCTGCCGTGCACACGGTTCCGGTGTCGCCGCCGGTGTCATGGCGGCCGCCGCACTCGTCGCTCACGAGTTCACCGGCACCGAGCGCTATCTGGGTATGACCCCGAAGAACACCCGGTCGACGGCGAGTGAGTTCACCTCCGTCGGCTGGTTCACCAATCTCATCCCGGTGGTGGTCGACGTCCACGCCGACTCCACCTTCACCTCGATCGTCGGTCCGGCGCAGGAGTCCTTCACCGCGGGCAAGACGATGTCGGAGGTGTCGTTGCACCGGGTCCTGCAGCTCGTCGACGACGACTCCGGCATCGACATCGCGCCGGGGTGGGTGGTTCCGATGGTCAGCTACATCGACGTGCGCAAGCTCCCCGGCGCGCAGATGTTCGACCACATCAACGGTGGGGTGTTCGGTAACCGCGGCAGCTCCGAGGAGGTCTACCTCTGGGTGAACCGCTTCCCCGACTACACGGTGATGACACTGCTCTACCCCGACTCCGATCAGGCGCGGGACTCGATCAAGCTCTACGTCGAGCGACTGTTGGGCGTGTTCGGATCGATCGCCGCCACGGGCGACTACCGCCCCGCGGCGGCGTCGACCACCCGGTGACCTCCGTCCCCACCGACACGGTCGCGACGACGGCCTCCCGACGCGCATGGCCCGCGTTCGCCGCGTGCCTGGTCGCGGTCTTCATGCAGATGGTCGACACGACGATCGTCAACATCGCGCTGCCCGACCTGACGACCGATCTCGGCGCCTCGTCGGCCGACCAACTGCTCGTCCTCACGGTCTACACGCTCGCGTTCGCGTGCACCCTCATGACCGCGTCGCGCATCGGGGAGCGCCTCGGGCGACGGCGGGTCTTCATCGCGGCTCTGGCGGGGTTCACCATCGCCTCGCTGCTGTGCGGGATCGCCGCGGGCCCCGGCGAGTTGATCGCGGCGCGCGGACTGCAGGGTGCGTGCGCGGCGTTCGCCTCGGCGCAGACCATCGCGATCATCTCCGCGATCTTCCCCAGGGCGCGTCACGGACTGGTCTTCGGTGTCTACGGTGCGACCGCGGGGGTCGCGGCGATGCTCGGCCCGGTCCTCGGCGGCGCCCTGGTGGGGCTCGATGCCTTCGGACTCGGTTGGCGCACCATCTTTCTCGTGAACCTGCCGTTCGGTGTCGTCGCATGCGTCATCGCCGCGCGGGCGATGCCGCCGGTGGTGGGCACACTGCGTGAGTCCCTCGACGCGATCGGCGTGGCCTTGTCGACGATCGGCCTGTTCCTGCTGATCTACCCGCTGTCGACGGGTCGTGAGAAGGGATGGCCGGCGTGGCTCCTGGCGATGCTGGTGATCTCGATCGCCGTGCTCGTCGCCTTCGTCCTCCACGAGCGCGCGCTGCTGCGCCGCGGCGGCGCGCCCCTGCTGCGGCTCGACCTGTTCGCCGAACGCTCGTTCGCGGTGGGCGCGGTGCTCTCGTTGTTGTTCTTCAGCGTCTTCACCGCGTTCTTCTTCACCGTCTCGATCACCACGCAGTTCGGCCTCGGCTACTCGCCGCTGCACACCGGACTCATCACGTTGCCGTTCGCGCTCGGCGCCGCGGTCGGTTCGCTGCTGTCGCCCCTGGTCGTGACCCGGATCGGACCACGGACACTGACGGTCGGCATGGTCGTCTTCGCCGTGTCGGTGGCGTGGATGGCGATCGTGATCGATCCCGCGCGGCACGACATCGCCGTCGCGACGCTGATCGCGCCGCTGGTCCTCGGGGGCCTGGGCACCGGCATCTTCGTCGCGCCGCTGCAGGCCGTGATCCTCTCGGGCACGACCTCCCGCACGGTCGGCTCGGCATCGGGCACGATCCCGACGGTTCAGCAGATCGGCGGGTCGGTGGGCCTGGCGATCATCGGGATCGTGTTCTTCGCCCTGGTGGGGTCGGCATCGTCGACCGGCGCATCGGCGGGGGCCGACGATCTGCGGGTGCGTCTGGGCGACACCGCGGTTCCCGCCGTCGCGCAACCGATCGTCGTGAGCCGGTTCAGCGACTGCGTGTCGCGTCAGTTGTCGTCACCGCGGCCCGAGGTGTCCCCGCCGGGGTGTTCGACGCAGGACTCGGACGCCGCGGCCGATGTCGGCCCGCAGGCGGCGATCCTCCGTGAGGCACAGCCCGCATTGCGTCCCGCGGCCCGCGTCGCCGCGGCCCGGGCGTTCCTCGAGGCGTTCTCGACGATCATGTGGATCATCTGCGCGACCGCGGCAGCGGTCGCGGCGATCAGCCTCGCCGTCCCTCGTGCGCGGGTGATCGTTCCGGTGGGGACGCCGGCGTCAGTCGGGTAGCGCGCCGTCCTCGGGAAGGCGCAGCTCCGACTTCTCGAGCTCCTCGATGTTGACGTCCTTGAACGTGATCACGCGTACCTGCTTGACGAACCGTGCCGGTCGGTACATGTCCCACACCCAGGCATCGGACATCCGTAGTTCGAAATAGACCTCGCCGTCGGCGTTGCGCGGGACCAGGTCGACCGCGTTGGCGAGGTAGAACCGCCGTTCGGTCTCCACGACGTAGGTGAACTGCCCGACCACGTCCTTGTACTCGCGGTACAGCGAGAGTTCCATCTCGGTCTCGTACTTCTCGAGATCCTCCGCACTCATGGAGGTCAGCCTAGTCACCCACGTCAGGCCGGCGTGACGCGGACGCGCTCGCGGACGTTGCGATAGGACATCCGGTGCTCGCGGGACGGTCCGAGCCGGTCGAGCGCCGACATGTGCAGCTCGGTGCTGTAGCCCTTGTGCACCGCGAAGTCGTATCCGGGGAGGTCGTCCTCCATCGCGACCATGATGCGGTCTCGGGTGACCTTGGCGAGGATGCTGGCGGCGGCGATGCACGCCGCGGCGCCGTCGCCACCGATGACCGGCAACGACGGGACGGTGAGACCCGGCACCACGAATCCGTCGGAGAGCACGTACCCCGGCGTCACGTCGAGCGTGGCGACGGCGCGACGCATGCCCTCGATGTTGGCGACATGGATCCCGATGCGGTCGACCTCGTCGGCGTCGACGATCACGACACTGCTGGCGACCGCGTGACGGGTGATCGACCGGTACAGCGTCTCGCGCATCGTCGGGGTGAGGCGTTTGGAGTCGTCGAGGTCGGCGAGTGAGACCAACTGGGTCGGTTTGAGGACGCACGCGGCGACGACCAGTGGACCCGCACAGGCACCGCGACCGGCCTCGTCGACACCGGCCACCGGGCCGAGACCGCTGTTGTGGAGCGCGAACTCGTAGGTGCGCAGGCTCGCGGCCCGACGGACGGGCGCGCGCGGTGGCCACCGGTTCACGTCATTCCCCCGCTACTTCTGCGGGTTGTGCGCGCCCACACCACCGATCCGGGAGAACGGATAGATGATGAAGCGCACCTTGCCGCGGATGTCGGAGACCGGGACGGTGCCGTTGAGTTCGTCGGTGATGTGATACCGCGAGTCGGCCGAGTTGCCCCGGTTGTCGCCCATCACCCACACGTTGCCCTTGGGCACGGTGACGGGCCCGAAATCGGCTCCGAGGCAGCTGCTCAGGGCACCACCCTCGGAGACCACGAGGCCGGGGTTGACGGTGGTCGAGTCCTGCTGCTGCAGCGCCTTGTCGACGTAGGGCTCGGAGAGGGGTTTGCCGTTGACGGTGACACCGACCTTGTCGGCGTTGCGGCATTGGACGGTCTGGCCACCGACGGCGATCACGCGCTTGACGAGGTCGTTCTCGTCGGGCGGGGCGAACCCGAACCACGACAGGGCGTCCTGGGCGCCGCGCAGGATCGTGTTGTCCGATCGCGGCGAGGTCCAGCCGTCGTCCCACGATTGCGTCGGCGCCTTGAAGACGACGACGTCGCCGGGGGCGGGATCGCTGAAGCGGTAGGTGAGCTTGTCGATCACGATGCGGTCGTTGGTGCATCCGGTGCAGCCGTGCAGCGTGTTCTCCATCGACTCCGACGGGATGACGTACTGGCGACCGATGAAGGTCTGCAGGATCCACGTGAGGACGAGGACGCTGACGATGATGATCGCGGTCTCGCGCAGCGCGGAACGCTTGCGGCCCGAACGCGGGGTGTCGCTCGCACCGTCGCCACGAGTTCGCCAGGGGCGGTGGGTGTCCGAGTCGGCGTCGTCCGTCGCGCGGGCGTCGTCGAACCGGTCCTGCGGGCTGTCCTGGCGGGGGGTGTCGGGCACGTCGATCAGCCTAGTGGACGCGCCGAGGGAGCCGGCCCGACCACGCGGTCGGGACCCGCCCCACTGACCAACGTCAGCGCTTTTCCTTGATCTTGGCGGCCTTGCCGCGCAGGTCGCGCAGGTAGTACAGCTTCGCGCGACGCACGTCGCCGCGGGTGATCACGTCGACCTTCGCGATGTTCGGGCTGTGGATCGGGAAGGTGCGCTCGACGCCGACGCCGAACGACACCTTGCGCACGGTGAAGGTCTCCTGGAGGCCGCCACCCTGGCGGCGGATCACGACGCCCTTGAAGACCTGGACGCGCTCCTTGGACCCCTCGATGACCTTGACGTGCACGTCGAGGGTGTCGCCGGGCCGGAAGGCCGGGATGTCGTCGCGCATCGACTGCTTGTCGAGAAAGTCCAGGGTGTTCATCTGCGGATCCAATCGGTGGTCATCGTCACTGAGTCAGAGGAACCTGGCGGCCGTCGCCGCGGACGGCGACACGGTTCGACCGGTTCGTGATCTAGTCGTGGGGTTCGCCGGACGGTGGCACGGACTGCATCGACCTCGACGCAGCCGCGTCTCCCTCGAACGGCAACCCGACCATTGTGCCAGAGCGCCCCCTCCGGGCGGAAATCGACGACGCCGTCGACGCGACCCCGACTGTTCCGGCGCTCGGGGTGACCGCCGAGCCCGGCGGCGGCGGGGCGGCGTGCACGACCTCGTCGAGCACCGACTCGGCCTCGGAGATGGCGTGCGGGACATCCGGCCGCCCGGCCATGAGGTCCTGCAGATAGATCTTCGCGCGGATCAGCGGCCGCCGCAGCCGGCGCTCGCGCGACATCGCCCGCTCCATCCGACGGGGTCGATGGGTGTAGCGCCACCGCGCCCACGGAGACCCCGGGCGGGCGAGCCGCAGGGCACCCACCAACAGCAGCGGCCACGCGAAGATGCCGATGAGTCCGGTCCAGATCTTGCCCTTGGCCAGCACGATCGCGGCGAGCAGCAGACTGACCGCGGCGAGGGCGACGGTGATGGCCACCTCTCCCCAACCGTCGTCGGGGGACAGTCCCGAGAGCTGGAACAGCTCGAGGGGTCGGAACCCGAGCAGGACCATGCCGGTTGCGCCGAGGGCGGCCCACACCGCGTCGATCGAGGCGCGTCCCTCCTCGGCCCAGTACACGTCACGCAGATAGAAGATGAGCGCGAACTCGTCGAGGACGAGGGCGGCGCCGATACCGAAGAAGCACGCGAGGACCGAGAGCGTGGTCTGGGAGCCCGTGACCGAGACGGCGACGATCGACACGCCCGACACCAGGGAGAGCACCACACCGAAGACCATGTGATGGACGTGGGTCGCGCCGGTGCTGACGTTGCCGAACCACCACGACTTCTCGGCGCGGATGAGGCGGACACTGACGCGGGTGCAGGCGAACCCGACGATGAACCCGATGAAGAACAGGAACAGCGGGAGGCGTCCGGCGTCGAGGATGTCGTGGGTGAACCAGTGGTGCACCAGGTCAGGCTAGTCGAGCGGGTCGTCGGACATGTCGGACTTCGACGGGGATGACGACGGGGTCGGCCGGCGGGCGGCCGAGCCTGTCTCGTCGAGCAGATCCGGGCGACGCGCACGCGTCCGCGCCAGTGACTGTTCGTGGCGCCAGCGGGTGATCGCGGCGTGGTCGCCACCGAGGAGCACCGGCGGGACACTGAGTCCTCGCCAGTGTTCGGGTCGGGTGTAGCTCGGCCCTTCCAGCAGACCGTCGGAGAACGAATCCTGTTGATGCGACGCGGCGTTGCCGAGGACGCCGTCGATGAGGCGCACGACGGACTCGATCATGGCGATCGCGGCGACCTCACCGCCGATCAACACGTAGTCGCCGATGGACAGTTCCCGCACGCGGCCGCGCCGCGCGACGTCGTCGACGACGCGCTGGTCGATGCCCTCGTAGCGACCGCAGGCGAACACCAGGTGCGACTCGTCGCGCAGTTCCTCCGCGACGCGCTGGGTGAACGGTTCCCCGGCGGGTGTCGGGACCACCAGGACGGCGTCGTCGGGGCACACGTCGTCCAGACACGGACCCCACACCTGCGGTTTCATCACCATGCCGGGACCGCCGCCATAGGGCGAGTCGTCGACGGCGCGGTGGACGTCGTGCGTCCAGTCGCGGAGGTCGTGGACGTCGACGGCGAGGATGCCGCGGTCGATGGCGCGACCGAGCAGCGCCATCCGCAGCGGATCGAGGTATTCGGGGAAGATCGACACCACGTCGATCCGCATCCGCGGTGACGGACCGGTCATTCGAGGTCGAGCAATCCGTCCGGCGGGTCGATCTCGATGCGCTCGGTGGTGACCGTCGGGACGATCTCGGCGACGAACGGTACGAGCACCTCGCGGCCCTGCGGGGTGCGCACCACGAGGGTGTCGCCGCCGGGTAGGTGCAGGATCTCGGTGAGCTCGCCGACCGGGTCGCCCCCCACCGTCGTCACCGCGACCCCGATCAGTTCGTGGTCGTAGAACTCGTCGGGATCGTCGCCGGAATCGACTGCGGCGGTGTCGATCAGGAACAACACACCGCGTAGCTCGTCGGCGGCACCACGGTCGTCGACGCCGTCGATGCGCAGGAGCATCCGTCCGCCGTGGTCGCGGGCACCGGAGACGACGAACTCGCGCTCACCGCCGCCCTTCGGCAGGCGTCCGCGCAGGCGGGAACCGTCGGCGAAGCGGGTGTCGGGGTCGTCGGTGCGTACATCGACGACGACCTCGCCGCGGACGCCGTGAGATTTCACGATGCGTCCGACGACGAGGTCCATCGAATCGGTCTGTTCGGCGATCGGGCGATCAGCGATCGGTGTCGACGATGTCGAGACGCACCCCGCGGCCACCGATACCGGTGACGAGGGTGCGCAGGGCGGTGGCGGTGCGACCGCCACGGCCGATGACCTTGCCCAGGTCCTCGGGGTGCACGTGCACCTCGACCATCCGGCCCCGGCGACCGGTGATCATGTCCACCGAGACGTCGTCGGGGTTGGCGACGATACCGCGCACCAGGTGCTCGATGGCGTCGGCGACGATCACGCTCACGCGTCCGTCCCGGCGGACTCGGCGGCCGGTGCGGCGTCGGCGGCGGGTGCCTCGGCGGCGGGCTCCTCGGCGTCAGCCTTCTTGGCGGCCTTCTTCTTCGGGGTGGTGGCCTCGGCGGCGGGCTCGCTGTCGGCGGCGGCGAGAGCCGCATTGAACAGGTCGAGCTTGCTGGTCTTGGGCTCCTTCACCTTGAGGGTGCCCTCGGCGCCCGGGAGGCCCTTGAACTTCTGCCAGTCACCGGTGACCTTGAGCAGCGCCGCGACGGGCTCGGTGGGCTGTGCGCCCACGCCCAGCCAGTACTGCGCGCGCTCGGAGTCGATCTCGATGAGGCTGGGCTCTTCCTTCGGGTGGTACTTGCCGATGGTCTCGATCGCACGGCCGTCGCGACGGGTGCGGGCGTCGGCGACGACGATCCGGTACTGCGGGTTGCGGATCTTGCCGAGGCGGGTGAGCTTGATCTTGACAGCCATAGTTTCTCTCTCATCTGCGGTCACAGTGCAATTCAGCGACCCACCCGGTGTGGTGGGCCCGGTTTTGCGGTTTGTGGTGGTGTGACCGTCGGGCGGTGCGTGACCGGGTCCGACGAACCAGCGGCCCATTCTGCCACGCAGGGGTGGCCCCGACGAAATCTCACCGAGGGGCGTCTACAGGACGGCGCCACCGCAGACGACCGCGCGGGGCGCGTGCAGCGTCTCGATGTCGACGCGCGGATCGGCGTCGAGCACGATCACGTCGGCGCGCTCCCCCTCGTCGAGGGTGCTCCCCGACAGCCATTGCCTGGATCCGACGGTCGCGGCGGCCACCACCGCGGCGGCGTCGAGCCCGATGGTGGTCAGCGCGACCATCTCGTCGACGATGCGGCCGTGGTCGACGAACCCGCCGGCGTCGGTGCCCGCGTAGATCGGCACACCGGCCTCGACGGCGTGGGCGAACACGTCGTGGGCGCCGGCGTGCAGCGCGCGCATGTGCGACTGATAGGTCGGGAAGCGGTCGGCGCCGTCGGCGATGGACGGGAAGTTCTCGACCTGGATGAGTGTCGGCACGAGAGCGATGTCGCGCTGCGCCATCGCCGCGAGGAGGTCGTCGGTGAGTCCGGTGCCGTGTTCGATGCAGTCGAATCCCGCGGCGATGACACCGTGCAGGGCGTCGGTCCCGAAGATGTGCGCGGTGATGCGGGCGCCCTCGGCGTGCGCGGCATCGGCCGCCGCAGCGAGTTGCGCGTCTGTCCACAGCGGCGCGAGATCCCCGATCTCGCGGTCGATCCAGTCCCCCACCAGCTTCACCCAGCCGTCACCGTCGTGAGCCTGCCGGCGGACCTCGTCGGCGAGGGTGTCGGGGTCGTCGAGTTCGACGCCGTACCCGCGCAAGTAGCGCTTGGTGCGTGCGATGTGGTGACCCGACCGGACGAACCGCGGGCCGTTCGGATCGGCGTCGAGCGGGTGGGTGTCCAGCGGCGAGCCGACCTCGCGGATCAACAGGGCCCCGGCGCGGGCGTCGAGCCGGGCGAACCCCCGCGCCTGGTCGATGGTGACCCCGAGACCGGGGGCGATGCCGACGTGGTTGTGGGCGTCGACGAGTCCCGACGTGATCCACCCGCCGTCGCAGACGGTGTCGGCACCGGGCACCGGCTCGAAGGTGATGACCCCGTCGTGGGTCCAGAACTCGACCGGGTTGTCGGTGTCGACGCAGTGGCCGCGGAAGTGCAGTGCGGCAGAGGGCGATTCGTGCATCACGCGGAGGGTCAGCCGCGCTTCTTCGGCTTCTGGAACTGCGAGATGTCGATGCCCTCGAGACCCGGCGGCAACTCATCGAGTCCGGCGGGCATGTTCGACAGGTCCGGGAACCCGGCGGGCATGCCGGGCATGCCCATCCCGGGCATGCCACCGCGCATCTTCGGCGGGGTGGGTCCGCGACCGCTGCCCTTCTTCCCCTTCTTGCCCTTCTTGCTGCGATTGCTGCGGCGGTTCGCACCGGGCATGCCCATGCGTCCCGACATCGCCGCCATCATCTTGCGGGCCTCGTAGAAGCGGTCGACGAGCTGGTTGACCTCGCTCACCGCGACACCGGAGCCGTTGGCGATACGCAGGCGTCGTGAGGCGTTGATGATCTTCGGGTTGTCGCGTTCGGCGGGGGTCATGCCCCGGATGATCGCCTGCACACGGTCGAGCTGCTTGTCGTCGACCTGGCTCAGGGCGTCCTTCATCTGACCGGCACCGGGCAGCATGCCCAGCAGATTCCCGATCGGCCCCATCTTCCGGATCATCAGCATCTGCTCGAGGAAGTCCTCGAGGGTGAGCTCGCCCTGGGTGATCTTCGCCGCGGCCGCCTCGGCCTGCGTGGCATCCCAGTGCTCCTCGGCCTGCTCGATGAGGCTCAGAACGTCACCCATGCCGAGGATGCGGCTGGCCATGCGGTCGGGGTGGAAGGTGTCGAACTCCTCGAGCTTCTCGCCCGACGACGCGAACATGATCGGCGCGCCGGTCATCTCGCGGATCGACAGTGCGGCACCACCGCGGGCGTCGCCGTCGAGCTTCGTGAGCACGACACCGGTGAAGCCGACGCCGGACGCGAACGCCTCGGCGGTGGTGACCGCGTCCTGACCGATCATGGCGTCGACGACGAACAGGACCTCGTCGGGCTGCACGGCGTCGCGGATCCCCGCGGCCTGCGCCATCAGTTCGCTGTCGATGCCGAGGCGGCCGGCGGTGTCGACGATGACGATGTCGTGCTGCTTGGCGCGGGCCTCGGCGACACCGGCGCGCGCGACCTCGACCGGGTCGGCCGCGCTCACACCGAGCTCACCCTCGCCGCCGACGGAGGTCCCCGGATGCGGCGCGAACACCGGGGTGCCCGCACGCTCACCGACGATCTGCAGCTGGCTCACCGCGCCCGGGCGCTGGAGGTCACACGCCACCAGCAACGGGGTGTGTCCCTGCTTGGTGAGCCACGCCGAGAGCTTGCCCGCCAGCGTCGTCTTACCGGCACCCTGCAGACCCGCGAGCATGATGACCGTGGGTGGGGTCTTGGCGAACGCGATCCGCCGCGTCTCGCCGCCGAGGATGCCGACGAGCTCCTCGTTGACGATCTTGACGATCTGTTGCGCCGGGTTCAGCGCACCCGACACCTCAGCGCCCTTCGCGCGCTCCTTGATCCGGGCGATGAAGCCGCGGACCACCTGCAGCGACACGTCCGCGTCGAGCAGGGCGAGGCGGATCTCCCGACAGGTGCGGTCGATGTCGGCGTCGGTGAGCTTTCCCTTGCCGCGCAGGTCTTTGAGTGCCCCGGTCAACCGGTCGGACAGCGAATCGAACATGGCCCTACCCTATCGGGACGCCGGCCGCGCTCGTCCCGTCGTCGCTCTCGCGGGGCGGTTCGGGCGGTGGGACCACCGCGAGCACCGCCTCGGCCAGCGTCCGACGCATCGCGTCGTCGTCGGACGATCCCGCCGGCAGCCGCAGACAGAACGTGTCCACGACTGTGCCTCCCATGGTCGACACCGAGGCCCATTCGATGGTCACGCCGTGGGTGTCGAGCACCGCGGCGACCCGGCTGAGCAACCCGGAACGATCGGCGGCGCGCAGCTCCATCACGATGCGGTCGCGCGTATCGCCCGCGGACCCGTCGTCGCCTGGGCCGGTGGGATCGACGTCGAACCACAGCACCTTCGGCGGGGCCTGCGCGAACAGTGCGGGCACCGCGATCGGCGCGCCGTCGGGGTCGGTGACCGGCGGCGGTGCCGTGGGGATCGGCGAGTCCCGTTCGCGGGCGTCGATGCGTGCGATGACGTCGAGGGTGCCCGCGGTCGCCTGCAGCAGTTGTTGTCGCAGCAGACCGGCGTCGGGCGGGTCACCGAAGGCGGGCACCACGAGGAAGGTGTTGACGATGCTGTCGGCGTAGGACTGGACCGCGGCGCTGCGGCACCGCAGACCGTTCAACGACAGCACCCCGGCCATCTTCGACAGCAGGCCCGGTTGATCGGGCGCGATCATCGTGACCAGGTGTGTGTGCATGCTGCCGGTCCCGACGATGTCGACGTGGACCCCACCGGCCTTCGCCCGGTCGCGTTGGTCGTCGGTCAGCGGGTCCGGGCGGTGCAACTGCTCACCGTCCATGACGCGCAGGCATTTCCGGACCAGGTCGCCGATGAGCGACGCCTTCCAGTCCCCCCACACCCCCGGGCCGGTGGCCAACGAGTCGGCCTCGGCGAGCGCGGCGAGCAGTTCGAGCAGCTGGCGGTCCCCGCCCAGCGCGTCGACGACGGCCTGTGTCGTGGCGGGGTCGTCGAGATCGCGGCGGGTCGCGGTCGCCGGGAGCAGCAGGTGGTGGCGCACCATGGCCGACAGCGTCGCGACGTCCTGCGGCCACAGACCGAACCGGTTGCCGATCTGCGTGGCGAGTTCGGCGCCGACGATGCTGTGGTCGGCTCCGCGCCCCTTGCCGAGGTCGTGGAGCAGGGCACCGAGGACCAGCAGGTCTGGCCGCGACACCCGCGTCGTCATCGTCGAGGCATAGGCCGTGGTCTCCACGAGGTGCCGGTCGACGGTCCAGGTGTGGATGGCGTCGCGGGGCGGGAGGTCGCGCACCGCACCCCATTCGGGCAGCAGACGTCCCCAGAGGCCGGTGCGGTCGAGGGCCTCGATCGGCGCCACCATGTGTCGCCCGGTGCCCAGCAGCACCAACAGGTCGCTCAGCGCCTCGGCCGGCCACGGCTCACGCAGTTCGGGCGCGAAGTCGGCCAGCCGTGACAGGGTCGAGGCGCTGATCGGGAGTCCGGTGCGGGCCGACGCGCCGGCCACGCGCAGGATCAGTCCCGGGTCCTTGCTGGGAATCGCGTTGCGCGCCAACACCACTTCACCGGAGTGTTCGACGACACCCTCGTCGAGGGGGCGACGTACCGGTGAGCGACGCAGTTTCGCGAGACCGCGGCGCGGCAGTGCGTTGCCTGCGGTGCGCAGCCCCACCTCCACCGAGTAACTGATGGTGCGGGCGCTGTCGCTGATCACCCGCGCGAGGTCGAAGCGGTCGCCGATGCGCAGTGCGGCACCGATCTCGTCGGCGTCCTGGGCGCGGAGTTGTTCGCGCGGGCGGCCGGCGATCCGGTGCAGTTCGGTCCGGATGTCGAGCAGCCGGTTGTAGGCCACCTGCAGCCCCGCCCCCGGAGAGTCGGGTCGCAGGTTGGCCATGCCGTCGGTGAGCTGCGCGATGGCGAGTGCGCCGAGCATCTGCACGTCACGCAGTCCGCCGCGGCCGTTCTTGAGGTCGGGTTCGGCGCGGTGGGCGATGTCGCCGCTGCGGCGCCACCGGTCCGACGCCTGGTCGACCAGTTCCGGGAACCGGGTGCGGATGTCGCTGCGCCACTGACGCCGGACGCCGCTGATGAGCAGCGTGGTCAGCGCCTCGTCACCGGCGATGTGCCGGGCCTCGAGCAGTCCGAGCGCGGCGGTCATGTCCGCTGCGGCGACCTGCAGGGCCTGCGGGACGGTGCGGACACTGTGGTCGAGCTTGATGTGGGCGTCCCACAGGGGGTACCAGAGCGCGTCGGCGACCTCGGACACACGGGCGGTGTCCATGTCGTCGTGCAGCAGGATCAGGTCGAGATCGGAGTGCGGCAGCAGTTCCTGGCGCCCCAATCCGCCGACGGCGACGATCGCGAAACCGCTGTCGGGGCGGACGCCGATCTCGGCGCCCTTGGTGGTGAGCCAGAAATCGTGGAGGTCGACGAGGATCTGCCGGAGTGCGGGTGCGTCTGCCCGCTTGGTGCCGTCGGTCGTGCGCAGGAGTCGGCGGCGGGCGTCGACGAGGTCGGTCGCGGCCGCGGGTGCGGCCGGGGTCGGGGTGCGCGGCCCGGACGATCGATCCGGCGACGGGGAAGGCCCCGCGTTCGACGTCGAGTCGGACGCAGGGCCTTCCGCGTGGTCGCCGTGCGAATCGTCACCGCTGGTCACGAAGGGCACAGGTGTACGTATACCTCTAGAGCGCGTCGCCGCCACGCTCGCCGGTGCGCACCCGCACCACCGAGTCGACCGGCGAGACCCAGACCTTGCCGTCACCGATCTTGCCGGTGCGCGCGGCCTCGACGATGACGTCGACCACCTTGTCCACGGCGGCGTCGTCGACGACGACCTCCACGCGGACCTTCGGCACGAAGTCGACCGAGTACTCCGCACCGCGGTAGACCTCGGTGTGGCCCTTCTGGCGGCCGTAGCCCTGAACCTCACTGACCGTCATGCCCAGGACCCCGGCCTGCTCGAGCCCGGTCTTGACGTCCTCCAGCGTGAACGGCTTGACGATTGCTGTGATCAGTTTCACTGACTCATCCCTCCTTGCCGAGAGCGACGCCGCTCTGGCTCAATGCGCTGCTTCCGGAGCTTCCACCGAGTGCGGCGAAGTCGTAGGCGGACTCGGCGTGTTGCGACTCGTCGGCGCCTTCGGCTTCACCCTCGGGATCGATACGGAGTCCGATGGTGAATTTGATGATCAGGGCAATTATGGCAGTTGCGATGGCCGAGTAGGCGAGCACGGCGAACGCACCGACCGCCTGGCGCCACAGCTGATCGAATCCCCCGCCGTAGAACAGACCGTCGACCGCAGCCGGCGCCTGGTGGGTGGCGACCAGTCCGACCAGCAGCGTTCCGATGAGACCGCCGACGAGGTGGACACCGACGACGTCGAGCGAATCGTCGAAGCCGAGCTTGTACTTGAGTCCGACCGCGAGGGCACAGATGGCTCCGGCGACGACGCCGATGACGAGCGCGCCGAGGACGTTCACCGAGGAACACGACGGGGTGATGGCGACCAGACCGGCGACCACACCCGATGCGCCACCGAGCGAGGTGGCGTGGCCGTCGCGGATGACCTCGACGACGAGCCAGGCGAGCATGGCCGCGGCGGTGGCGACGGTGGTGGTGAGGAAGGTCGAACCCGCGACACCGTTCGACGCGGTGGCCGAACCGGCGTTGAAGCCGTACCAGCCGAACCACAGCAGACCGGCGCCGAGCATCACGAACGGCAGGTTGTGCGGACGCATCGGGGTGCCGGGCCAGCCGCGACGCTTGCCGAGGATGATCGCGAGGACGAGGCCCGCGACACCGGCGTTGATATGGACCGCGGTACCGCCGGCGAAGTCGATCGCCTTGAGCTTGTTGGCGATCCAGCCGCCGGTCTCACCGGTGTAGCCGTCGAACGCGAACACCCAGTGCGCCACCGGGAAGTACACGATGGTCGACCAGAGCACGGTGAACGCGGCCCAGGCACTGAACTTCATGCGGTCGGCCACGGCACCGGAGATGAGGGCCACGGTGATGATGGCGAACATGAGCTGGAAGACGACGAACACCGACAGCGGCAGGGTGCCGAAGAGCGGGATGTTGACCGCTTCGGAGGCCGCGGTCCCGGTGGCGGGATCGGCGGCGACCGCAGCCGCGCCGTTGCCGCTGATGACACCCTTGAGCCCGAGGTACTGCCCCGGGTCGCCGATGATGTTCCCCTTGTCGTCGCCGAAGGCGAAGGAGAATCCGTAGAGCACCCAGAGCACGGTCACGATGCCCATCGAGATGACGCTCATCATGATCATGTTGAGGACGTTCTTGGCGCGCACCATGCCGCCGTAGAAGAACGCCAGACCTGGGGTCATCAGCAACACGAGCGCTGCGCTCGCGAGCATCCAGGCGGTGTCACCGGTATCCGGGACACCCATTGCGGGGTAAGCCACCCTATTCCTCCTCGATTTTCACCACCACGACATGAGGCCGCGGCTTCGATCTGGGAGAACTTTCCTATCCGGATGTTTCGGTGATGGCTACTGCATGTTTCCCGGGTGTGAACGGATCGGCGCCCCATATTTCGGGCAGGTATCGCCCCAGGTCAGAAAGTCGTGAGCAGAGGCAAACGACTCGCGCGATCGGGCAAAACGGGCGCAGCGGGTCGGGTGCGGGCCGGCTCAGCCCAGCAGGGCGTCGACGAACGCACCCGGCTCGAACGGCGCCAGATCGTCGGCACCCTCGCCGAGTCCGACGAGTTTCACCGGCACCCCGAGCTCGTGCTGCACGTGGAAGACGATGCCGCCCTTGGCCGTGCCGTCGAGCTTGGTGAGCACGACGCCGGTGATCGCGACGACCTCGGCGAAGACCTTCGCCTGCATCATCCCGTTCTGGCCCGTCGTCGCGTCGAGGACGAGCAGCACCTCGTCGACGGCGGTCTTCTTCTCGATGACGCGCTTGACCTTGCCGAGCTCGTCCATCAGACCGGTCTTCGTGTGCAGCCGGCCCGCGGTGTCGACCACCACGACGTCGACGCCGTCGGCCACACCGGTGGCGACCGCATCGAACGCGACCGACGCGGGATCGGCACCCTCGCGTCCCCGGACGGTCTGCGCCCCGACGCGCTCCCCCCAGGTCTGCAGCTGATCGGCGGCCGCGGCGCGGAAGGTGTCCGCCGCGCCCAGCAGCACGCGGCGACCGTCGGCGACCAGCACGCGCGCGAGCTTGCCGACGGTGGTGGTCTTGCCCGTGCCGTTGACGCCCACCACGAGCAGCACCGCAGGTACGCCGGCGTGCGGGAGCGCCCGGATCGAGCGGTCGAGATCGGGCATCAACTCGGCCATCAGCACCGTTCGGAGCAGTGCGCGGACCTCTGCGGCGGTGCGGACCGACGACGTCGCCAACCCGGTGCGCAACGCGTCGACGACGCGGGCGGTGGTGGCGCTGCCGAGGTCGGCCGAGATGAGCGTGTCCTCGATCTCCTCCCAGGAGTCCTCGTCGAGATCGCCGCCACCGAGCAGTCCCAGCACGCCCTTGCCGAGGGTGCCCTGCGAGCGGGCCAGGCGGCCGCGCAGACGGAGCAACCGGCCGTCGACGGGCTCGATGACGTCGAGCGGCGCGGGCGTGGCGAGGGCCGAGGCATCGGTGTCGGCCGTCTCGGGCTCGGTGCCGGCCGTGTCACCATCCGGCGTGTCGAGATCCGGTGTGTCCAGATCGGGCAGGGAGATGTCTTTCATCCCCCGCTGCGCGGAGTCGCGCGGGACCGACGCGTCGTCGCCGACACCGGGTTGACCGTCGGTCTCTGTGCGCTCGTAGGTGGTGGCCGGCGGTGTCACGGTCGGCGGGGGCACCGATGTCGTCTCCGACGGCGGATCGGCGAGACCGGCGCCGCCACCCTGGCTGAAGGTGAAACCGCCGCCCGCCTGGTAGCCGCCGGAGCGATCGACCTCACGGGTCGGCTGGTCGGTCGAGGTGCCGTCGCGCAACGAGATACGGCGCCGGTTCGCGACGACGCGGGCGATCAACACGACGGCGAGGATCGCGACGATCACGCCGACGACGATGCCGATGATGAGTTCGGTGTTCACCCGATCATTGTGTCAGCCGACGCCCGGGCGCCGACGGGCCGATCAGGCGCCCAAGGTCGTGACGTCGACCCCGCGCAGGCGCTGGGAGATGACGGTGGTGATGCCGTCGCCCTGCATGCTCACCCCGTAGAGCGCGTCGGCGATCTCCATCGTCGGCTTCTGGTGGGTGATGACGATGAGCTGCGAGCGTTCCCGGAGTTGCTCGAACAACCGGATGAGGCGCCGTAGGTTCGTGTCGTCGAGGGCGGCCTCCACCTCGTCCATCACGTAGAACGGCGAGGGCCGCGCCCGGAAGATCGCGACGAGCATCGCCACGGCGGTCAGGGACTTCTCCCCGCCCGACAGCAGCGAGAGCCGCTTGACCTTCTTGCCCGGCGGCCTGGCCTCCACCTCGATGCCGGTGGTGAGCATGTCGGTGGGGTCGGTGAGCACCAGGCGTCCGTCGCCCCCGGGGAACAGGGTCTTGAACACCTCGACGAACTCGCGCTCGACGTCGGCGTAGGCCTCTGTGAACACCTGCAGGATCTTCGCGTCGACGTCGTCGACGACGTCGAGGAGGTCACGACGCGCGCTGCGGACATCCTCGAGCTGGGTGGAGAGGAACGTGTAGCGCTCCTCGAGTGCGGCGAACTCCTCCAGGGCGAGCGGGTTGACCTTGCCCAGCGTGGTGAGGTCCTTCTGCGCACGCTTGGCGCGTGCCTCCTGGGCCGCGCGGTCGAACCGCATGGGCGCGGGCGCGACCACGATCTCGCCGCGCTCGACGGCCTGCCGGTACTCGGTCATCTCGAGCTCGGTCGGCGGCATCTCCACATCGGGGCCGTACTCGGCGAGCAGGTCGTCGAGCCCGATGGCGTGGGTGGAGACGATCTGCTCCTCGAGCTGCTCGACCCTCAGCGAGGCCTGCGCCCCGGCGACCTCGTCGGCGTGGAGGCGATCACGCAGTCGGTTCAGCTCGCCGGTGAGCTCGGCGACCCGGCGTCGGGCGGCGTCGAGCAGCGCCGCACGTTCGGTACGGGCGGTCTCGAGGCCGTCGCGGGTCCGTTGGGCGTCGGCCACCGCTCCGCCCAGTCGGGCGATGATGTCGTCGGCGGCGGTCACCACCACCTCGGCCACTGCGGCGGCGTGCGCCCGGGCGCGGTTCTGTCGTTCGGCACGCGCACGGGCGTCACGCTCGGATTCGGCCGCGCGACGCAGGGAATCAGCACGGCCCCGCACCGACGCCAGACGTTCCTCGGCAGTGCGCAGCGCCAGCCGGGCCTCGGTCTCGGCGGTACGCGCCTCGGCGACGGCACCGGCCGCGGCGACACGTTCACCGTCGGTGTCGAGATCGCTCTCGTCGTCGTCGGGGTCGATCTGCGCCGCACGCAGCCGCTCCTCCATCTCGGCGAGTTCGGCGAGGGCGGCGGTGCGACCCGATTCGATCGTGCTGCGCTGGGCGGCGAGCCGGGCCGACTCGTCGCGGGCGGCGCGCACGGTCTGCCCCAGGCGGGCGAGCTGCTCGTACACCGCGCCCACGGCCGCATCGGATTCGTGCAGTGCGACCAGCGCGTCGTCGGCCGACTGGCGACGGGCCTCCTGCTCGCCGAGGGCACCCGAGAGCGCCGCGGCGATCTCCTCACCCTGGTGGGCGGTGATGACGAGATCGGCCTTGGCGGAATCGATGTCGGCCTGCAACTCGAGGGTCGACGGTCGACGGTCGGAGCCGCCGCTGATCCATCCCGGACCCAGCACGTCCCCGTCGAGGGTCACCACGTGCAGGCGGTCGCCGGCCTCACGAGCGCGGGCGGCGACGTCGGCGGCGACCGTGTCGCTGTCGGCGACGACGGTGTCGGCGAGCAACAGGTCGACGGCGCCACGCAGTTGCTCCGGAGCGGTCACCACCTCGGCGGCCCACCGCGCACCGGTCGGCAGCGAGGAGCCCTGCCGCCGCGGCGCGGTCAACCCGCCGAGCAGCAGTGCGGCACGGCCGGCGTCGGCGTCCTTCAGGGTCGCGAGCGCGGTGCGGGCGGCGTCGGTGTCATCGGCGGCGACGGCGTCGGCGGCGGGACCGAGCGCGGCGGCGATCGCGGCCTCGTAGCCGGGGGCGACCTTCACCAGGTCGACCACCGAACCCTGCAGTCCCCGAACGTCGTTCGACAGCAGCCAGGCGCCACCGTCCTTGCGCGTGAGGTTCGTCGACAACGCCTCGATGCGGGCGGTGAGCGACGCGACCCGCTGTTCGGCGGCGCGTTCGGCGGCCTGCAGCTCCGCGACACGTTCGTTCGCGTGGTTCAGGGCGACGACGCTGCGTTCGTGGTGCTCGTCGAGGCCGCGTTCGGTCGCGTCGAGGTCGCCGACGGTCGCCGCGACGGTGTCGAGTTCGGCCTGCGCCTCGTCGGCGCGCCGGTCGGCGTCGACGATCGCGGCCGACAGACGGGCCGCCTCGGCGTCGGTCGACCCCGCGCGGGTGGCGAGGTTGGTGACCTGACCCTCCAGGCGCACCAATCCCTCACGCCGGTCGGCGACCGCGCGCACCGCCGCCAGATGGGCCCTGTCGGCCTGCGCGGCAACCGATTCCGCTGCGGCGAGCGACCCGCGGGTGGCCTGGAGTGCGTCATCGGCCTCGGTGACCGCGTAGGCGCGGATCTCCTCCTCCTCGGCGGCGGCAGCAGCCTGGGCGTCGAGTTCGTCGGGATCGCGTCCGGTGGCGGCCGCGACGACGGGTTCGGCGAGGTGTCGCACCCGCTCGGAGGCGACGCGCCGGGTCGCGTCGACCCGCTCGGCGAGGGCCGAGAGCCGGAACCAGGCCGCGGCGGCCTGTTGCGCGGCGGGCGCGATCGCCGCGACCTCGGTCTCCAGGTCGGTCATCTCGGCTGTCGCCCGATCGAGATCGGCGGCCACGCGGTCGGAGTTCTCGCGGATGAGGGTCTCGGTGGCGGTCTGCTCGGCCATGGCGGTCCGCAGTGTCACCAGGTCGTCGGCCGCCAGCCGCAGACGCGCGTCACGCAGGTCGGCCTGCACGGTCTGGGCGCGCCGGGCGACCTCGGCCTGGCGACCCAACGGCTTGAGCTGTCGACGCAGCTCGTCGGTGAGGTCGGTGAGGCGGGCGAGGTTCGCCTGCATCGACTCGAGTTTGCGGACGGCCTTCTCTTTGCGCTTGCGGTGTTTGAGGACCCCGGCCGCCTCCTCGATGAAGGCGCGACGGTCCTCGGGACGCGACTCGAGGATCGCCGAGAGTCGCCCCTGCCCCACGATGACGTGCATCTCGCGTCCGATGCCGGAGTCGCTGAGCAGTTCCTGGACGTCCATCAGGCGACACGTACTGCCGTTGATCTCGTACTCGCCGGCGCCGTCGCGGAACATGCGCCGGGTGACCGAGACCTCGGAATAGTCGATCGGCAGGGCGCCGTCGGAGTTGTCGATGGTGAGGGTGACCTCGGCGCGGCCCAGCGGCGGACGCCCGGAGGTGCCGGCGAAGATGACGTCCTCCATCTTGCCGCCGCGCAGGGCCTTGGCCCCCTGCTCCCCCATCACCCAGGTCAGAGCGTCGACGACGTTCGACTTACCCGACCCGTTCGGTCCGACGACACAGGTGATCCCTGGCTCGAACTTCAGGGTGGTGGCCGACGCGAAGGACTTGAATCCCTTCAGCGTCAGGCTCTTGAGGTGCACGACGGTAGAGATTACCCACGTGGCACACCGTCGGTGGACATCCGACTCGTCGCCCGGCGGTCACCGGGCCGAAACCTCCGTCTCACCTGTCGGTTCGGTTCACCGTTCGACGAACCCGACGAGTCCACCGACGGCGGGTCCGGTGTCGTCGACCACCAGCTCGACCCGACCCGGGGTGGTGTCGCCCCGCAGGAGCCGCAGCAGACTGTCCACCGCCTCGCCGGGGCCCTCGGCGACGACGAGCACCCGTCCGTCGGGCTGGTTGGTGGCGTGCCCGACCAACCCCAGTTCGAGCGCACGCGCCCGCGTCCACCAGCGGAACCCCACACCCTGCACGTGCCCGTGCACCCACGCCGTGAGCCGCACAGTGACGTCGGAGGGCCCGCTTTCGCTCCGATCCTCGCTGCGCTCGATTCTCACTCGGCGACCCTCCGGGTCGGCGTCGGAGGGTCGCTCATCGTGTCGGCAGGGTGAGCGATACCTCGGTGCCCGCCTTGAGGGTGCGGCCCACGGTGCACGACGCGTCGACGGCGCGGGCCACCACGGTGAGGAGACGCTGCGCTGTGTCGGCGTCGAGCCCGGACAGGTCGATGTCGAGCTCCTCGTCGAGCCGTGGGTAGACCTCGGCGTCGCGGTCGGCGGCGCCGGAGACGCGCACGGTCGCGGCATAGTCGTCGCCGAGGCGCCGGGCCAGCGGTGCGTCCGAGCTCATCCCGGTGCACGCGGCCAGGGCGATCTTCAGCAGCTCACCCGGGGTGAAGACGCCCTCGACGTCCTCGGACCCGACGAGCACCTGCGCGCCGCGCGAGCTGTGGCCCGTGTAGCGGCGGGTGCCGGTGCGCTCGACCCAGAGTGTCGTGGCGGCGGGGGTGGTGTTCTCGGTACTCATAGCAGCATTGAACACCGTGAGCAGACCGCGAATTCCGCTCACCGGACGAAGCGGTACCCCATCCCGGCCTCGGTGATGAGGTGGCGCGGGTGCGTCGGATCGGGTTCGAGTTTGCGTCGCAGACCCGCGAGATACACGCGCAGATAGTGGGTCTGCGAGTCGTAGGAGGGTCCCCACACCTCGTGGAGCAGCTCGCGTTGCCCCACCAGCTTGCCCTCGTTGCGCACCAGCATCTCCAGCACACCCCATTCGGTCGGGGTGAGATGGACGTCGGTCCCCTCCCGGGTGACGAGTTTCGCGCGCAGGTCCACCACGAACGACCCGGCGTCGACGACGGGCTCCTCCAGCCCCGGGGTGGGTGCGCTCGCGCGCCGGACGGCGGCACGGAGACGGGCCAGCAGTTCCTCCATCCCGAACGGCTTGGTCACGTAGTCGTCGGCGCCGGCGTCGAGGGCCTGCACCTTGTCGCCGGAGTCGGTGCGCGCCGAGAGGACGATCACCGGGACGGTCGTCCACCCGCGAAGGCCCTCGAGGACCTCGAACCCGTCGATGTCGGGCAGGCCGAGGTCGAGGATCACCACCTGGGGGTTGGTCTGGGCGGCCGCACGCAGTGCACCGGCACCGGTCGAGGCGGTCGTCACGTCGAATCCACGGGCGTTCAGGTTGATGCGCAGCGCGCGCAGGATCTGCGGCTCGTCGTCGACGACGAGGACGCGTGTGTGCTCGACCGGTTGCGGTTGTGACATCAGTGGCCCCCCAGGGATTCGCGCGCGAGGTGGTCGTCGGACGGTCGTGGTTCCCCCGGCGCACCGGGGAGGTCGACGACGAGGGTCAGTCCCCCACCATCGGTGTCGATCGCCTCGAGCCGACCGTCCATCGCCTCGGTGAAACCCTGCGCCACCGACAGACCCAGCCCCACACCGGAACTGGCGTTCTGATCACCGACGCGGTGGAACGCGGCGAACATCTGCTCGCGATCGGCCGGGGCGATCCCCGCGCCGTGGTCGATGACGCGGATCAGCACGCGCGTCGGGGCGTCGGGATCGGTGACCGAGGTCGAGGTGCCGCTGCCCTGGCCGGGCCCCTCGGTGACGACCTCGGCGCACACGGTCACCTCGCCCTCACCCTCTGCCCCGTATCCGTCACCGCGCCCACTGTGCCGCAACCCGTTGTCGATGAGGTTCGCCAACACGCGTTCCAGCAGAACGGGATCGGCGTAGACGAGCGTGTCACCGAGTTCGAGTCGCACCCGGGCGAGCTGGCGCGTGTCGTAGGCCGACATGCCCACCAGCACGCGGCTGACGACCTCGGTGAGATAGACGAACTTCATCTGCGGTCGCACCACGCCGGCGGCCAGACGCGAGGAGTCGAGCAGGTTGCCCACCAGGGCGGTGAGGTGGTCGGTCGACTCCTCGATCGTCGCCAACAGCTCGGCGGTGTCCTCGGCCGAGAACGAGACGTCGGTGCTGCGCAGGCTCGACGCCGCGGCCTTCACCGCGGCGAGCGGGGTCCGCAGATCGTGGCTCACCGCCGAGAGCAGGGCACGCCGCAGTCGGTCGGTCTCGCTGAGCGCCTTGGCGTTCGAGGCCTCCTCGGCGAGCTGGCGGCGCTCCACCACCGCGGCGGCCTGCGACGCAACGGCGGTCAGCACCCGACGGTCGCGGCCGGTCACCACCGGGCCGCGCAGCAGCAACGCGTAGGGCCCCGACGGCACGGTGCAGACGGTGTCGGCCTGCGCCGGGGCGGTCGCCGGGTCGTCGCCGACCGCGTCGGTGACCACCGGGGCCGAGGCGCCCTCGTCGATCCGCACCACCGACACCGACCGTTGATCGAAGGTGGTCCGGACGAGATCGAGCAGGGTGGCGAGGCCCTGTCCACGGAGCACCGCCCCGGCGAAGGTGGTCAGCAGCTCGGCCTCCCTGGCCGCGCGGGTGGCCTCCCGCCTCCGCACGGTCGCCGAATCCACCAGCACGGCAACGGCGATCGCGATCAGCAACATCACCACGATCGTCGACAGGTTCTCGACGCTGTCGATGGTGAACGTGTAGCGGGGTGCGGTGAAGAAGAAGTTGAGCAGCAGTCCCGAGGTGATCGCGGTGAGCGCCGCGGGCCCGACACCGCCGAGCATCGAGATCGCGAGCACCACCACGAAGAAGATCGCGGTCTCGCTGGCGAACCCCAGCCACCGGTCGAGACCGAAGATCGCGGCGGCCGCCACGCACGGGACCACCACCGCCAGCACCCAGCTCAGCGGTCGATGCAGACGGGTCTCGCGGATGTCGAGCCGGTTGCGTCGTCGCGCCTGGTCGTGGGTGACCATGTGGACGTCGATCTTCCCCGACATCCGCACCACGGTGGCCCCGGTCCCCTCGTCGAGGAGTCGTTGCCAACGTGATCGGCGCGAGGTCCCCATCACCAGCTGCGTGGCGTTCACGCCGCGGGCGAAGTCGAGGAGGGTCTCGGGGATGGAATCGCCCACCGCGGTGTGGATCCGGGCGCCGAAACCGGCGGCCAGTTCGGTGAGCGAGGGCATCTCCCCGGAGAGTCGGTCGAGGAGGCCGTCGCCGCGGACCACGTGCACCGCGATCAGCTCCGCGCTCGACCGCGAGGCGATCCGTGATGCGCGGCGCAGCAGGGTCGCCGACTCGGGGCCACCGGTGACCGCGACGACCACGCGTTCGCGGGTCTCCCAGGTGTCGGTGATCGCGTGTTCGGCGCGGTAGTCGGCCAGCGAGTCGTCGACCCGGTCGGCGAGCCACAGCAGCGCCAACTCCCGCAGGGCCGTGAGGTTGCCCTGGCGGAAGTAGTTGACGAGCGCACCCTGGATGCGCTCACCCGGGTAGACCTTGCCCGCGGCGAGGCGGCGCCGCAGCGCCTCGGGGGCGATGTCGACCAGTTCGATCGCGTCGGCGGCCCGCACGATCTCGTCGGGGACGGTCTCGCGCTGGGTGACACCGGTGATCTGGGCGACGACGTCGTTGAGGCTCTCGAGGTGCTGGATGTTGACCGTGGACAGCACCGAGATGCCGGCGTCGACGATGTCGCGGATGTCCTCCCACCGCTTGGCGTTGCGACTGCCGGGGGCGTTGCTGTGCGCGAGTTCGTCGACCAACACCACGTCGGGAGCGCGGGCCAGCACCGCCTCCAGATCGAGTTCGGACAGGACGGTGCCCCGGTACTCGATCGTCACCGTCGGGATGACCTCGATGCCCTCGAGCATCCGTGCGGTGCCCGTCCGACCGTGCGTCTCGACGACCGCGGCGACCACGTCGGCACCCTCGGCCGCCAGCGTCGCGGCCTGGGCCAGCATCTCGTAGGTCTTGCCGACGCCGGGAGCGCAGCCCAGGAAGATCTGCAGGGTGCCGCGCCGTTCGGCGCTCTCGGGTCCGGTGGTCACCACACGATCATCGTCGGACGCCGCCACCGCCCGCTACCCGCACTTCGGTGCCGTGGCGCCCAACGCGATGTTGACCTCGAGGACGTTCACGCGCGACTGGCCCAGGAACCCGAGCTGGCGATCGGAGGTGTGCGCGTCGATCACCGCCTGCACGCGCTGCGGGGTCAGATTGCGGACGCGGGCGATCCGGGGCACCTGCAGCGCCGCATAGGACTCGCTGATGTCGGGGTCGAGCCCGGAACCCGACCCGGTGACGGCGTCGACGGGGACCTGCCCGGGCGTGATGCCCTCGCGGGCCGCGATGGCCGCACGGCGTGCCGCGATGTTCTTGGCGAGCAGTTCGCTGTTGGGTCCCTGCTGGCTCGCCGCCGACGCCGACGGGTCGCCGGGGGCGAAGGGGTCGTCGGCCGAGCCGACCACCCGTGAGTGCAGATAGGGATCGGGCGTACCGGCGGGAACCGCGACGTCGACGCCGAGCAGTCTCGACCCGACGACGCACCCGTTGGCGTCGGTGACCTGCGATCCCTCGGCGGAGTGGGTGGTCAGGCGCGAGACGCCCCACACCGCGGCGGGATAGGCCACGCCCAACAGCAGCGTCAGGCCGATGAGCACGGCGAGACCGACGAGCGACTGGCGCACGACGTTTCGGATGACGAGCATGTGCTGCTACCCCATTCCCGGGAGAAAGCGGACGACGAGATCGATGAGCCAGATGCCGACGAACGGTGACACCACACCGCCGACGCCGTAGAGGAGCAGGTTGCGCCCGAGCAGCCTCGAGGCCGACGACGGCCGGTAGCGAACACCTTTGAGCGACAGCGGGATCAGCGCGACGATGATGAGCGCGTTGAAGATGACAGCCGACACGATCGCCGACTGCGCCGAGTGCAGGCGCATCACGTTGAGCGAGTCGAGCTGGGGGTAGATGCCGGTGAACAATGCGGGCAGGATGGCGAAGTACTTGGCGAGGTCGTTGGCGAGGGAGAACGTGGTGAGGGCACCGCGGGTGATCAGCAACTGCTTGCCGATCGCGACCACGTCGATGAGCTTGGTCGGGTCGGAGTCGAGATCGACCATGTTCCCGGCCTCTTTGGCCGCCGAGGTACCGGTGTTCATCGCCAGGCCGACGTCGGCCTGCGCCAGCGCCGGTGCGTCGTTGGTGCCGTCGCCGGTCATCGCGACGAGCCGTCCACCGGTCTGCTCGGTCTTGATCAGCGCGAGTTTGTCCTCCGGGGTGGCCTCGGCGATGTAGTCGTCGACGCCGGCCTCGGCGGCGATCGCCGCGGCGGTGCGCGGGTTGTCGCCGGTCACCATCACCGTCTTGATGCCCATGGCGCGCAACTGCGCGAACCGTTCGGCCATACCGGGTTTCACCACGTCGGACAACGCGATCACTCCGAGGACGCGGACCGGGGCCGACCCTGCACGGTCGGCCACCAGCAGCGGTGTGCCGCCACCGGCCGCGATCTGTTCGACCGCGGAGGTGACCGCGTCGTCGACGGTCGTTCCCCCCTCGCGGGCCCAGCGCACCACCGCGTCGGCGGCCCCCTTGCGGATCAGCAGGTCACCCTCGTCGGGAAGGTCGAGACCGCTCATCCGGGTCTGGGCGGTGAAGGCGACGATGGTGGCGGCGCCCGGTGCGGGTCGCAGCGCGTCGACGTCGACGCCGTAGCGCTCACGGCAGAGGTCGATGATGCTGCGGCCCTCGGGGGTGTCGTCGCCGAGACTCGAACGGCATGCCGCGCCCGCGATGTCGCCGATCGCGACGCCGGGTGCCGGCACGAGCGCGGTGGCCCTGCGGTTGCCGAAGGTGATGGTGCCGGTCTTGTCCATCAACAGGGTGTCGATGTCGCCGGCCGCCTCGACCGCGCGCCCCGACATCGCGAGCACGTTGCGTTGGACGAGTCGGTCCATACCCGCGATGCCGATCGACGACAGCAGCGCGCCGATCGTGGTGGGGATGAGGCACACCAGCAGCGCGATGAGCTTCACCGGATCGGGTGTCGACCCCGCGTACTGCTGCATGGGGCCGATGGCAACGACCGCGAGCAGGAAGATGACGGTGAGGCTCGCGAGCAGGATGTCGAGGGCGATCTCGTTCGGTGTCTTCTTCCGCGACGCGCCCTCGACGAGGGCGATCATCCGGTCGACGAACGACTCGCCGGGCATGGTGGTGATCTCGACGACGATGCGGTCCGACAGGACCACGGTGCCTCCGGTCACCGCGCAGCGGTCGCCGCCGGACTCTCGGATCACCGGCGCCGATTCACCGGTGATCGCCGATTCGTCGACGGTCGCGATGCCCTCGACGACGTCGCCGTCACCGGCGATGACCTCGCCCGCCTCGACGACGATGCGGTCACCGATCGTCAGGTCCGAGCCGGGGACCTCGGTGATCGACCCGTCGTCACCGAGACGTCGGGCCATGGTGTCGCGCTTCACCTTCCGCAGGCTCGCGGCCTGGGCCTTCCCACGACCCTCGGCCACCGCCTCGGCGAGGTTGGCGAACAGCGAGGTGAACCAGAGCCAGAACGCGATGGCCCACGAGAACCACGACGGCTGGTAGATCGCGAGCGCGGTGGTCGCGATGGCCCCGAGGTAGACCACGAACATGACGGGGTTGCGGGCCTGGTCGCGCGGGGTGAGCTTGCGTACCGCGTCGGGCAGGGAACGGACGAGCTGGGTGGGCGAGAACGCCCCGCTGCCGGCCATGTCGTCCGACACCGCGGGTGTATCCGCGGTATCCGACGTGCTCGGTCCGGAGGGACCGGGACCGGGATCGGGATCGGTGATGGTCATGCGAGTGCCTCCGCGATGGGCCCCAGGGCAAGGGCGGGGAAGAAGGTGAGACCGGCCACGAGGAGCACGGTGCCGGTCACCAGGCCGCCGTAGAGCAGGCCGTGGGTGGGCAGGGTCGCCGTCGATGCGGGTTTCGGTTTCTGCTTCGCGAGCAGTCCGGCGAGGGCGAGGGTGAAGATGATGGGCAGGAACCGGCCGAACAGCATGCACACGCCGAGCGAGACCTGGAACCAGTCGCTGGTCACGGTGAGGCCGCCGAACGCGCTGCCGTTGTTGTTGGCGGCCGAGGCGTAGGCGTAGAGCACCTCGGAGAATCCGTGGATCGATCCCGGGGTCCCGGGGTCGCCGCTGTTGCCCTGGAAGCCGGTGGTGGACGGCAGGATCGCGGTGATCGCGGTGCCGATGAGCACCAGTGCGGGCATCACGAGAATCGACAGGGCGGCCATCGTGATCTCCCGCTGGCCGATCTTCTTGCCCAGGAACTCGGGGGTGCGTCCGACGAGCAGACCGCCGACGAAGACCGCGATGATGGCCAGCACGAGGATGCCGTAGAGACCGGTCCCGACCCCGCCGGGCGCGACCTCGCCGAGCAGCATGTTCCACATCACCGCACCGCCGCTCGCCGCGGAGAAGCTGTCGTGTTGGGCGTTGACGGCACCGGTGGACGTGCCGGTGGTGGCGACGGCGTAGAGGACCGAGGCCGGGATACCGAAGCGCTGTTCCTTGCCCTCCATCATCGCGCCGGCCGCGGTGGCGGCGGCTCCGTTGGTCCGCTCCTCGAAGAACCATGTGACGGCGAGGATCAGGGCGAACAGCGTCGCCATGACACCGAGGACGGTGTAGCCCTGCCGACGGTCGGCGACCATCGTGGCGTAGGTCCTCGTGAGGCACACCGGGATCACGAGGATCGCGATGATCTGGGCGATGTTCGTCAGCGGGGTGGGGTTCTCGAACGGGTGCGCGGAGTTCGTGGCGAGCGAGCCACCTCCGTTGGTGCCGAGTTCCTTGATCGCCTCCTGCGAGGCGAAGGGGCCGACCACGGCGTGGCCGCTGCCGCCGCCGAGTCCGGTGAAGTCGAACCCGGAATGGAACGACTGCACCACACCCTGGGCCACGAACAGGATCGCGAACAGCACGCTGAGCGGCAACAGGATTCGGACGACACCGCGCACGAGATCGACCCAGAAGTTGCCGATCTCACCGGTGGTGGTGCGGGCGATGATGCCGCGGACGAGCGCGACCGCGACCGCCAGGCCGACGGCGGCGGAGAGGAAGTTCTGCACCGCCAGGCCACCGGCCTGGGTGAGGTTCCCCATCACCACCTCGGGTGAGTACGACTGCCAGTTGGTGTTGGTGACGAACGACACCGCCGTGTTGAAGGCCATCGCGCCCGGCACCCCGGGTCGCCCCCCCGACATCGGCAGGTGACCCTGGATACGTTGCAGCACAAAGAGGAACAGGACTCCGACCAGCGAGAAGCCCAGGAGCGCTGCGGCGTAGCCGACCCACGTCTGCTGCCGGCCCGCGTCCACCCGCACCACGCGGTAGAAGACGCGCTCGACGGCGAGGTCGCGGGCGCTGGTGAAGACGCGGGCCATGTGGTCGCCGAGGGGGACGTACACGAGGGCGAGGACGACGAGGACGACGCCGACCTGGAGGGCGGCGGCGAGTGCGGGGTTCACGTGTGTCAGAACCTCTCCGGGAAGACCAGTGCGGCGAGCAGATAGAGGGCCACCACGAGCGCGGCGACCAGGAGGATGACGTTGACCGTCCCCGAGGCGGTCATCGCGACATCCGTCCCGACACGGCGCGCAGCACCAGTGCACAGGCTCCGAACAACCCGATGATGGTGAGCACGAAGACGAAGTCGGTCACGCGATCTCCTGACGAACGGCAAGGACCGGACTCGAGGTGGTCCGATCTACGAGCCCGATCGTGACCCATCCGGATCCCCGGTTCCGCCGTCGTTAACGGACTTCCGACGCCGCGACCTGGCGCCTTTACGGGATTCCTACGGCGAGCGACGGCGCCTCTACGCTATAGTTCGGTTCGCTAAGTTCTTCTCCGCGCGGATGTCAGGCGCCGCGCGGACGCACCTGACACTTCGGGCAGCTGAACGAACTGCGGTTCATGAACTGTTCGCGACGCATGATGCGTCCGCATCGGCGGCACGGTTGCCCCTCGCGCCCATAGGCGTTCAGCGATCGCTCGAAGTACCCCGACTGGCCGTTGACGTTGACATAGAGAGAGTCGAACGACGTCCCGCCCGAGGCCAGCGCCTGCTCCATCACCTCGGTCGCCGCGGCGAGGAGGTCGCCCAGCTTGCGCGGTCCGATCTCGTCGGTCGGCCGCGCGCCGTGGATCCTGGCGCGCCACAACGCCTCGTCGGCATAGATGTTGCCGATGCCGCTCACGACGGTCTGGTCGAGCAGCGCCCGCTTGATCTCGGTGTGTCGGGTGCGCCACGTGGCGACCACGGCCCGCGGGTCGAAGGCGGGATCGAACGGGTCGGGTCCGATGTGCGCGATCGTCGAGGGGATGGCGGCCCCGGTGTCGGTGTCGGTGTGCGCGTCGAGGAACCATCCGCCGAACGTCCGCTGATCGACGAAGCGCAGCTCCATGCCGTCGCCGAGGGCCGCCCGCACCCGCAGGTGTGTGGGATCCGGGGTCGCGGGGTCGCAGACCAGCATCTGACCGCTCATCCCGAGATGGATGACGAGAGCGACATCAGGGGCGGCCTCGGTCAGCGGGTCGACCGCGGACGACGACGACGCCGACGTGTCGATGTCGAGCCAGAGGTACTTGCCACGGCGCCGGGCCGCGACGATGCGTGTCCCGGCGAGGACACCAGCGAGGTCCTCGGCGCCGGGGAGGTGACGACGGACCGAACGAGGGTGGTGCACGGTGACCGACTCGATCGTCCGGCCGACGGCGTGGGCGTCGAGCCCGCGACGCACGACCTCGACCTCCGGGAGCTCAGGCACCGCGCACCGGTGGGATGAGCACGCCGGTCACGAGGTGGGGCCGGCCTTCGACTCCGAGATCACCTGCCATGCCGTGGCGGCCGCCTTCTGCTCGGCTTCCTTCTTCGTGCGGCCCGCTCCGACACCCATGGACGCACCGGCGACGACCGCGGTGGCGGTGAACTCCTTGGAGTGATCGGGACCGGTGGAGGTGATCTCGTACTGCGGGACGCCCAGACCACGCTCGGCGGTCAGCTCCTGCAGCGAGGTCTTCCAGTCCAGCCCGGCGCCGAGCACGGCGGCCCGATCGAGGGAGGGTGCGAACAGGGCACCGACGACGCGCTGCGCCGTCTCGAAGCCGTGGTCGAGGTAGACCGCGCCCAGGATCGACTCGGTGCCGTCGGCGAGGATGCTCGCCTTGTCGCGACCGCCCGTGAGCTCCTCACCGCGGCCGAGCAGGATGTGGCGGCCAAGGCCACCGCGTCCCAGGCCGCGCGCGATGTCGGCGAGTGCGTACATGTTGACGACGCTGGCGCGGATCTTCGCGAGCTCGCCCTCGGGACGGTCGGGATAGGTGAGGTACAGCGTCTCGGTCACCACCACACCGAGCACCGAGTCGCCGAGGAACTCGAGGCGCTCGTTGGTGGGGAGACCACCGTTCTCGTAGGCGTACGAACGGTGGGTCAGCGCGAGCGTCAGGAGTCCGCGCGAGATGTCGACGCCCAGGGCGTCGAGCAGGTCGGTCGGATCGTCGACGAGATCGGGCAGCCCCGGCAACGACGCGGCGCCCGCGGGATCGGAGGCCTTCGGCGACACCGTGCTCACCCGGTGGGGCCGGCCGCGTCGCGGGCCGGTCCGGGTGCATCCGTGGCCGCCGGGTCCGCGAACTTCTCGCGCAGCGCCGCCCACTTCGGGTCGATGAACTCGTGTCCGTGTTCGGGATCGGCGGTGTCGAGTCGCACGCCGCACTCCACACAGAGGCCGCCGCAGTCGTCGCGACAGAGCGGCGTCATCGGCAGGTCGAGACCGACCGCGTCGATGACCGCCTGCTCGAGGTCGACCCGGTCGTCGACGATGCGGTGCACGTCGTCGGCGTCGGTGGTCTGCTCGGTCACGCTGTCGGGGTAGGCGAACAGCTCGGTGAGGAAGACGTTGACCGTGCCGCTCACCGGATCGAGGCAGCGCGCGCACTGTCCCTCGGTCTCGCCGCTGACCGTGCCGGTCACCAGCACTCCCTCGTTGACCGACTCCAGCCGGAGGTCGAGATCGATCTCGCTGTCGGCGGGGATGGCGATGAGGTCGAGACCCAGGCTGTGGTCACAGGTGACCGTGCGATGGATCTGGGTCATCGTGCCGGGACGACGTCCCAGGGAACGGATGTCGAGAACGAACGGGGTGACCGCGGAACTCGATCGAAGACGCTGATCGGACACGGGAGTAGACGATACGCCGAGCCGACCACCATCTCCCACCTCGCCCGAGGTGGGAGACGAGGTCAGACCGCGACGCCGGTCGGGTAGTCGTCCCGCACGGCCCGGGGATGCTCGCTGTAGTCGTGAACGCCGGCCCCCGTGCGGAGCTGCTGACGGCCACGGTTCACCGAGCGCATCGTGGAGGTGAGGACCTCCTCGAAGTCGGCGAGCTTGTTGTCGACGTAGACGTCGCACTCGCCGCGCAGGCGGTCGGACTCGGCGTGAGCGGCGTCGATGATGCGGTCGGCCTCGCTCTTCGCGGCCGCGACGACCTCGGTCTCCGACACCAGTCGCTGCTGCTCGGCGATGCCGTCGGCGACCGACTTCTCGTAGCTGGCGTTGCCCGACTCGATCATCCGGGCGGCCTCGGCGCGGGCCCGACCGGTCACGGCCTCGAACTCACGGGCGGCACCGGCCGCGGTCCGCTGCGCCTCGGCGGTGGCATCGGTGACCAGCTCGGTGGCGTGGGCGGAGGCCTCGCCCACCATCCGGTCGGCCTGCGACTTGGCCTCGGACAGGATCCGGTCGGCCTCGGCGCGCGCGTGGGCGACCATCGAATCCGACTGCGACGTCGCCTCGGAGACCGCGGTGTCGGCGTGGGCACGCGCGTCACCGATGAGCTTGTCGCGCTGGTCGAGCACGTCCTGCGCGTCGTCGAGTTCGGCGGGGATGGAGTCCTTGACGTCGTCGAGGAGTTCGAGCACATCGCCACGGGGGACGACGCATCCGGCGGTCATCGGGACCCCGCGCGCCTCCTCGACGATGGCGCCCAGTTCGTCCAGAGCTTCGAATACCCGATACACAGCTACCTCGTTTCTCGGCCGGGACGTGCCCGACTCGAGTGGTTGGTGTTGTTCCTGTGACTATTGTGCCCACTGGTACGAAGAATCCCGGGCAGGCGAGCCTCGGTGTGTCGGCGCGTCGGCACTACTGCGCGAGCTTGGCGCCCAAAGCGGAGAACACCGGCGGCGGGAGGAATGCCTCGACGTCGCCCCCGAGTCGCGCGACCTCCTTCACCAGCGAGCTCGACACGTGCGCCCATCGGGGCTCGGTGAGCATGAAGTAGGTCTCCACGTCGGCCAGGTCGCGGTTCATGGTGGCCATGGGCATCTCGTACTCGAAGTCGACCGCTCCCCGCAGTCCCTTCACCACCGTGGTCAGCTCGTGGGTGCGGAGGTAGTCCACGAGGAGCCCCTGCCACCGGTCGACGCGGACGTTCGGCAGGTGCGACGTGCATTCGGTGATCAGTTCGACCCGCTCGTCGATGTCGAACAGTCCCGATTTCGACGGGTTGACCGTGACCAGCACGACCAGCTCGGAGAATCGCGGGGCGCACCGCTCGATGACGAACAGGTGACCGCGGGTGAGCGGATCGAACGATCCCGGACAGACGGCTCCAGCCATACCGGTCAAGCTAGCAGTCGCCCGCCGGTGACCGTGGTCGTCAATCCTCGTCGGGGTCGGCCACCTGGCCCAGGTCGACACGGGTGTCGCCGTACCGTCGTGACCGCTCCGAGGTGACGGTCGCCGGCCAGGTGATCTGTGGCGACCGGGCCGAACGCTCCACCACGACGAGCGCGCCCGGCGCACACCAGTCGTTGTCGGCGAGCGCCTGCAGGTGTCCCTCCACGACCTCGACGTCCACGTCGTAGGGCGGGTCGCAGAACACGATGTCGAAGCGGTCGTCGGCCGCGGAGGCGAGCGTCGTCTCGACCCGGCGCCGACGGACGTCGTACGCCTCGACCCCGAACCCGCATCGCGTCGCGTTCGCGGTGATCGTCGACGCCGCCGTGGCATCCGCCTCGACGAACACCGCCCGCGCCGCCCCCCGCGAGAGCGACTCGAGCCCGAGCGCGCCGGACCCCGCATACAGGTCGAGAACACGTGCCCCATCGAGGTCGATGCGGGCGTCGAGCATCGCGAACATCGACTCGCGGACTCGATCCGACGTCGGTCGGGTACCGGCGGGAGGAGCCGCGATCGGGCGCCCGCGGGCCGACCCCGCGATGATCCTCATGACGGTGATTGTCCACGTCGATGCCGCGCTCGCGGTGGCGACGCGGCACCAGGCGACCGAACGCGACACGACCCGGTCGCACCGACGTCGTGCGCCACTTCGTGACGGGTATCACAAAGAGGGTCTGTACTGGCCCTTAGAGGCGCTTTCACCAGCAAATATCCGGTTCTGGGTGACATCGGTGTGACCCGTTGTTAACTTCAGAGTTGCCATGACCCCCATACAGACGAGTGCCACCCTGACCACCACACCCGAGGTCTCCTTCCGGGAGCCCGATGTCGCCGATGGCGTTCGTCTCTGGGAAATCGCCCGTGATTCCGAGGTCCTCGACCTCAACAGCAGCTACGCCTACGTGCTCTGGTGCCAGGATTACGCGCGCACGAGCATCGTGGCCGAGGTCGACGGTACCGTCGTCGGCTTCGTGACCGGATACGTGCGCCCGCAGGCGCCCGACACGGTCATGGTGTGGCAGGTCGCGGTCGACGCCGACCAGCGCGGTCTCGGTCTCGCCGGGCGCATGCTGTCCGCACTGATGGATCGTGTGGAGTCCGACTCCATCACGCGGATGCAGACCACCATCAGCCCCGACAACGAGGCGTCGCAGAAGCTGTTCACCTCGTTCGCCGAGCGTCGTGACATGACCATCACCCGTCGCGACTACTTCGCGCCGGAGGACTTCCCGGATTCCCACGAGCCCGAGGATCTCTACACCATCGCTCCGCGCTCGTAGACCCCGATTGCGCACCGGATGTACAGACGACGATCCGGGCCCGCCTCCCCGTGCGAGCGGACGACGACGTTCGCCGCACTCCCGGGTACAGCCACAGTGCCCGGCACGCACGCCGCGCCGCAGCCGTGACCACTCACCATTTCTGATCTGAGGACGACCATGACCTTTTCTTCCGACATTTTCGACACGCGAGAGTCCGAGGTCCGCAGCTACAGCCGCGGGTGGCCCGCCGTCTTCGAGAAGGCGTCCGGGTCCTGGCTGACCGATCGCGAGGGTGTGCGCTACCTCGACTTCTTCGCCGGCGCGGGCGCCCTGAACTACGGGCACAACCACCCGGTGCTCAAAGAGGCTCTGCTGGAGTACATGTCCGGCGACGGCATCACCCACGGTCTGGACATGTCGACCGTCGCGAAGGGTGAGTTCCTGCAGACCTTCCAGGACACGATCCTGATGCCGCGCAACCTCGACTACAAGGTGATGTTCCCCGGCCCCACGGGCACCAACACCGTCGAGGCCGCCCTCAAGCTGGCCCGTAAGGTGACCGGTCGCGAGGCGATCATCAACTTCACCAACGCCTTCCACGGCATGACACTGGGCGCGCTGTCGGTGACCGGTAACGCGTTCAAGCGCGCCGGCGCCGGTGTGCCGCTGGTGCACACCACCCCGATGCCCTACGACGACTACTTCGACGGCGACATGAAGGACTTCCGCTGGTTCGAGCAGGTCCTCGGCGACTCGGGAAGCGGATTCAACAAGCCCGCCGGTGTCATCGTCGAGACCGTCCAGGGTGAGGGCGGCGTCAACGTCGCCCGCGCCGAGTGGCTTCGCGGCCTGGCCGATCTGTGCAAGCGCCACGAGATCCTGCTCATCGTCGACGACGTCCAGATGGGTTGCGGCCGTACCGGTCCGTTCTTCTCGTTCGAGATCGCCGGCATCACCCCCGACATCGTCACGCTGTCGAAGTCGATCGGTGGCTACGGCCTGCCGATGGCCCTGACCCTGTTCAAGCGCGATCTCGACGTGTGGAGCCCCGCCGAGCACAACGGCACCTTCCGCGGGAACAACCCGTCGTTCGTCACGGCGAAGGCCGCCATCGACCACTTCTGGTCCGACGACACCTTCGAGAAGGCGACCATCGCCAAGGGCAACCGGATCCACGAGGCCTTCACCGAGCTGTCGGAGAAGTACGACGGCGTCAGCACCCGGGGTCGCGGCATGGCCCAGGGCCTCGTGTTCGAGGTCGCCGAGAACGCCGGCAAGGTGTGCTCGCTCGCCTTCGACGAGCACCTGCTGACCGAGACCGCCGGACCGTCGGACCAGGTCGTCAAACTGCTTCCGCCACTGACGATCTCCGACGACGAGCTCGAGCAGGGACTCGACATCCTCGCGCGGGCGACCGCCAAGGTCGTCTGAGCACTCGGAGAACACACGCATGTCCCCGGCCCGACCGGGCCGGACCGCAACGGGAAGGAACGCGTCCATGATCGTCCGCACCACCACAGAGATCACCGACACCGACCGCGACATCGTCGCCGAGAACGGCAACTGGCGTTCCAAGCGGATCATCCTCGGTGGCGACCGGGTCGGTTTCTCGTTGCACGAGACCGTCATCAAGGCCGGCACCGTCAACGAGTTCCACTACGCGAACCACGTCGAGGCCGTATGGCTCATCTCCGGTGAGGGCACGCTGCTCGACCGCGAGACCGGCCAGGAGTACCCGCTGGGGCCCGACACCATGTACCTGCTGAACGGCCACGAGCGCCACACCGTCACCGCGACCACCGAGCTGCGCATGTACTGCGTGTTCAACCCGCCGGTGGTCGGCAACGAGACCCACGACGAGAACGGTGTCTACCCACTCGTCACCGTCGACTGACCCCTTATCGTCATGGGATGACAAGCGAGACAACCCCGGTCGCCCTGGCGCCGGGACACGACGAGCACCTCACCGCCGCGATCGAATCCGCGGGTGGGGTGCTCGTCCCGTTGGAGCAGGCGCAGGTGCTGGTGTGGGCGGGAGGTGTCGACGACTTCCCCACCGACCTCCCCGACGCCGTCGAGTGGGTCGCGCTCAGACTCGCCGGTATCGAGGAGTTCATGGCGGCGGGACTCATCGACGACCGTCGTACATGGACCAATGCGTCGGGCTTCTACGCCGAGAACGTCGCCGAGCACGCCCTGGCGCTGCTGCTCGCCGGGCTGCGACAGATCCCCGCGGCGGTGACGTCGCGTTGGGACAAGCAGGTCATCGACACCACCATCCGCTCGCTGCACGGGTCCACGGTGGCGATCATCGGCGCGGGCGGCATCGCGCGATCGCTGATCCCCCGACTCGTTGCGTGCGGCGCCGACGTCATCGCCGTCAACCGATCCGGTCGTCGGGTCGACGGAGCCCGCGAGACCCTGCCCGCCGATCGCGTCGCCGAGGTGTGGCCGCGCTGCGACCACGTCGTGCTCGCCGCGCCGTCGACCGCCGAGACCCGTCACCTGATCGGTGGCTCGGTTCTCGCCGCGCTCCCCGACCACGCCTGGATCGTCAACGTCGCACGCGGCACCCTCATCGATCAGGCCGCCCTGCTGCGGGCGGTCCGCGCGGGCGAGATCGCCGGTGCAGCCCTCGATGTCACCGACCCCGAGCCACCGGGTCCCGATGACCCCCTCTTCGACGAGCCCCGGATCATCGTCACCCCGCACGTCGCCAACCCCGCCTCGGGACTCACACGGACACTGGCGCCGTGGGTCGCCGAGAACCTCCGACGCTTCCGGGCCGGCGAGGAACTCCTCTCGACCATCTCCCCCGACAGCACCTACTGATCACACCGGCGCGACCTCGGTCGACGGCCGACGCGGATCGGCGCATCGTCGGTACCGTGGACGGTGATGCGGACGCGTAGCCAGGTCGCCTGGACACCGGGAGAACCCACCGAGATCGACCTCGACCTCGATGGCGCGGTCGCGCGGCTGTCGGCCCTCGTCGCGGGCCGACACACGGTGATCCTGTCCGGGGCGGGCATGTCCACCGACTCCGGGATCCCCGACTACCGCAGTCCCGACGCCGCGCCGCGCACCCCGATGACCATCGACGCGTTCCTGGCGTCGCGGGAGTTCCGCACCCACTACTGGGCGCGCAACCATCTCGGGTGGCGTCACATGGACGCCGCGAGGCCCAACCGTGCTCACCACGCCATCACCGATCTGCAGCGGCTCGGGCTCGTGTCCGGGGTGATCACCCAGAACGTCGACATGCTGCACACCAAGGCGGGCAACCACCCCGTGCTCGAACTGCACGGGTGCTACGGCCGCGTCTGCTGCATCGACTGCGGGTGGCAGGTATCGCGACATCGCCTCGCGAGCATGCTCGAACCCCTCAACGCCGACTTCACCGCGCGCATCCGCAGCCGCGGCGCGATCGAGGTCGCACCCGACGCCGACGTCGCCGTCGGCGACACCGACGACTTCGTGATGATCGACTGTCCCGCGTGCGGCGGTCCGCTGAAACCGGCCATCGTCTACTTCGGGGAGAGTGTTCCCGCCGACGTGGTCGACCGCGCGTACGCGATGGTCGACGCCGCCGACACCCTGCTCGTCCTCGGATCGTCGTTGACGGTCATGTCCGGGCTGCGGTTCGTCAAACACGCCGAACGACAGGGCAAGTCGGTCGCCATCGTCAATCGTGGCCGCACCCGGGGCGACAGCCTGGCCGACCTCACCATCGACCACCGCTGCGCCGAGGTCCTCACCGCGCTCGTGGAGCGGATCGGTGCCGGAGTCGGTTCACACCCCGACGAGATCGTCGGCGTGCACCACCGGACGCCGTAGGCCCGGGGGCAGGTCGCCGGTCGACTTCCCCACCATCTCGCCGACCTCGTCGACGTCGTAGGCGATGACCCCGCGCGCACGGATCGCTCCCCCGCTGTCGACGACGTCGACGACGTCGCCGGCCGAGAACCGCCCGTGCGCATCGAGGACGCCGGCCGGCAGCAACGACTTACGGCGCGAGATGGCCACCGCGGCACCGTCGTCGACGACGATGCGTCCGCGGGTCTCGGCGGCGTGCCGCACCCAGAACCGGCGCGCCGACATGCGGGTGGGACGCGCGGCGAACGCGGTCCCGACGGTGGCGTCTCCCAGTGCCGCCCGGGCGTCGGCGGCCGCGGCGAGCAACACCGGCACCCCGGCGTCGGCGGCCAGGCGCGCCGCCGACAGCTTCGAGGCCATGCCGCCGGTACCGAGTGCGCCACCCGACCCCGCGATGACCCCGTCGAGGTCGGCGGGTCCGGCGACCTCGGGTATCAACCGCGCGTCTCCTTTGCGGGGGTCGCCGTCGTAGAGACCGTCGACATCGGACAGCAGGAACAGGGCGTCGGCGCCGGCGAGGTGGGCGACGAGCGCGGCCAGTCGGTCGTTGTCGCCGAAGCGGATCTCGTCGGTGGCCACGGTGTCGTTCTCGTTGACCACGGCCACCGCGCCCAGTGACCGCAGACGGTCCAGTGTCCGTTGGGCGTTCGCGTGTTGGGCACGCATCGAGATGTCGTGCGCGGTGAGCAGGACCTGACCGACGGTCCGTCCGTGTCGGGCGAACGACGTGCCCCAGGCATGCGCGAGCGCGAGCTGCCCGACGCTGGCCGCGGCCTGCTTGGTCGCGAGATCGGTCGGTCGGCGCTTGAGACCCAGCGGCGCGATACCCGCGCCGATGGCGCCCGACGACACGACGATGACGTCACTGCCCGCGGCCATCCTCGCCTCGAGGGCGTCGGCCAGCCGGTCGAGGCGATCGAGATCGAGACCGCTGTCGATGTCGGTGATGGCCGATGAACCGATCTTGACCACGATGCTGCGCGCCGAGGCGATCTCGGCGCGGACCGTCGGATTCTCGGAGGTGCTCACCGGACCCCTCAGTCGTCGCTCTGCGCGGATTCCGACGTCGTGGCGGGGGCGACGGCGCCGGGGTCGACGGTGTCGTCGGACCCGATCGACACCCACCCCGCGCCGATGTCGTCGGCGTGATGGCGCCTGGCCTTGCGTGCGACCTTGCGGTCGGCGGCGCCGATGCGATCGGGACGGTCGAGACGGACGTCGGTGCCGCGTCCCTGGATGGGGATGTCCTCACCGCTGGGCACCTGGGGCTCCCAGTCGAACGTGACGGCGCCGATGGTGACCGGGGCGCCCGGCTGGGCACCTCGCTTCACCAGCTCGGCCTCGACACCGAGTCGGTTCAACCGGTCGGCGAGGTAGCCGACGGCCTCGTCGTTGTCGAAGGCGGTCTGCTTGATCCAGCGTTCGGGGCGCGTACCGCGGACGATGAAGCCACCGGGCTGGTTCGGGTCGGCGATCACGCTGAAGCCCGCCTCGTCGACGGCCTTCGGGCGCACGACCGCACGACGCGGCACCGGCGGTGGGTTCTCCGTGCGGTGGCGGCGCACGAGATCGGCGAGCGCGTAGGTCAACTCGTTGAGTCCGGTCCGGCTCACCGCGGAGATCGCGTAGACCGGCCACCCGCGCTCTTCCAGCTCGGGACGGACCAGGTCGGCCAGGTCGGCGGCGTCGGGGACGTCGATCTTGTTGAGGATCACCGCGCGGGGGCGGGTCGCGAGATCCTCGAGCCCGTGATCGGAGCTCAGCGCGGGGGTGTACGCGGCGAGTTCGGCCTCGAGGGCGTCGATGTCCGACAGCGGGTCCCGACCCGGTTCGAGGGTCGCGCAGTCCACGACGTGCGCCAGCACGGCACACCGCTCGAGGTGGCGGAGGAACTCGAGGCCGAGGCCCTTGCCGGCCGATGCGCCGGGGATGAGTCCGGGGACGTCGGCGATGGTGAACACCTCCGCACCCGCGGTGACGACACCGAGGTTGGGGGCGAGGGTGGTGAACGGGTAGTCGGCGATCTTCGGCTTCGCGGCCGAGAGCACCGACACCAGCGACGACTTGCCCGCCGACGGGAAGCCGACGAGGCCGACGTCGGCGACCGACTTCAGTTCCAGGACGAGTTCGTTGATCTCGCCCTCCTCGCCCAGCAGCGCGAAGCCGGGTGCGCGACGCGCGCGGGAGGCGAGGGCGGCGTTGCCGAGTCCCCCGCGTCCGCCGGCGGCCGCGGCGAAGGTGGTGCCCGCACCGACGAGGTCGGCGAGGATCGTGCCGTCACCGTCGAGGACCACGGTGCCGTCGGGGACGGGCAACACGAGGTCGTCGCCGTGGGCGCCGTCCCGGTTCGATCCGGCGCCGGGCCGGCCGTTGCCCGCCTTGGCGTGCGGGCGGAAGTGGAAGTCGAGAAGGGTGTGTACCTGGGGATCGACGACGAGGGTCACGTTGCCGCCGTTGCCGCCGTTACCGCCGTCGGGACCACCGAGGGGCTTGAACTTCTCACGATGCACCGACGAGCAGCCGTGACCGCCGTTGCCCGCCGTTGCGTGGATGGTCACGCGATCGACGAATCTCGACATGTGCGGGCCTTTCTCGGTGCTGAGGGTGTTCGGTCCGCCGGGTCGGCGGGGGTGAAGAGGTGGGGTGCAAACGCCACGAGGGGCGGGCCGGGTTCACGATCACCCTGGCCCGCCCCTCGTGGAGCGTGAAGCGTTGTCCGGTTTCGAACGCCGCGCGTCAGGCCTGCGCGGCGGCCGGGACGATGTTGATGGTCTTGCGACCACGCTTGGCGCCGAACTCCACCGCACCCGCCGAGAGGGCGAACAGGGTGTCGTCGCCGCCACGGCCGACGTTGACGCCGGGGTGGAAGTGGGTGCCGCGCTGACGGACGAGGATCTCGCCTGCGCTGACCTGCTGGCCGCCGAAACGCTTCACGCCGAGGCGCTGGGCGTTGGAGTCACGACCGTTGCGCGAGCTGGACGCGCCCTTCTTGTGTGCCATGTCTGTGGATCCCTTCTAGCAGTCGCGTCGCGTTACTTGATACCGGTGACCTTGAGGACCGTCAGCTTCTGACGGTGCCCCTGGCGCTTGTGGTAGCCGGTCTTGTTCTTGAACTTGTGGATCCGGATCTTGGGGCCCTTGACGTGCTCGACGACCTCGCCGGTCACCGAGGCCTTGGCGAGCGCGGCGGCGTCGGTGGTCAGCGTCGAACCGTCCACCACGAGGGTGACCGGGAGCGAGACCGTCGCGCCCACGGCGCCGTCGATCTTCTCGACCTTCACGAGGTCGCCTTCAGCGACCTTGTACTGCTTACCGCCGGTCTTGACGATCGCGTACGTTGCCATCGAAGCACTACCTCTTACTGTCTGTTGTCCGGGCGCCCGCGGTTGCGCGGGCGCTATTGGCGTCTGTCTGTCGTGCGGGTGTCACGGTCGCACCGCGTGGGATCCGACGATGCCTTCGGTGAGCTCGGTCGCCGTCTGTCGTGGAACGTTCTCCGCGCCAGCGGCGTCACGCTGGTTTCGGACACAGCGTCACCATGCTCGCCCTGAGGCGACCGTCCAAGGTTACGGGAGCGCCGTCGGCCGGGTCAAACCGCGACCCGCCCACGTCGTGTCACTCCTCGACCGGCGGTCCCGCGGGGCGACCGGCGGCCCGTCGCCGTGGGCGGGTGCGCACCGCCACGGTCGGTTCCTCCGAGGTCGCGGCGGTGATCGTCGTGACCGGGGTGGTCGTCGCGACCGTCGCGGCCAGGGCCTCGGCGGTGCCGGCCACGGCCTCGCCGCCACCGGTCGGTGCCGCTGCGGGACGACGAGCGGCCCGACGTCGACGCTTGGGCGCCGCGTCCTCGGTCGTGGTCTCGGTGGGCGTGGTCTCGGTGGGCGCGGCCGTCGCGGGAGCGATCTCGACGTCGTCGGCGACCTCCGGGGAGGCGTCGACCTCCGCGGGTCCGGTCACCTCGACGACGGCGACCTCGGCGTCGGTCGACGTCTCGACGACCACCTCGACCTCGGTGGCCGGGCCACTCGCGTCGGCCGCCGTCTCGTGGCCCGCGGTCTCGTGGCCCGCGTCGTCGGCGGGCTCGTCACCGTGGGAGGCCATGGCCCGGAACATCGGGTGCTCGGAGGGATTGTGGGCGGGCTTCGACTCGGTCGACGCCTCCGACTTGCGCTTGCCGCCACGACGGGACCGCTTCGACCCCTCCTGACGGGGCGCGTCGTCACCCGACTGCACCTCCACCGGATCGGCGTGCACCACGATGCCGCGACCGTTGCAGCAGGTGCAGGTCGACGAGAACGCCTCCAGCAGACCGGTTCCCAGTCGCTTGCGGGTCATCTGGACCAGTCCCAGCGACGTCACCTCGGACACCTGGTGCCGGGTGCGGTCACGGGAGAGGGCCTCGGTCAGTCGACGCAACACCAGGTCGCGGTTCGACTCGAGCACCATGTCGATGAAGTCGACGATGATCATGCCGCCGATGTCGCGCAGACGCATCTGCCGCACGATCTCCTCGGCAGCCTCGAGGTTGTTGCGGGTGACCGTCTCCTCGAGGTTGCCGCCCGACCCGGTGAACTTGCCGGTGTTGACGTCGACCACGGTCATGGCCTCGGTGTGCTCGATGATCAGCGTGCCGCCCGAGGGCAGCCACACCTTGCGCTCGAGGGCCTTGGCGAGCTGCTCGTCGATGCGGTGCACCACGAACGCGTCCGGCGCGTCGGCGTGGGCCTTCTCGAAGCGTTCGAGCCGTTCCATGAGGTCGGGTGCCACCGCCTCGACGTACCCGTGCACCTGATCCCAGGCCGAGTTGCCGTCGACGATGAGGCTCGTGAAGTCCTCGTTGAACAGGTCGCGCACGACCTTGACGAGAAGATCGGGCTCCTCATAGAGCGCCTGCGGTGCCGACCCCTTCGAGCCGTTCTTGCCGCCCTTGCCCCCGCCGCCGTTGTTACCGCCGGCCTGGGCGGTGACCTTCTCGATCTGCGCCCACTGGTTCTTCAGGCGATCGATGTCGGCGGCGAGTTCCTCGGCGCTGACGCCCTCCGACGCAGTGCGGATGATGACACCCGCATCCGAGGGGATGAGCTTCGACAGGATCGACTTCAGGCGCTTGCGTTCGGTGTCGGGCAGCTTGCGGCTGATCCCGGTCGACGAACCACCGGGCACGTACACGAGGTAGCGACCGGCGAGGGAGATCTGCGTGGTGAGACGCGCCCCCTTGTGGCCGACGGGGTCCTTGCTGACCTGCACCACCACCGGGTCACCCGGCTTGAGCGCCTGCTCGATCTTGCGGCTGCCGCCGTCGAGACCGGCGGCGTCCCAGTTGACCTCACCCGCGTAGAGCACGCCGTTGCGGCCGCGACCGATGTCGACGAACGCGGCCTCCATGCCGGGGAGCACGTTCTGGACGCGACCCAGGAAGATGTTGCCGACCATCGACGACGAGGTCGAGGTGGTCACGAAGTGTTCGACGAGCACGCCGTCCTCGAGGACCGCGACCTGCGTGTAGTCCTCGGTGGCCGTGGTCTCGCCGGTGTCGTCGTTGAGCCGGGTGTTGGCCGAACGCTCGCGCACCACCATCACACGGTCGACCGCCTCGCGCCGGGCGAGGAACTCGCTCTCGGTGAGGATCGGGGGGCGCCGACGACCGGCGTCGCGGCCGTCGCGGCGACGCTGACGCTTCGCCTCGAGCCGGGTCGACCCGGAGATGCCCTGCACCTCGTCGCGGTCGCGGCTGCGCGACTTGTTGCGCGGCTCCCGCTCGTGGACCACGGTGTTCGGCGGATCGTCGTTCGTCGACCCGTCGGCCCTGCTCGAACCGTCACCGTCCCCGTCACCGGCTCCGCCCTTGCGACGACGACGCCGGCGCCGACGACGCGTGCCCGAACCCGACTCGTCGTCGGAGTCGTCACCGTCGGCATCGCTGTCGGAGTCGTCGTCGGAGTTCGACGGCGAGCCGTCCGAGCTCTCGTTCTCGGGAGCGCTCGTGGTGTCGCCACCCGCACTCTTGCCACCCGATCGACGGGCGTTGCGTGACCGTCCCGACCCGCGCGATCCCGTCGTCTCGTCGTCGTTGGCGTCGGCGTTCGTGTCATCGCCGGTCGAATCGCCCTCGTCCGTACGTCCGGACGTCGAGTCGTCGGACCCGCTCGTCGCGTCGCCGTTCTCGTCGTCCCTGTTCCGGTCGGCCCTGTTCTGATCGTCCCTGGACTCGTCGTCGCCGGACTGATCGTCACTGTTCTGTTCGTCGCCACTCTGGTCACCGCGACCGCGACCGCGACCCCGTCGTCCACGACGCCGACGACGGTTGGCGCCGCCCTCGCCGTCGTTGTCGGAGCGGTCGTCGGATCCGGTCCGGTCACCGTCGGTGGTCTCGGCCTCGGCCTCGGCCGAGGGGGTCACGACCTCCGTTGCCGGGGTCTCGCGCGGCGAGGTGTCGGCGCCGACCTTCTCGGACGGATCGGCGGTGGCCTCGGCGGTCGGACGCTCGGCGCGACGCGCCCGGGCAGGACGCTCCGGCGCCTGCGGCTGCAGGAACAGCGGGGTCTGCGCCGCGTCGTATGCGGGCTCGGATGCCGGGGCGTCGGCGGCCGGGGCAACCGGTTCCGTCGCCGCGGCCGCGGAGAACAGCGAGGGGGTCTGTTCGAAGGCCGAGGGCGTGGCCTTCTCGGTCGCGGGGGCGTCGTCGGTCGGCGCGTCGCCCTCGGCGGACTCGGCGACGGGTTCGCCCGCGGGCGCGGACGCCCGGTCACGCACCTGCACGGCCGCGCTGCGGTCGATGCTGGACTGCGGGCTGCGGGCCGCGACACCGAGTTCGGCGAGGAAGGCGAGCACCTCGCGGCTGGTGATCCCGAGGATCCGGGCCAGTGCGTGCACTCTCATCTTGTGCGGGAACTCCTGCGCCGAGGTCGATTCATTGCTCTGATCCTCGGGCGCGCCATTGTCGGCCACGTGCTCTCCTAACCCCCGGGCGCATCGTCGTGACGCGGCCTCGCGAGGGTGTGCTCTGTGTATCGGACCGCGGACGATCCGAATTCTCTATGGTCTCGCGTCGCAGGACGTCGGTTGTGCCGTGTCGCTGCCACGCCTTGGCGGTGATGGCTGTACCGGTATCCGTACGGTCCACACCGCGATGCGTCGTTGTGATCGACGCCGTCGCGTTGTTGTGATCAACGCCTGTAGCGGGGACCGAGGAATCGGCTGGTCATCGTGTCGTCACCGAACTGTGTCGAGGACAACTCCACGAGTATCCCACACCGGCACGCCACGGCCCCGCAGCGGATCGCGCAACCGAGCCACCGCGACCAGCGGACACACCCGCCGGGAGGCGCCGCACCGACCCGGGACATGAGTCGGCCCGCCGGGTCTGCGAGGCGGTGCTCGCAGGGCGGCGGGCCGAGGGGACGGTCGGTCAGATCAGGACAGGCCGGGGAACCAGAGGGCGATCTCGCGCTCGGCGGACTCGGGCGAGTCCGATCCGTGCACCAGGTTGTTCTGGGTCTCGAGGGCGAAGTCGCCGCGGATGGTGCCGGGCACGGCCTTCTCCACCGGATCGGTGCCGCCGGCGAGCTGCCGGAAGGCGGCGATGGCACGAGGACCCTCCACCACCGCGGCCACGAGGGGCCCCGAGGTGATGAATTCGAGCAGCGACGGGAAGAAGGGCTTCTCCGCATGCTCTGCGTAGTGGCCCCGCGCCACCTCGTCGCTGACGGTGGTGAGCTGCAAGGCGACCAGCGACAGGCCCTTGCGTTCGATTCTGCTGATGATCTCGCCGACCACTGCCCGGGCTACGCCGTCGGGCTTGATCAGGACCAGTGTCCGTTCAGTCACGCTCGACAGCGTAGCGAGGTGCTCAGTCGCAGAACTCGCCCGCCACCGGGAAGAAGCCGTAGTTGAAGAGATTGCCGTCGGTCGCCCGGGGGTTCACGACGACCTGCACGCAGCCGCCCTTGGAGGTGAGGGCCTCGGCGACGGTCGCATCGAAGCGGTCGGCGAGGGCGAGGTTCGCCGCGCGGTACTGCGCGGGCACGGGGATCGAGGCCACGAATCCGGCGAGATCGATCGAGGCGGCGCGGACGGTGAGGTCGTGGGTGGCGACATAGCCGAACTCCGACGGGGCCACGGGGACCGGCGGGCCGGGCGGCACGACCACCTGCGTCGACGCGCCCGGCGCCTGGGGCGTCCCGGCCGGGGGCACGTCGGCGCCGGCGGGTGCGACCACCGTCAGACACAGGCCGGCGAACACACCGGCGGTAACCGCCGGGAACAGGATGCGGGGACGGGGCATGACGCGGTGGGCCTTTCGTCGGGGACTGTCGGTGAGATCGGTGACAGGGGACCTGTCGGTGTCGGCCTCTATCGGCGACACCTCACACGGGCATGGTGTCAGTCGTCCCGAGCCGCGTCTCGGCGACGACGCCGATCGGCAGGTCACGAATCGGACACGCCGCCGGGGCCGTCGTCGACGATGGGCTCCTGACCCGGCAACTGTCCGCTCGCCACACGTTTCTCGACGTCGCGCTTGATGTAGGCGATGTAGACCCAGACCAGCCCGAAGACGATGCCGACGGCGCAGATCGACCAGTGGAACACCACGCCGGCGATCAGCAGCACCTGCAGCGCGAGATCGAAGGTGAGCGCCCACGACCGTCCCTGCAGGCCGGCGCCGAGGAACATGGCGACGGTCAGCACCACGAGGTAGGTGGTCGAGGCGACGGTCAGTCCCCCGCCGACCTTCGCCACGATCGGCAGCGCGAGGACGACCACGATCCCCTCCAGCACGAGGGTCCCCGCCATCACTCCGCGCAGTCCGCGCCACGGATCGTTGACCGGCGGGGTGAAGCGGGTCTCGCTCACGCGGGATCCTTTCCGAAGAGGGTGCGGGCCGCACCCGCGGTCACCACCGAACCGGTGATCACCACGCCCGCGCCGGACAGGTGGTCGAGGTCCTCGCCGACGTCCTCGGCCGAGGCGATCGCCGCCTCCACCGCATCGGGCAGGAACGGGTGGACCGCGACGCGATCCTCACCGAAGATCGGCAGCGCGAGATCGGCGAGCACCTCGGCCTCCATCGATCGCGGCGACCCGCTGTGGGTGGTGATGATCGAGTCGACGACCGGTTCGAGGGCGGTGAGCAGGCCGACGGCGTCCTTGTCGGCCATCACGCCGACGACGGCGACGAGCCGACGGAAGTCGAACTCCTCGGTGAGGCTGCGGGCCAGGGCCGCGGCCCCGTGCGGGTTGTGGGCGGCGTCGAGGAACACCGACGGCGCCGACCGCACCCGCTCGAGCCGCCCCGGCGTCGTCACCGCGGCGAAACCGGCTCGTACGGCGTCGATGTCGAGCTGACGATCGGCCCCGGCACCGAAGAACGCCTCGACGGCGGCCAGCGCGATCGCCGCGTTCGAGGCCTGATGTCCACCGTGGACGGGCAGGAAGATCTCCGAGTACACCCCGCCGAGGCCCTGCAGTTCGAGCAGCTGCCCACCGACGGCGGTACGGCGTTCGAGGACACGGAACTCCGATCCCTCACGCGCGACGAGGGTCTCGGTCTCCACCGTCCGGGCCAGCAGCACCTTCTCGGCCTCGGGATCCTGCACCGCGATCACGGTCACGGGGTCGACGGGCACGAGGTCGTCGGCGGCGGCCTTGATGATCCCCGCCTTCTCCCCTGCGATCGCCGCGATCGTGTCACCGAGGTAGTCGGCGTGATCCATCGCGATGGGCGTGATGACCGCGACCGACGGCTCGATGACGTTGGTGGCGTCCCAGGTCCCGCCCATGCCGGTCTCGACGACCGCGACATCGACGGGCGCCTCGGCGAACACGGCGTATGCCATCGCCGTGAGCACCTCGAACTTGCTCATCCGCGGGCCGCCCTGGGCCTCCGACGAGTCGTCCACCATGGTGATGAACGGCTCGAGTTCGCGGTACGCGTCGATGTACCGGCGCGGCGAGATCGGTTGTCCGTCCACCGAGATGCGCTCGGTCGCGAGCTGCAGGTGCGGACTGGTGATGCGGCCGGTGCGGCGGTGCAGCGCGGTCAGCAGGGCGTCGATCATGCGCGTCACCGACGTCTTGCCGTTGGTCCCGGCGATGTGGATCGAGGCGTATCCGCGCTGCGGCGAGCCCAACAGGTCCATCAGCGCGGTCATCCGGGTCAGCGACGGCTCGATCTTCGTCTCCGGCCACCGACCGTCGAGTTCGGTCTCGACATCGGCGAACTCGGCGAGATCCTCGGGCGTCGGGGTGTCGTCGGCGGACCCCGATGGGCCCGACCCGCCGGCGTCGGTCGTGCTCACGCGCCACCGAGCGACGCGAGCTTGGCGCCGATCCGCTCGACCTCTTCGGTGGCGATCCGCTGACGCAGCCGGATCTTCTCCACCACCGGGTCGGGCGCCTTGGCGAGGAACTGCTCGTTCGACAGCTTCGCCGCGGTCTGCGTCAGCTCCTTCTCCGCGGCCGCGAGATCCTTTGCCAGTCGTCGCTTCTCGGCCTCGACGTCGATCGCCTCGGAGGTGTCGAGGTCGACGGTGACGGTCATGGTCGACAACCGCACCTCGAGGGTCGCGGTGGCGGTGAACTCCGGGCCCGGCACGGTGAGCTTGGCCAGCGAGTCCGCGTAGGGCCGCAGGTGCCCGATACCCGCGGCGTCGATGCCGTCGAGACGGGTCGGGACCCGCTTGTTGTCGGGAATGCCCTGATCGCCGCGGAAGCGACGGATCTCGGTGATCAGGTGCTGCAGGTCGGCGACGCGGGTCGCCGCGTCGGCGTCTCGGGTGGCCCCGCCGGCGGTGGGCCACGGCGCGGTCACCACCGTGGTTTCACCGGTGAGGGTCGTCCACAAGGTCTCGGTGACGAACGGCATCACCGGGTGCAGCATCTTCAGGATCGAGTCGAGCACGGTACCGAGCACCAGTCCGGTCGCCCGCACACGATCGTCGTCGACGTGACCATCGGCGTCGGCGTACACCTGCACCTTCGACAGTTCGACGTACCAGTCGCAGAACTCGTCGCGCGCAAAGTGATACAGCGATTCACACGCGCGCGCGAACTCGTAGGACTCGAAGCCCGAGTCCGCGTCGGCGAGCACCTCGTCGAGGCGGTCGAGGATCCAGCGGTCGGCGTCGGTGAGCGTCGCGCGGTCGGGCAGGGTGCCCAGGGTGGCGCCGTTCATCAGGGCGAAGCGGGTCGCGTTGAACAGCTTCGTGGTGAAGTTGCGCGACGCCTCGGCATGGCGCTCGCCCACCGACAGGTCACCGCCGGGGTTAGCGCCGCGGGCCAGGGTGAACCGCATCGCGTCGGCCCCGAAACGGTCGACCCAGTCGAGCGGGTCGATGCCGTTGCCCTTCGACTTCGACATCTTCTTGCCGTGTTCGTCGCGAACAAGCCCGTGCAGGAACAGATGTCGGAACGGGACCGGTGCGTCCTGATCGAGGGTCGCACCGACATAGGTGCCGAACATCATCATCCGGGCGACCCAGAAGAACAGGATGTCGTAGCCGGTCACCAGCACACTGGTCGGGTAGAACGCGCGCAGGTCGGCGGTGTCGTCCGGCCAGCCCAGCGTCGAGAACGGCCACAGACCCGAGGAGAACCACGTGTCGAGCACGTCGGGGTCCTGGACGTATCCCGCGGGCGGCTCCTCGCCGGGCGCGGTGCACACGACCTCGCCGTCGGGCCCGTAGAAGATCGGGATGCGGTGGCCCCACCACAGTTGCCGCGAGATGCACCAGTCGTGCATGTCGTCGACCCACCCGAACCAGCGCGGCTCCATCGATGCCGGATGAATCTGTGTGGCGCCGCTGCGCACGGCGTCGCCGGCGGCCTTGGCCAGGGTCTCCACCCGCACCCACCACTGCATGCTCAGCCGCGGCTCGATCGGTTCGCCGCTGCGCTCGGAGTGCCCGACGCTGTGCAGGTAGGGGCGGACCTCCTTGACGATCCTGCCCTCGGCGGCCAGCGCCTCACGTACGGCGACGCGCGCGTCGAACCGGTCGAGTCCGTCGAATCGTGTTCCGGTGTCGGCGATGTGACCGGAGGTGTCCATGATCGTCGGCATGGGCAACCCGTGGCGCTGCCCGAGCGCGAAGTCGTTGGGGTCGTGGGCGGGGGTGATCTTCACCGCGCCGGTGCCGAACTCGGGGTCGACGTAGTCGTCGGCGACCACGGGGATCGAGCGATCGAGGAACGGGTGCGGCAGCTCGGTGCCGACGAGGTGTGCGTAGCGCTCGTCGTCGGGGTGCACCGCGATCGCGGTGTCGCCGAGCATGGTCTCCAGTCGCGTCGTGGCCACCACCAGGTGGGGTTGCGCGTCGTCCATCGAGCCGTAGCGGAAGCTCACCAGCTCGCCCTCGACGTCGTCGTAGGACACCTCGATGTCGCTGATGGCGGTCTGCAGCACCGGCGACCAGTTGACCAGTCGCTCAGCGCGGTAGATGAGCCCGTCGTCGAACATCCGCTTGAACACGGTGTGGACCGCGCGTGAGAGGCCCTCGTCCATCGTGAACCGCTCGCGCGACCAGTCGACGCCGTCGCCGAGACGACGCATCTGCGCGCCGATGTCGCCGCTGATCTCGGCCTTGGCCTGCCACACGCGGTCGATGAACGCCTCACGCCCGAGGTCGGAACGGGTGGTGCCCTCGGCGGCCAACCGCTTCTCGACCATGGCCTGCATGGCGATCGCGGCGTGATCCATTCCGGGCAGCCACAGCACCTCGAAACCCTGCATCCGACGGCGTCGGGTGAGGGCGTCCATCAGGACGTGTTCGAAGGCGTGGCCCATGTGCAGGGACCCGTTGACGTTCGGCGGGGGGATGACGATCGAGAAGGTCGGCTTGCCGCTCGCCGGGTCGGCCGTGAAGAGGCCGTCGTCGATCCATCGCTGATAGATCGAGGACTCGTGGGCGGCGGGTTCCCAGGACTTGGGCAGCCTCTCGGCAGGGGTGGGCGCGTCTGGGAGTTCGGTCACCCCTCGATTCTAGTGACGCCCCACCTACGGGATGCTCACGCCTGCCGTGTCGGCGGTGATCCCGCTCCCCGCGTGGCGCAACCGGTGCAGGTCCTCGGGCGCGTTGACGTTGGTGAGCCAGGCGACATCGCTGACCGCGACGCGGTTGGCGGCGAGGGCGTCGAGCGCGGCGAGCATGCGTCGTTCACCGGTCGCGGCCAGGTCGCGGATGCGTCCGGCGCACGCCGTCCGGTACACGCCGGCGAAGGGATGGACGCGCTGGGAGTCCACGGCGATCGCCGCGTCGTCGCCCTCGCGCAGGCCCAGGAGCAGCTCGTCGACGATCGCCACCTCGATGAGCGGCATGTCCGTGGCACACACGAACGCTATCTCGCATCCCGCGGCGGCGGCGTCGGCCAACCCGGCGGCCAGGGCACCGAGCGGTCCGGCGCCGGCCTGCTCGTCGGTGACCCAGTGCGCCTCGGGACCGCCGGAACCCTTGAGGGTCCTGTACGCGGGCGACGACGCCGCGGCGACGACCGACACCGGCGAGCACCGGGTGCCCACCTCGGCGACGATCCGGGCGAGCATCGGCTGGCCCTCCCAGTCGAGACCGGCCTTGTCCGAGCCCATCCGTCGCGACGCGCCACCGGCCAACACCACACCCGCCACATCGATCATCGGCCCAGTATCGCGTGACGCACCCCGTACTCGGGGCCACTATGGAGGAATGACTTCCATCGAATCCGATCCCACCGGCGCCGCAGAAGCGACCGAGACCGACGTCGACGAGCCGACGACCACACGGATCGGACACCGCAAGTCCTACGCGGCGGGCGTGCCCGCGGTGGCGGTGTCGATGCAACGCGGGTTCACCCAGATGGGTCCACTGCGCACCGCGCGCACGTTCCTCGAGCTCAACCAGCGCGACGGGTTCGACTGCCCGGGATGCGCGTGGCCGGAGAAGCCGGGCGGACGCAAGCACGCCGAGTTCTGCGAGAACGGCGCGAAGGCGGTGGCCGAGGAGGCGACCCGTCGCACCGTGACGCCGGAGTTCTTCGCCGCGCACAGCGTGGATTCGCTGCGTGACCGCACCGAGTACTGGCTGTCGCAGCAGGGTCGGCTGACCCATCCGATGGTGTTGCGCGAGGGCGACACCCACTACCGCCCGATCGACTGGGACGACGCCTACGCCCTCATCGCCGACGAACTCGCCGCGCAGTCCTCACCCGACGAGTCGGTGTTCTACACGTCGGGTCGCACGAGCAACGAGGCCGCGTTCACCTACCAGCTGCTCGCCCGCAGCCTCGGCACCAACAACCTGCCCGACTGCTCCAACATGTGCCACGAGTCGTCGGGCCATGCGCTGTCGACCACGATCGGCATCGGCAAGGGATCGGTGTCGGTGCTCGACGTCGAGAACGCCGACCTCATCGTCATCGCCGGGCAGAACCCGGGCACCAACCATCCTCGGATGCTGTCGATCCTCGACGCGGCCAAGCGCAAGGGCGCGACGATCGTCGCGGTCAACCCGCTGCCCGAGGCCGGGTTGATGCGGTTCAAGGACCCACAGCGCGTCAACGGTGTCGTCGGTTCCGGCACCACCATGGCCGACGAGTTCCTGCAGATCCGGCTCGGTGGCGACATGGCGCTGTTCCGCGGTCTCGCGACACTGCTCCACCGTGCCGAGAAGGCCGCGCCGGGAACGGTGTTCGACACCGAGTTCCTCGACACCTACTGCGAGGGCGTCGACGATTACGTCGCCACTCTCGCCGACACCGACATGGACGAGATCGTCGAGGCGACCGGGTTGTCGCTGCGGCAGATCGAGGAGTTCGCCGACCGGTGGGCGTCGTCGGAACGCATCATCGTCTGCTGGGCCATGGGGCTGACCCAACACGCGCACGCCGTCGCCACCATCGAGGAGGTCACCAACACGCTGCTGCTGCGCGGCATGATCGGCAAGCCCGGCGCCGGTGTCTGCCCGGTGCGCGGACACTCGAACGTCCAGGGCGACCGGACCATGGGCATCTGGGAGCAGATGGACGAGGCCTTCCTCGCCGCGGTCGATGCCGAGTTCGGTATCACCAGCCCCCGCGAACACGGTTGGGACGTCGTCGATTCCATCCGCGCCATGCGTGACGGCAAGGTGTCGATGTTCATGTCGATGGGCGGCAACTTCGTCTCGGCCACACCCGACACCGAGGTCACCCGCGCGGCCCTGGGACGGTGTCGACTGACCGTGCAGGTGAGCACCAAGCTCAACGCGTCGCATCTCGCCACCGGATCGATCGCGCTCATCCTGCCGACGCTGGGCCGCACCGACCGCGACATGCGGGCCGGCCAGAAGCAGAAGGTCACCGTCGAGGACTCGATGGGATCGGTGCATCTGTCGCGCGGATCGCTGCGACCGGCGAGCGAGGAGCTGCGCAGCGAGGTGGCCATCATCTGCCAGCTCGCCGAGAAGGTGCTCGGTACAGGCCATCCCGTCGACTGGTCGGCCATGGCCGACGACTACGACGTGATCCGCGACCACGTCGCGAACGTGGTGCCGGGGTTCACCGACTTCAACACCCGGGTGCGCCAGCCCGACGGCTTCCTGCTGCCCCACCCGCCGCGTGACGACCGCGAGTTCCCCACCGACAGCGGCAAAGCCGTGCTGACGGTGAACCCGCTGCAGTGGCTCCCCACGCCTGCCGGACGACTGATCCTGCAGACGATGCGCAGCCACGACCAGTACAACACCACCATCTACGGCCACGACGACCGCTACCGCGGGATCAAGGGCAACCGTCGCGTGGTGCTCGTCAACGGCGACGATCTGACCGAACTCGGTCTGCGCGACGGGCAGTCGGTGTCGATCGTCTCGGAGTTCGCGACCGACAGCGGTGTCGAGGAACGCCGGATCGACGGGTTCACCGTGGTCGCGTACTCGACCCCGCGCGGCAACGCCGCCGCCTACTACCCCGAGACGAACCCCCTCGTCCCCCTCGATCACGTGGCCGTGAAGTCGAACACGCCGGTGTCGAAGGGGATCACGGTGCGTCTGATCGCCGCCTGATGGGTCGCGTCACCACCCGGGTACCGGTCCGCCGGATCCGCGGGGAACTCGACGCCACCCGACCGGACACACTCGCCGTCGAGGAACCCCTCGAGATCCGCATCGGCGGTCGGGCGCTCACGGTCACGATGCGCACACCCGGCGCCGACATCGACCTCGTGCACGGATTCCTGTTGTCGGAGGGGCTGATCGGATCGGTCGACGACATCGCCACCATCCGCTACTGCGACGGAGTGGACGACGCGGGGGCGAACACCTACAACGTGATCGACGTGACCCCGGCCGACGGCGTGTCGATCGCGCCGCGGCCGCGGGCGTTCGTGTCGAACTCGGCGTGCGGGGTGTGCGGATCGTCGGCCATCGACGACATCCGTGCCACCTCACGGTTCGACCTCTCCATCGACGACTCGTCGATCGGCGTCGAGGCACTGGGCGCCCTACCCGACCGGCTGCGGTCGGCGCAGGCCACCTTCACCGCGACCGGCGGAACCCACGCCGCCGCACTCTTCGACACCGACGGGACCCTGCTGGTGGTCCGCGAGGACGTCGGGCGCCACAACGCTCTCGACAAGGCCGTCGGGTGGGCTCTGCGGGAGGGACGGATCCCGTTGCGCCACACCGTGGCGATGATGTCGAGCCGGGTGTCGTTCGAACTGGTGCAGAAGTCGGTGATGGCGGGTATCCCGATCATCGCGGCGGTGTCGGCGCCGTCGTCGCTCGCCGCCCACCTCGGTGCCGAGCTCGATCTCACCGTGGTCGGCTTCCTGCGCGGCGCGTCGATGAACGTCTACTCCGCCCCGCAGCGCGTCATCGGGGCCTGAGCGGTCGCGCGTCGCACGGTCAGTGCGGGTCGTGCGGCGCGATCTCGACGTCACCGAGGACGTCGGGCAGGTCGACGGTCTCGCCCCGCACGTGCTGCGCGAGGAAGGCCAGCACCACCCGGTACCAGATGATCGCGTTCTGGGGCTTGAGGATCCAGTGGTTCTCGTCGGGGAAGTACAGGAACCGGTGGACGGTCGTCCCGTCGTCCGCGGCGGGCAGTCCCGATTCGGAGAGAAGCTCGTACCAGAGTCGCAGCGACTCCCCCACCGGGACGCGATAGTCCTTGTCGCCGTGGATGACGAGCATCGGGGTCACGATGTCGGCGACGTAGAGGTGGGGCGAGTTCTCGACCGCCATCTCCGGCGACATCTCCCGCGACCAGTAGTCGGCGCCGTCGGTGGTCGGCCCGAACTGGTCGAGCGCCCAGAGGCTCGCGTGCGTGATCACGGCCCGGAACCGGTCGGTGTGCCCGGCGATCCAGTTCGCCATGTACCCGCCGAACGATCCGCCCATGAGCGCCGACCGCTCGGACGCGATGCGGGGGTCGGCCTCGGCGGCGTCGGTCACCGCCATGAGGTCGGTGTACGGCTCGAAGCCCCAACTCCCCCAGCCGCGCTGGATGAAGTTCTGCCCGTATCCCGTCGACAGGGCCGGGTCGGGCAGCACGACCGCGTAGCCCGCCGCGACGGCGATCCACGGGTTCCACCGCCAGGACCACGCGTTCCACGACGCCAGCGGTCCCCCGTGCACCCACAGCAGCAGCGGAACCCGCGCCTGCTCGCTCGCGCCGTGCGGCAGCGCGAGCCATGCCCGCAGGGGCGTGCCGTCGATGGTCTGGGTGCGCAGCTCCTCCAGGGTGCCGGGCAGCGCCGGGAGTTCGGCGGGCCCGGGCAGCGGGGTGACCCCACCGCCGGCGATGTCAATGCGCACCACGTGCGGCGGCTCGGCGGGCGAGCTGCGCAGCGCGAACAGCGTTGTGCCGTCGGGGTGTACGCACACATCGCTGTAGCAGTGATCGGTGGATGTCACCGCGCGCACGGGTTCGCGGTCCTCGCGACCCGTCGCGTCGATCATGAACACCTGCCCCCGGCCGTCGTCATCGGCGGTGACGAACAACGCCGTTCCGTCCGCCGACCACGACACCGCGGTGGGCCATCGGTCCCAGTTCGCGGCCGGATCGGTGACCACGCCCGTGGCGAGGTCGATGATGCCGACCCTGATCACCGGTGCGGTGGTGGGGGTGGTCACCGACTCCGAGACGAACGCGACCCGCGTACCGTCCGGCGAGATCGTCGGCGCGAAGAAGTCGACGTCGGGATCGGCACGCAGGGTCACCGGCTCGGTCGGTGTGTCGGCGCGAAGATCGATGCGCACCAATGCGGTTCGCGTCGCTGCCTGGGGCGCGCCGGTTCGCCAGGTGGCGACCGCGACGTCGCCGTCGGGTGCGATCGCGACGTGCGCCTCGCGTAGGGCTGCGCCCGGTCGCGTGACGACGGGATCGAGCCGGCCGTCGTGCGCGACGTCGAACAGGTGCGGTCGCCCCGGTCCGAGATCGGCGTCCCAGAGGCGTACCGGGTAGCGATCGTGCAGGATCGCCGACGTGGTCGTCGTCTGCCGGCGTTCACGGACCTCGGCGTCGGTGTCCGGTGTGCGGGAGAGCACGTCGGCAAGGACGAGCACCCGGTCGCTCGCGGTCGCGGTGACGATCGATGCGACACCGCCCGGGCGTTGTGCGACCCGCTCGGCCTCGCCGACCGTCGGCAGGCGCCAGAGGGCGGCCTGCGGGTCCGCATCGGGATCCTGCGCGGACTTTCGGATGAACCACAGGGCGCCGGTGCCGTCGAAGGTGGGTGCGGTGGCACTGTCGGCGCCCCGGGTGAGGCGATGGGCAGACGTGTCGCCGGTGGGGTCGATCTGCCACAGGGCCGAGACGTACTTCGTGGAGGCGTCGTCGAGGGTGGCGACGGTGGTGACGAGCCGACGGCCGTCGGGTGACATCACCAGCCCGCTCACGCGGGGCAGGGAGATGTAGCGATCGAGATCGGCGAAGTCTGATTTCTCGGCGTGCGTCACGCCGCGAGACTACGCGGTCTTGTCACGCCGTTCGTCGCGACGCGGCTTGCGCGGCACGATGGTCGGCAACACGTTGTCGCGCACCGTCTCTCCGGTGACGACCACCTTGGCGACGTCGTCGCGGCTGGGGATGTCGTACATCACCGGGAGCAGGACCTCTTCCATGATGGCGCGAAGACCGCGGGCGCCGGTGCCCCGGTGGATGGCCTGGTCGGCCACGGCCTCGAGGGCGTCGGGGGTGAACTCGAGCTCGACGCCGTCCATGTCGAACAGACGCACGTATTGCTTCACCAGCGCGTTCTTGGGGGTCGAGAGGATGGAGACCAACGACTCCTTGTCGAGGTTGGTCACCGATGCCACGACGGGCAGGCGGCCGATGAACTCGGGGATGAGACCGAATTTGATGAGGTCCTCGGGCATGACCTCGGCGAACGCGTCGGTCATCTCGTCGTCGTTCTTCTTCGCCACCTCGGTGCCGAATCCGATGCCGCGCTTGCCGATTCGATCGGACACGATGCGCTCGAGACCGGCGAACGCGCCGGCCACGATGAAGAGCACGTTCGTGGTGTCGATCTGGATGAATTCCTGGTGCGGATGCTTGCGACCGCCCTGCGGGGGAACCGAGGCCTGGGTGCCCTCGAGGATCTTCAGCAGCGCCTGCTGCACGCCCTCGCCGCTGACGTCGCGGGTGATCGACGGGTTCTCGCTCTTGCGGGCGATCTTGTCAACCTCGTCGATGTAGATGATGCCGGTCTCGGCGCGCTTCACGTCGTAGTCGGCGGCCTGGATCAGCTTCAGCAGGATGTTCTCGACGTCTTCACCGACGTAGCCGGCCTCGGTGAGCGCGGTTGCGTCGGCGATGGCGAACGGCACGTTGAGCATCTTCGCCAGCGTCTGCGCGAGGTAGGTCTTGCCACAGCCGGTGGGACCGAGCATGAGGATGTTCGACTTCGCCAGTTCGACGGCCTCGCCGCCACGCGAGTCCTTGCGGTCACCGGCCTGGATGCGCTTGTAGTGGTTGTAGACGGCCACCGCCAGGGTGCGCTTCGCGGTGTCCTGGCCGATGACGTAGTTCTCGAGGAAGTCGCGGATCTCCGAGGGCTTGGGCAGCTCGTCGAGCTTGACGTCGCTCGACTCGGCGAGCTCCTCCTCGATGATCTCGTTGCACAGGTCGATGCACTCGTCGCAGATGTACACGCCGGGACCCGCGATGAGCTTCTTGACCTGCTTCTGGCTCTTTCCGCAGAACGAGCACTTCAGCAGATCGCCACCGTCTCCGATTCGCGCCATCGTGTGCTGTACCTCTTCCTTGTGCACCGGCGCGATGGGCATCGCGTCGGGCGAACCGACCTGGCGTCAGTATGGACGACCGTACCCGCGGGCCGACCGAACTTCGACCGATAAACACTTTTGTCATGACCGCGTCGGCGAGGGCCGACACGGGTGGGGAACACGAGTTCTCAGTGGTCCCAGGCGTACAGGATCACCCCTGCGCGACCACGCCGGGCGCAACCGCTGCGCACCCGGCGTGTCGCCCGAGAGCTGTGGACCGTCAGCTCCGGCGTGCGGACTTCTTGCGGTACTCGAAGACCTCGTCGATGATCCCGTATTCCTTGGCCTGCGCCGCGGTGAGGATGTTGTCGCGGTCGGTGTCGCGGCGGATCTTGTCGGGGTCCTGGCTGGTGTGACCGGACAGGATCTCGTCGAGGAGGCGGCGGATGCGCTCGATCTCGGCGGCCTGGATCTCGAGGTCGGACACCTGGCCCTGGTACGAACCGCCGGTGCGCGGCTGGTGGATGAGCACCGTGGCGTTCGGCAGGGCGGCGCGCTTGCCGGGGGTGCCCGCGGCGAGCAGGACCGCCGCGGCCGAGGCGGCCTCACCGAGGCAGACCGTCACGATGTCGCAGTGGACGTACTGCATGGTGTCGTAGATCGCCAGCATCGCGGGCACGCTGCCACCGGGCGAGTTGATGTACATGGTGATGTCGCGGTCGGGATCCTGCGACTCGAGCACCAGCAGCTGCGCCATGATGTCGTTCGACACGGTCTCGTCGATCGGGGTGCCGAGGAAGACGATGCGCTCCTCGAACAACTTGGCGTACGGGTTGTACTCCCGCATCCCGTTGGGGGTGTGCTCGATGAACGAGGGCAGGATGTAGCGACTCTGGAGTCCGGCGGCGGCCACGCCTGCGGGACTGGGGGTGGATCCGAACACGTTGCTCATGGTTTCTCCGAGGTTCTCTGGGCGGCGATGCGCGCGGGGCGTGGGTGGAGTCGGGTCGCGGTCGGTCAGGCCCGCGAGATCACGTGGTCGACGAATCCGTACTCCTTGGCCGCCTCTGCGGTGAACCACTTGTCACGGTCGGCGTCGGCCTCGATCTTCTCGAGCGGCTGTCCGGTGAACTCGGCGTTGAGGCGGTTCATCTCTTTCTTCGTCAGCGCGAACTGCTCGGCCTGGATGGCGATGTCGGCCGCGGTGCCACCGATGCCCGCCGACGGCTGGTGCATCATGATCCGCGCGTGCGGCAGGGCGTGACGCTTGCCCTTCGCGCCGGCGGCGAGGAGGAACTGGCCCATCGAGGCGGCCATGCCCATCGCGTAGGTCGCGACATCGCACTGCGCGAGCTGCATGGTGTCGAAGATCGCCATGCCCGCGGTGACCGACCCGCCGGGCGAGTTGATGTAGAGGTTGATGTCCTTGGTGCTGTCCTCGGCGGCGAGCAGGAGGATCTGGGCGCACAGCCGGTTGGCGATGTCGTCGTCGACCTGGGTGCCGAGGAAGATGATCCGCTCGCGCAGCAGGCGCTCGAAGACCGAGTCGCTCAGGTTCAGGCCGGACATGCCCGAGCTCGCGGTGACACCCGAGCTCATCGCAGGCGTGTGGATCTTCGACTCGGTCACGATTCCTACTTTCGAAAGAGGTCGGGAGAGATCTCGAGGGTCGGCGCACGGGGCGCCGTGCACGAGATCGTTGTGCGGGAGTGCTCGTAGTCGACACTAACGAACAGGGGCGGCCCCGAGTCGTCGGAGCCGCCCCTATTCGCTGACAGCGGAACACATCGGTGACCGCTGTCGTCGGTGGTCCTAGCTGGTCTCGGGCTCTTTCGCCGAGGCCTCTGCCTGCTCGGTCCCGGCACTCTCGACCCCGGGGGTGTCGCCCTCGGAGTCGGCGTCCTCGCCGCCGCCGAAGAACTCGGCGGTGTCGACGGTCGCGCCGGTGGTGTCGGTGACCGACACCAGACCGATGACGCCGGCGAGCGCCTTGCTGCGACGGACGTCGGCGTAGATCGCGCCCACCTGTCCGGCCTGCTGCAGCTGGGCGATGAAGTCCTGGGGCGCCATGCCGTAGCGCTGCGCCTGGAACATGATCTGCTGGGTCAGCTCGTCCTGCCCGACGACGGTCTCGCGGGCGTCGGCGATCGCGTCGAGCAGCAGCTGCGACCGGACCGACTTCTCGGCACCCTCGCGCGCCTCGGTCTCCCACTCCTCGCGGGTGGTCCCCTGCTGCGCCAGGAACTCGGCGACCTTGTCGTCGTCGTGATCGAACGCGTGGACGACCTGGTGCATCTGGCTCTCGACCTCGGCGTCGACGACGCCCTGCGGCAGCGGCACCTCGACCGAGTCGAGCAGCTTCTCGAGCACCGCGTCGCGGATCGCGCTCGCCTGCTCCATCTTCTTCGACTGGCCGACGCGCTCGGTGAGGTCCGCGCGCAGCTCGTCGATGGTGTCGAACTCGCTGGCCATCTGGGCGAACTCGTCGTCGGCCTCGGGCAGCTCGCGCTCCTTGACCGAGTTCACGGTGACGGTCACCTCGGCCTCGGAGCCGCTGTGCTCGCCGGCGACGAGCGTGGTGGTGAAGACCTTGTCCTCACCGGTGCTCATGCCGACGAGTGCCTCGTCGAGGCCGTCGATGAGCTGACCCGATCCGACCTCGTGGGACAGGCCCGTGGTGGAGGCCTCCTCGACCTCGGCGCCGTCGACGGTGGCGGCGAGATCGATCGAGACGAAGTCGCCGTCCTTCGCGGGGCGCTCGACACCGGTCAGGGTGCCGAAGCGAGCGCGCAACGCGTCGAACTGCTCGGTGACCGCGGCGTCGTCGACCTCGACGGGCTCGACCTCGACCGACAGCGACGCGAAGTCGGGCAGGGCGATGTCGGGACGGACGTCGACCTCGGCGGTGAAGGTGATCGACTTGCCGTACTCGAGTTCGGAGAGGTCGATGTCGGGCTGGCCGATCGGGTTGGTCTCGGTCTCGGCGATGGCCTCGGAGTACTTGCCCGGGAGCGCGTCGTTGACGACCTGCGCGAGCACCGAATCGCGGCCGACCCGTGCCTCGATGAGCTTGGCGGGGGCCTTACCCGGACGGAAGCCGGGGATGCGGATCTGCTGGGCCAACGACTTGTAGGCGCGGGCGAAATCCTTCTCGAGCTCCTCGAACGGGACCTCGACATTGAGTTTCACGCGCGTCGGGCTCAGCTGCTCGACAGTGCTCTTCACGAACTTGACTCCTTGTGTGATGACGGTGGTACGGGTCTGGGGTCTCCGGGCCAGGGGTCTGGTCCGGACGCAGACGCGTCGGGGTTCTCGCCCGGGGATCCATCTGTCGTCGGGATGACAGGATTCGAACCTGCGACCCTCCGCTCCCAAAGCGGATGCGCTACCAAGCTGCGCCACATCCCGGACTCGCCGGTGCCACAGCGGAGAAGAAGGCTCGCAGTCCTCGCAGACACCGAGCGCAAATACTACGTTGCCGCGGTGCGACCTCGGGAATCGCCTCACGACGCGGTGCGACGGCCGACATGACACAGGCGCCGTATCGCGGTGCGATCGGCGCCTGTGTGGTCACGTGAGCGGGTGACGGGAATCGAACCCGCGTAGCTAGTTTGGAAGACTAGGGCTCTACCATTGAGCTACACCCGCGAGCACACCACGCCGGGTGGGATCGCCACCGGCGTCGCGTGCGGAAGCGACTGTACCGCGTGGGTGTGGCCGATCCGAAATCCTCGACGAGGCGGTTTCCGCCCGTCTCGTGTGACACGCGTCTCCCAGGAGTTGCACCTGCATGTGCTGTCACGTGCGTCTCACGAGCCGCATGACAACACTCCTGTAACGAATCAGACACAGTCTGGGTTGGGCGCAGTCCGCGGTCCGTGTCACCATGGACGAGCGCGTGGGGTCTCGCGCAGTACACCCGTATCCGATCGAAGGACAGGTTTCGAACTCGTGCTGACTCCCAGGTCCACCCGCCGTGCCCACACCGTGCGCCGCGTGCTCACCGTGCTGATGGGTGTCGTGATCGCCCTCGTGGCGGTCCCGACCGCGGCGATGGCCGCGCCCGCCGCACCCACACCGACCATCCCCGGCCTGCCGGGTGTGCCCGTGCCGGACTTCCTCAAGCCGCTGCTCCCGGCGCCGCCGGCCCCGAGCACCCCCCAGCCCGCCCCGGCCCCGGCCGAGCCCGCCGAGCCCGCGCCGCCGGCGCCCACCAAGACCGGGTGGATCGCACTGGCCGACGACGCCACGCACACCCTGACGATCTGGCACAACGGCAAGGTCACGCGCACGATGCCGATCTCGATGGGCTCCAACGAGCACCCCACCCCGAACGGCACGTACTTCACCAAGGAGAAGTACCGCGACATGTACATGGACTCGTCGACCTACGGCGTGCCCGTGAACTCCCCCGGTGGCTACCGCACCTACGTCGAGTACGCGGTCCGGATGAGCTGGGACGGCATCTTCTCCCACGCCGCCCCGTGGTCGGTGGAGCAGCAGGGCAAGACCAACGTCAGCCATGGCTGCATCAACCTCAACACCGAGAACGCCAAGTACATCTACGACAACTTCCCCACCGGTACGCCGATCGTCGTCCGCGGCACCGTGGGTGGTCAGTACGTGCAGGGCAGCTGACCCACCTTCTCCACCGAACGAGGCCCGACCGTGATGCACGGTCGGGCCTCGTCGCGTGGGTGGGCGTCCGCGGAGGGCGTTCGGCTCGGGGCGAGGTCAGTGCGCTCCGAGTTCGTGGCCGTTGCCCTCCCCGGTCACACGGGAGATCGCGCGCATCTTGTTGACCGCGTCGAGTGCGGCGACCTTGTATCCCTCGGCCAACGTCGGGTAGTTGAACACCGCGTCGACGAGGTAGTCGACCGTTCCACCGCACCCCATCACCGTCTGGCCGATGTGGACGAGTTCGGCTGCGTTGCTGCCGAACACGTGCACGCCGAGCAGGGTGCGATCGTGGGCGTGGACGAGCAACTTCAGAAGCCCGTGGGAGTCGCCCATGATCGCACCGCGGGCGAGTTCTCGGTACCGCGCGACACCCACCTCGAACGGGACGGTGTCGGCGGTCAACTCCTCCTCGGTCTTCCCGACGTAACTCACCTCGGGGATCGAGTAGATGCCGATGGGCTGGATCCCCGTGCCGTTGCCGATCGGCTCGCCGAAGGCGTGGTACGCCGCGCGCCGCCCCTGCTCCATCGACGTCGCCGCGAGCGCGGGGAAGCCGATGACGTCGCCGACGGCGTAGATGTGGTCGACCTCGGTCTGGAAGAACTCGTTGACCTCCAGCCGGCCGCGGTCGTTGCCGGTGAGCCCGGCCTCTTCGACACCGAGTTCGTCGGTCACCCCCTGACGGCCCGCGGAGTACAGCACACAGCCCGCGGGGATCTTCTTGCCCGACTCCAGGATCGTGAGGGTGCCCTGGGGGTGCTTCTCCACCGTCTTCACCGATTCCGAGAACCGGAAGGTCACGCCCCGTTCGCGCAGTTGGTACTGCAACGCCTCGACGATCTCGCGGTCACAGAAGTCGAGCATGTGGGGCCGCTTCTCGACGACGGTGACCTTGGTGCCGAGCGCGGCGAACATGGAGGCGTACTCGATGCCGATCACCCCGGCGCCGACGACGACCATCGACTGCGGCACGTGATCCATGCCGAGGATCTGGTCGGAGTCGACGATGGTCGCGCCGTCGAACTCCACCGTCGACGGACGCGCGGGCCGGGTGCCGACGGCGATGACGACGTGATCGGCCGTCACCACCTTGCGCTCTCCGTCGGGACCGTCGACGGCGATCTCGTTCGGACCCGTGAAGCGCGCGTTGCCGATGAGCAACGCCACCCGATTCCGCGTCAGCTGACTCTGGATGACGTCGATCTCCTTGGCCACCACGTGCTGGGTGCGCGCCGAGAGATCGGTGACGGTGATGTCGGACTTCAGACGGTAGGACTGGCCGTAGAGCTCCCGCTGGCTCAAACCCGTGAGGTAGAGGACCGCCTCGCGCATGGTCTTCGAGGGCACGGTGCCGGTGTTGATGCAGACCCCGCCCACCATGTCGCGACGTTCGACCACCGCTGCGCGTTTACCCAGCTTGGCCGCGGCGATCGCGGCCTTCTGGCCCGCCGGGCCCGATCCGATGACGACGAGGTCGTAGTGATCCACAGTTGCACTCCGCTTCGGTGACAGGCGACACGCACAGACCGGCCCAGTGTCACCCAGTTCGGACGCCGCCACATGTCGTGGACGTGAATTCTGACGTCCCGCGTCTCCCGTTCCGCCTCAGGCGCTGCGCGGCAACTGCCGGTCGGCGGAGAAGGTGGCCTGCACCTGCATCCACTGCGCCAACACCTCACAGCCGCAGAGGTCACCGCGACCGCCCAACGGCTCCGACCCGTAGGCGACATGGCGGCCGCCGCGGCGGTTGATGATGGTGATGCCGTGCCACATGATGACCGCGGGCAGGTACGCCGCGATCTCGACCAGCGCCGTCCGGATGCGGGTGATGTCCCGACGCCATTGCCGTGGGCGGATCGCGGTGCGCGCCGCGTTCTGAAAGGCGTTGGTGCGCAGGGTCTGACCGATGCGCCGCATCCAGGCTGCGACATCCCGCAACGACAGTGCGCTGGTGAGATCGGCGATGTCGCGGATCAGAGAGTCGTCGCTGGCGTTGCAGATCATGTCGTTCGGATCGGCGATCCACATCGTCGCGATGTCCGGCGGCAGCGCGGGACCGGGACCGGCGATCCCGAATCCCTCGCACCCGGCGACCGCGCCCGGCGGCTGATGCGGGTCGGCGACGAGCCCCACGCCGAGCACCGTCGAGAGGTCGCGTCGGCTGCGCCGGGCACGCGACAGCGCATCGCGGATGACCACACATCCCTGCGAATAGCCGATGAGCATGACCGGTCCGTCGACCGCAGCCATCGCGGCCTGCAGCCGCGCCGATCCGACGGCGACCGACTCGGCGAAGCTCATCCCGTCGCGCTGGGGTACGGGGCCGTAGCTCGACGGGTAGCCCACCCAGCGGCACCGGAACCGGTGGTCGAGGTGGGCGCCCACCTCGGCGAGCAGACCGGTGAGGTCGGTGCGAGGGTCGTCGGGCCAGGACTCCCCGGTCCCGCCGACGGCGAGGACGGTCACTGTGGTCATGGGACCGATACTCGACCCCGGACCTGAGAGATCGGGTCCGAGGACTCTGAGGATCGGCTGGCAGTGCGTGCGACGGTCAATCCGGCTGGCAGGAGGGGCACCAGAACAGGTTGCGGCCCTCCATCACCTCGCCGAGGATCGTGTTCCCGCAGATCCGGCAGGGCTCGCCGCGACGGCGATACACATAGCTGCGCGGACGGCCGCGCATACCCGGTGTGCCGTGGTCGTCCTCGGACCGGATGGTGATGATCTTGCCGCGCCGCACCCCGACATCCATCAGTTCGACGGTGTCGTCCCACATCTTCTGCCAGACACGGTGATCGACCGCGGTACCCGGTCGCATCGGGTGTACGTTCGCACGGAACAGCACCTCGGCGCGATACACGTTGCCGATTCCGGCGATGACCTTCTGGTCCATCAGCATCGCGCCGAGCGCGCGACGGGACTTGTGGATCCGCGCGAACGCCTTGTCGGGGTCGGCGTCCTTGCGCAGCGGATCGGGACCCAACCGGGCGACAAGGGCATCGAGGTCCTCGGGCGTGAACATCTCGCAGGCGGTGGGACCACGGAGGTCACCGCCGTGATCGTCGCCCTCGATACGCAGACGGACCTGACCGACCGGTGGCGGCATGGGCGCCTTGACATCGGAGAACTTGCCGTAGAGCCCGAGGTGGATGTGCACCATGTCGCCCGAGTCGTAGTGGTGCACAAGATGTTTGCCCCACGCCTCGGCCCGGGTGAAGTGTTGGCCGTCGAGGCGTTCGGCCTCGGCGACGAAACGCCCCTGCGGGCTCGACACCGCCAGCTGTTGGCCGCGATAGCGACGGTGGTGCAGACGCGCGAGCCGGTGGATCGTATGGCCCTCGGGCATACGACGCTCAGTTCGCGGGCAGGGCGGGGGCCTGTCCCGTTCGCTCGTAGTCGGCGAGGATGTCGATGCGACGCTGGTGGCGCGGTTCCTCCGACCACGGCGTGGCGAGGAACGCGTCGACGATGGCGAGCGCCTCGTCGGTGGAATGCATGCGCCCGCCGATACCGATCAGCTGGGCGTTGTTGTGCTGACGGGCCAACTGCGCGGTCTCCACGCTCCAGGCGAGCGCGCATCGGGCGCCGGGCACCTTGTTGGCCGCGATCTGCTCGCCGTTACCGCTACCGCCGAGCACGATGCCCAGGCTGCCGTCGTCGGCGACGGTCGCGAGAGCTGCCGCCACACAGAACGCCGGGTAGTCGTCCTGGGCGTCGTAGGTGTGGGCACCGCAATCGGTCACCTCGTGGCCCGCGGCGGTGAGGTGGTCGAGGATCTGGTTCTTGAGTTCGAAGCCGGCGTGATCGGCCCCCAGGTAGACGCGCATGCGCTACAGCATGCCAGGTCATCGGGGGCCGATCACACGGTGGCCGGGGACTGCTCAGTCGAACTGCGGTCCCTCGTCGCGGCTGCGCTTGAGTTCGAAGAAGTGCGGGTAGCTCGCCAGCGCCACGGCGCCGTCCCACACACGTCCGGCGTCGTCGCCGCGCGGGATACGCGAGAGCACCGGGCCGAAGAAGGCGACGTTGTTGATGTGGATGGTCGGTGTGCCCACGTCGTCGCCGACGGCGTCCATGCCCTCGTGGTGGCTCTTCCGGATCGCGTCGTCGAACTCGCCGGAGTCGGCGGCCTTCGCGAGTTCGGCGGGCAGCCCGGCGTCGGCCAGCGATGCGGCGATCGCCTTCTCGAAGTCGTCGACACCGTTGTTGTGGATCTGTGTGCCCATGGCGGTGTAGAGCGGGTCGAGGACCTCGTGGCCGTGCGCGTTGACGGCCGCCTGCAGCACGCGGACCGGCTTCCACGCCTCCTTGAGCTTCTCGGCGTAGTCGGCCGGGATGTCCTTGCCCTCGTTGAGGACGGCGAGGCTCATGATGTGGAACTCGACATCGATGTCGCGGACCTTCTCGACCTCGAGGATCCAGCGCGAGGTGATCCAGCACCAGGGGCACAACGGGTCGAGCCAGAAGTCGACGCGGTCGCGTCCCGTGGAGCCGGTGGTGTCGGTCGTCTGCTCAGCGGTGGTGCTCATCAAAACTCCTCACGTCGGGGCGTGCGCATGCCAGTGGACTCTGCCAAACGTCTCGTGAGAGTCAACGGCGAGCGCCGGTCGGCATTCCCGACCCCGCCGTCGCCCCTGCACACCGGGGCGGGAGGAATGATGGGGTAAGTGTGTTGACGACACGACCGGGCTCCCCCGACGTCTTCTCCACCACTGCCCGACCCACACACCACCGACAGGACAATCCTCTGTGAGTGCACCGAATCTGACCCGCGACGACGCGGCCCGGCGATCGTCGACGATCGCCGTCGAGAACTACGTCATCGACCTCGACCTGACCGACGGCGCCGGCAAACCCGGCACCGAGACCTTCCGCTCGACCTCCACCGTGACGTTCACCGCCGACGCCGATTCCTCGACGTTCATCGACGTCGTCGCGAAGTCCGTGGTGTCGGCGACACTCAACGGCACCGACATCGACGTCTCCGGCTACACCGAGGAGGACGGGATCACTCTGTCCGGCCTCGCCGCACACAACGAGCTCACCGTGGTCGCCGACTGCCTGTACTCGAACACCGGTGAGGGGCTGCACCGGTTCGTCGACCCCACCGACGACTCGGTCTACCTGTACTCGCAGTTCGAGACCGCCGACGCCAAGCGGATGTTCGCGTGCTTCGACCAGCCCGACCTCAAAGCGACCTACGACATCGCCGTCACCGCACCCACCGACTGGGTGGTGATCTCGAACGCGGCACCGACCGATTCCGAGGGAGCGGTGTCGGAGGGCCGCGACGGTCGCCACACCTTCGCGACCACGGAGGTGCTGAGCACCTACCTCGTCGCCCTCATCGCGGGCCCCTACGCCAGCTGGACCGACGAGTACTCCGACGACCACGGCACCATCCCCCTCGGGATCTACTGCCGCGCATCGCTCGCCGAGTTCATGGACCCCGAGCGGCTGTTCACCGAGACCAAGCAGGGCTTCGACTTCTACCACCGCAACTTCGGCGTCCCGTACGCGTTCGGCAAGTACGACCAGCTGTTCGTGCCCGAGTTCAACGCCGGCGCGATGGAGAACGCCGGCGCCGTCACCTATCTCGAGGACTACGTCTTCCGGTCGAAGGTCACCAAGGCGCTCTACGAGCGTCGCGCCGAGACCGTGCTGCACGAGATGGCGCACATGTGGTTCGGCGACCTGGTCACCATGAAGTGGTGGGATGACCTGTGGCTCAACGAGTCCTTCGCGACGTTCGCGTCGGTCCTGTGCCAGTCGGAGGCAACCGAGTACACGAGCGCCTGGACCACGTTCGCGACGGTCGACAAGTCGTGGGCCTACCGCCAGGACCAGCTGCCCTCGACCCACCCGGTTGCCGCCGACATCCCCGACATCGCCGCGGTGGAGGTCAACTTCGACGGCATCACCTACGCCAAGGGCGCGTCGGTACTCAAGCAACTGGTGGCGTACGTGGGCCTCGAGGACTTCCTCGCGGGCCTGCGCGATTACTTCGGCGCCCACAAGTTCGGCAACGCCACGTTCTCGGATCTGCTGGGGGCACTCGAGAAGTCGTCGGGTCGCGACCTGTCGGACTGGGGCGACCAGTGGCTCAAGACCACCGGCATCAACGTGCTGCGCGCCGACTTCGACGTCGACGACTCCGGCGCGTTCACCCGCTTCGAGATCGTGCAAGAGGGCGCTGCGCCCGGCGCCGGTGAGTTCCGCACGCACCGTATCGCGGTCGGGATCTACGCCGACGACGACAACGGCAAGCTCGTGCGTGTCCACCGTGCGGAACTCGACGTCGAGGGCGAGCGCACCGAGGTGTCCGACCTCGTGGGGGTGGACCGCGGCGCACTGATCCTGGTCAACGACGACGACCTCACCTACTGCACCGTCGAACTCGACGAGGACTCGCTGACCACCGCGACCGAGCGGATCGCCGACATCACCGAGTCGCTGCCGCGCACGATGGTGTGGTCGGCCGCGTGGGAGATGACCCGTGGCGCCACCATGCGGGCACGCGACTTCGTCGCATTGGTCGAGCGCGGTATCGGCGCCGAGACCGAGATCGGCGTGGTGCAGCGCGTGCTCATGCAGGCCCAGACCGCCGTCGACCGCTACAGCGATCCCGAGTGGGCGGCGAGCACGGGCTGGCCGGGCTTCACCACGCGGCTGCTGGAACTGGCCCGTGCCGCCGAGGCGGGATCGGATCACCAGCTGGCGTTCGTCGGTTCGCTGCTCGCGTCACCGGCCGGCGACGACGTCGTCGAGGTGTTGCGTTCGCTGCTCGACGGCGACGACCCGGCGGATCACGGTCTCGCCGGCCTCACCGTCGACACCGATCTGCGGTGGTCGATCGTGACCGCGCTCGCCGCGGCCGGTGCGATCGACACCGATCCGGCGTCGACGCCGGTCATCGACGCCGAGGCGCAGGCCGACAACACCGCCGCCGGAGCCCGCAAGGCCGCCGCGGCCCGCACGGCGCGCCCGCTGGCCGAGGCGAAGGCACACGCCTGGGAGCAGGCCGTCGAGGACGACTCGCTGTCGAACACGCTGGCACGCGCGGTGATCGGCGGGTTCGCCCGGCCGGGGCAGGAGGAGCTGCTGGCGCCCTACGTCGAGAAGTATTTCGACGCCGTGCCGAAGGTGTGGAAGCGGCGGTCGAGCGAGGTCGCGCAGAGCGTCGTCGTGGGGCTCTACCCGCAGTGGTCGATCGACGAGCACTCGCTCGAGCTCGCCGATGCCCTGCTCGCGGAGGAGCACCCAGCCGCGCTGCGTCGGCTCATCCTCGAGGGTCGCGACACCGTCGCCCGCTCGCTGCGGATCCGCCGCTTCGATCGCGGGGAGGACTCCCGGAGCTGAGATCGCCCCACCGAACGACGAACGCCGCGTCCCCGGAAGGGACGCGGCGTTCGTGGTTCCGGCGTGTGCCGAGTCGGCGTCGCGCGGTGCCGGCTCAGGAACGGGCGACGGCGGTGGCCATCACGCGCAGGGCGGCGATGAGGCCGTCGACCATGTCGTTGTTGCGGAACGAGGCGATGGCCGCGGTGACGCCGAGCTGCGCGACGCGGTCGTTGACGCGGTCGGCGACGGCGCTGCCGCTGACGACCACGATGTCGTGGCTGTTGGGCGACACGGCGATCAATGCGGCGTGCGCGGGCTCCGGGATCTGCGGGAGCACGGCGGTCGCACCGGCGTACGGGTCGGAGCCCAGGTCGCCGATGTAGATCGAGAAGCGGACCCGCGCGAGCTCGGTGGCGTGCGACAGGGCCTCGTCGAGGGCGACGAGCTCGTCGCGCGCGAACGGCGGTGTCGCAGCGGCCGAACCCGGCATACGGGCAGCCGAGATGCGACCGCTGGTGGTGACGACGGCGCCGAGCGGCAGAGCGTCGGGATCGGTCACGATGGGCTTGATCTCACCACTTGCCACTTGCGGACCCTCCGATCAGTTCGTCGGCGCCGAGATCGTGGTGGACAACCGACAGCGGCGCCGCGTCGGTCGCACTGAGTAGCATCGGATCGCGCGTCCACTCCTGATCGAGCGTGTACGGCTGTGTCTTCTCGTACTTCGCGCCGAAGGCCCACGCCATCGACACGACGCAACCGATCACGAACACGATGCAGATGATCGTGACGGGAACGCCGATCGCGACTATGAGGTCATCCATCCCAACACCCTTCAGCAGTGGAGCTGCGCCCAGAGAAGCCGTACTCCGGGAAAATCTAGCCGAACTCCACCGCCGGGGACCATTCGGGTACGACGAGCTGTAGTCGACCGTGTGGGCATCGGGGTCACCGGGGTCAGGCGGCGCCGACGTCGATGTAGCGCGACCAGGCTGGATCGATCTCCTTGACCGTCGCGAGCAGCCGCCAGTGCCGGCCCTTCGGCGGGGTGAGCGAGGCGCGCAGCGTCCACCCGAGCTCCGACAGGAGCCGGTCGGCCTTCCTGTGGTTGCAGTTCGCGCAGCAGGCCACGCAGTTCTCCCAGTTGTGCGCTCCCCCGCGACTGCGCGGCACCACGTGGTCGATCGTGTTCGCCTTGGCCCCGCAGTAACCGCACCGGAAACGATCGCGGTGCATCAGCGCGGCGCGCGTCATCGGGATCTTCGCCCGGTACGGCACCCGCACGTACGTGCGCAGGCGGATGACCGACGGGATCGGCATGGAGAGGTCGGCGGAGTGGATGGCCGGACCCATCTCGTCGGTGTGCACCACATCGGCGCGTTCACGGAGCACCAGGACCACGGCGCGCCGGATGGAGATCGCGGTGAGGGGTTCGTAGGTCGCGTTGAGCAACAGCACCCGGTGCTTGCCCCAGACCGCGGTGGTCGCCACGCCGTTCTCGTCGATCGGGGCGGTCGTCTCGCCCGCGGACCCCGAACCACCGACGGACCCCGAACCGCCGACGGACGCAGTGGAGACAAGCGCGGTCACCCGCTCTGACTGCTGCTTCCTCATGCGCGTCATCCGACCTCCGACAGTGGGGACGATCCAGTTCACCACGGAATCGCACCGAACGCACTGCATTACGCGCCCGGCCCGGTCGTCGAGGCCTCCGGGTGTGCATCCTCGCAGTTCAGAGGGGTTGTGGACGGGTGAACATCCGTTGTCGGGCAGGGGTGGCCGGCGCCGGGGCGTCGGAGCGCATCGGTCGATGGGGGACACTGGGGGCGTGACCGATGGCGCAACGACGTTCTACGACGCGGTCGGGGGTGCGCAGACCTTCGACGACCTCACCCGACGTTTCTACGAGGAGGTGGCGCGCGACGAGATCCTGCGTCCGCTCTATCCCGAGGAGGACCTCGTCCCGGCCGAGCGACGGCTGCGGATGTTCCTCGAGCAGTACTGGGGCGGCCCGCGCACCTATTCCGACGAGCGCGGCCATCCACGTCTCCGGATGCGCCACCACCCGTTCCGGATCGGCCCCATCGAACGGGACGCCTGGCTGCGCTGTATGCACACCGCGATCGACTCCATCGGCGCCGACCGCCTCGACGACGACCATCGTCGTGCGCTGGTGGACTACATGGAGATGGCCGCGGAGTCGATGGTCAACTCCCCGCTCTAGACCTCCGTACGCGTGAGCGCGCCGACCGGCGCCACGCCGGTGTGAGCGCGGCCACGCCCGGGCGCGGCGGGACCGGGGGCTCGCCCACCGGTGAGGCAAGATGACATCCGTGAACGACGAATCGCCGCAAGCCCCGATCGACGACTCCGCACCCGAGGGTGCCGACGACGTCGCGGCGGCCACCGACGTCGCCGAGGACTCCGGTGCCACCGATCCCACTGCGGGCCAGGACGTTTCCGCACCGGCGCAACCCACCGCGGTCGCCGACGACGCCGCCGGTACACCGGCGTGGTGGACGTCGGCGGTGTTCTATCAGATCTATCCGCGATCGTTCTCCGACAGCGACGGCGACGGTGTCGGAGACCTCCCGGGTGTGATCGACAAGCTCGGCTATCTCGAACTGCTCGGCGTCGACGCGCTGTGGATCAGTCCGGTCATGCGCTCCCCCATGGCCGATCACGGCTACGACGTGTCCGACCCCCGCGACATCGACCCGCTCTTCGGCGGCATCGGCGCGTTGGACGCCTTGGTCGCCGAGGCCCATGCGCGCGACATCAAGGTCACCATGGACCTGGTCCCGAACCACACCAGCGATCAGCACCGGTGGTTCGTCGAGGCGCTCGCCGCCGAGCCCGGCAGCGCGGCTCGCGAGCGGTACATCTTCCGCGACGGTCTCGGCGAGGACGGCAGCGAGCCGCCGAACAACTGGCCCAGCATCTTCGGCGGCCCGGCCTGGACGCGCGTCACCGAACCCGACGGCACGCCCGGCCAGTGGTACCTGCACATCTTCGCCCCCGAGCAACCCGATCTGAACTGGGAGAACGACGAGGTCTTCGAGGATCTCGCGACCACCCTGCGGTTCTGGCTCGACCGGGGCGTCGACGGATTCCGCATCGACGTCGCCCACGGCATGGCCAAGCCGCCGGGACTCCCCGATATGCCCGAGGAACTTCAGACCGGTCTGCTCATCAACGACGACGACGATCCGCGGTTCAACAACCCCGGGGTGCACGCCATCCACCGTCGTATCCGCGAGGTGATGGACTCCTATCCCGACGCGGTCACCGTCGGGGAGATCTGGGTGCGCGACAACGCGCGCTTCGCCGAATACATCCGGCCCGACGAACTGCACCTGGGCTTCAACTTCCGGTTGGCCGAGGCCGACTTCGACGCCGAGTCGATCCGCGAGGCCATCGAGAACTCGCTCGCCGCGGTCGACTCGGTCCGCGGCAATCCCACGTGGACGTTGTCGAACCACGACGTCGAGCGCGAGGTCACGCGATACGCAGCCGAGACCACCGAGGCCGTCGGTCTCGATCGGGCGCGGGCGATGGTCATGGTCGAGCTGGCCCTGCCGGGAACGGTGTTCCTGTACAACGGATCCGAACTCGGGCTGCCGAACATCGACCTCGCTGAGGAGGCGCTGCAGGACCCGGTGTGGGAGCGCTCGGGCCACACCAACCGCGGCCGCGACGGCTGCCGCATCCCGGTGCCGTGGCTCGGCGACGCCCCGCCGTACGGGTTCAGCACCACCGAGGACACCTGGCTGCCGATGCCGAAGGACTGGGACGTCCTGACCGCCGAGCACCAGCTCGAGGACGTCGACTCCACTCTGTCGCTGTACCGGCTGGCCATCGAGCTGCGCAAGACGCGTCCGGAGTTCGCGGGCGAGGAGATCGAGTGGTACGGCGCACCGCCGCAGTGCCTCGCGTTCCGCCGCTCCGTCGGCCGGCTCGTGTGCGTGCTCAACGCCGGCGACACCCCGGTCGGGCTCCCCGCGGGCGAGGTGCTGCTCACCAGTGCCCCGCTCGACGAGGGCCGGCTGGCGCCGAACGCCGCGGCCTGGCTGGTCTGACCGCTCAGGTCGCGGTCAGCGTGATCGGGACCGTACGCCGGAAGTAGACCGAACCGAAGCGCGCGTCGATACGTGCCCAGGCACCGTTCGTGCGTACTCGCACCGGTTCGTCGGCGTCGATCGCGGAGATCGGTGACGTCTCGGTGACCATGCGTCCGTCGGCGTCGGTGACGAAACCCATTGCGGTGATGGCGAACACCGCCCGCATCGTCACCGCCACCGCCGTGCCGGTCCACTCCGACGACGCGTCCGGGGTCACCTCGAGCACGCTCTGATCGAGCAGCGAGGCAGGCGGTCCCTGCGGACCGCCCTGGGTGCGGGCGACCTCGGCGCCCTCCCGCGACAGTCCGACGATGGTCCGCGCGGGCACGTCGTCGACGTGCACGAACCCGTGTTCCGGTGGCAGCGCGCCCGATTGCCAGGCGCTGTCGACGGAGAACCCGGCATCGATCTCCCGAGCGGTCGTGTCGTCCGACGGGACACGCAGGGCGCCGTGGAGGACGGCGCTGTCGTGGACCACGTCGGGTGCGTCGATCGCCACCCGCACCACTCGGGTCGCCAACACGTCGAAGGGCGTGTGCACCCACACCCCGACACCACCGTCGCCGCGACGGCGCAGACGGATCGCCGAGGCCGGATCGAGTCGGTGGGCGCGAGAGACGAACGCGTACAGGTCATACCGGTCCATCAACTCGTCCACGACGATCACGCCGGACCTCGCGTTCGGGTCGTCATCACCGCGCGGGACGCGCCGCGCGACGGCCGTCGGTGCGCAGGAAGCTGCGCAGGTAGTCCTTCTCCTCGGTGGTCATCCGCCGAGGCATCTGCGTGTCGACGTCGAACGACACCAGCTGTGTCGAGGCGACGACCGCGGGCTTGGACTGCGGGTCGGCGTGGGCCGGACGCACCTCGTACCCGACGGTGAAGTCGACGGCCCGCACCGTCGTGGTGAACATGGTGACCTCGATCGGCGACTGTTCGTGCCGCAGTTGGCCCTGATAGCGGACGTTCAGGTCCGCCACGAGGCAACCGGTGCGCAGACCGGCGGTCGGTCGTTCGTCGTAGAACAACCACGGGATCCGCGCCTCCTCCAGCAGCGTCACCATCCGTGCGTGGTTGATGTGGGCGAAGACGTCCATGTCCGACCAACGGACGGGAACCGTCACCAGGAAGCCGGCGTCGACCCGTCGGCCGTCGTCGCCACCGAGTGAGTCGTCGCGTTGTCCGTCGGTGGTCGTCATGGCCGTGTGATCCTCCTGTGTTCCTCGCACCACCCTCGACGGGGTCGCGCCGATGCTCTCCTCACCTCATCACAGCGGGCCCCACCGCGGCGAGGCGCGTCCGCCCATGTCGAGTCAACGACCCGCTGCCCTGATCTGCGCATCACCGAGAATCGCTACCGGGCAATGGTTCTGAACCACTCCACGATCGGCCCGATCGCCGCGAGGTTGGAGGCGAGGTGTCGCGACCCATGGACGGTGCGGTCGGGCAGGGGCGTGCGGTCGACCGCAGCGCGTCGCTGTCGCAACAGCGCCGCGCACCGGTCGGTGTTGGCGGCGACGGCCTGCTCGTCGTCGCTCATCGAGAACAGCCGCACCGGCGCCGAGGACGTCCACCCTGCGCACACCGTGTCCGCGCGGTCCAGTGCACGCGCGAACGTCCCGGTGGGACGGCTCAGGAGTTCCATCGCACGCGGTGTCAGCAACTCGCCGAGCGTCCCCGGTAGACCCCGCACCATGACGTCGCCGGGAGTGTCGCCGGCGAAGTAGGTGTCGACCCGGCCCGCATACGGCTCGCGGAAGACCTCCGTCGGAACGGTGTAGATGCCCCCGTGCACGCGGTTCCACGAGTCGAGGAGATACGCCGCGTAGATCACGGCCATGCGCTGGTCTACCTGTCCGCTCAGCATCGCCGGGATCTCCACGGCCCGCAGCGCATACGCGCCACTGACCGGCGCCACGGCGCGCAGCCGGAAGTGAGCGTCCTCGTGGGCATCGAGCGCTCTCGCCAGTCCCAGCGCAGCGGATGCGCCCTGGGAGAACCCGGTCACCATCACGCCGCGATACACGGTCCGGTGCTGTCGTGCGACGACCGTTCGTGATGCCCGGAGAAGATCCAGCGATGCCGATGTCTCCGTCGGCACATCCATCCACGGGTGTCGACCAGGACCGTCCCCCAACCCGAGATAGTCCGGTGCAGCGGCGGCGAATCCGGCCGACGCGTACGCGATCGCCGGACCGGACGACCAGACGTCGGCCGAGCGGGACGGCACGTCGGATCGGACGCTCGTGGTCCCGTGACCGTAGGAGACGAACGTCAGGGTCGGCGAGTCGGTGCGCGGCAGCGCCAGCAGGCCGCTGGCCGATGTGAGCGTTCCATCGACACCCGGTGTCCGGTAGACGATGCGGAAGGTGTCCACGCCGGACATCGCCGATCGTGTGTCGAATCCACCGTCTGCGAGCCGCGTTCGGACCTCCGATGCCGTGTAGCCGACGAGCTTCTCCACCGACTCGACTGTTCCGCGACCTCGCTCGGCGGTGTCCGTGCCGGCGCATGACGTCCCGGTCACGGCAACGATGGCACCCACCAGGCCGACGAGGACGAGCGACCGCAGTCCGTGTGCTCTCATGCCCCCATCGTGGAACGCCGACGGCCTCGCCGGATCACCCACGAGAGGGATCGGTGATGCTACGTCCGAGGGTGTCGCGGCGATGATGCGCCGTGCCGTGCGGTCGTGATCAGCGGATGACGCTGCGGAGCTGTCGGGCCGCCACCGAGAGGGTGGCGAGGTCCCAGTGGCCGGACGCCTCGATCTCCTCGAGGGTCGCCCGCGCACGGGCCAGCCGTGAGGCGTTGTGCAGCTCCCATTCCGCGATCTTCTCCTGCGGGGTCTCCTCGGGTTCACCGACGGCGAGCACCTCGAGGGTGACCGCACGTACCACCGCGAACAGGTCGTCGCGCAGCGCCAGCCGCGCGAGTGACTGCCACCGGTCGGCGCTGTCGAGCGCGGAGACCGCACTGAGCAGTTGCTCCACGTGGAGGTACTCCAGCAGCGTCCCGTAGAGCGCGCCCACCTCGTCGACGTCGCGGTCGGCGATCTCGGCGGCGTCGACGATGTCGAGCAGGCAGAAGCGGTGCAGGCTCGCGGCCACGTCGTGCGCGATGTCGGCGGGGACACCGGCCTGCGTCCAACCCAGGGCTCGTTCGGCGATGTCGGCGCGTGTGGTCTCGCCGAGCCAGTCGGGCAGCCGGGTGTCGAGGTCGGCGACACGGCCGGAGTACCGGGCGATCTCCGCGGCGATGGCCAGCGGTTGCGGCCGGGTGGCGACCAACCATCGCGAGGCGCGGAACAGCAGGCGGCGCACATAGACGAGCATCTCGTCGATGGCAGCGATCTCGCCCTCGGAGGCCACGATGCGTTCCCGCAACCGTGACAGCCCGAAGGTCTCCGAGACCACGACGAACGCGCGGGCGACATCGGTCGGCGAGGCGCCGGCGCTCTCCCCCAGCGCGAACACGTGCTCGACGCCTGCGGTGTCGACGAGATCGTTGACCAGCGTCGTGGTCACGATCTGCCGCCGCAGCGGGTGCGCGGCGATGCCTGCGCCGTACGGGCCGCGCAGCGGCTCCGGGAAGTAGTCGACGAGCCGGCCGTCGAACACGTCGTTGTCGGGGAGGTCACCGGCGAGCAGATCGTCTTTGAGAGCGAGTTTCACGTGCGCCATGAGCGTGGCCAGCTCGGGTGACGTCAGCCCTGTCCGTCGTCCCTCACGGGCGACGAGGTCCTCGGGATGCGGCAGCGCCTCGAGGGCGAGATCGACACCGTGGTCGGCGGCGAGATGTCCCAGCAGACGGGCGTGCACGTCGCGTGTCTGATCCGCCCACGCACGCGCGGTGCCCAGTTCGGAGTTCTGGGAGATGTTGTCCCACAGCACGAGCCGGCCGACCTCGTCGGTCATCGACTCCAGGAGGCGATTGCGCTCGTCGGGCGCGAGTGCGCCCGACGCCACCTGGGAATCGAGCAGGATCTTGATGTTCACCTCGTGATCGGAGCAGTCCACCCCGGCCGAGTTGTCCATCGCGTCGGTGTTGATCCGACCGCCGGCCATGTCGAACTCGATGCGGCCGTGCTCGGTGACACCGAGGTTGCCGCCCTCTCCGATCACCCTCGCCCGCACCGACTTCCCGTCGACGCGGATCGCGTCGTTGGCCTTGTCGCCCACGTCGGCGTTGCTCTCGGCCGAGGACTTCACGTAGGTGCCGATGCCGCCGTTCCACAACAGGTCGACCGGCGCCAGCAGGATCGCGCGCATCAGTTCCGGCGGCGAGAGGTGCTCGACACCCGCGTCGAGGCCGAGCGCGGCACGCGTCGACGGATCGGTGGGGATCGTCTTGGACTCCCGCGACCAGACGCCACCGCCGGCGGAGATGAGCGAGGTGTCGTAGTCGGCCCAGGACGACCGCGGGAGGTCGAAGAGTCGTCGCCGTTCCGCGAACGACGTTGTCGCGTCGGGGTCCGGGTCGATGAAGATGTGCCGGTGGTCGAACGCGGCGACGAGGCGGATGTGTTCCGACAGCAACATGCCGTTGCCGAACACGTCACCGCTCATGTCACCGACACCGACGACGGTGAAGTCGTCGCGCGCAACATCGGTGCCGATCTCGCGGAAGTGACGCTTCACCGACTCCCAGGCACCGCGCGCGGTGATCCCCATCGCCTTGTGGTCGTATCCCACCGATCCGCCGGACGCGAACGCGTCGCCGAGCCAGAAACCGTAATCGGCCGCGACAGAGTTGGCGATGTCGGAGAACGTCGCGGTCCCCTTGTCGGCGGCCACCACGAGGTAGGTGTCGTCGGAGTCACGTCGCACGACGCCCGGTGCGGGAACCACTGTGGCGGCGGCTGATCCGTCACCGACATCGAGGTTGTCGGTGAGGTCGAGCAATGCGGAGATGAACTCGCGATAGCTCGCGACCCCGGCCGCGCGGGCCGCGTCGCGATCGACGGCAGGATCGCCGGTGGGCGCGGGCGGCTGACGGACGACGAATCCACCCTTGGCGCCGACCGGCACGATGACCGCATTCTTCACGGCCTGGGCCTTCACGAGACCGAGGATCTCGGTGCGGAAGTCCTCCCGCCGGTCCGACCAGCGGAGTCCGCCGCGTGCGACAGACCCGAACCGGAGGTGGACGCCCTCGACCCGTGGTGAGTAGACGAAGATCTCGTGCAGCGGACGCGGCTGCGGGGTCTGCGGGATCTCCTGCGGCCGCAGCTTGAACGCCAGCGCCGCACCGGCGTCCGGCGAGTAGAAGTTGGTTCGCGAGGTCGCCTTCACCACCGACGAGAACGCGGAGATGATCCGGTCGGCGTCGAGGCTGATTACGTCGGCGGCCAGCTCGTCGAGCCGTGTGATCGCGTTTGCCCGCGCGTCGCTGTCGATGATCTCCGGATCGACCCGCTCGGGATCGAACGACGACTCGAAGAGTTCGACGAGCGTGGCGGTGATGGCCGGATGATCACCGAGCACCGCCGTCACATGCCGTGCGCCGGAAGAGAATCCACACTGCCGGAGGTATCGCGAGTATGCGCGCAGCATGACGACCTCACGCCACCCCAACCCGCATCGGATGACCAGCTCGTTGAACGGGTCGACATCGGCGACACCGGTCCACAGCTGACTGAACGCCGACGTGAACCGTTCGGTGAGATCGTCGGCGGAATCCGGCGCGACGTCGACGCCGACCGCGGGCACGATGGTGAACTCGTAGATCCAGCAACCGATCCCGTCCGGCCGGGTGACGGCGAACGGATGCTCGTCGAGGACCTCGACGCCGAGGCTCTGCAGCATCGGGAGGATGGCGGTCAACGAGGCAGAGCGGCCACAGAGGTAGAGCCCGAAAGTCCATCGGTCGTCGGATCCGCCGGTGTGGGCGCGCAATCGCACGTGGTGGTCACCGTCTGCGAGACCGGCCAACACCGTCACGTCCGACAGCGCCGCCTGCGGGTCGCGCTCGTTCTTGTAGGCCTGGGGAATCGCCGCGGCATAGGCACCCACGAGGTCGGCGTCGATGGCCCCGCCGGCGATGGCCCGCAGATCGTCGTCCCAACTGCGTGCGGCCGCGGTGATCTCGGCCTGGATATCGGCACGGCGCGGGTCTGCGGCGTCGGCCCCGGCGAGCATCGCGCATGTCGACGGATCCACCCGCATGATGACGTGCACGAACGCCAGCGGCGAATCACTGATGCGCGCGGTGTACTCGAGCGATCGGCCCCCGAGACGCTCCACGAGGAGTGTCTGCATCTGCTCTCGCAGCCGTGTCGTGTAGCGGTCGCGCGGCAGATAGATGCGTGCGGTGACGATCTCGGCATCGGCATCGACGCGCAGGTAGACGCGGACCTCCCGGCTGGCGATGGCGTCGAGGACGTCGATGAGGGTGCGCCCGAGTTCGGCCGGGTCCGAACCGAACAGTTCGGCTCGTGACTGGTTCTGCAGCAGCTCGAGCAGCGTCGCACCGGCGTAGGAGTCGCCGCCGACGCCCGCCTGCTCGAGGACCGCCCCTGCCACGTCACGCAGCACCGGGACCGCGAGCACATCGGTGTGCAGGGCCGCGGAGGTGAAGATGCCGATGACGAGGTGCACGCGTCGGTCGTCGCCGGGGTCCACGACGCGGACGGCGGTGGGGTACTCGGTACGGATGACACCTGTCGGCAGGTGGATCCGACCTATCGAGACCGCTGTGGCCGGCACGCGGCCGGGGTCCGGTGGCCGCGGCACCGACGACTGCGTGAACACCCCACGCGGGTCGGACCATTCGGCGTCGTCGACATTCGCCTGCAGTGATCCCAGGATGAGGAAGTGGTCGTCGGACAGCCACGTGAGGAGCTCGGCCTGCTGTACCGATCCGGCGTCGCGGAACGCGATGCCCAGTGCCCCAAGGGTCTCGCCGATCGCACGCGCATCGGCGTGGACGGCGACGATCCGGTCGAGCACCTCGGCCAACTGTTCGCGGACCGCGACCGGGTCGACGCCCGCGTGGGTCGCCGACACCTGCAACCCGATCCACGACTCGTGCACGACCGCGCCCCCGGCATCGGACGCACCGACGGGATCGACGGCGGTCAGAGTGCCGTCGGCGTCGCGCGCCACCGCGAGGATCGGGTGGTCGACCCGACGTACCGCGAGGCCCGCGCGTTCGACCGCGACGACCGCGGCCTCGACGAGCAACGGCTGGTCGTCGACGACGGCGTACACCGAGGCGATCGATCCCTCGGACTCGACGACGTCGACGAGCGTCTGCCCCGGTCGACGGACCTGCGCGAGCGCGAGGTGATCGGCGACATGGGCGAGGTCCGCCCCGTCGGTCACGGCATCGTCGGCGAGCGGCTCACCGGGTCGTGAGTGGTAGCCGCGTGCGATCGCGGCCGGGGTGATCGTCGACGATGCCGTGCTCATCGGGGCACCGCTCAGTCCCGGGTGAGCTTGCGGTGGGTGACCGAGTGCGGGCGGGCGGCGTCGGCGCCGAGGCGCTCGATCTTGTTGGCCTCGTACGCCTCGAAGTTGCCCTCGAACCAGAACCACTGGCCCTCGGAGACGTTGCCCTCCCACGCGAGGATGTGGGTGCAGGTCCGGTCGAGGAACCACCGGTCGTGCGAGATGACCACGGCACAGCCCGGGAACGAGTCGAGAGCGTTCTCCAGCGATCCGAGTGTCTCGACGTCGAGGTCGTTGGTGGGCTCGTCGAGCAGGATCAGGTTGCCGCCCTCTTTGAGCGTCAACGCGAGGTTCAGGCGGTTGCGCTCACCACCGGAGAGCACCTCGGCCTTCTTCTGCTGATCCGGTCCCTTGAACCCGAACGCGCTCACGTAGGCGCGCGAGGGCATCTCGTTCTGGCCGACCTCGATGAAGTCGAGCCCCTCGGAGACGACCTCCCAGACGTTCTTCTTCGGGTCGATGTTCGCGCGGTTCTGGTCGACATAGCTCAACTTGACCGTCTCACCGACCTTGACGTTGCCCGAGTCGGGGCTCTCGAGGCCGACGATGGTCTTGAACAGCGTCGTCTTGCCGACGCCGTTGGGACCGATGACACCGACGATGCCGTTGCGCGGCAACGTGAACGAGAGATCCTTGATGAGGACGCGGCCGTCGAAGCCCTTGTCGAGGTTCTTGACCTCGACCACCACGTCGCCCAGTCGCGGCGGCGTGGGGATCTGGATCTCCTCGAAATCGAGCTTGCGCATCTTGTCGGCCTCGGCCGCCATCTCCTCGTACCGGCCCAGGCGCGCCTTGTTCTTGGTCTGGCGGGCCTTGGAACCCGAACGGACCCAGGCGAGTTCCTCCTTGAGGCGACGCTGCAGCTTCTGATCCTTCTTGCCCTGCACCTCGAGGCGCTCGGCCTTCTTCTCCAGGTAGGTGGAGTAGTTGCCCTCGTAGGGGTGCAGCTTGCCGCGGTCGACCTCACAGATCCATCCCGCGACGTGGTCGAGGAAGTACCGGTCGTGGGTGACGGCGAGAACGGCGCCCGCGTAGCTCGCGAGGAACTGCTCGAGCCACAGCACGCTCTCGGCGTCGAGGTGGTTGGTGGGCTCGTCGAGCAGCAGCAGGTCGGGCTTGGACAGCAGCAGCTTGCACAGCGCGACGCGCCGCTTCTCACCACCGGACAGGTGGGTGACGGGCTCGTCGGCGGGCGGGCAGCGCAGCGCGTCCATCGCCTGCTCGAGCTGGGAGTCGAGGTCCCAGGCGTCGGCGTGGTCGAGTGCCTCCTGCAGCTGACCCATCTCCTCCATGAGCTCGTCGGAGTAGTCGGTGGCCATGAGCTCGGCGATCTCGTTGTACCGGTCGAGATCCTCCTTGACCTTGCCCATGCCCTCCTCGACGTTCTGGCGGACGGTCTTCTCGTCGTTGAGGACGGGTTCCTGCATGAGGATGCCGACCGACGCGTTCGGGTCGAGGAACGCCTCACCGTTGGAGGGCTGATCGATGCCGGCCATGATCTTGAGGATCGACGACTTACCCGCGCCGTTGGGGCCCACGACGCCGATCTTCGCGCCGGGGTAGAACGACATGGTGACGTCGTCGAGAATCACCTTGTCGCCGTGTGCTTTACGTACCTTCTTCATCGTGTAGATGAACTCGGCCATGTTGCCACCTTCCACGCCGCGTCGATCTGTGCGGCTTCGTTTCTGCTCGGGGCACGTCGTGGCCGGGCGTCAGTCTCACACCACACTGCGCACACGTCGGCCCGACGCCTCCGATGCCCGTCGGAGTCGATCACAACCTTAGCGGTCGTGGCGGAGCGGTCTAGCTCCCCTCGGCCGACGTGGTCGACCGGCTCGCCGTCGCCTCGTCGTCGGCCGGACGATCGGAGCTCCGCTGTCCCGACAGTCCCGCCAACATCGCGTTGTACTGGGCGAGTTCGGAATCGTTGTCGCGGTCCTCGCGACGGTCGAAGCGCTTGGCCATGCGCTGGTCCTGGCGTGTCCACTGGATGAACAGGGCCAACAGCACGATGACCAGGGGAACCTCTCCGGCCGCCCACGCGATACCGCCGCCGACGCGCTGGTCGGAGAGCAGATCGGTGTTCCAGGGCAGACGCAGTGCGCTGTAGTAGCCGCGGGCGATCACCGAGTCCTGCGACATCAGGATCACCCCGAAGAACGCGTGGAACGGTAGTGCCGCGAACACCATCGCCACCTTGATCAGCGGTTGGACCTGCCGCGGGGACGGGTCGATGCCGATCACCACCCAGTAGAAGAGGTAGCCACTCACCAGGAAGTGGATGTTCATGACGATGTGGGCCGCGTGATATGTCGCGACCATGTCGAACAGACCGCCCAGGTAGAGCACGTAGAAGCTGCCGACGAACAGCACGAATGCGACCACCGGGTGGGTGAGGAAACGCGACACCGGGCTGTGGAGGCCGGTGAGCAGCCATTCCCGGGGCCCGGGCGGAGCTCCGCGACCGGCCGGGGTCAGGGCCCGCAGCGCGAGGGTGATCGGTCCGCCGAGCACCAGCAACACGGGGATCAGCATCGACATCAGCATGTGCGCGATCATGTGGATGCTGAACATGCCCATCGAGTAGGCGCCCAGACCCGACGACGTCGTGAACAGCAGCAACACGGTCCCCATGACCCAGCTGATGGTGCGTCCGATCGGCCAGTCGTCACCGCGACGCCGGAGCCTGATCACCCCCCGCAGGTAGACCACGCACAGCGCGACGGCCGCCGTACCCAGGAGCAGGTCGACCCGCCACGTCGTGAGCAGCGACGACAGCGTCGGGGCGCCGGGCAGGTTGTAGCCCAGTTCGACCTGTTGGATCGACAGCTCCGAGGTGTTGCGCGCCGGCGGCGGGGTACGGGCCAGCCCGACGGCGAGTCCGAAGGTCACCGCGAACACCACGACCTCGGCGATGCCGAAGCGGACGAAGGCGCCGCGGTCGCCGGGATCGGCGTCGAGTGCGGCGATCGACCGTCTGCGGTGGAGTGCGCCGAACGCGCCGAGGACGATCAGCGCCACGGCCTTGAGCAGGACGACGCGGCCGTAGGTGGTGGTGAACAGCTCGTCGAGGTGGACCCGGATGAGGGCATTGATCACGCCGCTCGCGCCGACGACGACGATGCACCACAACGCCACCCGCGAGAACCGACGGACGGCGAGCGCGGTGTGGGCGCCGAGACCGCGGGCGTACACCAGCACGGCGAAGAGACCGCCGAGCCAGACCGTGGCCCCGACGATGTGCAGGATCAGGCTGTTCGTGGCGTAGTCGTGGTCGCCGCCGGCCGAGGAGTGGCCACTGATGGCGAGCGGCATCAGGCTCAGCACACCCATCCCGAGCGCGACGAGGGTCCACCACCAGCGCAGGGCGACCCGGGCCGCGACCGCGGTGATGAGGGCGAAGATCGCCGTCCACAACCACGACCGCGCGTCGGCGACCTGGTCGAGGGCGTTCATCAGGTTCTGGGGCTCCAGCGACGTGGCCAGGGGTTGGCCCGAGACGTTGGACAGCGACAGCGGGATCATCAGCAGTGACGTCACCGCCCACGTCATCGCACCCGCCACGGCCCATCGGATCGCGCGGTAGCCGCCGACGTCGAGGACGCCGTCGGACTGCGGCGGCACGAAGAACGCCGCGAAGAGCGCTGAGCCGATGGCGATCGCGATGGCGATCTCACCGGTTCCCTGCACCACGGGCATGCCGTACGTGGTGAGCCATCCGGGATCGGGGATGCCGGCGAGGGCGACGGCCTCGGCGGCGGACACGGCGGTCACGATGACCGCGACGATCACGGCCACCCATGCGACCACCCACGCCAGGGCACCGGCGCCGCTGCGACGCAGATCGAGGGAGTCAGGAGTGGTCACGCTCATGGCGCCGAGTCTATCCGCGCGCCGATCGCCGTCTGCCCGGTCGATCCCGGCTCCGGCAGCGCGGCCCCGATACACTTGCCGCGCGCCTCCGTAGCTCAGGTGGATAGAGCAAGAGCCTTCTAATCTCTAGGTCGCAGGTTCGAGTCCTGCCGGGGGCACATCAGGAACGTTTGATCGTGAGCCCCGTCATCGCCGAGATGGACCCGATCACGTCGATCACCGCGCCACCCGGTCGCTTCGGTGCACCAGCCTTGTCCTTCACGCCCGACATCCCACTCGTCGTGAGACCTGTACAGCGGATCTCCTGATCGGGCCCCACGCGCAGCTTCACCGTCATGGCCGAGACCTGCAACTGCAGCGTCACCGTGACCGTCGCGATCACCGCGTTGGTGAAATCGAGGTCGACCGTCCCCATCGTCCCGGTGACCAGGATGTTCGACGGCGCATCCCAGGTCCCTTTGCGGCGCACCGTCTCCCAGTTGGCGTCGAACACCACCGGTCGAGTCGGCGCCACCGGCACCCCGGTCGCCACGGCGGCGGGGGTGTCGGGGAACAGCGACGCCGCCACCGGGAGGTTCTCCAGGACCGAGCGGAGGTCGCCGCGCGTCTTCGACTCGTAGACGCGGCCCGACCTCTCCTCGAACTCGGCGATGTCGATGTAGCCGGTGGCGAAGGCGTCGTTGAGGTGCGTGATGGCGCGCTCGCGCTCGGGGTTGCCGACGCGTATCGCGTCGTCGGGCTGTCCGACCATGGGCGCCAGGCTAGTGGAAACCGACATCCCCGGCGTCCGCCGAAAGGTCGTCATTCCCCGACGCGACCGTCGATCGCCTCGCGGACGAGGTCGGCGTGGCCGTTGTGACGTGCGTACTCCTCGATCAGGTGGACCACCACCCAGCGCAGCGAGAAGCGGGCACCGTCACCGCGCGCGATCGACGTGAGCCCGTCCATGCCGACAGCGTCGAGGGCCGCGTCGATCGCGGCATCGGAGTCGCCGACGGAATCCCGCCACAGCGACCACAACCGGTCAGGGGTGTCGCGCGCGGCCGAGGTCCAGTCCCAGTCGGGATCGGCCGCCCAGTCCACCGACGCCCACGGCTGCGGCATCGCTCGGCCGGCGAGTCGATGTGTCACCCATTGGGTCTCGACGAAGGCGAGATGTTTGAGCATCCCGCCGAGGGTCATCGACGAGGCCGCGACCGTGGTGGCCAATTCGGCGGCGTCGAGTCCCTCGCACTTCCAGGAGAACGTCGCCCGCTGGTAGGCGAGGAACCCCCGCAGCGTCGACACCTCGTCGGCGGCGAACTGCGGTTCGACCCGGTGGGACCCATCTGCGTCGGTCATGAGGGCAGCTTAGGGCCGGTGTGCGAACGTCAGTTATGCACTTTGTTGCACAGTGTGTAGATGCGTATTACTGTGCGGTCATGGCACTGGAGCACGCGATCCTCGTGTCGCTCGCGGAGCGACCCGGTACGGGATACGAGATCGGGCGTCAGTTCGAGCGCTCCATCGGCTACTTCTGGTCGGCAACCCACCAGCAGATCTATCGGACGCTCAAGAAGCTGCACGACGACGGGCTCGTCGAGTTCGAGGCGGTCGCCCAGGATTCCCGCCCGGACAAGAAGGTCTACACGCTCTCGCAGGCCGGTCGAGATGCCCTGCGCGACTGGGTGTCACACCCCGCGCCCATCCCCCGCCTGCGCGATGAACTCAGCGTGAAGTTGCGCGCGGCCGAACACGGCGACCTCGACGACCTCATGGCCGAGATCGCCCGGCACCGCGACACCCACGCCGAGAACCTCCGGCTCTACGAGTCGTTCGCCGAACGGGACGCCGCATCCGGCGGCGAGCGGCACGGGCGGCGACTCCATCAGCACCTCGTACTGCGCGGTGGGATCCGCACCGAACGCGGTTTCGTCGAATGGCTCGACGAGGTCCTCGACGCACTCACCGCCGAACGCGCTCACCACCAGAACACCCTCACAGCCACCCGGCGAGAAGTCAGCCCCGACGAAGTAGAGGTCGCACGATGAACGAGCACTTCCCGAACCTGTTCGAGCCGTTGGCGATCGGACCGATGACGTTGCGCAACCGCATCGTCATGGGTTCCATGCACACCGGCCTCGAGGAACGCGCCTGGGACACCAAGCGACTCGCCGCCTACTACGCCGAACGTGCGCGCGGTGGGGTCTCGCTCATCATCACCGGCGGGTTCGCGCCCACCCGCACCGGCCTGCTCCTCCCCTTCGGCGGGAAACTCACCAACCGTCTCGAGGCACGTCGCCATCGCCGCATCACCGGCGCCGTGCACGCCGAGGGCGGCAGGATCGCCATGCAGATCCTGCACGCCGGACGCTACGGTTACACCCCGTTCAAACTCAGTGTGGGATGGGAGAAGTCACCGGTTCACCCGTTCAAGCCGATCAAGATGACCGGCTTCATGATCCGGCACGTGATCCGCTCCTACGGTCGTTGCGCGGTGCTCGCGCGCAAGGGCGGGTACGACGCGGTGGAGATCATGGGCGGCGAGGGCTACCTGCTCAACACGTTCCTGTGCCCGCGCACCAACTCCCGTACCGACAAGTGGGGCGGCAGCACCGAGAACCGCCAGCGCATCGTGCTCGCGATCATCGACGAGATCCGGTCGCGTGTCGGGCCGGACTTCCCGATCATCATGCGGCAGTCCATCGCCGACCTCGTCGAGGGCGGACAGACCTGGGACGAGATCGCGAGCCTGGCACGGGCTCTCGAGGCCCACGGCGTGAGTGCGATCAACACCGACATCGGCTGGCACGAGGCGAAGGTCCCCACCATCGCCACCTCGGTGCCGCGGGCGGCGTTCGTGCGGTTCACCGAACGTCTGCGTGAGGAGGTGTCGATCCCGCTGATCGCCTCGAACCGCATCAACACCCCCGAGGTCGCCGAGGAGATCCTGCGGCGCGGAAGGGTCGACGCCATCTCCATGGCGCGCCCGATGCTCGCCGACCCCGAGTTCTCCAACAAGGCCCGCGACGGCCGCGCCGACGAGATCAACACCTGCATCGGGTGCAACCAGGCGTGCCTCGACCACGCCTTCGTCGGCAAGAAGGTCTCGTGTCTGCTCAACCCTCGCGCCGGTCGCGAGACACTCCTGACGTTGTCGCCGACCCGCCACACCAAGCGGGTCGCCGTCATCGGCGCCGGACCGGCCGGTCTGGCCGCGGCGGTGTCCGCGGCCGAGCGTGGCCATCGGGTCGACCTCTACGAGGCCGGAACCGCGATCGGCGGTCAGTTCGCCATCGCGGCGCGCATCCCCGGCAAGGAGGAGTTCGCCGAGACCATCCGCTACTACACCCGTCGGCTCGAGGTCCTCGGCGTCACCGTGCACCTGTCGACCAGGGCGACCGCCGACGATCTGATCGCCGAACGGTTCGACGAGGTGGTCGTCGCGACCGGCGTGGTGCCACGCATCCCCGACATCCCCGGCATCGATCACCCGTCGGTGGTCAGTTACGCCGACGCCGTCCTCGGTCACCGCGAGATCGGCACGACAGTCGCGGTGATCGGTGCCGGTGGCATCGGCTTCGACGTCACCGAGTTCCTCACCGTCACCGACTCCCCCACCCTCGACATCAAGGAGTGGGAGCAGGAGTGGGGCGTGACCGACGACCTCACCACACCGGGGTTCGTCACCACGCCGCGTCCGATCCCGCCGGTGCGGACGGTCTACATGGTGCAGCGCAAGACCGGCGGACAGGGCAAGGGACTCGGCCTCACGACGGGCTGGGTGCACCGTGCCTCGGTGAAGATGAAGGGCGTCGAGCAGATCTCCGGCGCACGCTACGACCGCATCGACGACGACGGTCTGCACATCAGCTTCCCCGACTCCGACACCCCCGCCAGGGTCCTCGCGGTCGACACAGTGGTGGTCTGCGCAGGCCAGGAGTCGGTCCGCGATCTCCTCGACCCCCTCACCGAGGCCGGTGTGGCCACACACGTGATCGGCGGTGCCGACGTGGCCGCCGAGCTCGACGCGAAACGGGCCATCCGTCAGGGCACCGAGCTGGCCGCCTCGCTCTAGGGCTGCACCGATACCATCTGCTCCCATGGCCCTTCCCACACCGTCCGCGTCCGCCCGTGCCGTCGTCACCGGAGCCTCGTCCGGCATCGGTGAGGCCCTCGCCTGGGAACTCGCCCGTCGCGGCCACTCGCTCATCCTGGTGGCTCGTCGTGGCGAGATCCTGGAGGAGACCGCCGAGGCCATGCGGGCCGAGCACGGGATCACCGTCGAGGTGCGGGCGGTCGACCTGTCCGACATCCGTTCGCTGGAGATCCTGTGCGCCGAGCTCGCCGACCGGGAGATCTCGATCCTGTGCAACAACGCGGGGATCGCGACGTTCGGGGCGATCATCGACCTCGACCACGATTACGAGCGTGCGCAGCTGCGGCTCAACGCCACCGCGGTCCACGAGCTGACGCTGGCCGTGCTGCCGCAGATGGTGGCGCGCGGCGCGGGCGGCATCCTGATGGTCGGTTCGGCGGCAGGCAACATGCCCATCCCGAACAACGCGACCTACGCCGCGTCGAAGGCGTTCGTGAACACCTTCAGCGAGTCGCTGCGCGGTGAGGTCGCCGCGAAGGGTGTGCACGTGACCTTGTTGGCCCCCGGCCCGGTGCGTACCGAGGAACCCTCCCCCGACGAGGCGAGCATCGTCGACAAGATGGTGCCCGGTTTCCTGTGGGACGACAGCGCCGGCGTCGCTCGCCTGAGCCTGGACGCGTTGGCGCGCAACAAGATGCGCGTCGTCCCCGGCGTCCTGTCGAAGGCGATGTCGGTGGCCGGTGGGTACACCCCGCGCAAGATCGTGGCCCCGATCGTCGGCGGCTTCTACAAGAAGCTCGGCGACTGACCCAGGACCGTCGTCAGCGGCGGCGCTTGCCGGCGCCGAACAACGATCGCGTGATCTCGCGGCCGAGAGCACTGCCCGCCGACCGCATGAAGCTCTTCACCGCGGGATTGCTGAACACCTCCGCGACCACCCCCGGCTCGTCCTTCGCGGGTTTCGGCGCAGGCGCCGGGGCCGACGGGGCCGGCGCGGCGGGTGTCTCCTGCGGCGTGGGCTCGGGGGCAACCACTTTCGCGGTCAGCAGTTCGTACGCCGACTCGCGGTCGATGGTCTGCCCGTACTTCTGATGCAGTGGGCTCGCGGTGGCCGCGGCGGTGATCGCGGGCTCTCCGATGGTGTCCATCAGTGAGCGCGGGGGCCGGATGACCGTCCAGGCCACCGGTGTGGGCGCACCACGCTCGGAGAGCACCGTGACGATCGCCTCGCCGATCCCGAGCGACGTCAACGCCTTCTCGAGGTCGTAGGCGCTCGACGTCGGATAGGTCCGCACCGTCTTCGACAGCGCCTTCTGATCGTCAGGGGTGAAGGCGCGCAACGCATGCTGGATGCGGGCGCCGAGCTGCGAGAGCACCTCGTTGGGGATGTCGGTCGGCAGCTGCGAGCAGAAGAACACACCCACGCCCTTCGAGCGGATGAGCTTCACCGTCTGCACGACCTGCTCGACGAAGGCCTTCGACGAGTCGCTGAACAACAGGTGCGCCTCGTCGAAGATGAACACCAGCTTGGGCTTGTCGATGTCGCCCGCCTCGGGCAGGAACTCGAACAGGTCGGCCAGGATCCACATCAGGAACGTGGAGAACAGCGCCGGGCGTGCGGCCTGCTTTCCCAGCTCGAACAGGGTGATGATGCCCCTGCCCTCGGGGTCGAGGCGCAGCAGGTCGCCGGGCTCGATCTCGGGTTCGCCGAAGAAGGTGTCGCCGCCGTCGGCCTCGAGGTTGGTCAGCGCGCGCAGGATCACCCCGGCCGTCGCCGACGAGACCCCACCGATGCCCTTGAGGTCGGCTTTGCCCTCGTCGCTGGTGAGGTGCGCGATGACCTCCCGCAGGTCCTTGAGATCGAGGAGCGCGAGGCCCTTGCCGTCGGCCCAGTGGAAGATCAAGCCCAGGGTCGATTCCTGGGTTGCGTTGAGGCCCAACACCTTGCTGAGCAGGATGGGCCCGAACGAGGTGATGGTCGCGCGGATCGGGACGCCGATGCCCTCGGTGCCGAGCGAGACGAATTCGCAGGGATGCGCCGCAGGGGCCCACGTGTCGCCGATCTCGCCTGCCCGCTTGGTGATCCGGTCGCCGGGTTGCCCGGGTGCCGACAGGCCCGACAGGTCGCCCTTCACGTCCGCCATCACGACCGGAACCCCTGCGGCCGAGAGCTGCTCGGCGATCACCTGGAGGCTCTTGGTCTTCCCGGTGCCGGTCGCGCCGGCGATGAGCCCGTGCCGGTTCATCATCGCGAGCGGGATGCGCACCTGCGCGGTCGGATCGATGACACCGTCGACGCTGACCGCACCGAGTTCGAGCGCCGCGCCCTCGAATCGGTAGCCCGCGGCGATCTCGGCGGCGGGTGATGGTGCGTCGGTCGCTTCGGTCACAGTGGGTTCCTCCCGCCCGGCGCACCCTCCGGCGGCGGCGCGCGTCCGCCCAACACCATAGCGCCGTCATCGGGGTTGGCTAAGGTTGTCGGGTGCAGGACAAACTCGTATGGATCGACTGTGAGATGACCGGTCTGCGGCTCGAGAGCGACAAGCTGATCGAGATCGCGGCGCTGGTGACCGACAGCGACCTCAACATCCTCGGCGACGGTGTCGACGTCGTGATCCACGCCGACGACGCCGACCTCGACGCCATGCCCGACGTCGTGAAGAAGATGCACGCCGCCTCCGGCCTCACCGACGAGGTCCGGGCGTCGACGGTGACGGTCCCCGAAGCCGAGAAGATGGTGCTCGACTACGTCCGCAAGCACGTCACCTCCTCGGGCGCGGCGCCTCTGGCCGGCAACTCGATCGCCACCGACCGCGGCTTCATCGCCCGCGACATGACCGCCCTGGACACCTACCTGCACTACCGGATGATCGACGTGAGCTCCATCAAGGAACTCGCCCGGCGTTGGTACCCGCGGATCTACTTCGGCCAGCCCGAGAAGGGCCTCGCGCACCGCGCCCTGGCCGACATCCGCGAATCGATCCGCGAGCTGAAGTACTACCGCCAGACCGCCTTCGTCCTCGCGCCCGGCCCCGACACCAGCGTCATCACCCAGATCGTGACCGATCTCGGCGACGCCTGAGACACGCACACGCAAACCGATTGGTCTTGCCCACACACGACCGGATAGAGTGGGCTCCTGGTTCCGGGTGACACCGAACCTACGGTGGATGTAGTTCAGTTGGTAGAGCACCAGGTTGTGATCCTGGCTGTCGCGGGTTCGAGTCCCGTCATCCACCCCGCACCGAAATGGGAGGGCCGAACCGGCCCTCCCATTTCTGCGTCACGACTCCCCGTGCTCCCGATCGGCTATCCGGCGGCGCCACTCCTCGAACGAATCCGATGCGTCCGCGTGTCGGTGGCGTCCGGTGGCGAGCGCCGGTGTCGGCGACGCCGCCGGGGAGGTCGGTGAGTCCGCCCGCGACACGTCGGGCGACGGTGGATCACCTGCGGGCGACCGCACCCACGGCGCCCACCAGTTGGCCCGACCCAGTCCGGCGACCAGCGCCGGTGCGAGCACGCCGCGCACGATCGTGGCGTCGATGATGATGCCGAGGGCCAACGCGGTGGCGAGGATCTTCACGTCGGTGGCCGGCACCCGGGACAGGGAGATGAAGGCCAGGAAGAGGATCAGCGCCGCCGACGTGACGAGTCGACCTGTCCGGGTGACACCGGTGATGGTCGCCGAATCGGTGTCGGCCCCCGCGTCGTACTCCTCGCGAATACGGCTGAGCAGGAACACCTCGTAGTCCATCGACAGGCCGAAGAGGAACGCGAACACCGCGATCGGGATCCACACCGTGATGGCACCCGAGGACTGCTGGTCGAACAACAACTCGGTCCCGAACCCGTCCTGCCAGATGAACACCGTGATCCCGTAGGCGGCCGCCAGGGACACGACGTTGAGCACCAACGCCTTGAGCGGGAGGATCACCGACCGCAGAGCCCGCGCGAGAAGAGCGAACGTCACCAGGACGATGAGACCGATGATCCACCAGGCGTTCCCGTACACGGCGGAGATGAAGTCGGCGTTCTGCGCCGCCGCTCCACCCACCGATGCGCCCGCCCGTTCCGCGACGGTCCGGATGCGCGCCGCCGCATCGGCACCCTCGGTGGTCGAGACGTCGTCGCGGGTCCACACGTCCACGATCCGGAGATCGCCGCGCGCCCACTGCGGCGGACTGATCGCCGCGGCGACCCCGGGTACCGACCGGACCTCGTCCACCACCCGATCCGGAGAGGTGGTGAGTACCTCGACGGGCTTGGTGATGCCCGCACCGAGACCGCTGTCGCGCACCGCGGTGATCGCCGCTGCGGCCGGCCCACCCCGAGACGCGAGGGAGTCGTTGGTCGGATCCGACAGGTTGAGCCCCGTCAGCGGGAGCGCCAACACCACCAGGACGGCCGCGGCCAGCACCGCCGAGAGCCACCGCCGCTTGACCACCGCAGTGCCCACGCGATGCCACAACCGACTGTCGGGGTCGGTGGTGCGTCGGTGCGGCCATTCCAGCCGTCGCCCGGCGACCAGGAGCAACGCGGGAAGCAGGGTCAGTGACGCAGCGACGCTGACCAACGGGATCAGCAGACCGGTGAACCCGATGGAGCGCAGGAACGGTACCGGGAGGGCGATGAGGGCGGCCAGGCTGACCGCGACGGTGAGCCCGGAGAACAGCACCGATCGTCCGGCCGTGACGATCGCGTGTCGAACGGCGGCGACGTCGTCGAGACCGTCACCCCGGGCCTCCCGCCATCGGGTGACGATCAACAGCGCGTAGTCGATCGCGACGCCGAGACCGATCAGCGCAAGAAGGTACTGGACGATGAACGAGACATCGGTGATCGCGGTGAGGCCCCACAGCATGAGAAATGTCGTGAGGATCGACGCGGCCGCCACGGCGATCGGCATCAGGGCGAGGAACGATCCGAAGACCAGGGCCAACACCACCAGCGCGCCGACGCCACCGAAGATGGTCTCGGCGAGGATGTCGACTCCCCCACCCCCACCGCCGGCCACCAATGCGTCGACGCCGGTCACAGCAACCGGGACCCCCAGTCGCCCCGAGGTCTCGGCCGCGACCTTCTCCAGCGCCGGCAGCGCGGCACCGTAGGGCTCCGCGCCACCGGTCTGCCGGGGGTAGACCATCACCACCCCGGCCGATCCGCGAGCCGACCGCAGTGCGGGTTGGTCGGCGAAGCCGGCGATCCGCGCTCCCGGCACCGCCGCGCTGGCGGCGTCCGCGACGCGCTGGCCCTCGTCGTCGGTCGCGGGCCGATCCCGGTCCCCGACCACCAGCAGCACCGGCGCGGCCGAACCGCCGGACCCGAACTGTTTCACGATGTCGACATTGGTCTCGTACCCCGACTGACCGGGCAGGCTGAATTCGTAACTCAGGGCCGAGACCGCTTGCGAGGCACCGAACCCGCCGAGCGCGGCGAGCAGGACCCAGGCCGCGATGACCCAGCGTCGGCGCTCGACGACGTTACGCGCGAGAGTGTCCATCAGAACTCCGTCCGAGGTGGCGACAGGACCTTCAGCGGCGTCACCATTCGCGGGACGCGTCGATCAACTTGTGCAGCAACGAGTTCAGTTGCTCCGCCTCCCCGGCGGTGAGTCCGAGCCGCCGGGGGCGGTTGAACTCCGCGACCGCGTCTCCGGCCCGTTCGACGAGGCGTCGGCCCGTGTCGGTGAGATGCAGAGGGACCGCACGGCCACGTCGATTGTCCGCGTCTCGTCGCAGCAGGTCACGCTCGACGAGACCGGAGAGGAGTTCGGCCATGCTCTGTTGGCGGACCAGTATTCGTCTCGCGAGCTCGGCCTGACTGATGCCGGGCGTCGCCTCGAGCTGGAGCAGCACACCGAACTGCACCGGCGAGAGCTGTTCTGCGGCAAAGATCTCCGAGAACCGGCGCGCAACCGGGTGGTAGGCCTGCACCAGCGTCCACGCGGGCAGGGCAGCGATGTCTTCGTTGCTCCACTTCGGCGCGGGCCGGGACACGTGTCCGACGATAACAGGCACCTGTCATCGATGGGAAGGGGTCACACGACACGGGGCGGCCGACCGCGTGGGTCGAGCCGCCCCGATGCATCACCGGCCGTCGGTCACAGCGACCGCGAGATGATCTCCTTCATGATCTCGTTGGTGCCCGCGTAGATCTTCTGCACGCGCGCGTCGGCCCACATGCGACCGATCGGGTACTCGCTCATGTATCCGTAGCCACCGAAGAGCTGCAGACACTCGTCGAGAACGTCCATGGCCTTGTCGGTGGTCCACCACTTCGCCATCGCGACGGTCGGGATGTCGAGCTTGCCCGCGAGGTGTTTGACGATGCAGTCGTCGACGAACACCCGCGCGATGTGCGTCTCGGTCGCGGCCTCGGCGAGCGTGAACTTCGTGTTCTGGAATCCGAACACCGGGCGCCCGAAGGCCTTGCGGTCCTTGGTGTAGGCGATGGTCTGGGCGACCGCCGACTCCATGCCCGCGACCGAGGCGACGGCGATGATGAGCCGCTCCTGGGGCAGCTGCTGCATGAGCTGGATGAAACCCTGCCCTTCCTCGGTGCCGAGAAGGTTCGAGGTCGGGACGCGCACGCCGTCGAAGAACAGCTCGGAGGTGTCCTGTCCGCGCTGTCCGATCTTGTCGAGCACACGGCCGCGGCGGAAACCCTCGCGGTCGCCCTCGACGAGCACCAGGGAGATCCCCTTCGCGCCCTCGCTGGTGTCGGTCTTGGCGACGACGATGATCAAGTCGGCCTGAGAGCCGTTGGTGATGAACGTCTTCGACCCGTCGATGACGTACTCGTCGCCGTCGCGGATCGCCTTGGTGGTGATGGCCTGCAGATCCGACCCGGTGCCCGGCTCGGTCATCGCGATCGCGCCCACGACCTCACCCGAGGCCATCTTGGGGAGCCAGTGCTCCTTCTGCTCCTGCGAGCCGTACGCCAGCAGGTAGTGCGCGATGATGCCGTTGTGGAGGCTGACGCCCCACGAGGAGTCGCCGATCCGCGCCTGCTCCTCGATCAGGACCGACTCGTGGGCGAACGTTCCCCCGCCACCGCCGAACTCCTCCGGGATCGACATGCACAGCAGGCCCAGCTCGCCGGCCTGGTTCCACAGGTCGCGATCGACATGGTGCTGCTCGATGTACTTGTCGACATTGGGTGCGACGTTGCGCTCCATGAACGACCTCGTCATGGAACGCAGGTCGTCGAGATCATCGGTGGCCCAGGGGGAACGCTCGGTCATCAGGTGCCCTTCCCGCGGCCCCTCGGCCGCAACAGTGTCAACGCAGAGCGTAACACTGGTGAATGGCAGTGATGGGGAGGGTCGCTAGGACTGGTCTCCGGCGTTGCCGCGCTTCCACACGTCCCACGGGACATTCCAGTCGCCGAGACCGTCGGTGCCGGGCAGGACGTCGCCGACGGTGTTCTTGACCTCGACGATGTCGCCGCGCAGCGCGGTGTTCATGAACCACTCCGCGTTCTCCGGCGAGACGTTGAGACACCCGTTGCTGACGTTGGAGTTGCCCTGCGCGTAGATCGACCACGGCGCCGCGTGCAGGTAGATGCCGCTGTAGGACATCTGCGTGTCGAAGTAGACGGTCTCGCGGTAACCCGCGGGAGAGTTGACCGGCACGCCGTAGGTGGACGAGTCCATGATGATCGACGGCAGGCGGTCACCGACGATGTAGACACCCCGGTTGGTGGGCGTGCTGTCCTTGCCCATCGAGGTGGGTATGGTGCGGACCACCTTGCCGTTGATGGCGACCGACACCTGCTTGGTGCGATCGTCGGCCGTCGCCACGAGCGACCGCCCGATCGTGAAGTTCAGGTTCTGGTTCTCCTGGCCGAACAGTCCGTTGCCCAGGTCGATCCCGTAGGTGTTCACCTTGACGTTGACCTTGGTGCCGGGCTGCCAGTAGTTCTGCGGACGCCACCGGACCTCGGAGTCGCTGAGCCAGTAGAAGGCACCCTCCACAGGCGGGTTGGTGGTCACGGTGATCGCGTTCTGCGCGGCCTTGCGGTCGGTGATCGGCTCGTCGAAGCGGACGGCGACCGGCTGACCGATCCCGACCGTCGAGTTGTTGTCCGGCAGCACGTAGGCCTGGGTCAGGTTGTTCGGCGCGCGGGTCGTGAACGAGAGCTTGGTGGAGTTCGTCCCGGCGATGCCGGCGACGTCGGCCGACAGCGTGTAGGTCCGGTCGTAGCCGAACGGCTCGGTGCTGGTCCACACCGTGCGGTCGGCGTTGTAGGCGCCGGCGACCATGCCGCCGTCGGCCTTGGGGATCCGGACGTCGGTCAGCTGGCCCGAACGGGACGTCACGCGCACCGGAGCACCGGGCTGGACGCCGACCGCGCGGTCGAGGAGCGGCTGACCCGAGATCCCGGTGACGGAGATCTGCGGACGCAGCATGTCGTCGATCCCGGCCGACGCACCGACGGCGTTGCTGTAGGTCGGGGCGGCGGTTCCGGCCGAGCAGGCGCCCAACACGCCCACCGCACACACTCCCAGCGATGCGGCCACCCATCGTGAACGCCCGCGGTCGCCCCACCCGAACTTCATGTCTACTCCCGAAATCATCTCGCGCGCTTGCACTGTGTCGCACAGACGCGCATGTGGTCGTCACGGTCTCTCGCCGAACCGACGCGGCCTGACCTCGATGTCACGACTCGCCGACGCCATCGACCCCGTGGGATCCACACCTCGTGGACGACACGTGCGACACCACGATCCCAGGGGAAACGCAGGCCTCACGGACGGGGTGTCGGCTCGGTGACCTCAGTGTACGAGACGTCCGCCGGTGGGCGAGCCAGGCGAGCCCCGGCCACGTCATCGATGCCTGTCCGTGACCGACGGGGGACGATTTTCGTCCGACGCGGTCGACCTGTTAATGTTCCTTCTCGCACGAAGCACGCGCCATTAGCTCAATTGGCAGAGCAGCTGACTCTTAATCAGCGGGTTCGGGGTTCGAGTCCCTGATGGCGCACAACACACACGGCACCTCATCCGAAACGGATGCGGTGCCGTGTGTCGTTGTGTCGGTGGTGATACCGACGATCAGCTGACGAGCTTCTTCAGGGTCAGCGCCACCACGATCACGCCCACGCCGATGAGCGGGAACTTGATGGCCGGCGCGTTGAGCGTGGCCAGCACGCCGTTCTTCGCGTCCTCGGCGAGCCGCTGCGGGTTCGCTCGCACCGCAAGGGTGTCGAGGGTCGACGCGAGCTCCTCGCGCGCACGGGCGATGTCACGTTCGATGCTGTCGGTATCCCGTGCCACAGGTCCTCCATCTGGGTCGATGTACTCAGGGTTCGAGTCGTTTGCCCCCTCACGGTAGTTCACGGCACGGCGACCGAGCCGGGGTCGTCTCCCAAACGGTCGACTACCGTGACTCGACGTGACCACCAGCAAGCGCCTGCAGGCCGGCGACCCGGCCCCCGCGTTCACCCTGCCCGATGCCGACGGGAACCCCGTCTCTCTGTCCGACCACCTCGGCCGGCAGGTCATCGTCTACTTCTACCCCGCCGCGTCGACACCCGGCTGCACCAAGCAGGCCTGCGATTTCCGCGACAACCTCGCCGAACTCGAGGGCGCCGGCATCACGGTGCTGGGCATCTCCCCCGACAAGCCGGAGAAGCTCGCCACGTTCCGCGACGCGGAGTCGCTCACGTTCCCGCTGCTGTCGGACCCCGACAAGACGGTGCTGACCGAGTGGGGTGCGTTCGGCGAGAAGACGATGTACGGCAAGACGGTCACCGGCGTCATCCGCTCGACGTTCCTCGTCGATCCCGACGGCACCATCGCGGTCGCGCAGTACAACGTGCGCGCCACCGGACACGTCGCCAAGCTCCGTCGCGACCTGTCGGTCTGAGCGCACGGCCGCCCCTTCAGATGCCCGAGGCGAGAGGCACCACGCAGCGCGGTACCTCACCGCCCGAGCCGCTGGTGCCGCGCAAACGCCCCACGCAGGAGCGCAGTCGCCGTCGGTTCGAGTCCATGCTCGTCGAGGCGCGTTCGCTGCTGATCGAGGTCGGGTTCGAATCCCTCACCTGCGAGGAGATCGCGTCCCGCGCGGATGTCCCGATTGGCACGCTCTACCAGTACTTCGCGAACAAGTATGTGATCGTGTGTGAACTCGATCGTCAGGACGCCGTCGGTGTCCAGCACGAACTCGCCGCGTTCGCCGCCGAGATCCCCTCGTTGGACTGGATCCGCCTGCTGGACAAGTTCATCGACCACCTCGCCGCGCTGTGGCGCGACGACCCGTCACGACGGGCCGTGTGGCTCGCCGTGCAGTCGACACCGGCCACCCGGGCGACGGCAACGATCCACGAGCGGGCGATCGCCGACCAGGTGGCGCGGATCATCGCCCCGCTGACCCCCAGCCAACGCACACGGCGGGTGATGATGTCGGAGGTGCTGGTGCACACGGCGTATTCGCTGTTGAGCTTCTCGGTGCAGGACGGCCACGACCACGCGCGCACCGTCGCCGAACTCAAACGCATGCTCGGCGGATACCTGCTCCTCGAGGACGGTCCCGCGGGCTGACCCTGGCCTCTCAGCCGGCCGGTTCGTCCTCCAGGACGGCCACGGCGGCCGCGATCGAGCCGTCGTGGGTCAGCGAGATGTGGACCGTCGACCCCTCGAGATGCCGTCCGATCTCCCCGCCGAGTCGGATCGCCGGGCGGCCCCAGGTGTCGGTCACGACCTCGATGTCGCTGTGTCGGATCTCGGGCATGACCGGCGACCGGGCGAACCGGCTCACCGACCACGCCTTGATCACCGCCTCCTTGGCCGCCCACCGACCCGCGAGGTGCCGGGCGTCCTCCGCGGTCCCCGCCGCCGAGTCGCGACGCTCGCCGACGGTGAACCGATCGGCGAACGTCGTCCCCGGCTGGGCGAGTTGTTCGGCGAACTCCGGGATCGACACCACGTCGATCCCGATCCCAACCACCGTCACGAGGCGCCGACCACCGACGTGCCGGACACCGAGGGGTAGTTGCCGTCGGCGTCGAGCCGCGTGGACTCGTCGAGCAGCAGGGACGCCTCCCGCTCGGCGTCGACACCCGCGTCGCCGAGCCGGCGGTTCGGCGGACGACGGTAGAGGGCGTCACCGCCGCACATCGCCTCCAGCATCCGCTGCGCACCGGCGCGGGCACGCTCGGCCGCGCGACGTCGATAGTCCTCGCGCACAGCCGGATCGAGGCTCGCCACGAACGCCTCCGGGTGCACGACGGCGATGAGGCCGGAGACGTGACCGAAGCCGAGGCTCGTCAGCAGACCCGCCTTGAGCGGGAACCGCTCCCCCAGTCGCAGGGGTTCGGTGACCCACACGAGGTGATCGTGGCGGCGCATGGTCTCGTCCACACAGTCCAGACTCCGGTTCGGCGGGATGACCCCGTCGCGCAGCATCTGGCACAGCCCGATCAGCTGGAACGCCGCCGCGCCGCCCTTGGCGTGTCCGGTCAGCGACTTCTGCGACACCACGAACAGTGGGGCGCCGTCGTTGCGGCCCAGTGCTCCGGCGAGACGCTCGTGCAGATCGGCCTCGTTCGGGTCGTTGGCCTTGGTGGAGGTGTCGTGCTTGGACACCAAGGCGACGTCGTCGGCGCTCACGCCGAGTGCGGTGAGCGCCTTCGCCATCGGCGAACCGCTGCGCCCACGTGCAGCGCCCAGGGCTCCGATGCCGGGGGCCGGGATCGACGTGTGCACGCCGTCGCCGAAGCTCTGCGCCCACGCGACCACACCGAGGACCGGGAGACCCATCTCCGCGGCGACGTCACCCCGGGCGAGCAGAACCGTTCCGCCGCCCTGCGATTCGACGAATCCTCCACGCCGCCGATCGTTGGCGCGCGAGAACCGTCGCGGGTCGATCCCGCGGGCGGCCATCTTCGCGGAGTCGGCGGTGGCCGACATGTCACCGAATCCGACGATGCCCTCGATGCCGAGGTCGTCGAATCCGCCGGCGACCGCGAACAGGGCCTTGCCGAGACGGATCTTGTCGACGCCCTCCTCGACCGAGACCGCCGCGGTCGCACAGGCCGCGACCGGGTGGATCATCGCGCCGTAGCTGCCGATGTAGGACTGCACCACGTGTGCGGCGACGACGTTGGGCAGCGCCTCCTGCAGGATGTCGTTGGCCTTCGACTCGCCGAGCAGGGTGTCGATGTACAGCGAACGCATCGACTCCATGCCACCCATGCCGGTGCCCTGGGTGTTGGCGACGAGGCCGGGGTGGACCCAGCGCATCAGCTCCGACGGCTCGAAGCCCGAGCCGAGGAACGCGTCGACGGTCGCGACGAGGTTCCACAGCGCGACCCGGTCGACCGATTCGGCCATGTCCGGTGAGATGCCCCAGCGGGTCGGGTCGAACCCGGTGGGGATCTGCCCGCCCACGGTGCGGCTGAGCGAGAACCGGCGCGGGACGCGGATCTCGGTGCCGGCCCGTCGGGTCACCGTCCACTCCCCGGTCTCGCCGTCGTGGGCGACCGAGGTCTTCCCGGGGTCGGATGCGGCGAAGGCGCGCGCCTCCTCCTCCGAGGCGACACCGAAGGTCAGGTCCTCGTCGAGGAAGACCGACGTCAGCAGCGGCGAGGTGTTGTCGACCATCGCGCCCTCGTCGGCGTACCGGCGGATGCCGCAGCGTTCGACGACCGCGTCGTGATAGCGATCGGCGATCTCGCTCTCCGCGACCGGGTCACCGGATTCGGTGTCGTACCACCCCGGCTTCGGGGTCTCCTCCCACACGATGAGCCCGGTGTTCCAGGCCAACTCGAGGACGCCGGCCGCCGAGAGCTCCTCGTCGACCTCCATCTCGAAGCGGGTGCGGGCACTGCCGTAGGGGCCGAGTTCCCCGGCGCCGACGATGACGACCAGGTCCTCCGGTGCGACGTCGAGCGTCGGCCACGCCGGGCTGGTGGCCACCGCGGCACGCGCGGGCGCCGGAAGTGCCGCCACCGTCGGGGTGGTGTCGGCGACGTCGTCGGTCGGCTCCGCGTCGGCGGCCTCGGCCGCGGCCGCTGCGAGCGCCTTCAGATCGATCGACGCGGGATCGAGTCCGGCGGTGAAGTCGGCGACGACGGGCTTCTCCCGGGCTGCCGTACGTGCCTGCGGCACACACAGACCCAGCAACTCGTCGGCCATCTCCTCGGTGGCCCAGGTTCGGACACCCGCGGCCTCCACGGCGGCGACCATGCCGTCGTTGTGGCCCATGAGCCCCGTTCCGCGAACCCAGCCGATCAACGCGTGGGCGAGGGTGACCGTGGAGTTCCACGATTCCTCGGCACCCCATCGGGTCACGAGGGCGTCGAGGGCGGCCTTGCTCTCGCCGTAGGCGCCGTCGCCGCCGAACATCCCGCGGTTGGGCGACCCCGGGAGCACCACATGCAGGCGTGCGGCCAGATCGTGATCGGCCCCGAGCGCGCCGAGTCCGGCGATGAGACGTTCCACCGACCAGAGCAGCACCTTCATCTCGAGCTCGGCGCGACCGCCGGCGTCGGTGAGGTCCCCGGCCACGCGCGGCGCGGCGAACGGGAACAGCAGCGTCGGCTTCATCGCCGGCTTCACCACGCCGGTGGTGCCACCGAGGTTCTCGGTCTGCTCCGCACCGATCCAGGCGACCAGGTCGTCGACGTCGGTGTAGGAGCTCATGTTGGCCGAGGCCAGCCAGAGCGCCGCGCCGTCACGCGCGTTGTCGCGGTAGAGCTTCCGGAAGAACGCGATGCGCTCGGAATCCAACCGCGAACTCGTCGCGATGACCGTCGCGCCGCCACCGAGCAGCTTGCCGACGACGGCTGCGGCGATCGATCCGGCGCTGGCACCGGTGACGACGGCGATCTCGTCGGTCCAGCGGCCGGGCGCGGGATCCTGTGCGGCGTGGGCGATGTGGGAGTAGGTCCGGGCGTGCACCGGGTAGGCGGCGTGCAGCGCCTTGCCCTGCCACCACGTCGCGTGGTGGGCGACCGCGTCGCCGGCACCGGCGAAGCGAGCGGTGATGCGCTCGAAGTCGGTGTCGAGCTCGTGCTCGTCGGTCACCCACAGGCGCGCGAGATCCTCGCGGGCCGAGGCCCACCGGTCGTCGATGAGCACGGTGGTGCGTTCGTCGAACGTCGGCGCGACGGTGCGCATCCAGTCCGCGCCGAGCTCGGCGCTCACACGGTCGACGACCGCCTGGGTGCGATCGGCCTCGTCATCGATCTCGGCGGGGACGACGGTGTGGAGACCGAGCTTGTCGAGGATCGCGTAGGCGGCGCTCGCCAGTGCCCCGGTGCGGCCGGTGAACTGTTCGGTGAGATCGCCGAGTGCGGCGAGATCGACCGTGCCCCCGGCACCACCCTCGGCGGACGGCTTGGCGACGCTGACGCCGCGTCGTGCACCGACCTCGGCGACGGCGGCGTCGATCACGGAGTCGAGTGCGTCGACACCGCCGATCGGACCCGAGGACAACCCGCCGAGGTCGCCGCCGCGGACGCTGACACCCTCGCGGCTGCCGAGCGCGACCGCGACCGTGGCGTGCAACGCCCACCCGGGGCCGAGCTGCCAGACCGAGGACACGCGGTCGGAGACGTACGACGGCCGCTTGTTGAGCGGGCCGACCACCTTGCGCAGCTGATCGGTGATCGCGTCACCGAGGACCGCGCCGAACGGCTTGTAGCCGCGGGCGAGGCTGTTGACGGTGGAGGCCAGCGCCGCCATGTCGGCCTCGGCCGCACCGTCGATGGCTCCGAGACCGAGCTCACCGCCGATGTCGAGCAGCAGCTGGTTGCGTCGTGACGAGACACCGTCGCACAGCGCCTCGATGGTGTCGGCGGCACCGATCTGGTCGGGACGCATCTTGGTCCACAGCGCGATGACGGCCGCGACCGCGTCGGCGGGGACGAACGTGATGTCGTCGGGACGCGGACCACCGGTGGCCGCGGCGGGAGCCGGTGCCACCGCGACGGCGGCGGGTGCGGACTCGGCCGGTGCGTCGGCGCCGGAGGCATCGGATTCCTCGGCCTCGGGTTCGGGCTCGGGATCGGCGTCGAGCGCAAGGACGACCTGGTCGTCGCGCTCGAGGTTGAGGACCTGCACCGTGGCCCCGGCGTAGTCGTCGAGCTTGAGGGTGTTCGCGGCGAGTCCGGCGAGGGTGGGAGCGGACTTCACGCCGACCTCGACGAAACGCTCGACACCCAGACCACCGGTCTCCCGCGGGGAGAACAGCAGGTCCTGGGTCTCGATCCACCGGACGGGGCTCGCGAACTGCCATGCGAGCAACTCGATCAGCACCGTGCGGGCCAGGGCGGTGCGGTCGGCACTGGCCACGTCCCAGTCGGCGAGGACCTCCTCGAGCGGGTCCGACGGCACCAGCGCGGCGATCTCGGCGACGAAGTCGCGGTCGAGGGTGAACAGACGGGGCACCAGGTTCGGCACGTACCGGCCGATGAGGACGTCGGGGTCGAACGACTCCGGCAGCAGTTCCTGCAGGCGGCGACGGAACTCCGGGACGCCGGCACGCAGCACCGTGGAGTGGAACGGTACGTCGATACCCGGGATGAGGATGAACGCCCGCTTGCCGCCGAACTGTGCACGGCGACGGTCGATCTCGGCCTCGAGGTGTTCGAGGCCCCGGACGGTTCCGGCGATCGCGTACTGCGATCCGAGCAGGTTGAGGTTGACCACCTCGAGGAACTCGCCACACTGCGCGCCGACCTCGGTGACGAAGGCGACGACCTCGTCGTCGACGAGCCCGATCTGACTCGGACGGATGGCCGCGAGACGGTAGTCGCTGCGACCGTCGGCGTCGCGGGGCACGAGGTGGTGCATGGCCTCGCCGCGCTGGAAGACGACCTCGAGGACGGCCTCGAGGGGCAACACACCGGCGCACGCCGCGAGGGCGTTGTACTCGCCGACGGAGTGACCGCAGGTGATGGCGTCGGTGACGAATCCACCCGACTCGGTCAGCTCGGCGATCTGCGCCACGCCGAGGGTGGCCATGGCGACCTGGGTGAACTGGGTGAGGAACAGGACGCCGTCGGGATGGTTGTAGGTGGTGCCGTTGGCGACGAGGGTCGTCGGGTTGTCGCGGACCACCGCGAGGATCGAGAAGCCCAGCGCGGAACGGGTGTGGGCGTCGGCCCGGTCCCAGACCTCACGGGCGGCCTTCGATCGGCTGCGGGCGTCGAGCCCCATGCCCGCGCTCTGGATGCCCTGACCCGGGAACGCGTAGACGGTGCGCGGCGCGGCGAGCCGACCGGTGGCGGTCATGACGAGCGCGTCGTCGACCTTGCAGGTGACCTCCACGATCTCGCGGCCGTGGTCGATGGCCACCCGGTCGACGCGGATCGCGACCCGGTCGCCGGTGCGGACCATGCCCATGTAGCGGGCCGTCCAGCCCAGCAGGGGTCGTGCGGCCGGCACCGGTTCCGCGGAATCGGTTGCGGTGGCGACGTGTTGGGCGGCGGCCGACAGCCACATCCCGTGCACGATCGGCTCTCCCAGCCCGGCGAGGCGGGCCGCGTTGGAGTCGGTGTGGATCGGGTTGCGGTCACCGGAGACGGCGGCGAAACCGTGCATCCGTGCGGGCGCGGTGACGACGGCCGAGCGCAGGAGCTTGCGCGTGGCGGTGGTCTCGGTGTCGATCGCTCCGCCGGCGCGGACGGGCTCGGCGAGCACACCGTCGCCGAGGCGACCGCGGATCGCGAACCGCTCGATCATCGACGCGACCGGACCGGCGTCGCTCGTGATGTCGACCGACACCTCCACGACACGACCGAGGTCGGTGTCGACGACCTCACCGGTACGGGCGACGACGACGAGGTCGGTGTCGACCCGGGGCAGGACGGCGGCGGTGGAGACCGCGTGATCGAGGTGCACCAGATCGAGCAGGCCTTCGACGACCGGCGTCCCCGCCGAGGTCCGGGCGGCGCCGATCGCGGCGAAGACGCTCGGCCACGTCAGTCCGACGAGCGCGTCGGGGACCGCGAATCCCGCACTGCCCGTGGGCACCGACGCCGAGAGATGGGCGGGCAGGGTGTGCGCGGTGACCGCCGAGTGGTCGGCCGGGAGGTCGGCGGTCCACCGGACGGTCGTCGTCGCGGCACCGTCGACGACCTCGGGCAGTGCGTGGCCCGCGGCGACACCGAGGATGGCGCCCATGGCCGCGGCCGCGGCGTCGAGCGACACCTCGGGGCTGCCGCCGTCGGCGAGAGAGGCGTCGACGGTCATGGCGATGGTGACCCGTGTCGTCGCGACGGGAACGGTGAGGGACACGCCGTCGTCGGTGCGCTCGAGCACCGAGCCGGTGGGCTCGTGCTCGGCGCGACGCGAGCCGGTGGCGTCGAAACCGTCACCATCGAGCAGGGTCCATGCCGAGCGGTCGCCGAGAAGCGCGATGGGGTTGGCCACGATGCGTCCGGCCCACAGCACGGTGTCGGTCTCGATGATGTCGACCAGCACACCCGCGCCGTCGACGATCCCGCGCCGCAGGCGGCTGCTGACGGCGGCCGGCTGGGCGCCGGTGGCGGCGATGTCGCCGGCCACGTGTGCCTCGAACCGGTCGAGCAGGGCGCCGATCGGTTCGTCGACGGTCGTGATGCCGGCGACCGCGACGGGACCGGGGATGATGCAGACCTCGTCGGCGCCGTAGCGCGGGTCGTGGGCCTGCCACAGCGAGTCGCTGCGCCACCAGCGGCGCACGTCCTTGTCGATGACGGGGACGAAGTTGACCGGCTTGCCGGGTGTGCGGCACAGACCGAGGAAGAACGCGACGTCGGCGGGGTGCAGCACGTCGGCGTCGATGGCCGGGTACAGGCTGCCGAGGACGTCGATCGCGGCGTGCGGCGCGTCGGTGGCGCGCTCGCCGGCGAACGCGGAGGCGAACTCGCCGCGGTCGGTCGGGTGCAGGCGCGCCTCGGCCCGCTGCAGCATCTCGGCGAAGCGCTGCCGCCAGGTGATGTCGGCCCACACCGGCGACGGTCCGGGATCGGTGCCGACGGCGAGGTCGGCGTAGCGGGTCAGCCACTGCCGGTAGGTCATCGCGGCGAGGTCGCCGAAGTAGGGCTTGGCGGTGCGGTCGAGCGCGGTGACGATCTCGTCGCGCCGATCGGCGACGGCGTCGGCGTCGCCGGCGACCTCGTCGAGGAGGCGGCCGCACGCCGAGGCGGAGTTGTCGACCTCGTGGATGTCGGCACCGAGCTGACTGCGGCCCGACGCCATGCCCGCGTCGGCGTGGCCGGCACCGATCCAGGTGTCGCATCCGGGGGTGTCGACGAGCAGCTGCTTCACCGCGGGCGAGGTGGTCGCCTCGAGGGCAGCCATGGTGACGGTGCCCAGCAGGATGCCGTCGACCGGCATGGCCGGGTAGCCGTGCGCCTGCGACCACGCGCCGGTGAGGTAGTCCCCCGCCCGTGCCGGCGTACCGATGCCGCCGCCGACGCAGATCACGGCGTTGGTGCGCGAGCGCAGCTCGGCGTAGGTCGCCAGCAGCAGGTCGTCGAGGTCCTCCCACGAGTGGTGACCACCCGCGCGACCGCCTTCGATGTGGACGATGATCGGGTGCGAGGGCACCTCGGCGGCGATGCGCACCACCGCGCGGATCTGCTCGACGGTGCCGGGCTTGAAGGCGATGTGCGGGATGCCGGCCTCGGCCAGTTCGGAGACCAGGGCCACGGCGTCGTCGAGTTCGGGGATCCCCGCCGAGACCACGACACCGTCGAGGGGTGCGCCGGCGGCGCGCGCCTTCTGGACGAGGCGCTTGCCGCCGAGCTGCAGCTTCCACAGGTAGGGATCGAGGAACAGGGCGTTGAACTGGGCCTGGCGTCCGGGCTCGAGGAGGTCGGTCAGGCGGGCGACGTTGTCGGCGAAGATCGCCTCGGTGACCTGGCCACCGCCGGCGAGCTCGGCCCAGTGACCGGCGTTGGCCGCCGCGGCGACGATGGCCGGGTCGACCGTGGTCGGGGTCATGCCGGCGAGCAGCATCGGCGACCGGCCCGTGAGGCGGGTGAAGGACGTCTCGACCACGCGTCGACCGTCGGGGAGCTCGGCCAGGGTCGGTGCGAACGACGACCACGGCGGCGCGACCTCGGGGATACCGCCGGGGGCGAACAGGTTTCGCTGGCCGCCGCGCAGTCCGACCGCGATGCAGCCGATACCCCGGCCACGCAGGACGGGTACCGACAGGCGGGTCGCGACGTCGGACGGCCCCATGTCGAGGACCCACGAGACACCCGAGTCGGCGACGCCGTCGAGCGTCGACACCCAGTCGACCGGGTCGACGAGGACGGCGTCGGCCAGGCGTGCGGCCCAGTCGGTGTCGAGCCCGCAGCGCTGCGCCCACGCGACCACCAGGTCGCGGGCGGGTGCCAGTGCGGCGTGGTGGAAGGCGATGCCGACGGTGAGGCGGTCGAAGACGGGTGCGAAGGGCGCTCCGCCCATCACCTTGCGCTTGCGATCGGCGGCCTCGCCGGCGGCGACGGTGTCGCACATCGCCTCGAACGCGGTGAGGTGACGCGGCGACCCCGACACCACGACCGAGCGACGACCGTTGCGGATCGCCAGTGCGGGTGCGTTGTGGAGGTCGGCGTCGGCGATGGTGGCGCGGTAGCGGGTGAGGAGTTCCTCGACGCGGCCGGGGACGACGTTGGTGATCGACATCATCGGCGCGCCGTCGGCGGTGGTGGCCAGGCCGACCCGCCGGGCGACGGTGGCCCCGGCGGCACCGATGAGATGGGCCAGGGCGAGCAGAGCGCCCGTTCCGCCCGTGGTGGTGTGGGTGTCGTCGGAGAGCGACTCGACGGCCATCACGCCCTGCGAGTGACCGACGACGGCGTGTGCCGGGATCTCGGCGGTGTCGAGACCCTGCTTGCGCAGCGCGGCGACCGCGGCGAGCTGGGACAGCAGGATGCCGGGAACCGACAGCGCGGCGCCCGACAGGATCGCCTCGGCGGGCACGGGCTCGTCGGCGCCGAGCGCGTGGACCCAACTGAGCGGATGGAAGCCGTCGGGCCGCTGCGCGGCGAGTTCGTCGGCGACGGGAGCCAGGAGCTGCTCGGCGGCGTCGACGATCTGGCCGACCGAACGGTCGAGCTCGGCGTCGATGACCAGCTCGGCCAGCGCCGGGAGCCACGCGATGCCCTGGCCGCCGAAGCTGACCGCGTACCGGTCACCGGCCCGCAGTCGGCTGATCAAGGTCTCGTCGGGTCGGAACGATGCTGCCGAATCCCCGGGGCCGCTGCGGAACTGGTGAACGGTCACTGATGATCTCCTCGATGTGGTGGTGCGTGCCACGGCATCGACGAACCGCGGAGCGGGTCGTCGGGGCGGGCGGGAAGTATCGGTTCGGCTGACCGCTGGCTCATCGTCGAGGCGGTCGAAAGGGCCTGGTGCGCAACGGGTGTGGGGTCGAGTCGGTGGAGTTCCGATTCCGCGGTGCGGAGTCGGGGCTCGGTGGGTACTCGCCGTCCACCCGGTGCGGCACGAGAACCATCGTCGCACACGAAAATGAGGGATCCCTCATGTTTTGGGGTGACCGCCGGGTATACCCGCGAGTAACCCCGCGGGTAACTTCGCAGGGCCGGTCGGACCCTCCCGCGACTCCCGACGAACCCCCATGTGACGGCGTCGATGCGCCCCGTCGGCGTCCGCTCCGAGACGCAGAACAGTTCGTTACCGAATCGTTATGAGGTGGTGGCGGGGCTCATCGTGTCGTCCCGTGTGGCGGGCGATCACAGCGCGTCGTCAGGGTTGGCGACGCGCACCCTAGGGTGGCTGTCATGAGTGAGTGCGTGTTCTGCGCGATCGTGGCCGGCACCGCCCCGGCACGGATGGTCTACTCCGACGATCACGTGATGGGCTTTCTCGACATCCGTCCGGTACGACCGGGCCATACGCTGGTCATCCCCCGCGAGCACCATCCCGATCTCGCGGGCATCACCAGCGAGATGGGTACACGGCTGTTCGACGCCGCCCGGATGATCGGCGCGGCCCTGCGGTCGTCGTCGATCGCCGCCGACGGGGTCAACGTGATGATCAACGACGGACGTGCGGCATTCCAGACGGTGTTCCACACCCACGTGCACGTGGTCCCCCGCCACCACGGCGACCGCTTGTCGTTCGCCCGCGGTCTGGTGATGCGCCGCGATCCCGACCCGGACGCAACCGTGGCCGCGGTGCGCGCGGCGATGCCCGAGGGGACCTGAGCGCCGCGAGAGGGATGCGGTCAGTCGCCGCCGGTGAGATCGATCGGTTCCCAGCCCTGCGCCACCCGCGCGACATCGCTGTCGGGGACCGAGTGCGCGGCGACACCCCGCGCGTCGAGTTCGGTCCACAGTCCGGCCAGGGCGCGCTCGGGATCGAGGAGGTACTCCGACTCGCGGACGCGCCAGAACCGCCAGCCGCAGCGCCGTAGCTCGCGTTCGCGTTCCATGTCGGCGCGGGCCTGCTCGGGCGTGCTGGTGAACTCGTCACCGTCGCACTCCACCGCCAGTCGGGCATCGGCGCCGGTGACCACTAGATCGATCACGCGGTTGTTCACCGACACCTTCGGGTTGACGTGATAGCCCCGTGCGGTCAGGTCGAGGAAGATCTGCTGCTCGAAGAGGCTCTCGAACGGCTCGCACCGCTCGTCGACGGTCACCACCGACGGCATCGGATCCACCAGCGCACCCTCGGTGCGTTCCATGTACGACAGCAGCGAGTAGCGCAGGTCGTTCGGCTTGAGGTCGGCCGAGGCGACCGAGTGGAACAACCACAGCTGCTCCATCGCGCGCGACGCCGCCACGTTGAACCGGCGCTGCGACTCACTCCTGGTGAGCGACACCGGGTTCCGGTCGACCGAGACCACCATCGACAGGAACACCACATGGCGTTCGTCGCCCTGGAAGTCCGGCGGCGTCCCGATGCGCAGCGACCGTTCGTGCCACTGCTCCGGGGTCAGCGCCGCACGTAGGCGCTGGGTGATGAGGTCGACCTGGCGTTGGCCCTGCAGCACCACCACACCGAAGGTGAGGCCGGCGTAGCGCTCGTCGTCGGCGCAGGCGACGAGCGCCTCGACGAGTGCGTCGGCCTCGACGCTGTTGGTCAGCGCCGAGCTGTCGCCGGTGGCGACCGCCTCGGGCACGAAGACCGTGCGCAGCGGCGGCAGTCGGTCGGCGCCGAACTGACGCACCGGCACCAGCGGCGAGTCCGGGTAGAACTGTCGCGAGGAGTACTCGATGATCTCCGGCATCGACCGGAAGTGCTCGCGCAGCCGCACGACGTGGCCGAATCGTGTGCGCAGCATGGAGAACAGGCTGGACCGCGGGGTGAGGCTGTCCCGCATGTACTGCGGCACGTCGGGGAGGTAGGTGTCGAGCTTGGCGAAGACGTCGTCGAGCCCGGCGGCACCGGATGTCCCCGGCGCACACTGCCTGTCGTCGCCGACGACGATCACCCGGGGCGCGAGCCACAGCAGGAACAGGCTGGTGATGTCGGCCTGGCTCGCCTCGTCGACGATCACGACGTCGAACGAGTTCTGTTCCGGGGTGATCGACGAGAGGACCTGTGAGATCGGCATGATCCACGCCGGGACCGCACCCTGGGCCTGCGTCATCGCCGACCGTGCGGCACGACGGAACCGTTCGGCGTGCTTGCCCGATCCCTTGCCGAGGTTGGTGATGTGGTCGCGGTAGGACTGCAGGGCCTGCACCTGCGCGACGGACATGTGTTCGAGGCATTCGCGCCACGCGCACGCCGCGGCCAACCCGGCGGTGAAGTGACCTATGTCGGCCTCGACGGCGTCGAGATCGGACTCGAGGCGTGACTCGCGATTCGGGTCACTGCGGTCCGACGCCCACGAATAGGCGCGGCGCCACGACCAGGCGTCGGTCAACTCGCGCAGACGGGCGTCCCACGCGCGGTCGTCGGCGGTCTCCCGCAGCAGGCGGTGCAGCTCGGGCGCCTTCTGCTTCAGGCGGAGTTCGAGCAGGTCCAACGCACCCTGCCGATCACGTTGTGCGCGTGCGGAGTTGAACGCCCGGCGCGACTCCTTGATGGCGTCGGAGTCGGCGGCGACGATGGCCGACACGAGGGCCTCGCCCTCGTCGGACGGTCCCTGGTCGACCTCGGCGCTGAGCGCTCGCGCGTGCTCGTCGAGTTCGCGCCGGGCCAGCACGGCGTCGTTGGTCGCCGCGATCGCACCGGTCTGGCGGGCCACCTCGGCGACCTCGTCGATGCTCTTCGGGCGGGGTCCGCCGGGGCTGATCGACTCGAGCTGACGGACGAGTGCGTCACGGCCGGTGAGGAGCTCGGAGATCCAGCCCAGCTGCTCGTCGAGCCGGACGAGTTGCCCCAGTTGCGACGACCGCGACCCGGTGGTGTCGACCGGGACGTCGACGTCGGCGAGGACGGTCTGCACGCGACCGACGCCCTCGAGCACGGCGAGGTGGTCGGCGACGAGTTGCATGGTGTCGGCGTCGGCGGGCGCACGTCCGTCGACCGTGGCCACGACACCGAGTGCGTCGACGGCCCGCTGCTGCGGCGACTTGCGGAAGCGCGAGCGCCACACACCACCCGATCGGAGGTACTGCGCGACGTCGTCGAACACCGACGCCGCGCCGGCGGGGGCCCCGGCGGTACCGTCACCGGACGAGACCGACACCTCGTGGGTGCCGATGTCACGGTCGCGCCGGGTGGCCTCGTCGATGACGGCCGAGATCTGGGTGACGCGATTCCACAGGTAGGCGGCCTCGCCGGAGAGCAGGCGCTCGGCCATCTGCTGCAGGTGCTCGGGGAACGTCCGCACCTCGCGGACGGCCGCGCCGAGGTGGTCGCACTGGTTCTTGATGACGAGGAGCCGACCGCTGTCGACGTCGGAGAGGATGGCGAGCAGCGAGCCGCTCCCGACCATCTTCTCGCTCGGTTGCTCGGCGATGCGCGCGCAGATCGAGTCCAGCTCGACCGACCCGGGCAGGAACGCCTCCAGATCGGGCAGGCGCTGGGCGAGGCGGCTCGCCCAGGTGTCGTCGCGCTCGCGCAGCAACGTCAGCAGACGGTCCATCTCGTCGGTGTCGAGGGGCGGCAGCGCCGATTCGAGGGGGCCGGGCAGCCAGTCGTACCGGTCGGCGACCTCCTGGCAGGTCCGCACGATGTGCGCGGCGGTTCCGCTGTAGCCCGCGGCCACCCACTCGTGCTTCTCGGTCTCCGACTCGCGCAGCTGCCAGATCTCACGCAGGATCTGCTCGCGTTTGGCGCGCGCCTGGTCGCGCTTGGACCGCAGGTTCTTGATCTCGGACGTCACCACCCGCGACTGGAACGACCCCTTGCGGGCGGCGATCGCCTCGACGCTCTCCACCAGCGACGACGAGCCGTCCTTGGTGACGTCGGTGATGGCGACGGCGAGCTCGCGCAGTTCCGGCGGGAGCTTGTCGCGCAGCACCTGCAGCGCCTGGGCCTTCTCGCTCACGACCAGCACGCGCTGCCCCTTGGCCAGCAGGGCAGCCATGAGGTTGGCGATGGTGTGCGTCTTGCCGGTGCCGGGAGGACCCTCCACCACGACGCCGCTGTCGAGTCCGAGCTGGGCGAGGATGTCGCGCTGTTCGACGTTCGACGCCAACGGGTAGAGCGCGTCCTCCACGAGTTCGCCCGCCGACATCGCGCCGGCCTCGGCCAGTCTCGCGACGCGTTCCTCGGACTCGATCGGTTCGACGAGCTGGGCCAGTCCGATGGGGATCGAGGCGTCGCCGTCGGCGTCGCGCAGTGATGCCATCATGGCCTCGTAGTAGCCGAGGATCGCGCCCGAGCCACGGTTGCGCAGCACGAGAGCCGGTGTGGCGGTGACGGTCACGGGCACCGAACCCGTCGGCACGGTGGTGCGCCAGGTCTCGACGATGTCGGCGACGGCGGGTGCGAGCACCGACGGCTGCGCGGCCAGCAGATCGGCGACCTCCCCCGACCGGCCGAGGTCGAATCCGTCGACCCCGGTGAGGAGGTGACTGTCCTGGAGTTCGGGGACCGAGTCGCCGGCCAGGCTGATCGAGATGGTGTCGGCGGTGTGGTCGTGTTCGGCGACGACGGCCTGGGTCAGCAGGTGCTGGTTGACCGCCGGGACGTCGTCGTCGGCGGAGGCTTCGGATCCGACCGTCAGCAGACCGGTCGCGAGGACGAGTTCGAGGGACTCGGGACGTTCGGCGAGGTCGTCGAGCATGGCCGCGACGCTCGCGAAACCGTCGGCGCCCGCACCGGTCGGGCGCAGTTCGAGGAAGCGTTCACCGGGGGCGGCCTTGGTGCGCACCGGCAGACCGTGGTCGTCGCCGAGCCAGACGAGGGCCTCGTGGTCGTCGACGTTGCGGACGACATCGGACTTCGCACGGATGAGCTCGTGCAGGAACTGCAACAGCCGCAACACCCGTGCGCGTCGATCGTCGACGGACATCGATTCGGTCATCAGGTCCTCTTCGCCCGCACCAGCAGCGGTCGAGGTCGTCGGGTCACCTCGAGGTGAACCTCAGGTCTATGGACCGAGGCAGAGTGAACGCTACCTGCTCGGGCCCTGACCTTCGCATTCATGGGTGCCCACGATATTCGATGACCACGCCTCGCGCGGTGACGCGCGGAAGGGACGCGCGGCCGGACCGACCGTCGAGCTCGATCAGCCGGCGAGCAGCGCCGAGCGGAAGGCCGGGAAGTCCCCATCGACGTAGCGCACGTTGGTGTAGCCCAGCGCGGCGATCTGCTCGGCGATGCGGCGGGCCTGCGCGCGCACCGACACCACGGCGATCTCGACGTCCAGGTCGCACACGCAGGGCATCCGACGGGGGGAGGTCGGCTCGAACGCGGCGGTCAGATCGGCCGGCTCCACGATCACCGCCCCGGGGAGACTTCCTTGATGACGAACCACCTGGGGACGCATGTCCACCACGACGGCCGCACCCTGTTGTGTGTGCTCGGCCGCTTCTGTCGCCGAGATTGGATCCACCACTGACACCGGGGAACTCACCGATCCTTGTTACTGCAGGAGAATTTCTGACGCTGACGTCCGGTCGGGTACGACGACGATGTCGTAGCCCGTGGATGTGACATCGGACGCAGCCGAGCCGATGTTACGGGAAAGTTTCCTGTAGGCGGTGAGACCCGCGGGTGGAGCCGGCCGTACGGATCAGTTGCGACCGCGACCGGCCACGCGCGGAGCACCGCGTCGGCCGCCGAAGTCGCCGCCGCGACCGCTGCCCTGGCGCGCCGACGAGCGCTGCCGCGGCGGACCCTGATCCTTGCTCAGGTTGATGGGCACGTTCATGATCCGGGTGCTGCGCAGCGCGGTGAGCGTCTCGCGGCCGAGATCCTCGGGGAGTTCGACGAGGCTGTAATCGGCGCGGATGCTGATGTGCCCGAAGTCGCCGCGGCTCAACCCGCCCTCGTTGGCGATCGCACCGACGATCGCGCCGGGGGTGACGTTGTTCTTCTTGCCCACCGCGATGCGGTACGTCGCGAAGTTGGTGCCACCCTCGCGAGGGCGGCGCTCGCTACGCTCTGCCCCGGCCTTGCGCTCGCTCGCCGGCGGATCGGGGCTCAGCAGGAACCCGCCGTCACGCGTCTCGAGGGCCAGCGCGGCGGCGATGTCGGCCATGGCCACATCGTTCTCCTGCGCGTAGTTCTCGATGAGCCGCCGGAACATCGCGATGTTCTCCGACCCCAGGTTCTCGGTGATCGACTCGCCGAACTTGGCGACACGCTGGGCGTTGACGTCGTCGACGCTGGGCAGACCGATCTCGGTGATCGGCTGACGGGTCGCCTTCTCGATCGACCGCAGCAGGTGACGTTCACGCGGGGTGATGAACAGCAGCGCGTCACCGGAACGACCTGCACGCCCGGTGCGACCGATGCGGTGCACGTACGACTCGGTGTCGTGGGGGATGTCGTAGTTGACGACATGGGAGATGCGGTCGACGTCGAGACCACGGGCGGCGACGTCGGTGGCCACGAGGATGTCGAGCGATCCTGCCTTGAGCGAGGCGATGGTGCGCTCACGCTGGGCCTGCACGATGTCGCCGTTGATGGCCGCCGCGGAGAACCCTCGCGACCGCAGCTTCTCGGCGAGTTCCTCGGTCGCCGACTTCGTGCGGACGAAGATGATCATCGCGTCGAAGGTCTCGACCTCGAGCACGCGCGTCAGGGCGTCGAGTTTGCGCTGGTGCGACACCTGCAGATAGCGCTGCGTCGTGTTCTGCGCGGTCTGCGTCTTCGCCTTGACGGTGATCTCCACCGGGCTCTTGAGGTACTTCTGCGCCAGCCGACCGATGGCCTTGGGCATGGTCGCGGAGAACAGGGCGACCTGCTTGGAGTCGGGAGTGTCACGCAGGATGCGCTCGACGTCCTCGGCGAACCCCATGGTGAGCATCTCGTCGGCCTCGTCGAGGACGAGGAAATCCAGTTCGGAGATGTCGAGGGTGCCCTTGTCGAGGTGGTCGATCACGCGACCGGGTGTCCCGACGACGATCTGGGCACCGCGACGCAGGCCGGACAGCTGCACGCCGTAGCTCTGGCCGCCGTAGATCGGGAGGACCTTGATGTCGGGCAGGTGCGCGGCGTACTTACCGAACGCCTCGGCGACCTGGAGCGCGAGCTCGCGGGTCGGGGCGAGCACCAGGGCACGCGGCTTGCGGCCGCCGCCGGAGATCTTCGACAGCACCGGGATCGCGAACGCCGCGGTCTTGCCGGTACCCGTCTGGGCGAGACCGACGACGTCGCGACCGGCCATCAGCGGCGGGATCGTCTCGGCCTGGATCGGCGAGGGACTCTCGTACCCCACGTCGTTGAGTGCCTGCAGCACCCGGGGTTCGATGTCGAGATCGGCGAATGTCACCGATTGGGCCTGCGACCCGTTGCCGTCCACTGCTTGCCCGCCGATTCCCGGCACCTGAGCCGATCGTTGATGTCCGGCGGCCTCACGGCCCGTCGGATGAGAGATGTCTACGCGAGCACTCTAACCGCCCCCGGGGCCGATCCGTTATTCGTGACCTGCGGCGCAGGGACCCGAACGGGCGGGTTGTGCAGCCGCGGTTTGCCGTGGGAACAGACCAGGTAATCTGTGTCACAGTGCTGCCGCAGGTCGGGATTGTCCGTTTTCGGGCTGCGTCGAACGATCGAATTGGAGACCCTCGTGCCCGAAGTGACCACCCCCTCGACCACCACCGTCGCCGACGACGCCGCCATCGTCGACGCACCGCTGCGCTACCGCAGCGAACGCCCCGACCTGCCGCTCTTCCGACGCCGCCGCGGTGAGAAGTGGACCATCGTGACCGCCGGCGAGTTCGCCGATCAGATCGACGCCACGGCCAAGGGCCTCATCGCGGCCGGTGTCGAGCCCGGTGACCGGGTCGCCATCCTGTCCTCCACCCGCTACGAGTGGACCGTGCTGGACTACGCGATCTGGCGCGCGGGGGCCGCCACGGTCGCGATCTACGAGACGTCGGCGTCGGATCAGGTGAAGTACATCCTCTCCGACTCGGGCACCTCGCTGCTGATCGTGGAGAACGAGGCGATGCGCAGCACGCACGCCGACGTCGTCGACGCCGCCTCGTCGACACTGCGCGAGACCCTCGTGATCGACGACGACATCCTCGGCACCCTCGCGGGCAAGGGCGCCGACATCGGCGACGACGAGCTCGACCGACGTCGGTCGACGCTCACCTCGGACAGCATGGCGACCCTGGTCTACACCTCGGGCACCACCGGCAACCCGAAGGGCGTGGCGCTGACCCACGGCAACTTCCTCGGTGAGTGCGCGAGCGTGCGCGAGACGCTCGGCGACATCATGTCCGAGGGGCGTTCGACCCTGCTGTTCCTCCCGTTGGCGCACATCTTCGCCCGGGTCGTCGCGGTCGGTTCGGTCGAGAGCGGGGTTCTGTTGGGCCACACCAACGACATCGCGAACCTGATCACCGACTTCGAGAAGTTCCAGCCGAGCTACATCCTCTCGGTGCCGCGCGTGTTCGAGAAGGTCTACAACAGCGCGAAGCAGAAGGCCTACGACGGCGGCAAGGGCAAGATCTTCGACCGCGCGGCCGACACCGCCATCGAATACAGCCGCGCACTCGACACGGGCTCGCCCGGCCTGGCCCTGCGCGCCAAGCACAAGGTGTTCGACGCACTGGTCTACGCGAAGTTGCGCGCCGCACTCGGCGGCAAGTGCACCGACGCCATCTCCGGTGGCGCTCCGCTCGGCGACCGACTCGGGCACTTCTTCCGCGGCATCGGGATCCCGGTCTACGAGGGCTACGGCCTGTCGGAGACCGCCGCCGCGGTGACGGTCAACGCGCCGGGCGCACAGCGAGTCGGCACCGTCGGCCGCCCCGTCGCCGGCGCCTCGGTGCGCATCGCCGACGACGGCGAGGTGCTCCTCAAGGGCCCCATGGTGTTCGCCGGTTACTGGCACAACGAGGAGGCGACCCGCGACTCGTTCGACGGCGAGTGGTTCCGTACCGGCGACATCGGCACCCTCACCGACGGCTACCTCGCGATCACCGGCCGCAAGAAGGAACTCATCGTCACCGCCGGTGGCAAGAACGTCTCCCCCGCCCCGCTCGAGGATTCGATCCGCGCCCACCCGCTGGTGAGCCAGTGCCTGGTGGTCGGCGACAACAAGCCGTTCATCGCCGCGCTGATCACCCTCGACGCCGAGGCGGTCCCCGGCTGGCTCGAGCGCAACGGCCTGTCGGCCGACACCTCGATCGCCGACCTGGCGACCAACGAGACACTGCGCGCCGAGATCGACGGAGCGGTGAAGCAGGCCAACGCGAAGGTGTCGAAGGCCGAGGCGATCAAGAAGTTCACCATCCTCGACTCCGACTTCACCATCGAGTCGGGCGAGATCACGCCGACCATGAAGCTCAAGCGCAACGTGATCCACCAGGCCCACGGTGACGCGATCGAGGAGCTCTACGCCAAACGCTGACGCCGTCGCGGGGCGCGGGGGCTGCTCCCCCGCGCCCGTGACCGCCGTCAGCGCGTCAGGAACTCCACCACGAGACGGTTGACGGCCTCGGGCTGCTCGACCTGCAGGAAATGGCCTGCGCCGTCGATCAGTTCGACACGGCTGCCGTCGGGCAGCACGTCGCGTACCGACCCGGCGTAGCCGACCTGCATGCACCCGTCGTCGACACCGTGCAGATACAGCGTCGGCACCGTCGGCGCATGGCGCCACGCGTCGTGCATCTCCCGATACCGCGCGAGCGGGCGGGTCGGACGCGCGAGGGCGCGGTAATACCTCAGGGCCGCACGACGGTGGGCCGTGGTCGGCAGCGCGTCGAAGACGTGGACGAGATCCTCGGCGGCGTCGTGGCCGGGCGACCAGTCGTGCCACAGCCGTGGGATGAGTCGGTCGAGTGAACGTTCGGCGACCCCGGGGATCTGGTTGAACACCATGTACCAGCTCATCCGCGCCTGGCGTAGGAGTCGGCGGGCGACGACCGCCGGTGGCGAGTCGGTGCGCACCATCGCCGGAACCGGTGGCACCGACATCGACACGACCGCCCGGAACGGCGACTTGCGGTAGGCGCCGAGGGCGTTCGCGGTGAGCGCGCCCCAGTCGTGGCCGACGACCACGGCCTCACCGTCGCCGCCGAGAACGCGATGGATGCCGATCACGTCGTGCATGAGGGCACCGATGTGGAAGTCGTCGTCGACGGGCACACCGCTCGGGGCGTATCCCCGGCTGAACGGCGCGACCACGCGGAATCCGCGTTCGGCGAGTGCGGGCCCGAGATGTCGCCACGACCAGGCCGAATCGGGATAGCCGTGGAGCAGCAGCGCCAACGGGCCGTCGGCGGGACCCCATGTCAGGGCCGAGACGGTCAGCTCCGGGAGCTCGACGGAGAGGGTGGACGGTTCAGCGCTCACCTGCGCGAGTCTATTCGCGGTCGGCGCGAGCGACGGCGCACGGCGACAGATCGGCCGTCAGGGCGCTCAGCGCACCGCCTCGACGTGGTCGTGGTGACCGACTGCGGCGCCACGTCGATCGCCGGGACCGGTGAACCGCATCGCGGGGTCGGCCACACGACGGTGCCGCAACGTGAGTACATCGTGGTAGTAGCTCATCCCGAGCTGCCACGGCGACCGGGAACCCGCGCGCGGGAAGGTGTCGATCGACCGCACGATGTAATTGGCCTCGCAGTCGAGCAACGGTCGCTCGTCGACGGAGCTGGGCCGCACCGGCACGAACTGGTCGTGGCCGTGCCTGCGCATGTGGGAGAGCATGCGGCCGAAGTGCTCGCCGACCAGATCGGCCTTGAGCGTCCACGACGCGTTCGTGTACCCGATGGTGAAGACCAGATTCGGTACACCGCTGAGCATCATCCCCTTGTAGGACAACGTGTCCGAGGGGGCGACGTCGCGTCCGTCGACCACGATCTCGATACCGCCGAACGCGAGCATCTGCAGTCCGGTGGCCGTGACGACGACGTCGGCGGGGATGGTCTCGCCCGACCGTGTCGTGATGGCATCCGGCGTCACGCGGTCGATCGTGTCGGTGACGATCGACGCGCTGCCCTCGGCGAGAACGGAGAAGATGTCGCCGTCGGGCGCGAGACACATCCGCTGATCCCACGGGTCGTACTTCGGCGTGAAGTGCTTCTCGAGGTCGAAATCGGCGGGGAGCTGCGCGGCGTTCTCCTTGCGGATGACCGACCGCATGTACCGCGGCCACCGCTGACACATCTGGTAGAGGACGGTGTCGATCAGGACGTTCTTCCACCGGGTCAGCACCGCCGAGCGTCGCGCACCGATCCGTCGCGCGATCTTCTCGTCGAGGTCGTCGTGCCGCGGGAACGCCATCACGTACGTCGGCGAGCGTTGCAGCATCACCACGTGTGCGGCCTTCTCGGTGAGCGCGGGCACCAGGGTGATGGCCGTTGCGCCGCTACCGATCACGACCACACGCTTGCCGGTGTAGTCGAGGTCGGCGGGCCACTGCTGGGGATGCACCACCGGACCCGCGAAGTCGCCGAGTCCCGGGATGTCGGGGGTGTGGCCGGCGTCGTAGCTGTAGTACCCCGTGCAGAGGTAGACGAAGCGACTGGTGACGACCACGGTCTGGTCGTGATGCCGGGCCGTCACCGTCCAGGTGGTCGTCTCACTGTCGAACTCGACGCGGGTCACGCGGTGGGAGAACCGGATTCGTTCGTCGGTGCCGTCGGCGACCGCGGTCTTCTCGATGTAGTCGCGGATGGTGGCCCCGGAGACGATGGAGTCCGAGTCGGTCCACTGGTTGAACCGGTAGCTGAGGCTCTGCATGTCGGAGTCACAGCGCACTCCGGGGTAGCGGAAGAGATCCCAGGTCCCGCCGATGCGATCTCGGGCCTCGAGGACGAGAAGCCTGCCGTTCGGCATCGCCTCCCGGACATGGTGTGCCGCACCCACGCCGGACAGGCCGGCCCCGACGATGATGACGTCGACATCGGTCTCGTTCGCTGTGGTCACACGCGCCCCGCTCTTTCCGCGTCTCGCCGGCGGAGGTCACCGACGCACACTCTCCCAGTGTGTGGGCGGTCACAGGCGGCCCGCAATGGTGAGAACACACAATGAGGCGCCGGTCCCGCTGGCACGGTCGCGGTCGACGCAGGTCAGCGACCCCGCGCGAGGTCGATGTCGTACTGGGAGACCTTCCGATACAGCGTCGCGCGGCTCATCCCCAGTTCCCGGGCGGCCTGCGCCATCGTGGGGGTGCCGTCGGAGAGCACACGGACGATCTCACCCCGTTCGAAGGCCTCGATCCGGGACAGATGCCGGGTGCTGCCGGCCAGGATCTCCGGGGGCAGGGCACCGATGTCGATGACGTCGGCCCGCCCGGCGCAGTCACCCACGACCCGGGTCAGCTGGTCGACGTTGCCGGGCCAGTCGAAACCGCGCAGCGCGCGCCGCGCCGCCGGCGTGAACTCCACGTCGCGACCACGCACCCGTAGCGCGATGTGGCGCGCGAGCGCGGTGATGTCGTCGGGGCGGTCGCGGAGCGTGGGGACGGAGACCACCGTGTCGACGAGTTCGGCGAGCGCGGGCGGGATGTCGGCGAACCGCTCCGCGGTCACCGCGAACGGGAAGGCGTCCGGATGCGGATCGCGGGCGACGAGGTCGCGCAGGCGTTCGGCCACCCAACTGGGCAACATGTCGACGTCGCGCACGATGACCGCGGTGTGGTCTTTCCCGACCTCGGGGGTCCACAGTCCCAGCCAGGTGCTGACGTCGGTCGGCGCCGGCGCCGCGGCGGACAGGATGCGATCGCGCGGGAACGCGTGGCGGGCGGCCTGTGCGAGGGCGGTGGCCCGTCCCGACCCGGGTTCGCCGATCGCGGCGACCACCCGCGCGGCCGACATCGCGGTCTGTGCGGTGCGGACGGCGCCGTTCCATTCCGGTGAGAGATCGTGCACCGTCCCCGATCCGGGTTCCAGGCGTGGCACCTCCACCCGGAAGATCTGTCCTCTCGGGGTCCGTCGCGGGTGTCGTCCGTGCGAGCGGGCCATCATCAGGGCGGTGGTGTTGCTGGCGGCCGAACGCGCCAACGCGAGCAGCAGTTCGCTCGAGGTCCGCGACCAGGTCGTGAGATTGACGCTGCCCTCGAGGCGTCCCGACTCGGGTTCGAGGATCGGGACCGCGGCACAGGTGAACGAGCAGAGGCTCTGCGCGTAGTGCTGGTCGGCGCGGACGAGTGTGGGGACGCGGTCGGCGAGTGCGAGCCCCAGTCCGTTGGTGCCGACCATGCGCTCGGAGTAGGCGAACCCTGGTGCGAGATGGACGTCGTCGAGGGCGCGGAGCAGTCCGCGATCACCGCTGAGTCGACTCAGGACCACCCCGTCGGCGTCGGTGAGCATGAGGCTGACGGGTTCATCGGCGAGGGTCCGGTGCAGATCGGTCAGCACCTCGTTGCCGCACTGGAAGAACAGCGAGCCGAGATCCTCGGTGCCCGTGAACACCGGCTCGACCGCATCCAGCGGGATCCCGTAGTCCTCGCTGCGCTGCCACGAGGCCATGACCCGGCTCGACACCGGCGTCGCATGCGCCAGTTCGGCATGCACCCGGGTCCGTTCCGGTACGCCCTCGTCCACCGTCATCCCTCCGACATCCCCGCACGACATCGACAGCGCCCTCCAGTGTGACGCCGGTTACACACAGTGTCACCCGACGCCGGAGGATGCGGGCATGCGCACGTGTCTCAAAGTGAGACTGCAACGGCGTCGGCAACGTCGCGTCCCGCTCCTAGTGTCGGCCTCACACGTTGTGACAGCAGTCACACGAGAGGGAGAACAGCCATGTATCGCAAGGACGACACCAGCTACTTCATCGTCGACGCCCACGTCGCTCTGTGGGACGCACGGGCGGAGAACCAGCGCAACATCCACGGCAAACAGTTCATCGACTGCTTCTACGACTACCACCGGAACCTGTCGCCGGAGTCGGAGCTGTGGAGCTACGAGGAGTACCTCTACCAGGGCGGCGACCGGCTGATGCACGACCTGTTCGAGGTCGGCCACGTCGACCATGCGATCTTCCAGCCCGCCCATCTCGGCGAGTTCTACTACAAGGGGTTCGGCCAGACCGACGAGGCGTCGGAGCTGGCGGCCGCGCACCCGGACAAACTGACCTACAACCACCATTTCGACCCGCGCAACGGCGAGCAGGGACTGGACCAGCTGCGGCTCGACGCCGAGAAGTACAACCTCAAGGGCGTCAAGCTCTACACGGCCGAATGGCACGGGGAGTCGCGGGGCTACAAGCTCGACGACCCATGGGCCTACCGGTACTTCGAGGCGTGCCGTGAGCTCGGCATCCGCAACATCCATGTCCACAAGGGCCCCACCATCCGACCGCTCGACCGCGACGCGTTCGACGTCGCCGATGTCGACCACGTGGCGTCGGACTTCACCGATCTGAACTTCGTCGTCGAGCACTGCGGACTCCCCCGCCTCGAGGACTTCTGCTGGATCGCCACCCAGGAGCCCAACGTCTACGCGGGCCTCGCCGTGGCCATCCCCTTCATGCACACCCGCCCCAAATACTTCGCGCAGATCATGGGCGAGCTCCTCTACTGGCTGGGCGAGGACCGCATCTTCTTCTCCTCCGACTACGCCCTGTGGACCCCGAAGTGGTTGGTGGAGAGCTTCGTCGACTTCCAGATCCCCGACGAGCTCAGCGAGTACCCGAAGATCACCACCGACCAGAAGAAGAAGGTCCTCGGGCTCAACGCGGCCAAGCTCTACGACATCCCGGTGCCCGCCGAACTGCAGCTGCCCGACGCCGACGAGACCGCAACCGGCCCCCGCGGCGCGGACGAGATGGTCGGTGCATGATGTCGGCTCCCACCCTCGACACCACCCGACACGCCGAGATCCGGCTCGCCCTCGACGCGGTGATCGACCCGGAACTCGACGAACCGATCACCGACCTCGGCTTCGTGCGGTCGATCGACGCCGGCGCCGACGGCGCGGTGGAGGTCCATCTGCGCCTGCCCACCTCGTTCTGCGCGCCGAACTTCGCCTACCTCATGGCATCCGACGCCAAGGACGCCCTCACCGCGTTGCCGTGGACGTCGGTGGTGGTCGTCGAACTCGACGACCACCACGACTCGGAGATCATCAACACCGGGTTGGCCGCCGACGCCGGGTATCGCGGGACATTCCGACACGAGGCGGATTCCGACCTCGACCAGCTGCGCGCCACGTTCGCGCGCAAGGCGCACACCGCGGCGATGGAACGCGCTCTGACCGGACTGCTGCGCGCCGACCCTGAGCGCACCGAGACCCAGCTCGGTGCGGTGCGCCTGGCCGATCTCCCCGACGACGACGCTGCGCGCTCGCTGCGGCGCCGTCGTCGCGCCATCGGTCTCGGCACCGACGCGGACGATCTCGTCCTCGTCGACGCCGACGGGATGAGCTACGCGCCCGACGCGGTGACCCATGCCCTGCGTCGGGCGCGTTCCACCCGCATCTCGATCGAGGGGAACGCCCACTGGTGCAAGGGCCTTCTCGGTACCCGCTACGCCGACGAACCCGCCGACCCGACGTTCGTCCCGCTGACCGCGCTCACCGTGCGTGCGTCCTGACCCACCCCACAGAACCGGAGAGACCATGTCCACGATGCGCGCCGTCCAGGTGGTCGGCTACCACCAGAAACTCGAGATGACCGAGCTCCCGATCCCCGAACCCACGGGTCCGTTCGACGTCGTCGTGAAGATCGGCGGTGCCGGTGTGTGCCGCACCGACCTCCACATCCTCGAGGGACAGTGGGCCGAGAAGTCGGGCGTCACACTGCCGTACACGATCGGCCACGAGAACGCCGGCTGGGTCCACGCGGTCGGCTCCGCGGTCACCCATGTCGCAGAGGGCGACAAGGTGATCCTGCACCCGCTGATCACCTGCGGCCTGTGTCGCGCCTGCCGGTCCGGCGACGACGTGCACTGCGAGGTCAACGCGTTCCCCGGTATCGACACGAACGGCGGCTACGCGGACTACATCAAGACCTCCGCGCGCAGCGTGGTGAGGATCGACGACTCGCTCGAGCCCGCCGACGTCGCGGCCCTCGCCGACGCGGGCCTCACCGCGTATCACGCAGCGGCCAAGGCGGCGCAGCGCCTGACGCCGCGCGACCGCTGCGTCGTGATCGGGGCGGGTGGACTGGGGCACATCGGGATCCAGGTCCTCAAGGCCCTGACCCCCGCGGAGCTGGTGGTCGTCGACCGCAACGAACAGGCCCTCAAGCTCGCCGAGTCCATCGGCGCCGACCGCGGCATCGTCGCCGACGGGACCCAGGTCGAGCAGGTGCTGGAGCTGACCGGTGGCCACGGGGCGGAGGTCGTGATCGATTTCGTCGGCGAGAACGGCACCACCGCAGAGGGACTGGCGATGACACGTCGCGCCGGCGACTACCACATCGTCGGATACGGCGAGAACATCGACGTTCCGTCGATCGATCTCATCTCGGCCGAGAAGAACATCGTGGGCAACCTCGTCGGGTCGTACAACGACCTGTGCGACCTGATGCAGCTGGCCGCGCGCGGGGCGGTGACCCTACACACCGCGAAGTACTCCCTCGACGACTTCCAGAGTGCCATCGACGATCTCGACGCCGGCAACGTCCGCGGCCGGGCCATCCTCACCCCGTGAGGACCCCGATCACCAGCGAGCCCGCCACGTACCGTGGCAGGGAACCGTCCACCATCAGTGCAGGAGAGAATCCGTGATCTTCATCGTCGTCAAGTTCCCCGTGAAGCCCGAGCACGCCGACGCGTGGCCCGAGTTAGTCGCCGACTTCACCGCGGGCACCCGCGGCGAGCAGGGCAACCTGTTCTTCGACTGGGCGCGCAGCCTCGACGACCCGAACGAATACGTGCTGACCGAGGGTTTCGCCGACGACGGCGCCGAGGCACACGTCAACAGCGATCACTTCACGGCCGCCGTTGCCGACCTGCCACAGTATCTTGCCCACACCCCGAAGATCATCAGCGAGAAGATCGGTGCCGACGGCTGGGGCCCGATGGGCGAGATGCAGGTCGACTGACCCGCTCGGCCCACACCCTCCTCAGCCCTGGCCGGTGGGGAGCACGATCATCGAGGCGACGTTGACCCCGACGGGTAGGGACGCACTCCAGCGGACCGACTCGGCGATCGCCGACGCCGGCATGGGTGGGTTCTCGATCGCGAAACGTGCCAACCATTCTCGGGCGTCCGGATCGGACATGTGATCACCGAGCTCACTCTCGGTCATCCCCGGTTCCACCACGCGGACCCGCACCCCGCGAGGCCCGAGTTCCGCGCGGAGGTTGGTGCCGAGGTGGGTCACCGCCGCCTTGGTGGCGGTGTACACCGCGTACCCGGGAAGCACGAGATGCGCTCCGATCGAGCTCGTCACCACCAGATCCGCGGCCCGGCCCGCACCGCCCGCCTCGGTCAGGTCGTCGACGGTGGCGCGAACGGTCGCGAGCACCCCGGCGATGTTCGTCGAGATCATCGTGTCCCACTCCGCGGTGTCGGCGGAGTCGATGGGTGCGGCGAGCATCGACCCGGCGTTGGCGCACACCAGATCGAACGGCACCCCCATCTCGGTGCGAGCGCGTCGGACCGCCTCGGTGACGCCCTGCGTGTCGGTGACGTCGGCGACGACGACCGTGGCCGGCGGGGCCTCGGGGACGGTCTGCGCGATCTGTTCGGCCACGTCGACGAGCCGGTCGCGCCGGCGGCCGACGAGTGCGACGCGGACGCCGGCCTCGGCCAGCGCAAGGGCGGTTGCGGCGCCGATCCCGGATCCGGCGCCGGTGACGAGCGCGACCCGTCCGGTGAGAGTCTGCGATGGGAGTGTGGATGTGTTCGGTGTGGTCATGTCTCGATCGTCGGGGACCCCGGTCGCGCGAGGTAGACCGTGGCACTACCGGGTAGTCGCACTACCTGTCTCGGCATGAGATGGGTCGATAGCATCGGCCCATGACCGACAACCAGCTCGGTGAGTTCCTCCGGGCCCGTCGCGAACGGGTGTCGCCGGCGTCTGTCGGACTGCTCGCCATCGGCCATCGCCGCACGCCCGGGCTGCGTCGCGAGGAGGTCGCCGCGGGAGCGGGCATCAGCATCGACTACCTTATCCGGCTCGAGCGCGGCCGTGATCGACATCCGTCGCCGGCGGTCGTCGATGCGCTCGCCGACGTGCTCGGTCTCGACGCCGACGGACGCGCCCACCTCGCCGACCTCGCCGATCCCCGTGCTGGCGAGGGTGTTCCGCTCGTCGCCGCGGCAACCGCATCGACCCGTGCGCTCATCGACTCCTGGCCGAACCCGACGATCGTCACCAACGGCGTCCTCGACCTGATCGGGGTGAACACCCCGGGCGAACGACTGCACCGCGCCATCGGCCTGCGGATCGGCGACAACATGGCCCGTGCGCTGTTCCTCGATCCCGGCGCCCACGAGATCTACCTCGGATTCGACGACGTCGCCGTCGAGGTCGTCGGGAACCTCCGGGCGATGTCGGCGACGTCGGGCGCGCATCCGGAACTGACCGCACTCGTGGGAGAACTGTCGGTGGCCAGCGACCACTTCGCGCGCCTGTGGGCGCAGGGCGAGGTCCGCGCCAAGTCCGACGGCGTCAAGGTCATCGCCCATCCCGAACACGGTCGTCTCGACCTCCGGTGGTCGACACTGCACGTCGCCGGGTCGCCGGGCGAGATGATCGTGACCTACAGCGCCGAGGCGGGTTCGGAATCCGAACGCGTCCTGGCCACGCTCGGTGAGCCCGCGTCGTCGCCGCGAGATGCGCGACGACGGTGACACGACGCGGGTGACGTCGGATCAGACGGTCTGCAGCAGACGGTCGAGGTTCCGGATGGCACGGCCCATCGACCGCAGCACCCGCATCGACACCGCCATCTGTTCCTCGGTGAGCCCACTCGCGTCGCCGATGCGCATCGAGTTGAGGCGCGAGGCCTCGAGCCACTCCCCCATTCCGGGCTCACGTGCCCACCGCGCCACGCTGCGCGTGTTCGCGAGAGTGGTGCGCAGCCAGTCGATGTCGGTGTCCGGATGGGCGATGACCTCGCACAGTGCGTTCTTGTGCTCGAGGTCGGACACGGTCGCCTCCACATGGGCGATCAAGGCCGCGCTGAACACCTGCTGGCAGGTGCGCACGCTCTGCAGCGTGATGTGGCCGTCGGCGAACACCGGCACCTGCGGGCGGCGCTCGAGACCGTCTGCGGTGCAGTCGATGTGCACCGTGTTCGGCGTGGTGGGGATGATGCCGTCGTCGAGGGTGATGGTGTCGGACCCCACCGACCGCACGCGGCCGAGGCGGACCACACCACGGATGCGGCGCAGCTCGTCGAGCTCGGCCCGCGACACCGTCGCACAGCGGTACATGGTCGGCCGGACCGCGGGATCGAGCCGTAGCAGCTGACCGGTCCGTTCGAGGCGGTCGAAGAGGTCGTCGACGGTCTCGGCCTGGGCCGAGGCCTCGAGCTGGAGTGCGTAGCCGCCGACGGTGCTGTCGAAGAACGCCTCGACCGGCTGGATGTTCAGACGGTCGAGCAACCAGGCATCGCGGGGCACGATCCATCGGATGGCGTCGGGCTCGACACCGCGCCCGAGCAACCACAGACACGCGTCGACACCCGTCTTGCCGCCACCGACCACCACGTACCCGTCGGCGGGGGTGACGATCTCGGGCATCTCGTTCGGCGCCATCCATCGCAGGCCGGGGGCGACGGGGAACGCCGGCGCCCGCATCGACGGGACCGTCACGTTGCTGTACGTCGCGTCGACGACTGTGCGCGCACGGACGTCGTGCCGCTCGCCGGTGAGGACCGAGGTGACGACCCCGTCGGCGAACTCGGTCATCGGGAGGTGGTGGAACCGTCCTGTCGGTGCGAACCGTCGCGTGACGACGTGGTCGAAGTAGGCGACGACCTCCGGTCCCGACGCGAGTTCGTGGTGGCCCGCGTTGGACCCCTCGGTGTCGACACGATCGAGGCCGAGCTTCTCGGAGTTCACGCCGTAGAACGCCGAGGGTTGGTGCAGACGGACGAACGGGTAGGCGCGGGTCCAGTGACCACCGGGGCGGTCGTAGCGGTCGACGAGCGCGACCGTGGCGTCGGTCTCGGTGAGAAGTACGTCGACGAAGGCCAGGCCCATGGCGCCCGCGCCCACCACCAGATAGTCGACCTCGATGCCGTCAGATGTCATCTCTGCGACGCTAATGCCTCATACGGTGCGCGAGGGGGGACTTGAACCCCCACGTCCTCGGACACTGGAACCTAAATCCAGCGCGTCTGCCAATTCCGCCACTCGCGCGTGCTGCACTCCATGGTGTTGCGAGCGTCACGATACCGGTTGACCTGCCCGATTCCGGTCCCGGGTACCGTCGATGCCATGGCACAGGTGAAGCGACGGCACCGACCCGCGCTCATCGCGCTGGTCGTTCTCGCGGCACTCGCCTGCCTCGGACTCGCGTGGTGGCAGTGGACCCGTTTCGAGTCCGGTTCGGGCTCGGGACAGAACCTCGGCTACGCACTGCAGTGGCCCGCGTTCGCGGCGTTCGTCGTCTACGCCTACCGGCGGTTCGTGATGCTGGAGGCCGATCCCGACGAGGTCGCGAAGCTCGCGCCCGGCGCGAAGGGCGCGACCGAGGTCCCGGCGGATCTGCTGCCCGAGCGTCCCTCGGCGCCGTCCCGCGTCATCCCCGACGACGACCTACCGCCCGAGGACCGCGAGCTCGCCGAATACAACCGTTATCTGTCCGCACTCGCACAGCAGGAGAAGAAGTGACCTCACCGCAGCAGTCCGTCTCGGCGAAGCCGACCGCCGAACCGGCACGCATCTCCAGCGCGCTGCTGCGGTACCGGGTGATGGCGTGGGTGACGGGCCTGTGGTTGTTGCTGCTCGTCGTCGAGCTGATCCTCAAGTACGCCTTCAGCGTGGACTCGCTCGATTTCGTTCCCGTCGTACACGGCTGGGTCTACGTCGTCTACCTCGCGATGGCGATCGACCTCGCCATCAAGGTGCGCTGGCCGGTGGGCAAGACGGTGCTGACGCTGATCGCCGGGACCATCCCGTTCCTGTCGTTCTACTTCGAGCACATCCGCACCCGCGAGGTGCGCGCCGTCCTCGCGGCCTGAGCGTCCTCAGCCGGCGAGCGAGCGCAGCGTCGGCAGCAGCCGCGCGAGTGCCCGCGACCGGTGACTCAACCCGTCCTTCTCGGCGGGTGACAGCTGTGCCGCCGTGCGCCCGGCCACCGAACCCGGCGGGGTGAGCTCGTCCTCGTCGGGAACGAAGATCGGGTCGTAACCGAATCCGTTGTCGCCCAGCGGGGTCCGCACGACGTGCCCCCGCCACTCGCCGCGGACCACGGTCTGCGCACCCTGCGGGGTGACCAGCGCGCAGGCCGAGACGAAGGCCCCGCCGCGGCGACCGTCAGGGACGTCGCCCATCTGTCCGAGCAGCAGCTGCAGGTTCGCGTCGTCGTCGCCGTGACGACCGGCCCAGCGAGCCGACAGCACACCGGGCATGCCGTTGAGCGCGTCGACCTCGAGTCCGGAGTCGTCGGCGAGACACGCCAGACCCGTTGCGGCGCACCCGTCGACCGCCTTCGCCAGAGCGTTCTCCTCGAAGGTCGCGCCGATCTCGGGAGCCTCGGGGAACGGGGGCACCTCGTCGAGACCGACGACGGTGACGCCGTCGATCCCCTCGGTCGCGACCAGTCGGCGCAGTTCGGTCAGCTTCTTCGCGTTGCGGCTCGCGAGCAGCAGGGTCGTCGGCATGGCGATCGTGCTCAGTCGGCCGTGCGCAGAGGCGTGTCGAGCGCCTCGCGCTGGGCCTTGAAGAGTCGCGTCGTGCCCAGAGCGGCCAGATCGAGCATCTTCTCCAGCGTCGGGCGGGCGAACGTCGCGCCCTCGCCGGTGCCCTGGATCTCGACCAGCGGGCCGGCGTCGGTCGCGACGACGTTCATGTCGACCTCGGCGCGCGAGTCCTCCTCGTACGGGAGATCGAGGCGTACGCGGCCGTCGACGACACCGACGCTCACCGCGGCGATGGCGCACGAGATCGGTTGGGGGTCGGCGAGCTTGCCGCGTTCGTTCAGGAACGCGACGGCGTCGACGAGTGCGACATAGGCGCCGGTGATGGCCGCGGTCCGGGTACCTCCGTCGGCCTGTAGCACGTCACAGTCGAGCGCGATGGTGTTCTCGCCCAATGCCGCCAGGTCGATGCACGCCCGGAGCGAGCGGCCGATGAGCCGACTGATCTCCTGGGTGCGTCCGCCGACCTTGCCCTTGACCGATTCACGCTGCGAACGGGTGTGGGTCGCGGCGGGCAGCATCGCGTACTCGGCGGTGAGCCATCCCAGTCCCGAACCGCGGCGCCACCGCGGAACGCCCTCCTCGACACTGGCGGTACACATCACCCGGGTCTGCCCGAACTCCACCAACACCGAACCGGCCGGATGGTCGGTGAAGCCGCGGGTGATGCGCACGGGGCGCATCTCGTCGTCTGCTCTGCCGTCTGCGCGTCTGCTCACGCACCAACTCTAACGACCCGGCAACCCGCGGTACGGCCGACCGCGCAAACGTTCCCCGGGTCGATCACACCGCGGGGCCACGCCCCCGTCACTCGATGTCGACGACGAGTCCCGGATGGGCGACGCTGATGGGCCCGGAGTACGCCGCACGAGCCTCGTCGAGGACGTCCTCGACCGGCGTCCACGGCGGGATGTGGGTCAGGATCAGTGATTTCACGCCGGCGCGGGTGGCCATCTCGCCCGCCTCGGTCCCCGACAGGTGCAGACCCGGTGGCCGTTCGCCGGGCGCGTGGGTCCACGACGCCTCGCACAGGAACACATCGGCGTCGCGGGCGAGCGCGACCAGCTCGTCGCACACGGCGGTGTCGCCGCTGAACGCCAGCACCCGTCCGCCGGGCTCGCTGATCCGCAGCCCGTAGGTCTCGGGCGGATGGGATACACGGGTGGGGATCACCGTCATCCCGCCGATCTTCACCGGCTCGCCCTCCACCCAGTCGTGGGTCTCGAAGGTGTCGGTGATGTCGTCGATCTGTCCGGGGTACTCCGAGGAGGCCGCACCGATCCGGGTGGCCGTGCCGGAGGGACCGTAGAGCGGTGCACGCACCGTGGCGGGCACCGGATGGTAGCGACGCCAGACCAACATCCCGGGCAGATCGAGACAGTGATCGGCGTGGAGATGGCTGAGCATCACCGCCACCTCGTTGGGGTCGACGCGCTCCTGGAGGGCTCCGAGCACCCCCGGTCCGAAGTCGAGGACGACGGGCTGTTGATCGGGCACCGTCAGCAGATAACCGGACGCCGGAGCACCGGGCCCGACCACACTGCCCGAGCTCCCCAGGACGGTCAAACGCATGTCGCCCACTGTGCCACGTGATGCGGCACACAGCATCGACGATGGTGTTTTACGCGTGTTGGATGGCGCCGATCGCGGGACCGAGGAACCGTGTGGACAGCCGCGCGAACGACACCGGGTCGCCGGTGGCGCGGAACGTCCGCTGTGCGGTGCGGTCGGTGTGCGGGTGCAGCAGGTCGCGCTGGGTCAGCACCCGCAGAACGTCCTTGGCCGTCTCCTCGGCGCTGGAGACGAGCGTGACGTCGTCGCCCATCGCGAGTTGGATGACCCCCGAGAGCAACGGGTAGTGCGTGCAGCCGAGGACGACGGTGTCGACGCGCGCCTGCTGCAGCGGTTCGAGGTAGCCCTCGGCGAGGCCGAGGATCTGGCGTCCCGAGGTGATCCCGCGTTCGACGAAGTCGACGAAGCGCGGACAGGCGACCGAGGTGATCTCGAGGTCGGTGGCCGCGGCGAACGCGTCGTCGTAGGCGCGCGAGGTGACCGTCGCCGAGGTGCCGATGACCCCGATCCGCCCCGAGCGCGTGGTGTTCACCGCGCGGCGCACCGCGGGCAGGATCACCTCGATCACCGGGATCGGGTAGCGCTCGCGGGCGTCGCGGAGGCATGCCGACGACGCGGTGTTGCAGGCGATGACGAGTGCCTTCACACCGTGGTCGACGAGGTCGTCGGCGATGGCGAGGGCGTGGGCGCGGATGTCGGGGATCCGCAGCGGTCCGTAGGGACCGTTGCCGGTGTCGCCGACGTAGAGGATGTCCTCGTCGGGGAGCTGATCGACGATGGCGCGCGCCACCGTGAGTCCGCCGACCCCGGAGTCGAAGATGCCGATCGGCGCGGTCTGCGAGGAGTCCGCGGCACTCGGATCGGACTGTGTCACCGAGGTGTGGTCCCGCCGTACAGCGGCGCGGCGGGCGTCGAACGGGAGCGTCGGCGGTCGCGTCCGGCGAGCATCGACGCGGCCAACACCCCACCGACGGCGCCGAACAGGTGTGCCTGCCAGGAGATCTGCGGTTGGGTCGGCAGCACACCCCACAGCACCGATCCGTAGACCAGCGCGAGCACGACGCCCAGGACGATCTGCAGTGGCGACCGGTTGAACAGCCCGCGGACGAGGAGGAACGCGAGCCAGCCGAAGATGATGCCCGAGGCGCCGATGGTCGAGACATGGGCGGGACCGAACAACCACACTCCGAAGCCGGAGACGATCCAGACGATCGCGGTGGTGATCACGAACCGGCGTGCGAGCAGCAGCAGGAAGCCGAGCACGGCCCCCACCGTGGCATTCGAGGTGAGATGGTCGAACCCCGCGTGCAGGAACGGCGACCACACGATGCCGGCGAGCCCGTCGGTCTCGCGCGGCACGATCCCGTCGTCGTCGAGTCGCAGATTCGTGGCGGAGTCGATCGCCTCGACGAGGTTGAGCACCCCGATGACCACGACCATCACCACCGCCGACCGGACCCAGAGGGCACGATCGTGGATCGGACCCGACCGGCGGGAGTCCGGTGTCCCGATCGGTCCGACCGGCGTCGGCGCGCTCATGAGGCGATCACCCACCCGAGGTTACCGGCGTCCGGGCCGCGCGACGAGATGTCCCGCGCGCGAGGTCACCGACGCGACGCCGAGGGCACCGTGTCGGCGAAGGTCGGGATCGTCGCCACCGCCGTCGCCGCCAGCACCGCGTTGACGATCGCCCGCCGCACCACGACCGCGGCCGCCTCGGCGAGCACGGCGACCGCCGCGACATCGGGGTTCATGCCGGTCGGCACCGCCGCGGCCCGCACGGTCTCGACCGTCCCGGTGGACACCGCGAAGACGGTGTCGCCGTCGAGGGGCGAGTGGGCCGGACGGACCGCGTGGGCGATGCCGTCGTGGGCAGCCATGGCGATCCGTCGCGTCGACGCCGGGTCGAGGCGGGCGTCGGTGGCCACCACGCCGATGGTCGTGTTGAGCACCGTCGCCTTGGCGCGCAGTGCCCGGTAGGCCTCGAGGTCCTGCGGGGACACGGGCCCCAACCCGAAATAGTCGAGATCGGCCGGGCCGCACCCCCACGGCAGACCGGTGTCGGGGTCGATGACATCGCCGACCGGGTTGGCCACCATCAGCGCCGCGATCGTCACGCCGGGTGCCGCCGGGTGGTCGAGCACCACCGACGCCGTCCCGACCCCGCCCTTGAGCACACCGGCCCGCGCACCCGCACCGCCGCCGACGGAACCCGACACGATGTCGGTGCTCGCCGCCGCGACCGCCGCGGCACCCATGGCCGCATCCGGGCGACAGGTCCAGCCCCCGACCGGCAGGTCGAAGACGACCGCCGCGGGCACGATCGGCACGACGTCGCCGAAGCCGTTCATCGGCAGCCCCACGCCCGCCTCGCCGAGTGCGGCCATCACGCCGTCGGCGGCGGCCAGTCCGTAGGCACTGCCACCCGACAGGACGATCGCGTGGGCGGTCTGCACCGTGTTCGCCGGGTCGAGCAGGTCGGTCTCGCGTGTGCCGGGACCACCTCCGCGGACGTCGACGGCGGCCACCGCACCGATGGGGAGCCTCACGACGGTGGTGCCCGTGGCCCACCCTGCACCCGGCGTCTCCTCGGTCGCGACCGTCACGTCGTCGTCGATCCGGTGGGCCTGGCCGACCGTGACACCGGCGACGTCGCCGAGGGAGTCACGCGGCCCGGGCACCCACCGTCGGCGTCGGTCGTCCGCCCCGGTCACCACCGCACCCGTCATTTCCCCATGAGGGCGACGACCAGCAGTTCCTGGACCACCGTGAGCCAGTGGTAGACGTCGAGATGGGCGGCCTGGGGGTCGTCGGGCGGGAGCTGGTCGGGGGTGTGCTCGGTGACGCCGAGCATGGCGCCGAGGGCGAGTCGCACGTCATTGACCGCGGTGAGCCACTGTTCGGCCTGGGCCGGGGTCAGCGACACGTCGCCCCCTCCGGGCGGCAACGTGTCGAGCACGACCTGCGCCGCCGACATCTTGGTGGCGATGATGTGCGGTTCGTGCACGCTGCGCAGCGCCCCGTTGAGATCGCCGGTCACGGTGTCGGCGACGAGTTCTCGATCCTGGTCGGGTCGGTGGAAGTCGGGCAGCAGGCGGCCGAGCGTGGCGTCGTCAGGGGGTGCGGAATGTCCGGTCTCGATGCCGGTGAGCGCCGACAGGTCGTCGGTCGGTGCGCTCTGCGATCGCTCGTCGAGCAATTCGGTCATCGATCCGACGAGGGAGGCGATCAACTCGCTCTCGTGTGCGTCGAGTCGGGCGGTGATGCGCTGCGAACCACCACGTCCGCGACGTCTCCAGTTCTGCACCCGGATCAGCTGTCGCGCTGCATGGTCGCCCACAGCCCCGCGGCGTGCAGTTTGCGCACGTCGAGTTCCATCGAGTCGCGGTCGCCACTCGACACCACGGCACGACCCTCGTTGTGCACCTGCATCATCAGCTCCGACGCCTTGGTCTCGGAGTAGCCGAACAGCTTCTGGAACACGTAGGTGACGTAGCGCATCAGATTGACCGGGTCGTCCCACACGATGGTGACCCAGGGGCGGTCGATCTCGGTGTCCGCCTCGGCCGTGTCGGGGTCGGCGACCGCGGTACCGGCCGGGGTAGCCTCGTCAGAACCGAAAGTCGGCATCGGCGCTCGCCGATCCCGCCTCGGAGTCCGAACTCCTCGGAATCGTGCGGTCGTCGTCAGTCCGCGCATGGCCCCCAGGGTAGGTGATTGTGAGCATCGACAACACAGCCATGTTCACCGATCGCTACGAGCTGACGATGGTCTCGGCAGCTCTGCGCGACGGTACGGCGCAGCGTCGCTGCACGTTCGAGGTGTTCGCGCGGCGCCTGCCCGACGGCCGTCGCTACGGGGTCGTCGCCGGGACCGGGCGGCTGATCGAGGCGCTGGCCGGTTTCCGTTTCGGCGAGGAGCAGCTGCGCACCCTCGCCGACGTCGTCGACGACGCGACCCTCGACTGGCTGCGCTCCTACCGCTTCTCCGGCGACATCGACGGCTACCGCGAGGGCGAGCTGTTCTTCCCGGGATCGCCGATCCTGTCGGTACGCGGCACCTTCGCCGACGCGGTCGTGCTCGAGACGCTGGCGCTGTCGATCCTGAACCACGACAGCGCGATCGCCTCCGCCGCGGCCCGGATGGTCACCGCCGCCGGTACCCGCCCGATCATCGAGATGGGATCGCGCCGCACCCACGAGTCGGCAGCCGTGGCATGTGCCCGCGCGGCCTTCATCGCGGGCATGGCGTCGACGTCGAATCTCGAGGCGACCCGCCGATACGGGGTCCCCGGCGCGGGGACCAGTGCGCACTCGTTCACCCTCGCCCATGTCGGTCTCGGCGGCACGAGCGACGGGGAACGGGCCGCCTTCGCCGCCCAGATCGCGGCGCTGGGCGTGGGCACCACGCTGCTCGTCGACACCTACGACATCACCCGCGGGGTCGCGACCGCGGTCGAGGTGGCCGGCACCGGTCTGGGTGGCGTGCGCATCGACTCCGGTGACCTCGGCGTGCTCGCCCGTCAGGTGCGCGCCCAGCTCGACGACCTCGGCGCCACCAACACGCGCATCGTGGTCTCCGGTGATCTCGACGAGTACGCGATCGCCGCGCTGCGCGCCGAGCCGGTCGACGCATACGGCGTCGGGACGCAACTGGTCACCGGCAGCGGCGCCCCGACCGCGGGCATGGTCTACAAACTCGTCGAGGTCGACGGCGTGGGTGTGGCGAAACGGTCCAGCCACAAGGAGTCCCGCGGAGGGGCCAAGTCCGCCTCGCGCGCCGCGCGCGACACCGGCACCATCGTCGAGGAGATCATCCACCCGGCGGGGTCACCGGTCCCCCACACCGACGGACTCACCACCACCGCTCTTCAGATCCCGCTCGTGCGGGGCGGAGAACCGGTCGACGACCTGCCGTCGATCACCGACAGCCGGGAACACCTCGCGTCCGCACTCGTCAGCCTGCCGTGGGAGGGGTTGAGCCTGTCGTCGGGTGAGCCCGCGGTCCCGACCCGTTTCGCCCTTCCGTGACCGCACTCCCCCCGGTCACCGAACTGCTCGCCTCGGCGGTGTCGGCCCTCGGTGGTCGCCACCGCGACGGGCAGCTCGCCATGGCGTCGGCGGTCGCGAACGCGATCGACACCGGCGAGCACCTGGCCGTCCAGGCCGGCACGGGTACCGGTAAGTCACTCGCCTACCTCGTGCCGGCATTGCGTCACGCCGTCGAGTCCGGTTCGACCGTGGTGGTGTCGACCGCGACGATCGCACTGCAGCGACAGCTGATCGACCGCGACCTCCCCCGCCTGGCCACCGCGCTCCGCAAGCCGCTGGGCCGCGAACCGAGCTTCGCGATCCTGAAGGGTCGCGCGAACTACATCTGCCTCAACAAGATCCACTCCGGTGAGGCCGAGGAGCAGACCGAGGAACTGTTCGACCCCTTCACCACCTCCCGGGTGGGCCGCGAGGTGGTGCGTCTGCGCGAATGGGTCAGCGACACCGAGTCCGGTGACCGCGACGACCTCCCGACCGCGGTGATGGACCGGTCGTGGCGACAGGTCAGCGTGACCGCACGGGAGTGCCTCGGCGCGGCCAACTGCTCCTACGGCACCGACTGCTTCGCCGAGCTCGCCCGCGGCCGGTCGTCGGCCGCCGACGTCGTGGTGACCAACCACGCCATGCTCGCGATCGACGCGATGAGCGGGTTCAACGTCCTGCCCGAACACGATGTCGTGATCGTCGACGAGGCGCACGAACTCGTCGACCGGATCACCTCGGTCGCGACCGCGGAGATCGCCTCGTCGACGGTCGCCGGCGTCGCGAGGCGGTGCTCGAAGCTGATCGACGAGGAGTTGGTCGACGACATCCACGGCGCCGGGGAACTCGTCGCCGCACTGCTCGAATCGACCGCGCCGGGACGCTGGACGTCGCTGCCCGACGGCGCCGGGGCCACGTTCGCCGCCCTGCGCGACCGGTTGTGGCGCGCACGCTCGGCGATCGGCCCGGCGCGGGACGGCACCGATTCGAGCGGAGCCGCAGCACGCTCGGCGGCGATCACCGCACTCGACGACCTGCACGACAACGCCGTCCGACTGCTCGGCGCCTTCGACGAACCCGACGAGTCGAAGCGTCGCGACGTCGTGTGGATCGCCGAGGACCTGGTGCGCGACGAACGCCGGCGGACCCTGCGGATCGCGCCGCTGTCGGTGGGTGGACTGCTGCGGTCGTCGCTGTTCGCCGAGGCGACCGCGGTGCTGACCTCGGCGACGCTGACCGTCGGCGGCACCTTCGACAGCCTCGCCGCCAACTGGGGCCTGCCGATCTCCGGCCGCGGTGCCGACGCCTCGGCGGCCGTGCTCTCCGACCTCACCGCCACCGGCACCCCGACACCGGCCGACGGCGACACCATCCGGTGGCAGGGCCTCGACGTCGGGTCGCCGTTCGACTACCGCCGTTGCGCGATCCTCTACGTCGCCGCCCATCTCGACCCACCGGGTCGCGCCTCGATCGCCGAGGCGACCCTCGACGAGATGGTGCAGCTCATCACCGCCGCCGGCGGCCGCACCCTCGGCCTGTTCTCCTCCATGCGTGCGGCGAAAGAGGCCGCGGCCGCGGTCCGGGAACGTATTGACACCCCGGTCCTGTGCCAGGGCGAGAACGCCACCGGCACGCTGATCGAGCAGTTCGCCGCCGACGAGGCCACCTGCCTGTTCGGCACGCTGTCGCTCTGGCAGGGCGTCGACGTTCCGGGCCCGTCGCTGTCGTTGGTGCTCATCGACCGCGTCCCGTTCCCGCGGCCCGACGATCCCCTGCTCATCGCCCGCCAGAGCGCGGTCGCCGCGCGCGGCGGCAACGGCTTCCTGGCCGTCGCGGCGAACCACGCGGCCCTGCTGCTCGCCCAGGGCGCGGGGCGACTGCTGCGTGCCACCGACGACCGAGGCGTCGTGGCGATCCTCGACCCCCGACTGGTGACCGCACGCTACGGCGGCTACCTGCGCGCGTCGCTCCCGCCGTTCTGGCAGACCACCGATCCCGCCGTCGTCCGCGCGGCGCTGGCGCGTCTGCAGAGCGAGCCCTCGACCGCCGGCTGATCCGAACGGTCTGTGTCGCCGCCCCGGTGGGGAGTCCTGGCGCCAAACGCCCGCCGATCCCCTACGGTTGGAGGCGACCCACGCGAGAGCGAGCGTGAGCGCGTCCGACATCTGTCGTGGCGCGACCGGAGAGCACGAAGGGTGGCCAACGGGTGATCGGGCGCATCGGCATCGACGACATCGCGCCGGTGATCGACGCCGGACAGTTTCCCGCCAAAGCGGTTGTGGGAGAGTTCTTCCCGGTCAGCGCGACCGTGTGGCGCGAGGGACACGACGCGGTCGCGGCGACACTGCACGCCGAGGGCCCGCGCCGCGGGATGGTGATCGAACGCCGCATGTCCGCCGCGCACGAACCCGACACCTACAACGCGGCGTTCACACCGACCGAGGTCGGTTACTGGAGCTTCCGGATCGATGCGTGGAGCGATCCGTACACCACCTGGAACTCGGCGGTCACCAAGAAGCTCGCCGCCGGTCAGGGCCCCGAGGAGCTCGCCAACGATCTCGAGGTCGGCGCCCGGCTCCTCGACCGCGCCCTCGAGCTGGTCGGCTCCGACCACCACACGCTCATCGCCGATGCCGTCGACGCCCTGCGCTCGGACCACGAGCTCGCCGTCCGGGTCCGGCCTGCGCTGTCGCCCGAGGTCGTCGCCGTGCTCGACGAGTACCCGGTCCGCGACCTCGTCACCAAGAGTCGCTCGTACCGCGTGTGGGTCGATCGGACGCGCGCCCTGTTCGGCGCCTGGTACGAACTGTTCCCGCGCTCGACCGGCGGGTGGGACAACGAGGGTCGACCGGTCCACGGGACCTTCCTCACCGCCGCCGAGGACCTGCCGAGGATCGCCGACATGGGGTTCGACGTGGTCTACCTGCCGCCCATCCACCCCATCGGTCTGCTGAACCGGAAGGGCCCGAACAACACACTGACCCCCGGCCCCGCGGACGTCGGATCGCCGTGGGCGATCGGGTCGTCCGACGGCGGTCACGACGCGATCCACCCGGCACTGGGCAGCGTCGACGACTTCCGGTACTTCCTGACGCGCAGCTCCGAACTCGGGATGGAGGTCGCGATCGATCTCGCACTGCAGTGCGCGCCCGACCACCCGTGGGCCGCCGAGCACCCCGAGTGGTTCTACGTGCAGCCCGACGGCACGATCGCGTTCGCCGAGAACCCGCCGAAGAAGTACCAGGACATCTATCCCCTCAACTTCGACGACGACCGGGCAGGGATCTACCGGGCGGTGCTCGCCGTCGTCCTCTACTGGGTGTCGGTAGGGGTCAAGATCTTCCGGGTCGACAACCCGCACACCAAGCCGCCGGACTTCTGGGAGTGGCTGATCTCCGAGGTCAAGAAACGCGATCCGGACGTCTTGTTCCTGTCCGAGGCGTTCACCCGCCCGGCGCGGCTCTACGGGCTGGCCAAGCTCGGCTTCACGCAGTCCTACACCTACTTCACGTGGCGGACGGCGAAGTGGGAGCTCACCGAGTTCGGCACCGAGATCGCCGCGCATGCCGACGAGGCGCGCCCGAACCTCTTCGTCAACACCCCCGACATCCTGCACGAGAGCCTGCAGCACGGCGGCCCGGGAATGTTCGCGTTGCGGGCCGCGCTCGCGGCGACCCTGGCGCCCACGTGGGGCGTCTACAGCGGGTACGAGTTGTTCGAGGGACAGGCCGTGCGCCCGGGCAGCGAGGAGTACCTCGACTCCGAGAAATACGAGTTGCGGCCGCGTGATTTCAAGGCGGCATCGTCGCGGGGTGACTCGCTGGAACCGTGGATCACCTCGCTCAACGACATCCGACGGCGCCATCCCGCCCTGCAGCAACTGCGGAACATCACGTTCCATCACGTCGACAACGACGCACTGATCGCCTACTCGAAGGTCGACCCGACGACCGGCGACCGCGTCGTGGTCGTCGTCAACCTCAACCCGTTCGGCGCCGAGGAGTCGACGGTGTGGCTCGACATGCCGTCCCTCGGACACGAGTGGAACGACCGCTTCTCCGGTGTCGACGAGGTCACCGGTGAGCACTTCCACTGGGGGCAGGCCAATTACGTCCGGCTCGAGCCGTGGCGCGCGGTCGCCCACATCGTCGCCCTGCCGCCGCTGCCCGCCGATGTCGCGGCGCGCCTGGCGTTTCGTCTCCCCCCGAAGGACATGACCTCGTGAGCACAGTCGATCCCCCCACCCCGACCGGCGCGGCCGACCCCGTGGACCCGGCCATGTCCGCGCAGGATCTGCACCTGCTCCGCAGCGGGATCCATCACGACCCGCACTCGGTGCTCGGCGCACATCCAGCCCCGGGACACACGATCCTGCGCACCCTGCGTCCCGACGCGTCGGCGGTGGTCGCGATCATCGGTGGCGAGGAGTTCCCTCTCCGCCACCAGTCCGAGGGACTGTTCGTCACCGCGGTGCCCATCGTCGATCTCATCGACTACCGCTACCGCGTCAGCTATCCCGACGCCGCCGGTGGGACAACGGATTTCGTCGTCGCCGACGGATACCGCTTCCTCCCCAGCCTCGGTGAACTCGATCTGCACCTGTTCGCCGAGGGCCGCCACGAACGACTGTGGGACATCCTCGGCGCGATCGGTCGCAGCTACGACACCCCCGACGGCACCGTCACCGGCACGGCGTTCTCGGTGTGGGCTCCCAACGCCCGCGGGATCACCGTCATCGGGTCGTTCGACGGCTGGGTCGGTCGCTCGACCCCGATGCGGTCGCTGGGGTCGAGTGGTGTGTGGGAGGTCTTCGTCCCCGACATCGGCCCGGGGACCCGCTACAAGTTCCGGATCGTCGGCAGCGACGGCGTCACCCGCGAGAAGGCCGACCCGATGGCGCGGTGCACCGAGGTGCCGCCGTCGACGGCGTCGGTCGTCGCCGAGAGCGATCACCGGTGGACCGACGACGCGTGGACCGCGCGGCGCGCGTCGGCGACCCCGACCGACGAGCCGATGAGCGTCTACGAGGTGCACCTCGGATCATGGCGTGTCGGCCTCGACTATCGCGAACTGGCCACCGAGCTCGGCGATTTCGTCTCCCGCATGGGTTACACGCACGTGGAGTTGCTCCCTGTCGCCGAGCACCCGTTCGGTGGCTCGTGGGGGTACCAGGTCACGTCGTACTACGCACCGACATCGCGCTTCGGCAGCCCCGACGACTTCCGGGCATTCGTCGATCACCTGCACGCACTGGGCATCGGTGTGCTGGTCGACTGGGTGCCTGCCCACTTCCCCAAGGACGACTGGGCGTTGGCCCGTTTCGACGGACTGCCGCTCTACGAGCACAGCGACCCCAAGCGTGGTGAGCAACTCGACTGGGGCACATACGTCTTCGACTTCGGGCGCAACGAGGTCCGCAACTTCCTCGTCGCGAACGCGCTGTACTGGTTCGAGGAGTTCCACATCGACGGTCTCCGTGTCGACGCCGTCGCCTCGATGCTCTATCTCGACTACTCGCGACCCGACGGCGGGTGGAGTCCGAACATCTACGGCGGCCGCGAGAACCTCGAGGCCGTGCAGTTCCTCCAGGAGATGAACGCGACCGTCCACAAACATCATCCGGGCGTGGTGACCATCGCCGAGGAGTCGACGTCGTGGCCCGGTGTCACCCGCGCCACCAATCTCGGTGGGCTCGGGTTCACGATGAAGTGGAACATGGGCTGGATGCACGACACGCTCGGATACCTCGGGCGCGATCAGATCCACCGCAGCCACCACCATCACGAGATCACGTTCTCGCTCATGTACGCGTGGAGCGAGAACTTCGTGCTGCCGATCAGCCACGACGAGGTGGTGCACGGCAAGGGCACGCTGTGGACCCGCATGCCCGGCGATTCGCACGCCAAGGCCGCCGGCGTCCGGGTCACGTTGGCGTACATGTGGGCTCACCCCGGCAAGCAACTGCTGTTCATGGGTCAGGATTTCGGGCAGGTGGCCGAGTGGTCGGAGGAGCGCAGCCTCGACTGGGATCAGCGCACCGGCTGGGAAGGTGAACTGCACTCCGGGATCGAGTCGTTGGTCGCCGACCTCAACCGCGTCTACCGCGAGACCCCTGCCCTCTACACCCAGGACACCACGCCCAACGGCTACTCGTGGATCGACGCCAACGACACCGCCAACAACATCATCAGCTTCCTCCGCTTCGGCTCCGATGGCAGCGTGCTGGCCTGCGTCTTCAACTTCTCCGGCGTCACCCAGACCGACTATCGGGTCGGGTTGCCCACGGCGGGCCGATGGATCGAGGTGCTCAACACCGACTCCCCGCACTACAGCGGCACCGGCGAGGGCAACATGGGGTCGATCCTCGCCGACGGCGATCCGTGGCACGGGCGTCCCACCTCGGCGCGGATGACGTTGCCCGCCAACGGCGCCATCTGGATCCAGCCCGCGGGCTGACCCGCCGAATCGGTCTCAGTACAGGGCGCTGGCGAGCTTGCGACGGGCGGCCACCACGAACGGTTCCGACGGATCGAAGAGCTCGAAGAGGGACAGCAGTCGTGTGCGGACCGCCGACCGGTCGTCGCCGGAGGTCGCGCGCACCAGTGCGATGAGGCGGTCGAACGCGTCGTCGGGTCGCTGGTTGAGCAGGAGGACATCGGCCGCGGCGAACTGACCCTCGATGTCGTCGGGTGCGGCGGTGTCGACCACGGAGGGGTCGGCGGCCTGCGCCCGGATGACGAACTCGATGTTGCGGGCGGCCGAGGCGGCCTCGACGTTGCCCGGTTCGGCCTGCGCCAGGGCCTGATACGCGGCGAGCGCGCCGTCGAAGTCTCCCTCGTCGAGCTTCGACTCCGCCTCGGCCATCCGCGGATCGACCGGATCGGGTACCTCGGCGCCTTCGGCGGCGGGCAGACCGGTCAGGCGGTCACCGACCTTGGCGAGGATCTCGTCGACCCACGCGGTGATCTGCGCGGCGGGCTGGACACCCTGGAACGCGGCGACCGGCTGCCCCTGCGCGATCGCGACGACGGTGGGTACCGACTGCACGCCGAAGGCCTGCGCGATACGGGGATTGGCGTCGATGTCGATGGTCGCGAGGATCCACTGCCCGCTCGCCTCCTCGGCGAGACGCTCGAGCAACGGGGAGAGCTGCTTGCAGGGCTCGCACCAGGTGGCCCACAGATCGACCAGCACGAGCACCTGGTCGGAACGTGCGATGACCTCGGCCTCGAACGTCGCCTCGGTGACCTCGACGACGGCGGGTACCGCGGCCGCGGTCCCTGCACCGTCGTTGCCGGCGGGTGGGCGCGGGGCCTGCGGGGTCGCGGGGCGGTTCCGGGCGGCGTCGGCGCGCTCCTTGAGAACCGACAGGTCGACGGCTCCGGTCATGGCGGCGGCGCGCGCGACGGCCGCGGCCTGCTGACGTGGTTGGGGTCGGGTCACACGTCCATTTTGGCACGCCCCGCCGACGGTGTTCCATCCCGTCGCGCGGTCCCCTCCTCCGACGCCGACGCCGGTCGACGCACCACCGAACCGGCGAGACACGCGAACACCATCGCCGCCGCCGCGAGCCACAGCGCCGAGCCGAGGGTGGTCTCGTGGCTGATGAACCCGATGAGTGCCGGGCCGGCGAGCATCCCCAGGTACCCGCTGCCCACGACGGTCGAGATGACCCGTCCACTGGGTTGGTCGGTGACGTTGCCCGCGGCGGTGAACAGCTGGGGTACACCGCCCGCCACACCGACGCCGAAGACGGCCCACCCGAGGATCGCGACGACGGGTACGGGCGCACAGATCACCACGGCCATGCCGACCGCGGCGGTCGCCGCGCCCGCACGTACCACCGCGACCGGCCCGAACCGGGCGGTGACGGAGTCCGCGGCGAAGCGACCGACGAGCATCGTGGCGCTGAACGCGCCGAAGGCGACCGCCCCGGCGGCGTCGGTGGTGCCGAATCGCTCGACGAGGTGCAGCGCGCTCCAGTCGTAGGCGGTGCCCTCGGCCAGCATGAGTGCGAACGCGACGACCGCCATGAGTGCGATGCGCAGTCGAAGGCCCGGCGGGAAGCGTTTGTTGGCGCCTGCGTCGGCGGGGCCGTCGTCGGTACGCGCCGATCCGACGACGAGGGAGGGCCGTACGCCGAGGATCGCCACGACGGACATCACCGCGACGACGCTCACGGTGAGGATCACCGGGACGTCGGCGAACAGGGCGGCCGCGGCGATACCGGAGCCGATGACGCCGCCGAGGGAGAAGTACGCGTGGAACGACGACATGATCGGACGCCGGTAGGACTGCTCGACGACGACGGCCTGGGAGTTCATCGCGACGTCGATGGATCCGTTGGCGAGTCCGAACACGGCCAGCGAGAGGGCGAGCTGCCATGCCGAGTGCGACAGGACCGGACCGAGGGTGGCGACGGCGAGCACGACGGCGGCGGTGACGATCAGACCGCGCGACCCCCAGCGATCGACGATCGGACCGCACAGTTGCATGCCCAGGAACGCGGCCCCGCCGAGGATGAGGAGCAGTCCGCCCAGGGTGTTGTGGTCGACGCCGGTCCGGTCGGAGATGACCGGGATGTGCGACACCCACATCGAGGCGAGCAACCCGTTGATGCCGAACACCGCCGACACCGCGATGCGGCGCCGACGCAGGGTCCGCGCGAGGGTGTCGCCGGGGGCGACCGTCATCGCAGGTGACTCTCGATCCGTTCGACCTTCGCCGACAACTGACCGTCGAAACCCGGCCGGATGTCGGCCTTGAGGACGAGCGACACCCGCGGAGCCATGGCGGCGACGGCGTCGGTGGCATCGCGCACGACGGCCATCACCTCGTCCCAGTCGCCTTCGAGATAGGTGAACATCGCTGTGGTCTGGTGCGTCACGCCGGACGCACGGACCACGCGGACCGCAGCGGCCACCGCCTCGCTCATACCACCGTCGGCGTCCACCGAGTCGGCACCGGACGGGGAGACGCTGAAGGCGACGATCATGACCCCACGGTCACACGGGTCCGACCGCCGCCGCAACCGGGTGTGCGCTCAGGCGACGCGCGCAGTGGTCGTGCCGGTGTCCGACAGCTCGGCGAGGTGACCGTTGCGGACGGCCCACCGCTCGAACACGATCGTGCCGAACGGCGGGATGCTCGAGAGCACCGCGAGCACGGAGACCTTCGCCGACCACTTCAGCGCGAGCGCCGACTGCAGCGCCGCCAGGACGAAGATCACGAACACGATGCCGTGCACCATGCCGGGGACCGCCACGGCCTCGGTGTGTCCGAGGACCCACTTGAAGAACATGGCGATCAGCAGGGCGAGCCAGGTGATCGCCTCCAGCACCGCGACGAAACGGAAACGTTTGGCGGTGGTGCGCAGGTCGAAGAAGTTACCCATGGCGACCATTGTGCCCGATCGCGTCCACTGGTTACTACTACCTGTAGTAGGACTCTCAGTCGCGCGCGGGCACGGTCAGGATGAGGGCATCGCCCTGTCCCCCGGCTCCGCAGAGTGCGGCGGCACCCGTCCCGCCGCCGCGGCGCGCCAGCTCCAGGGCCAGGTGCAGCGTGATCCGGGCACCGGAGATGCCGATGGGATGCCCGATGGCGATGGCACCGCCGTTGACGTTGACGATCTCCGGATCCACACCGAGCTGATCGGTCGAGGCGAGTCCGACCGCGGAGAACGCCTCGTTGATCTCGATGAGATCCAGATCGGTCGGACTGATGCCCGCGCGCGCACAGGCCTTCGCGATCGCATTGGCCGGCTGTGCCTGCAGCGTCGAGTCCGGTCCGGCCACGACACCGTGGGGCCCGATCTCGGCCAGCCACTCCAGCCCCAGCTCGGTCGCCTTCTCCTTGCTCATCACGACCACGGCGGCCGCACCGTCGGAGATCTGCGAGGCGTTGCCCGCCGTGATGGTGCCGTCCTTGCGGAACGCCGGCTTCAGCCGGCCCAGCGAGTCGGCGGTGGTGTCGGCGCGGATGCCCTCGTCCTCGGCGAACTCGATCGGGTCGCCCTTGCGCTGCGGGATGGAGACAGGGACCACCTCGTCGGCGAACAGGCCGTTCTTCCAGGCGGTCGCAGCGCGCTGATGCGACCGCGCGGCGAACTCGTCCTGCTGCTCACGGGTGTAGGTGACCCGGTCGTTCTCCTGCTCGGTCAACGCGCCCATCGGCTGGTCGGTGAACGGATCGAAGAGGCCGTCGAAGGCCATGTGGTCGACGAGTTCGGTGTTGCCGTACTTGAACCCGCCCCGGCTCCCGGGGAGCAGGTGCGGTGCCTGGGTCATCGACTCCTGGCCGCCGGCGACGATGCAGTCGAACTCGCCCGCACGGATGAGCTGGTCGGCGAGCGCGATGGCGTCGATGCCGGACAGACACATCTTGTTGATGGTCAGCGCGGCGACGTCCCATCCGATGCCCGCCTTGACCGCCGTCTGACGGGCCGGCATCTGGCCGGCGCCGGCGGTCAGGACCTGACCCATGATCACGTACTCGACGGCCGACGCGGGCACCTTCGCCTTCTCGAGGGCACCGCGGATGGCGATGGCCCCGAGATCGACGGCACTGAAGTCCTTCAGCGACCCCATCAGGCGTCCGACGGGTGTGCGCGCTCCGGCGACGATGACCGATGTCATGGCGACCTCTCGAGAAGATGTGTCGGCCCGGGCGGGCCGACGGGTGGCAGGGCGATGTGGTGCGTGTGGTGTCACCGACACTCCAACGCTACCGTTGTCCGATGGTCTCACCAGCACCGAACCCCGCCTCCGGCCCCACCGCCCTGATCGGCGATCTCGTCACCGCGGTCGACCATGTGGGCATCGCCGTGCCCGATCTCGAGGCAGCGAAGACCTGGTACGCCGATCACCTCGGTTTCGGGTGCCTGCACCAGGAGACGAACACCGAGCAGGGTGTCGTCGAGGCCATGGTCGGGCCCGCCGACGCACCGGCGACCGGCGGCACCCAGATCCAACTCCTGTCCCCGATCGACGAGTCGTCGACGATCGCGAAGTTCATCGACCGCAACGGTCCGGGACTGCAGCAACTCGCCGTACGGGTCACCGATCTCGACGAGGTGGTGCGACGACTCACCGACGCCGGTCTGCGCGTGCTCTACCCGCAACCGCGTCGGGGCACGGCCGGGTCGCGCATCAACTTCGTCCACCCCAAGGACGCCGGCGGGGTGCTGCTCGAACTGGTCGAACCGGCCGCGCACTGACGATCTGCCTGAGCGCAGTTCGGGAGTCGTCACCGCACTCGAGCCACCGTCGTGGGACGACCTCCAGCGGTGATCGGCCGATCGTCTGGTTCGGGCGCACTGGGCGGCTGAACACCTCCCGCTCCGCGTAAACTCCTCCGCATGTCCGATCAGACCCACACCTCGTCGTCCGGATTGCCTTTCGCCATCGCGATGCGCGGGTACGACCGCGAGCAGGTCGGCGAGTTCTTCGCCCGCAGCGACGCGGAGATGCGCGTCATCGCCGCCGACCGCGACGCCGCGGCCGCCAACGCCCGCGAACTCGCCGAGCATCTCGACGACGCACGCGATGAGGTCGAACAGCTGCGCCGCGAGGTCGATTCGCTGTCGGTCCCGGTCACCACCGCCCAGGGCATGAGCGACCGCATCTCCCGGATGCTGCAGCTCGCCGCCGACGAGGCGTCGGAGATGCGAGCCGATGCTCAGTCGGAGTCCGCCGAGCTGCTGTCGGTGGCCCGACAGGAGGCGGCACAGCTGCGCGAGGACGCCTCCGAGGAGGCCAATTCCCAGCTCGCCTCGGCGAAGGTCGAGGCGCAGCGCCTGCGTGGCGAGGCGACCCGCCTCGAGGCCGAGGCCCGCACGGCCGCCGAAGAGAACGCGACGTTCATCGCCGAGCGCACCGCGGCGATGGAGACCGAGCACAAGCGGACCATGAAGGCGGCGCGTCTCGAGGCCGAGCGGATCGTGGCCAACGCCCGCGCCGAGGCCGAGGAGATCGACGTGCAGGCCCGCCGCGAGCGCGAACGCGTCCAGGAGGACTTCGACGTCACCATGGCCGCCCGTCGCGACAAGGCAGTGCAGGCCATCAAAGAACTCGAGATCAGCTCCGAGGCCACTGCACGCGAACTCGTCGACAATGCGAACGCGGAATCCGAACGTCTGCTCGCGCAGTCGCGTTCGATCGCGACCGAGCGCGTCACCAGGTCCGGCGAACTCGTCGAGAGCGCACGTCAGCTCCGCTCGCGCATGCTCGCCCAGCTCACCGAGGTCCGCACCCACCTCGACGATCTGCCGCGTCTGCTCTCCGAGCTCGAGGACGAGAAGGACATCGTCGACACCGACAGCACCGACCTCCTCAACCGCGGACTGTCCGGTGACGCCAAGGTCGTGCGATCCACCGACGGTGCTCGGGTCGACGACACGACCTCCGACCAGTCGTCGGCCGATCTCACCGAATCGGCGCGCTGACACCCCGCCCGACCCGCGTCGGCGGGTTCGGGACTAGCGGTATCCGGTCCGTGTGACGCGGCCGTTCCAACAGCCGGTGTGCCAGTGTCGCCGGTCCTCGCCTTCGGGATCGTCGACCGGCCAGGCCACCAGATGCGCGGTGCCGGGGGCGATGGTCTGACGACACCCCGGGCACAGGTAGGGCTTCGTGGCCCGCGACCCCGGGATCGGCCGGACATGGTGATCGATGTCGAGACCGGCCGGACCGCGCTCGACCCGATGCAGGGCACCGGTCGGTGGGGTCTGCGGCGTTCCCCGATCGCGCCTGTTGTGTCTGGGCACGGCTCAGAAGAGACGGAACTCTGTGCTCTCGGTTCCCCGGAGCGCGTCGTAGTCGAGCACGAGACAGCGGATGCCACGGTCCTCGGCGAGCGTGCGGGCCTGCGGCTTGATCAGCTGCGCGGCGTACACCCCCGCGACCGGGGCCAGGGTCGTGTCGCGGTTGAGCAGCTCGAGATAGCGGGTGAGTTGCTCGACGCCGTCGATCTCGCCCCGACGCTTGATCTCCACCGCCACCGTGCCGCCGGCGGCGTCGCGACACAGCAGGTCGACCGGGCCGATGGCCGTCATGTACTCGCGACGGATCAGTGTGTATCCCGGTCCAAGGGTCCCGACGTGCTCGGCGAGCAGTTCCTGCAGATGCGCCTCGACGCCGTCCTTGATCAATCCCGGATCGACGCCGAGCTCGTGGACGGAGTCGTGATGGATCTGTCCGAGCAGGATCCGTAGTTCCTCACCGGCCTTGTTGGTCACCACCCACAACGCCGAGGCATCGCTCTCGGGTGGCGCGGGATGTTCGACGAGCCAGCACGGTGGACTCATCCAGTTGAGCGGCTTGTAGGCGCGGTCGTCGGCGTGCACGCTGACCGAACCGTCGTTCTTGATCAGCAGCAACCGACGCGCCATGGGCAGATGGGCCGTCAACCGACCCACGTAGTCCACTTGGCACTCAGCGATCACCAGACGCACCACCTCACCTTAGGGTGCGTGCCCCGCCGGTCACCGCACCGGCTCTCCGCTTGTGGACGGTATGCGCCGGAGGTGATGCTGTGGACATGCCGACCGACCGCCAGTCCCCCGACGCCGGCCCTGTCGACGTCGAGACCGTGACCTCACGAGAGGTCTATCGCAATGCGTGGATGTCGGTGCGTGAGGACGAGATCCGTCGGCCCGACGGCACCGCCGGCATCTTCGGTGTGGTCGACCGGCCACTCGGTGCGGTGGTGATCGCACGTCGCACGCGCGACGGCACCGAGCAGTTCTACCTCGTCGAGCAGTTCCGCTACCCCGTGTCGGCACGACGCTGGGAGTTCCCGGCCGGAACCTCCCCCGACAGCGACGACGCACTCACCGTCGCGCGGCGGGAACTGCTCGAGGAGACGGGCATGGAGACCGACGACCTCAGGGTCCTGTCCGTCATCGACGTCGCGCCGGGCTTCACCTCCCAGCGTTCGGCCGTCGTGCTCGCCGACGATCCCCGACCAGGGACCGCATGTCTCGAACATGAGGAGCAGGACCTGATCGGCCGATGGTGGACGCGCGACGAGGTCGTCGAGGCGATCCGTACCGGTGTCGTCGTCGACGCACAGACCCTGGCCGCCTGGGCCTGCCTGTCGGTGTACGACGCCTGATCGGCGCGATCGGTCAGGCGGTGCGGTTGGCGGCGCTCTTGAGGAGGATGTCCTCGGCACGCTCGGTGGCCTCGGCCATCGACGAGACCGGGGCGTCGGCTGCGGTGGTCCGCCTGCTCTGCCGTCCGGCTGCGTCGACCACGCCGTCGGGGTCGACGATCACCCATTCGGTGTCGTCGGCCAGCAGCGTCGCCCGCAGGCCGAGGATGAATCGACGCGACACGTCGTCGATGACGCCGACCCGGGTGAGGTCGATCAGGATCACGTCGGCGTCGGCACGCAACGACTCCACCCGGCGGACGACGCTCTCGGCACCGGAGAAGGTCAGGTCACCCTGGAGTTCCAACACCCGAACACGGTGCCGATGCGCTCGAAGGTAGGCGCGTTCGACCTCCGACCGACCGGCGCCGAGGTCGAGTTCGTGCCCGTCGTAGGTCGAACGGATCGTCACCCTGCTCTCGCGGGCGACGTTGAACATGTGCAGGCCCAGATCGTCGGACAGGTGGCGACACGCCTCGACGCCGCGAACACTGTTGCCGTGCTCGTCGAGCCGCGGCGAATACACGCCGATACCCAGTTGACCGGGTAGCACCGCGAGGATCCCACCGCCGACCCCGCTCTTGGCCGGCAGTCCGACGGTCGTGACCCAGTCGCCGGCTCCGTCGTACATCCCGCACGTGGTCATCACACTCAGCACGCGCCGTGTGACCGCGGTGTCGAGCATCCGACGACCCGTTCGAGGGTTCACCCCACCGTTGGCGAGCGTGGAGCCGATCGCGGCGAGATCATCGGAGGTCACCTTCACCGAACACTGCCGGACGTAGAGGTCGACCGCCGCCTCGGGATCGGAGGGGAACACCCCGAAGCTCTCCAGCATGTAGGCGATCGCCCGGTTCCGGGATCCGGTGGCCATCTCGGACCGGTACACCTCGTCGTCCATCGTCAGGTGTCGCCCGGCACAGCCGGAGTAGAACTCGAGGATGACCTCGAACGCTTCGTCGACCGCTGTACCGAGGTCGTGCGGGGTGGCCGCGTCGACTCCCGGGCGCTTCAGAAGCAGTGCTGTCGCGGTGATCGCGCCCGCGTTGATCATCGGATTACGAGGGCGGCGGGTCCGGTGGTCGACGCTGATCTCGTTGAACGCCTCTCCCGACGGTTCGACACCGATCTGAGCGTCGACGTCGTCGAAACCGCGCTCACGGAGTGCCAGCGCATAGGTGAGCGCCTTCGAGATCGACTGGATGGTGAATTCGATGGCGCTGTCACCGACGGAGTACACGTGGCCGTCGTGGACGACCACCGACACCCCGAATCGGTCCGGGTCGACCGCCGCGAGCTGAGGGATGTAATCGGCGAGAGTGCCGGCGTCTATCGGGGTGCACGCGGATTGGATGCGATGCAGATAAGTCTCGACCACGGACGCCATGGGGCCATCCAAGCAGAAATGACCGAGGCCCCGAAGACGATGTCTTCGGGGCCTCGATACAAGTTGTGTTCGGCGGTGTCCTACTCTCCCACACTGATTAGGGTGCAGTACCATTGGCGCTGGAGGGCTTAGCTTCCGGGTTCGGAATGGGGCCGGGCGTTGAAGTTGTGTTCGGCGGTGTCCTACTCTCCCACACTGATTAGGGTGCAGTACCATTGGCGCTGGAGGGCTTAGCTTCCGGGTTCGGAATGGGGCCGGGCGTTTCCCCTCCGCTATAGCCGCCGTAACAATGTGAAACCGTCACACCCCACCAGTGTGGGGTGGTCACGATCCTTTATCAGGATTGTGTGTTGTTTCAGATATTGCACAGTGGATGCATAACACGCTTGTATCAGTTGAAAACTGTTTGCGGGTTTTATGTGTTGTAAGTCCTCGGCCGATTAGTACCAGTCACCTACACCCATTACTGGGCTTCCAGTTCTGGCCTATCAACCCCATGGTCTGTGGGGGGCCTTAACCACGCAATGGTGGTGAGAAACCTCATCTTGGAACAGGCTTCCCGCTTAGATGCTTTCAGCGGTTATCCCTTCCGAACGTAGCTAACCAGCCGTGCTCCTGGTGGAACAACTGGCACACCAGAGGTTCGTCCGTCCCGGTCCTCTCGTACTAGGGACAGGTTTCCTCAAGTTTCTTACGCGCGCGGCGGATAGAGACCGAACTGTCTCACGACGTTCTAAACCCAGCTCGCGTGCCGCTTTAATGGGCGAACAGCCCAACCCTTGGGACCTACTCCAGCCCCAGGATGCGACGAGCCGACATCGAGGTGCCAAACCATCCCGTCGATATGGACTCTTGGGGAAGATCAGCCTGTTATCCCCGGGGTACCTTTTATCCGTTGAGCGACACCGCTTCCACTTGCCGGTGCCGGATCACTAGTCCCGACTTTCGTCCCTGCTCGACATGTCCGTCTCACAGTCAAGCTCCCTTGTGCACTTACACTCAACACCTGATTGCCAACCAGGCTGAGGGAACCTTTGGGCGCCTCCGTTACATTTTGGGAGGCAACCGCCCCAGTTAAACTACCCATCAGGCACTGTCCCTGAACCAGATCATGGTCCGAGGTTGAGGTATCCAATACGATCAGAGTGGTATTTCAACAACGACTCCACCCACACTGGCGTGCGGGTTTCACAGTCTCCCACCTATCCTACACAAACCGAACCGAACACCAATACCAAACTATAGTGAAGGTCCCGGGGTCTTTTCGTCCTGCCGCGCGTAACGAGCATCTTTACTCGTACTGCAATTTCGCCGAGTCTGTGGTTGAGACAGCAGAGAAGTCGTTACGCCATTCGTGCAGGTCGGAACTTACCCGACAAGGAATTTCGCTACCTTAGGATGGTTATAGTTACCACCGCCGTTTACTGGGGCTTAAATTCTCAGCTTCACCCCGAAGGATTAACCGGTCCTCTTAACCTTCCAGCACCGGGCAGGCGTCAGTCCGTATACATCGTCTTACGACTTCGCACGGACCTGTGTTTTTAGTAAACAGTCGCTTCTCTCTGGTCTCTGCGACCACCACCAGCTCAGACCGTACAGTCGTCACCAGCAATGGCCCCCCTTCTCCCGAAGTTACGGGGGTATTTTGCCGAGTTCCTTAACCACAGTTCTCTCGATCGCCTTAGTATTCTCTACCTGATCACCTGTGTTGGTTTGGGGTACGGGCCGTGTCACCACTCGCTAGAGGCTTTTCTCGGCAGCATAGGATCATGGAATTCGCCTCAATCGGCTACGCATCACCTCTCAGGCTATGTGAACGGCGGATTTGCCTACCGTTCGCCCTACAGGCTTACACCAGTACAACCACTGACTGGCCCCACTACCTTCCTGCGTCACCCCATCGCTTGACTACTACCACACAAGGTCCCATGCAGCCCCACACTCGAGACCCGAAGGCCTTCCTGGTGGTTTTGGATGGTTAGTACATGTGATTCATCACGGGCGCGGAAACACGGGTACGGGAATATCAACCCGTTGTCCATCGACTACGCCTGTCGGCCTCGCCTTAGGTCCCGACTCACCCTGGGCGGATTAGCCTGGCCCAGGAACCCTTGATCATTCGGCGGCGAAGTTTCTCACTTCGCTTTCGCTACTCATGCCTGCATTCTCACTCCCACACCCTCCACCACTGGATCACTCCGTGGCTTCCCTGGGTGCAGGACGCTCCCCTACCCACCCACACCACCACCAACAGACCCGTAGATCCACTGGAGTGTCTTGTGTGAGTGCCGCGGCTTCGGCGGTGTACTTGAGCCCCGCTACATTGTCGGCGCAGGATCACTTGACCAGTGAGCTATTACGCACTCTTTCAAGGGTGGCTGCTTCTAAGCCAACCTCCTGGTTGTCTTCGCGACCCCACATCCTTTTCCACTTAGTACACGCTTAGGGGCCTTAGCCGGCGATCTGGGCTGTTTCCCTCTCGACTACGAACCTTATCGCCCGCAGTCTCACTGCCGCACTCTCACTCACTGGCATTCGGAGTTTGGCTGACATCAGTAACCTTGTAGGGCCCATCCGCCATCCAGTAGCTCTACCTCCAGTGAGAAACATGCGACGCTGCACCTAAATGCATTTCGGGGAGAACCAGCTATCACGGAGTTTGATTGGCCTTTCACCCCTACCCACAACTCATCCCCTCCATTTTCAACTGAAGTGGGTTCGGGCCTCCACGTCGTCTTACCGACGCTTCACCCTGGCCATGGGTAGATCACTCCGCTTCGGGTCTAGAACACGCCACTACGGTCGCCCTATTCAGACTCGCTTTCGCTACGGCTACCCCACAACGGGTTAACCTCGCGACGTGCCACTAACTCGCAGGCTCATTCTTCAAAAGGCACGCCATCACCACCGGCCCACCAAAGGACCCAACGGCTCTGACGGATTGTAGGCGCACGGTTTCAGGTACTATTTCACTCCCCTCCCGGGGTACTTTTCACCTTTCCCTCACGGTACTAGTCCGCTATCGGTCACCAGGGAGTATTCAGGCTTACCGGGTGGTCCCGGCAGATTCACAGCAGATTTCACGGGCCCGCTGCTACTTGGGAACCCATCAAGTGAGACCACACACTTTCAGCTACCGGACTCTCACCGTCTACGGCAGACCATTCCAGGCCACTTCACCTAGCATGTGATTTTTTTACTCACCCCCAGCACGGCAGCACTGAGAAGATGAACCCCACGACCCCACACAGACAACCCCTGCCGGGTATCACATCTGCATGGTTTAGCCTCTTCCGCTTTCGCTCGCCACTACTCACGGAATCACTGTTGTTTTCTCTTCCTGTRGGTACTGAGATGTTTCACTTCCCCACGTTCCCTCCACACCGCCTATACATTCAGCAGTGGGTAACACCCCATCACGGGTGCTGGGTTTCCCCATTCGGACACCCTCGGATCACAGCTCGTTTGACAGCTCCCCGAGGCCTATCGCGGCCTACCACGTCCTTCATCGGCTCCTGGTACCAAGGCATCCACCGTACGCCCTTACACACTTACAACAACCTACAAAACATTCAAAAAATAAAGATGCTCGCATCCACTGTGCAATTCTCAAACAACACACACCCACCACCCACACACCCCACCGACCCAAGGCCGGCTGCTTCCAAGGCAGCGCAATGATGAGCATCAGAAAGAACGTGTGTTCTCTCAGGACCCAATA